>NZ_QEZH01000007.1:0-1173 GCF_003993515.1 Xanthomonas sp. BRIP62415
ATCGCCGCTGGCATACAGACGGCTGCCCGCAGCACCGAACGGATTGGGCACGAAGCGCTCGGCGGTGGCGGCGGCACGGCCGACATAGCCATAGGCCAGGCCGCTACCCTCGATGTACACCTGGCCCGGCGCGCCATCCGGCACCGCCCGCAGCGTGTCATCCAGCAGATGCACCCGGTTGCCGGCCAGCGCCACGCCCAGTGGCGGCCCGAACGGCAATGCATCCTCGGCCGGCGCCGTGCGCTGGGTATCGGCCAGCACGCAGATGCTCGCCTCGGTCGGGCCGTAGGTATTGGTCCAGGCCGCCTGCGGACACATCCGCAACCACTGCCGCAAGGCACCTGCCGAGGCCGCCTCGCCGCCGACCACGACCGAACGCACGCTGCGCAGCGCGTCGGCATTGGCCTGGTCCAGCTGGAAGGTCAGCGCGTGCCAATACGCGGTAGGCAGGTCCAGGATGGTCGCTCCGTGCGCCTGCACGTACTCGCAGAACTGACGTGGGTCGAGCAGACGCTGCGCTGGTAGCAGCAGCCGCGCACCAGCGACAAGCGTCGTGAATACTTCTTCCAGGAACGCGTCGAACGCCGGCGAATTGAACTGCAGCACGCGGTCGTCCGGGCCCAGCTGCCACAGCTGCTGCATGCGCAGCGCGTGCTGGATCAACCCGCTGACCGGCAGCGCCACTGCCTTGGGCTCGCCGGTGGAGCCGGAGGTGTGCAATATCGAAGACACCGCCCCGTCGGTCACCGGCCCCGGGGTGCCCACGGCATCGCTATCCGGCGCGTCCAGATCCAGCACCTGCAACGCGGTCAGCGGCGGTACCGCCCCCTGCCGCAGTAGGCAAGCACTGCGGCCGTTTTCGAGCATGTAGCGCAACCGTGCCGGAGGATAGTCCGCATCCAGCACCAGGAACGCCACGCCGGTGCGCAGGCAGGCCAACATCGCCACGATCAGCGTGGCCCGCTCTTCGATCAGCAAGCTCACCACCGAGCCCAGCCCCTGGCCGCGCAGCCGCAGGCGTACAGCCAGCCGCTCCACCTTCGCCAACAGCGTGGCGTAGTCCAGCACGGTTTCGCCCTGCAGGGCGATCGCCTGTGGCGGATGCGCCTGCAGACGCGCAAACAGGTCGGCGCTGCAGTGGCGAGCCACCGGCAGTGCCTCCTGCAGTTGCGC
>NZ_QEZH01000008.1:0-418 GCF_003993515.1 Xanthomonas sp. BRIP62415
GGCATCGCCGGCGCGCTGATCGCCATGCCGATGACCAAGCTGCACGGCATTTATCTCGCCATCGGCACCATCGCCGTCGTCATCTTGGTGGAGGATTTCATCGTCATCGCGACGCCGCTGACCAATGGCGTCATCGGCCTCATCGCGCCGCCGATCCAGATTTTCGGCCTCGTCATCGACCGCTATTCGACGCCGAACCTGCTCTACTACCTGACGCTCGCCATCACGCTTCTGGTGGTGCTCTTCTACCGCAATCTCCTGCGCTCGCCGCTCGGTCGGTCCTTCGCCGCCATCCGCGATTCGGAGATTTCGGCGCAGGCGATGGGCGTCAACGTGGCGCGCACCAAGACGGTCGCCTTCGGCATCTCCACCGGCATCACCGGCCTCGCCGGGGCGCTGATGGGCCACTATGCGGGCA
>NZ_QEZH01000009.1:0-77001 GCF_003993515.1 Xanthomonas sp. BRIP62415
GGCCGGCCGCGAGTGGGTGGGGCGGGCCCGGGATGGGGCGGCCGCTGGTCCGGCGGCCGCGGTTTCTGTCCATTGCGGCGCCGGCGCTGACTGGCCGCGCGCATGGACGGGCGGTGGTGCGGCGGCGTCCCGGGCTGGCTTGACCGGCCGGGCAGCGGGGCCGCCGGGGCGGCGCATTGGCCGGTGCCGCTATAATCGACACCCGTTTCCCCTCACGCGGTCCCTTGCGCATGTTCGAGTCCCTTACCCAACGTCTCTCCGGCACCATGGAGCGCCTGCGCGGCCGCGGCCGCCTGACCGAGGAGAACATCCGCGAAGCCACCCGTGAAGTGCGCATCGCCTTGCTCGAAGCCGACGTGGCGCTGCCGGTGGTGCAGGCGCTGATCGAGCGCATCAAGGTGCGCGCGGTCGGCCAGGAAGTGCTCAAGTCGCTGACCCCGGGCCAGGCGCTGATCAAGATCGTCCGCGACGAGCTGACCGCGGTGATGGGCTCAGCCGCCACCGACCTCAACCTCAACGTGCCGGCGCCGGCGATCATCCTGATGGCGGGCCTGCAGGGCGCGGGCAAGACCACCACGGTCGGCAAGCTCGCCAAGCACCTGAAGGAAAAGCGCAAGAAGAAGGTCATGGTGGTCTCGGCCGACGTCTATCGCCCGGCCGCGATCGAGCAGCTCAAGACCCTGGCCGAGCAGGTCGGCGTGCTGTTCTTCCCGTCCGACGCCTCGCAGAAGCCGGTCGACATCGTGCGCGCCGCCATCAGCGATGCGCGCAAGTCGTTCGCCGACGTACTGCTGGTCGATACCGCCGGCCGGCTGGCGATCGATGCGGCGATGATGGACGAGATCAAGGCGCTGCACGCCGCGGTCAACCCCACCGAAACCCTGTTCGTGGTCGATGCGATGACCGGCCAGGACGCGGCCAACACCGCCAAGGCCTTCGGCGAGGCGCTGCCGCTGACCGGCGTGGTGCTGACCAAGACCGACGGCGACGCCCGTGGTGGTGCCGCACTGAGCGTGCGCTACATCACCGGCAAGCCGATCAAGTTCGTCGGTACCGGCGAAAAGACCGACGGCCTGGACGTGTTCCACCCCGACCGCGTCGCCAGCCGCATCCTGGACATGGGCGACGTGCTCTCGCTGGTGGAGCAGGTCGAGCACAGCGTCGACCAGGAAAAGGCCGCCAAGCTCGCCGCCAAGGTCGCCAAGGGCAAGAAGTTCGACCTCAACGACATGAAGGAACAGCTCGAGCAGATGCAGAACATGGGCGGCATCCATGGGCTGATGGACAAGCTGCCGGGCATGGGCCAGATCCCGGACAACGTCAAGCAGCAGGTCACCGGCAAGGAAGTGCCGCGCATGATCGCGATCATCAATTCGATGACCAAGAAGGAGCGCCGCAACCCGGCCCTGCTCAACGGCTCGCGCCGCGCCCGCATCGCCCGCGGATCCGGCATGCAGCCGGCCGACGTCAACAAGCTGATGAAGCAGTACCAGCAGATGGAAAAGATGATGGGCAAGCTGGCCGGCGGCGGCATGAAGGGCCTGATGCGCAACATGAAGGGCATGATGGGCGCCATGGGCGGCCGCGGCGGCATGCCGTTCCGCTGAGTTTCAAGCAGCAACACGCGCAGTGCGTGCCGCAACACGCATGCGTTGGGTCG
The DNA here is from genome assembly GCF_003993515.1 of Xanthomonas sp. BRIP62415. Taxonomy (NCBI): domain Bacteria; kingdom Pseudomonadati; phylum Pseudomonadota; class Gammaproteobacteria; order Lysobacterales; family Lysobacteraceae; genus Xanthomonas; species Xanthomonas sp. BRIP62415. The sequence goes on from NZ_QEZH01000009.1 coordinate 1,661, forward strand.
AAAATGTCGGGCCGACGTTGATCGCCCCACTGCGCACGCGCGCCACCTGCAGGCGGCGCGCGGACGTCCGGATGCACGGGCGGTTACCATGAAGTCTCATGATTTCAGGCCACGCACGATGGGTTCGTTTTCGCATGTCAACGCCTTCCAGCAGCGTTTTGGTTTAGGACTCCCGATCCTGCTCAGCCCCATGGCCGGCGCCTGCCCGGTGCCGTTGTCGGCGGCGGTTGCTGCGGCCGGCGGCATGGGTGCGATGGGCGCGGTGTTGTCGCAGCCGCAGGACATCGTGGCGTGGATGGCGGCCTTCCGTGACGCGAGCACCGGGCCTGCACAGGTCAATCTATGGATTCCCGATCCGGCACCGGTGCGCGACACCGCTGCGGAGGCGCGCGTGCGCGCGTTTCTGTCGCAATGGGGGCCGCCAGTTCCCGAGGACGCGGGCGATGCAACTCCGGCCGACTTCGATGCCCAGTTCGAGGCCTTGCTCGCCGCGCGGCCTGCGGTGGCCTCGTCGATCATGGGCGTGTTTCGGCCTGACCAGGTTGCACGCCTGAAGCACGCCGGCATCGCCTGGTTCGCCTGCGCCACCACGCTGGACGAAGCGCGTGCGGCCCAGGCGGCCGGTGCCGATGCGGTGGTTGCGCAGGGGGGGGAAGCCGGTGGGCATCGCGGTGCGTTCGACGCCGGCCGTGCCGAGCGGCAGATGACCGGGCTGTTCGCCTTGTTGCCGCGACTGGTCGATCACCTCGATCTCCCGGTGATCGCCGCAGGCGGCATCGCCGACGCGCGCGGCATTGCCGCGGCGCTGACACTGGGCGCAAGTGCCGTGCAGATCGGCACCGGCCTGCTGCGCACCCCCGAGGCGGCGCTGCCAAGCGCCTGGGCCGATGCCCTGGCCCAGGCCGAACCGGAACAGACCCAGCCGACCCGCGCATTTTCCGGCCGGCTGGGGCGTGCGCTCGCCACGCCGTATGTGCATGCGTCCGCCGCCGCAGAGGCACCGGTGCCGGCGCCGTATCCGGTGCAGCGCGCGCTGACCGCGCCGATGCGCCAGGCCGCGGCGCGCGACAATCGCCTGGACACCATGCAGGCCTGGGCCGGCCAATCGGCCTGGATGGCACCGGCCCAGCCTGCCGCGCAACTGGTGACCCAGTGGTGGGAGCAGGCGCAGGCGCTGGTGTGCCGCTGATCTTCTGCAACGGTGCAGTGGCGACAGCGCAGCAACTGGGCGCCGCCGCACTGATCAACTACGGCCACTTCACCACGTTGCAGGTGCGCGCCGGTGCGGTACGCGGGCTGGACCTGCATCTGCAGCGGCTGCAACACGACGGCGCTGCCTTGTTCGGTGCAGCGATCGATGAGGCATCCCTGCGCGCCCAGTTGCGCGCTGCGTTGTCGGCTGCGGACTGCGCCGATGCCAGCGTGCGCATCACTGTGTTTGCGCAGGATTTCGACCTGCGCGATCCATCGCGGCAGCTTGCGCTCGATGTGCTGATCTCCATCGCGCCCGCCGCCCGGATGCCAGCCACCGCACTACGCGTGCAGCCGGTCTGCCACGTGCGCGAGCAACCCCGGCACAAGCATGTCGGCACCTTCGCGCTGCTGCACCTGCGTCGCCAGGCCCTGGTGGCCGGCTACGACGATGCCCTGCTGGTCGACGCCCAGGAGCATCTGCTGGAAGGTGCCTTCTGGAATCTGGGCCTGTGGCAGCAGGGCAGGGTGGTGTGGCCGCAAGGACCGGCGCTGCTAGGCACCCAGCAGCGTCTGCTGCAGGCAGGCCTGCAACTGCTCGGGATCCAGCAGGAGTCGCGCTCGGTCACGCTGGGCGAACTGGACGGGTTCGATGGGGTGTTCAGCTGCAATGCGCGTGGTCAGCAGGCGATCGTGCAAGCCGGAGCGGCGTCTTGGCCGGCGCAGGCCGCGCAGCTGCCATTGCTGGAGCAGGCCCTGCAGACCCAGGCCTGGCAAGGGATCTGAGCGAATTGGGGGTGGCTTGGCTTCGCCGCCGGAGCCCGCTATAATCGCCGGCTTACCGCGCCATTCTGGCGACTGGGCAACTTTAGGAAAACGACACCATGGTCAAGATTCGACTGACCCGCGGCGGCGCCAAGAAGCGTCCGTTCTACCACATCATCGTGACCGACGTGCGCAGCGCGCGCGATGGCCGCAATATCGAGCGTCTGGGTTACTACAACCCGGTTGCACAGGGCGCAGAACCGCGCGTCGTGCTGGATGTCGCACGCGTCGACCATTGGGTCGGCCAGGGCGCACAGCTGACCGATAAGGTGCGTAACCTGTATCGCGAAGCCTCCAAGTCCCAGGCCGCTGCGGCCTGATCTTGAGGGCCGGGCGTCACCGCCCGGCCCAGAGTCGACGCAGATGAAGCCGACCGAGCGCCGCATCCTGTTAGGCAGGATTGTCGGCGCTTTTGGTGTCAAGGGCGAGCTCAAGCTCGAATCCTGGACCGAGCCGCGCAGTGCGATCTTCCGGTATCAACCGTGGATCGTGCGGACGCCCTCGGGGCAGGAGTCGGTCGTGAGTGGCGTCCGTGGACGCGATCAGGGCAAGAATCTGATCGCAGTGTTCCCGGACGTCAGCGACCGTGACACCGTCGAAGCCATGCACGGGACCGAGATCTATGTCTCGCGCAGCGTGCTGCCGCCACCCAAGCCCGATGAATACTATTGGGTGGATCTGGAAGAGCTGCAGGTGGAAACCGTCGAGGGCGTCAAGCTCGGCACGGTGTCGCACCTGTTCTCCACCGGCTCCAACGACGTGATGGTGGTGCGCGGCGATCGCGAGCGGCTGGTGCCGTTCGTGCTGCCGGATTTCGTCAAGTCGGTCGACTTCGACGCCAACCTGATCGTGGTGGACTGGGATCCGGATTTCTGATCAAGGCGGTGCCCCGGCTCCGTGCTTGCTCTACCCATTCCCAATCCCGACTTCCGACTCCCGCTAGTGCGCATCGACGTCATCAGCCTGTTCCCCGAGTTCATTGCGCAATGCGCAGCGTTCGGCGTGGTCGGGCGGGCGCAGGAGCGTGGCCTGCTGGAATTGCAGGGCTGGAATCCGCGCGAGCATGCGCAGGGCAATTACCGCCGCGTGGACGACCGTCCGTTCGGTGGTGGGCCCGGCATGGTGATGTTGATCGAGCCGTTGCGGGCCTGTCTGGACGCGGTGCAAGCGGCGGACCCGCGTCCGGCGCCGGTGATCTATCTCAGCCCGCAGGGGCGGCCGCTCACCCAGCTGCTTGCCCGCGAGCTGGCGCAGTTGCCACGCATGGTGTTGTTGTGCGGGCGCTACGAAGGCGTGGACGAGCGTTTTCTGGCGCAGGCGGTGGATATGGAAATCTCCATCGGCGATTACGTGTTGTCCGGTGGCGAGCTTGGCGCGGCGGTGCTGGTGGATGTGGTGACGCGGTTGCAGGAAGGGGTGTTGAACGACGCCGAATCCGCAGCCCAGGACAGTTTCGAAGGCCCGCAAGGCCTGCTCGACTGCCCGCACTACAGCCATCCGTCGACCCATGACTGGGGCGATGTGCCGGATGTGCTGCGCTCGGGCAATCACGCTGCGATCGCACGCTGGCGTCGGCAGCAGTCGCTGGGCCGGACCTGGTTGCGGCGCCCGGACCTGCTTGACGAGGCCCGGTTGGACAAGAACGATCGCCGTCTGCTGGACGAGTTTCGCCGCGAACTCGCCCCGGGCGACGAGAAATAAGGGCTCACCCCTAGCTCTTGCAATATCGATTGGGGTACAATATGCGGCTTGCTGGCCAGCCTTGCGTCTGGCCCTCCTACGAACCTCGAGCAATCGCCGTGCGGCGACTGCCGGTCCAATATCACCAGACACGCGGTGCCCATCATGAGCAAACTCAACAAGACCATCCTGGCTGACTTCGAAGCCGCCCAGATTCAGCGCAAGCTGCCCGAGTTCAACCAGGGCGACACCGTCGTGGTGAACGTCAAGGTGAAGGAAGGCAACCGCGAGCGCGTGCAGGCCTATGAGGGCGTCGTGATCGGTACCAAGAACGCCGGCCTGAATTCCGCCTTCACCGTGCGCAAGATCTCGCACGGTTTCGGCGTCGAGCGCGTGTTCCAGACCCACAGCGCCATCATCGACTCGGTCGAAGTGAAGCGTCGCGGTAAGGTTCGCGCCGGCAAGCTGTACTACCTGCGTGGTTTGGAAGGCAAGGCCGCCCGCATCAAGGAAGATCTGGCCGCCGCTGCACAGGCCAAGGCTGCTCGCCAGGCTGCTGCCAAGGCTGAGTAAGTCACCGGCAGGCTTGTCCTGCTGAATGCCAGACGGCCGCCTTCGGGCGGCCGTTTGCGTTGTGGGAATCGGGATTAGGGAATCGGGAATCGAGATTAGGGAATCGGATTGGGGATTTGGTGGTGGTGGTGCGTGCGTGAGGTTCGCGGGGTAGGCGCGCGTGCTGCGTTGGTCGAGGGAAAGACGTCCTGGCAGCTGCCCGCTAGGTGTTCCGTGGACTTGGTCGAGTGGATCATTCATCAGGCGTCCATGCGCTGGATCGATCATCTCAACAGGGCATCCGGCTGCTGGGTTCGACCTGGCTTGATTTCAGTCGCTGTTGCCGCCCGCCGCCCGGTGATGCCGGCCGACATCAGCGCTGGCGGTGCTGCGGCAATGCTGCGATCGGCGCGGTATCGGCGACCGGCGAGGCCGGATGCACCGGCACTTCGGCGGCGGCGGCCAGCTCCGCAGGATTCGCCGGATGCGCTGGCGTGGTCAGCATGCGTGCCTTGCGCCAGCCGCCCCAGCGGTAATACGCCAGCGACAGCAGCATCGAACACAGCGAGCTGATCGGAAGGCTCCACCAGATGCCATCGGCTCCCAGGTGCGGAATCAAGGCGTTCGCCAGGGGCACGCGCACGCCCCACAGACCGAAGGCCAGGATCAGCAGCGGCGGGATCACCGCGCCAGTGGCCCGCACCACGCCGGAAATCACAAAGCTCACGCCAAACAGCAGGAACGACCAGATACCGATGTGATTGAGATGCCGCGCAACCTCCAGTGTCGGGCTGTCGCTCGGCAGGAACAGCGCCAGCGTCCAGCGGTCGAACACGATCAGCAGCCCGATCAACACGCCGGTCATCAGGAAGTTGGCGACGATGCCGGTGCGTGCGGTTGCATCCACACGCGTCCACAATCCGGCGCCCACGTTCTGCGCCGCCATCGTCGAACATGCCGCGCCCAGCGCCATCGCCGGCATCTGGACATAGGTCCATAGCTGCAACGCAGCTCCGTAGGCGGCGGCGGTGTCGGTGCCGAAGCCGTTGACCAACGTCATCATCGCGATCATGGCCAGCGAAATCAGCACCATCTGCAGGCCCATCGGCACGCCCTTGACGATGAGCGCGCGCAGGATCGTGGGCGCGATGCGGAACAGGTGCAGGTCGCCGCGTCCCAGCCACAACACATGACGCTGACTGCGCAGATACAGCAGCAGACCGCCCAGCGCCACTGCCTGCGCCAGCAACGTGGCCCAGGCCGCGCCGGCGATGCCCAATGCCGGAAACGGCCCCAGACCGAAGATCAGCAACGGGTTGAACACGATGTCCAGCACCACCGACACCAGCAGAAAGCGGAACGGCGTGCGGGCATCGCCGGTGCCGCGCAGTGCCGCCGACAGGAACGCGAACACGTAGATCAGCGGCATGGCCAGGAAGATCACCCGCAGGTACTGCTCGGCCAGCGTCTGCGATGCCGGCGGCGTGCCCATTGCGGTCAACAGATGCGGCGCTAGAAACCAGCCCAGCACCGCGATCAGCGCCGACAGCCCGCCGAAGAAACTGGCGCTGGTGCCCATGACCTTGCGCGCCTGCGCAATGTCGCGCGCGCCCATCGCCTGGCCGATCAGGATGGTCGAAGCCATGCCGATGCCGAACACCGAGCCGATCAGGAAGAACATGATGCTGTTGGCATTGGCTGCCGCAGTCAGCGCCGCCTCGCCGAGGTAGCGACCTACCCAGATCGCGTTGATCGAACCATTGAGCGATTGCGCGATGTTCCCCGCAAGGATCGGCATCGCAAACAGCAGCAGATTCTTGCCGATCGGGCCTTCGGTCAGGACAGCTGATTTGGGCATCGCAGACGCGCCGTGGGACGGAAGCTGCGAACACTAGCATTGGCTTGTGTGAGGCATGCGGTTGCCCGGCGTTTCGAGGACGCGGGGCAGGCACCCGTTCTGCGGTTCTGCCTGTATCGGTCAGCCAGGGCGTGGTCGGCGTGCCAGGTCCTGCAGCTCGCCATGCTTGAGTTCCGGCGAAGGTGCCCAAATGTTTTTTGTTCAACGCAGCCCGTTGCGAGGCGCCGCAGCAGCGGCGATCACGACAGCGGCCTGTGGCCCCATTGGACCCGACGGCAAGCACAACGCGATGACTCAACTGGTGGAACAAGCGACGACGGTCAGGCTGGATGTCTGGCTGTGGGCGGCGCGCTTCTTCAAGACGCGCAGCCTGGCCAAGACGGCGGTGGACAACGGCAAGGTGGATGTGGCCGGCCAGCGGCCCAAGCCCTCGCGCACGCTGCGCACTGGCGAGCAACTGCGCATCGACCGCGGTGGCGAAATCTTCGAGATCACCGTTGCCGCGCTGAGCGATGTGCGTGGCCCGGCACCGGTCGCACAGACGCTCTACCTGGAAAGCGATGCCTCACGCGAGGCGCGTGCACAATGGCGGCTGCAGCGTGCCGCCGAACGCACCGGCTACCGCGCACCCGAGGGCAAGCCGGACAAGCGTGCACGCCGGCTGATCAACGCACTGGGCGATATCGACGCGTTGTAGCAGTGCGTGGTTGTCCGCTGCGAATTGGGTGATGGACATAAAACACCCAGAGCGTTGCTGTTCACGCAAGAGGAGAGGGCGCTTCCCAGCTGAGTCGAGTGTGCGGCGCCCTCACCAATTGCGGGACACGCGGTGAATCCGTCCCTGTAGGCTCGGTGGCGGCATCCATGCCGCCACACGGTCCCGCAATTGGCGAGGACACCGCACCAGATAGCTGATCGGTTGTTTGCTTAAACGCTTGTCGTTGATCGGCTTGCGTTAGGAAATCAGCTGGCGTTTCTTTGTCAGAACACCAGGGCACCGTGCCTGCTCTTACCAAGCACACCGACCATCCCGCCTGGTCCTTGCCCGCCCACCGTCGCGGGGCCTTACGCGGCATGGAGGCCGCGTAAGAGCCTACAAGGAGGTACTTGCGGCGTGTCCCGCGATGGGTGGGCGGGCAAGGGCCTTGCAGCCAAGCCGCAGACCCGCCGCTCGACTGACGTCTTCCGTGCCGAGTCGAGCTCTTGCGTGTATTTCAACACCGCTGCAGGCGCACGCACGATGGCGTGCGCCTTGCAACTCACGCCAGATCGAAACGATCCAGCTGCATCACCTTGGTCCAGGCGGCGACGAAGTCCTGGACGAACTTCTCCTGTGCATCGGCACTGGCATAGACCTCGGCCACCGCACGCAGGATCGAGTTGGAGCCGAACACCAGGTCCACGCGCGTGCCGGTCCATTTGGCTTCACCGGTGCTGCGGTCGCGGCCTTCGTAGATCTCCTTCGATTCGGAGGTGGCTTTCCACTCGGTGCGCATGTCGAGCAGGTTGGCGAAGAAGTCGTTGCTCAGCACGCCGGGGCGGGTGGTGAATACGCCATGGCTGGAGTCGCCGACATTGGCGCCGAGCACGCGCAGGCCGCCGACCAGCACGGTCAACTCGGGCGCGGTCAGCGTCAGCAGCTGTGCCTTGTCGATCAGCAATGCCTCCGCAGGCACTGCGTAGCGTTGCTTGGCGTAGTTGCGGAAGCCATCGGCCACCGGTTCCAGCACCGCGAACGATTCGACATCGGTCTGCTCCTGCGAGGCATCGGTGCGGCCGGGTGCGAACGACACGGTGACGCTGTGACCTGCGGCCTGTGCGGCATGTTCGACCGCGGCATTACCGGCCAGCACGATCAGGTCGGCCAGCGAGATCTGCTTGCCGCCCGACTGCGCGCCGTTGAAGTCGGCCCGGATGCGCTCCAGCGTGCCCAGCACCTGCGCCAGCTGCGCGGGCTGGTTGGCCTGCCAATCCTTCTGCGGTGCCAGCCGGATGCGTGCGCCGTTGGCGCCGCCACGCTTGTCCGAGCCGCGGAAGGTCGACGCCGATGCCCACGCCGTGGACACCAGCTGCGCCACGCTCAGGCCGGAGTCGAGGATGGCCTGCTTCAGGGCGGCGGCGTCCTGCGCATCGACCAGCGGGTGGTCGACGGCCGGCACCGGGTCCTGCCACAGCAGTTCTTCGCTCGGCACCTCCGCCCCCAGGTAACGCGAGCGCGGCCCCATGTCGCGGTGGGTGAGCTTGAACCAGGCGCGGGCGAAGGCATCGGCGAACTGGTCGGGGTGTTCGTGGAAGCGACGCGAGATGGCCTCGTAAGCGGGGTCGAAACGCAGCGCCAGATCGGTGGTGAGCATGGTCGGCCGATGCTTCTTCGCTGCATCGTGCGCATCGGGGATGATGGCGTCGGCATTCTTGGCCACCCACTGGTGCGCACCGGCCGGGCTCTTGCTCAGCTCCCACTCGAACTTGAACAGGTGGTCGAAGAAGTCGTTGCTCCACTGCGCCGGGGTGGTGGTCCAGGTGACTTCCAGGCCGCTGGTGATGGTGTCGGCACCCTTGCCGCTGCCGTAGCGGTTGTGCCAGCCCAGGCCCTGGCTTTCCAGCTCGCCGGCTTCCGGCTCGGCACCGACGTTGTCGGCCGGGCCGGCGCCGTGGGTCTTGCCGAAGGTGTGGCCGCCGGCGATCAGCGCCACGGTCTCTTCGTCGTTCATGGCCATGCGCGCGAAGGTGTCGCGGATGTCGCGCGCGGCGGCAACCGGGTCGGGCTTGCCGTCCGGGCCTTCCGGGTTGACGTAGATCAGGCCCATCTGCACGGCGGCCAGCGGGTTTTCCAGGTCGCGTGTGTGCGGCACTTCGCTGTCGTCGTCCTTCACCAACACGCCGTGCGCTTCGTCCACGCCGGGCGAGCCGCGCGAGTAGCGCTCGTCGCCACCCAGCCACTTGGTTTCCCGGCCCCAGTACAGATCCTGATCCGGCTCCCAGGTGTCCTCGCGGCCACCGGCAAAGCCGAAGGTCGTAAAGCCCATGCTTTCCAGCGCGACGTTGCCGGTGAGGATCATCAGGTCGGCCCAGGAGATGGCCTGGCCGTACTTCTGCTTGATCGGCCACAGCAGCCGGCGCGCCTTGTCCAGGCTGACGTTGTCCGGCCAGCTGTTGAGCGGTGCGAATCGCTGCTGGCCGCGACCGCCGCCGCCACGCCCGTCGCCGATGCGATAGGTGCCGGCGCTATGCCAGGCCATGCGCACGAACAGCGGGCCGTAATGGCCGAAGTCGGCCGGCCACCAGTCCTGCGAGTCGGTCATCAGCGCACGCAGTTCCTGCTTGAGCGCGGCCAGATCGATGCGCTTGAACGCCTCGGCGTAGTTGAAGGTCTGGCCCAGCGGGTTGGACTTGCTCGAATGCTGGCTGAGCAGGTCCACGCGCAACTGCTTGGGCCACCAATCGCGGTTGGTGGTTCCGGTACCGACGACGGCGTGGTTGAACGGGCACTTTGCTTCGGTTGTCATGGCAATACCTGTGTGCGTGAGCACCTGGGGAGCTGTGTGCCGAAACTGCGGACACGTGCTGGTGGAATCGAAAGGGCGGGCAATGCGTCAGCGGTGGTCATCCATCGACGGCGCACATGCGGCCGTGGGGGCATCGAGAAGCGTCGCCGCGTATGGCGATGCTAGCGCCTGCCTGCAGGGGCCGGTATGGGGCGATATCCAGAATGTGACTGGCAGACATGCGCGTCAGGCGGGCTCATCGTGGCGGGGTGTGCACACGATAAGCAGCATCGATCGGTTGGGGAATTCGAATTATTCAACCATATCGATAGCGAGGCGCTATGGATGGCGCGCCGATGCCCCCAACCTACGCGCGCGATGTCAGCGCTTGCCGAACAGGCTGCCACCCAGCTTCATGACATCGCCCAGCCCAAGCTTCCCGTCGCCGTCCTGATCCAGCACGCTGCCCAGCAGGCCGTTGACCCCGGTGTTGCTGCCGGCGCGTTGCTGTTCCTGCGCCAGGGCCGGGCCGAGCTGGCTGCTGGCCGCGGCATTGCCGCCGAGGAAGCGCTTGGCCAGATACGCCATCACGATGGGTGCCAGCAATTGCAGCAGCTGATTGGCCTTGCCGGTTTCCAGCCCGGTGGCCTGGCCCAGGCCTGCGGCAGCCTGCGGTGCCTTGTCGCCGAACAGATGCGCCACGATGCCGGCGCCATTGCCTTGCGCACCGCTGGCCGAGCCGCCCAGCAACGCACCGAGCAGGCTGCCGATGTCCGGGCTGCCGGCATGATCGCGCTGCAAGGCACCCAGCAGCGCATCGGTGCCACCGGCCTGCTGGCTGTTACGGCCCAGCGCGCCCATCAATAGCGGCAGCGCGGTCTGCACCGCCGATTGCGCCTGCTCGGGCGCGATGCCGAGCCGGCTGGCGAGCTGCTGCAACTGCGGGCCCTGCAACTGCGCGGCGAGTTGATCGGTCAACGAGGCGGACGTGGTCATCGGTGTCTCCGGTTGGACAAAACGTTGCGGCAGCGTGCGCCCGTCGCGCCATCAGGGCAACACGGCACGCGTCGCAATGCAGGGCGAGGGCAGCGATCCGCACAGTGGCAGCCAAGCCACTTCATCCGACAACAACACGGCAAGGTTGACCAACCCCGCAAAGCGTAGAGCCAGGCAACTACGCTCTTACGATTCCCGATTCCCGATTCCCGATTCCCGACTCCCCAATCCCCGCCCTCAAAGCAACGCCTTCAACCGATACAAGGCTTCCAGTGCCTGCTTGGGCGTGAGTTCGTCCGGGTCCAGCGCCTGCAGTGCTTCCTGCGCAGCGGAAGAGGGCGCAGTGAACAAACCGAACTGTTGCGGCGCATCCAGTGCCGCCGGTGCCATCTGTGCGACATGGCTTTCGCCGCCGCGTTGCTCCAGTTCGGCCAGGCGATGACGCGCCTGGGTCACGGCGGCCTTGGGCAAGCCGGCGAGCGCGGCCACCTGCAGGCCGAAGCTGCGATTGGCCGGGCCGTCCTTGACCGCATGCATGAACACCAGGCGCTCGCCGTGTTCGACCGCGTCCAGATGCACGTTGGCGATGCCGCTGGTCCCGCCGGCATGCGATTCGTCGGCCAGTGCGGTGAGCTCGAAATAATGCGTGGCGAACAGCGTGTAGCAGCGATTGCTATGCGCCAGATGGCGTGCAACCGCATCGGCCAATGCCAGGCCATCGTAGGTGGAGGTGCCGCGGCCGATCTCGTCCATCAGTACCAGCGATTGCGGCGTGGCGTGGTGCAGGATGTAGCTGGTCTCGGCCATTTCCACCATGAAGGTGGATTGCCCGCGCGCAAGGTCATCGCCGGCGCCGATGCGGGTGAGGATGCGGTCGATCGGCCCGATCACCGCGCGGCTGGCCGGCACATAGCTGCCGATATGCGCCAGCAACACGATCAGCGCGTTCTGGCGCATGTAGGTCGATTTACCGCCCATGTTCGGGCCGGTGATGACCAGCATGCGGCGGTCGGTATGCAGCTCCAGATCGTTGGGTTCGAACGGCTGATCGCGCACCGCTTCCACCACCGGGTGGCGGCCGCGTTCGATGCGCAGGCACGGTGCGCTGTCCAGTTCCGGCCGCGACCAATCCAGTGCCTGCGCGCGTTCTGCGAAGCCGGCCAGCACATCAAGTTCGCTCAATGCGCTCGCGCAGCGCTTGAGGCCTTCCAGCTCGCCGCCGAGTGCATCGAGCAGGCCTTCATACAGCAGTTTTTCACGCGACAACGCGCGCTCGCGCGCCGACAGCACCTTGTCCTCGAAACTCTTGAGTTCTTCGGTGATGTAGCGCTCGGCATTGGTCAGCGTCTGCCGGCGGCTGTAGTGCAGCGGAGCTTTGTCGGCCTGGCCCTTGCTGATCTCGATGTAGTAGCCGTGCACGCGGTTGTAGCCGACCTTGAGCGTGGCGATGCCGCTGCTGGCGCGTTCGCGTTGTTCCAGGTCGATCAGGAATTGATCGGCGTTGGTGGACAGGCGGCGCAACTCATCCAGATCGGCGTCATACCCGGTGGCGATCACGCCACCGTCGCTGAGCTTGAGCGGCGGTTGTTCGGCCACCGCGCTGAGCAGCAGATGCGCGGTGGCATCGTGTTCGCCGAGTTCGGCATGCAGCGCCTGCAGGCGCGGCGAATCCAGCGGCGCCAGGATCGTGCGGACCTTCGGCAGCAGCGCCAGACCATCGCGCAAGGTGGAAAAATCGCGCGGGCGTGCCGAGCGCAGCGCCACGCGGGTCAGGATGCGTTCCAGATCGCCAAGCGCGCGGAAGGCCTCGCGCACGTCGGCGTCGGCGCCGCTGTCGATCAGCGTGCCGACTGCGTGGTGGCGCTGTACCAGGACCTCGCGCAGGCGCAGCGGACGGTGCAGCCAGCGCCGCAGCAGGCGCCCGCCCATCGGCGTAACCGTGCTGTCGAGCACCCCGAGCAAGGTGTTGCGGGTGTCGCCATCCACGCGCGTATCCAGTTCCAGATGCCGGCGCGTGGCCGCGTTCATCGAGATCGCCTCGCTGGCCACTTCCATCGCGATGGAGGTCAGATGCGGCAGGCGCTGTTTCTGGGTCTCCTCGACATAACCCAGCAGCGCGCCGGCGGCCGCGGTGGCGCAGGGCTTGTCGTCGATGCCGAAGCCGGACAGGTCGTGCAACTTGAAGAAGGCCAGCAACTGGCGCCGGCCGCTGTCGGCGTCGAACAACCACGGTGGCCGCCGCCGTACACCGACGCGGCCACGCAGGAACTCCGGCCAGTTGTCCTCGTCGGGTACCAACAGCTCGGCCGGTTCCAGGCGCGCGATCTCCGCTTCCAGCGCATCCACGCTGTCCACTTCATTGACCAGAAAACGCCCGCCGGCCAGATCGGCCCAGGCCAGGCCATAGCCTTGCTTGCTGCGCGCGATCGCCATCAGCAGCGTGTCGCGGCGCTCGTCCAGCAGCGCCTCGTCGGTGACCGTGCCCGGGGTGACGATGCGCACCACCTTGCGCTCGACCAGGCCCTTGGCCAGCGCCGGGTCGCCGATCTGCTCGCAGATCGCCACCGACTCGCCCAACGCCACCAACCGCGCCAGATAACCCTCGTAGGCATGCACCGGCACGCCGGCCATCGGGATCGGCGCGCCACCGGAACTGCCGCGCTGGGTCAGGGTGATGTCGAGCAGCCGCGCCGCCTTGCGCGCATCGTCGTAGAACAGCTCGTAGAAATCGCCCATGCGGAAGAACAGCAGCAGGTCGGGGTAGTCCGACTTGGCGGCGAAGAATTGCTTCATGAGCGGGGTGTGCTCTGCAGCCCCGCCGGTGTTCTTGGTTTTTTCTTTTGTGTCAGTGCTTTGCAAGAAATGTTCTTCCGGGATGTGGCGGTCAATCAGGGTCGGTAGCGGCGAGTGACGGTGAGTTTTGTCGCGACGCCGTTGCGGCGAGCCTCCGAACGAGATCGGATCGATATGCGACGAAACGGACGAGGCCTTGGAGTGGCGTAGATGTTGCGACGGAACCAGGGGCCGCCTCAAGTCGGCATGGGCTCAAGTTTAAGCTCAGCCATCGACAAATCCTTGAGCTGTCGATCGAGAGGGGCCGCCCATCGGTTCCAGTGGGCGCCAGCCGGGTTCGGCTTCTATGCAGGAAAGCGGACCATAACCTCTGAAGTGGTTCGGCGTGGCCCGTAGGGCGCGCGTCGCTTCGCGCCGGGTAACGTTACTGACAGCGGCCTTGAGGAGCGCCTGTGCTGTCGCCAGGGATGAGTTGGCGGTGTTGCGAGGCACGGGAGAGAACCGCCCATCTGCCGACATGGGATCCCATCAGCGATGGGTGTCCGAGGCTCAGGTGCATGTTGAGAATGACGTATCGCCTCTGGATGACGGCGGCGAAAGAACCTCCTGAATTTTGTACGAGGAGTATCACTTCGGTGAGCGCAGACGTGATCGTGAACAGGCACCGGTCGAGGTAAGCCTTGACAGAAATGTCTCCTTCTAAGATGATTGAGTGATCACTCATTACACGGTGGCAGATCATGGCGCGTCCCCTGAGCGAAGAAAAGCGCGATGCGCTTCTTCGAGCCGCATGTGCGCTCATCGCGCAGTTGGGCATTGGGGCGCCCACCTCGAAGATTGCCAAGGCCGCAGGTGTGTCCGAAGGAACCCTGTTTACCTACTTTCCCACGAAGGATGACCTCCTCAATGCGCTGTTTCTGGCATTGGAAGGCGAACTTGCCGAATCGATGGCGGGGCCGTACCCGGCGGACGCATCCGCCCACGACCGGCTTTTCGTGGTGTGGAGTCGGCTGATCGATTGGGGACTGAAGCATGCGGCGGCACGTAACGCCTTACGGCAGTTGAAGGTCTCGGACCGTGTAACGACCGAGAGCCGCCTGCGCTGCCACTCGATTTTTCTGGACGCGCGCTCACTCGTGGAGCGGTGTCTTGAGGAGCATTCGGCGCCTGACAGGCTCACGTTCTACATCGACACCGTGTTGTTCGAGCTTGCCGACATCACCATGAATGCCATCGTGGCAAACCCCGCCGAGCGCGAGGCGATTCAACGGGCCGGATTCGACCTTTTCTGGAAGGGGTCTGCCGCCTAATTTTTTGCCAGTTAAATGCGTAAGCACTCACTCAAACAGGAGCGACCCATGTTGCTTGATCAAAGCGGCTTTACCGAAACAGATGTGCCGAACCAGGCGGGAAAATGCTTCGTCGTCACCGGCGCCAACGCAGGCGTGGGCTTTGAGATCTCCCGGGTGCTCGCCGCGCGGGGCGCGCGGGTGTTGCTGGGCTGTCGCGAGCAGGGCAGGGCCGATGCGGCGATTGCGCGCATCAAGCGGCTGACACCCGGTGCCGATCTTGCATGGTTGCCACTGGATCTGGGCGATCTCGATAGCGTCCGTGCAGCCGCCGCACACGTTTTGAAGGAGCCACGCATCGATGTGCTCATCAACAACGCCGGCATCATGAATCCGCCGCTGATGCGTACCAAGCAGGGCTTCGAATCGCAGTTCGGCGTCAACCATCTCGGGGTGTTTGCGCTGACCTCATTGCTGCTGCCCAAGCTGGCCGAGACACCCGGCTCGCGCGTCGTGGTCACGTCCAGCATCGCGCATTTGAAGGCAACCCTCGATTGGGATGATCTCAACGCCGAGCGGAGCTACTCCAGGGGCGATCGCTATGGAGCGAGCAAACTGGCGAATGCGTTGTTCTTTTTCGAACTGGACCGGCGCCTACGCGCGACCCGGTCGCCCACCATGGCTGTCGGTGCCCACCCCGGCGTGGCCAGCACCAGCCTGGGACGGCACATGGGCCCCATCCAGGTGATGGGCCCACTTGTCGGCCTGCTGCTCAACAGTGCTGCGAAGGGCGCGTGGCCGGCCCTGCTGGCAGCGACCGGGCCCGTGAAGCCCGGCGGCTATTACGGCCCCACCGGCTTCCGCGGGATCAGGGGTGTGGCCGGAGAGGCCGGACGCGCCCCGCAGGCTGAAGACCCGGCGCTCGCCAGGCGGCTGTGGGACATCTCTGTCGCCATGACCGGAATCGACCCTGGCCTGCCTGCGATCGGCCAACGCTATTAACCAATGGAGTCAACGGGATGCTTTTGCCCGCAAGCGCGCCGGAAACTCGATAAGGCCAAATGATGCGAATGCGCGATTCGGCGTAAGGCATCCATCATTGAAGGCTGGCGCCGGTGACGCTTGCGCTGCATTTTCGGTAGAAAAAAGGAATCGCAAACGAGCATGTTTCTGGGCGGCAGAGGCCCGGCAGTGCCGGGCCTCCTGAGACGGTGGCTAGAATTCCTGCCAATCCGTGGCGACAGCTGTCGAGGAAATAGCCTGTTGCGGGGCAATGATGTTCGCCTTCGCACGTGCAACCGAAGGCAGCGACCTGGGGCCCGCCGGCTTCCTGCTGGAGACGAGTGCAGCGGTTTGAACAAATGGCGACATCGCGGTGGTGTCAATCTTGAACACCGCAACGGCCTCGGTGAGCTGGACGGCCTGTTCTTCCATGGAGCGTGCAGCGGCAGTGGCTTCCTCCACCAGGGCCGCGTTCTGCTGCGTGGTTTCATCCATCTGCGTTACCGTGATGTTGACCTGCTCGATGCCGGCCGACTGTTCCTGCGAGGCCGCAGAGATTTCACCCATGATGTCGGTGACGCGCTGCACGCTGGAGACGATCTCGGCCATCGTGGTGCCCGCCGTATGCACCAGCGTGGAGCCTTCGGTGACGCGCTCGACAGAGTCGTCGATCAGGGTCTTGATTTCCTTGGCCGCAGCGGTGGAACGCTGTGCCAGCGTCCGCACTTCCGATGCGACCACCGCAAACCCGCGGCCTTGCTCACCAGCCCGCGCCGCCTCCACGGCAGCATTCAAGGCCAGGATATTGGTCTGGAACGAGATGCCGTCAATCACGGAGATGATGTCGGCAATTTTCTTGGACGAGGCCTCGATGCCGGCCATGGTCCCCACCACCTTGCTGACGATTTCCCCGCCCTGGGAGGCGACGCCTGCGGCACCGATGGCCAACTGGTTGGCCTGGCGTGCGTGCTCCGCATTCTGGCGAACCGTGGAGGTCAGCTCCTCCATCGAGGCAGCCGTCTCCTCCAGGTTGGCGGCCTGTTGTTCGGTGCGCTGCGACAGGTCCTGGTTGCCGGCGGCAATCTCGCTGGCCGCCGAGTTGATCGACACCGCCGATTGCTGGATGCGTCCGACGATCTCTGCAAGCTGCGCGGCGGTGGCGTTGGCGTCGTCGCGCATCTGCGCGAAGACCCCCTTGAACTCGCCCGTCATGCGCGCGGTGAGGTCGCCTGCGGCGATGGATTGCAGCAGCGACGACAGCGATTGCAGGTTGCCGTCCGCGGTGGCCATGAGCAGGTTCAAGCTCTCCACCATGACGCGGAAATCATATTGGAAGCGATCGGCATCGCCGCGTGCGGTGAAGTCACCGTTGGCCGCGGACTGCGCCAGCTGCTTGATCTCGATGTTCATGGCAGACAGGTTCGCCTTGACCTCGTCCATGGTCTGCGTCAGCACGGCTTTCTCACCGGGCAAGCGCTCCATGCTCTCGCTCAGGTCGCCGATGGCGTAACGCCCCATGATCCGTGCGAGGTTCGACTGCACGGCCAGGTGCGAGGCCACCAGGGCATTGGTGTCCTCGGCCATGCGGCCGTAGTCACCCGGGAAGGTTTGGGCATCCATGCGAAAGCTGGTCTGGCCTTCATCGTGGCGCTTTGCCATGTCGCCCTGCGCGGTCAACAGGGCCTGGAGCTGCGTTTGCATGCCTTGCATGGCGCGTAACAGCCGGCCGGTTTCGTCCTTGGCCTGCGTGTGCACGTCGTTGCCGAGCTGACCATTGGCAATGGCTTCAGCCGCTTTCGTGGCGCGTGCCAGCGGCTGAGTCAGGCTTCGGGTGATGAGCCACGCCAGCAGGCTGCTGACCAGCACGACCGCGGCACCGCCAAGGATGAGCAGGAGCTTGCCCCGGTCCATCGACTTGACTGCTTCTGCGTAGGCCTGCCTGCTCTGTCCTTCCTGGCGGGTGACCAGTTCGCGGATCTTGTCCTGCCAGGCGAGGGTGGCGGGCCGCCCTTGCTCGCTGAGGATGTCCTGGGCCTGCGCGTTCTCGTTCCTGGCTGCCAGCGCGATGACTTCGTCGTTGAACTTCATGGACGCTGCCCGACGCTCGTCCATCTCGGCACGAATCTTCCGCCCTTCCTCCGAGCTGGACAGCGCGTCCAGCTTGGTGCGCAGCTCCTGGTAGCGCTGGCGCTGCGCGTTGATCGTGTTGAGTGCTTCGGTGTTGAGCTCTTCGCTTGTCGCCATGGCATACGTGCCCAATGCGATCAGCAACGAGGAGTTGGCATCCAGCATGCCGTTGCCGACCTGGATCTTGGCGGTGCGGTCGAGGACGATGAAGTCCAGCTGCGCTCGCGCGTTCGCCATGGTGCCCAGGCCGGTGGCCACGAGCAGGCCTGAGAGGAGAATCAAGATTCCAAATGCAACGGCCAGGCGGTGGCCGACGTTGAAGCGTTGGAGAAAAGCGATCATGGACGTCCCAGAAGAGATCAGTAGAGGCATCGATGCTCACGCGGTTAGCGAGCCTGGCATCGGTTTCCCAATAACGGCGCCCTCCTCAAAAACTGGAATATCCGTCACTAAACGATAATCTAACCCTTCAGAAAACGTCCGGGCTGTCGGGGTACGCCTGACGGATGTCAGGCAGAGCGGTTGCGCGCGTGGGAAGGCAATGCAGTTGAGGGTTCGGCGGTTGTCGATGGCTGATGCGCGATAACACCGATGGCAGGGCTATCCACTTCCGACTAGGCACTGGGGAAGAGATGGAGCAGTTGAACGCGCAATGGATGGCAGCAGTGGTGGATGCACTGTAGTGACCTGCAGGCGGCAAGAGTGGCTCGAGGCGCGGTGCTTGAGGCGGTGCGCGCCTCGCACCCGGACCCCGCATCGCTGACCGGCTGCCGGGACCGCCTGTCGTCATCCCTGATGGCGACGGTTGCGCAACGCAAAGCCTTGTCGGCAGCGGCGAAGCCGGTCGAGGTTTACACGCTCGAACAGTTGGCGGCATGGAACGATCGCATCGAGCGCTGCGTCCCGCAGGCGAGGACGCAGTCGCAGGCCTGCCCGTTGCTAGGCTGCGCTGACCGAGCCCGTGCTCGACACCTGGCAAGTCGCCATCCAGCGTTTGGCGTAGTCATACGCGGCGCGTTGATCGGCAAAGGCGATGCTTCCAGGTTGGCAGCGGTGCAAGGTGATGCCGCCGGGCCTGGAAATCAGAAGCTCCGGCAGGAACTTTCCATCGCACGGAACGCTGTGGGCAGTGAGCAGATAATTGCCCACGTGCCGAATTGCGGTGACGCCCAATAGCAATCCTCCTTGATGGGCAGGCACCTACCTTCGTCCAACATCAGTGTCAGACGATTGGCTGTCGATGCTCGCCGGGTGACACGCCATCATTGAAGAAAACAGCGCAATCCACTATCGGCAATAGACGAACGTGACTGTAAGTATTTTCCTGACCCGCCGATGGTGGTGCCGCTGCCATTGCTCCGTGCCCTCGGCCTGTAAGGCTTGGCCCGGTCCTACAGGGCGGCCGACGGGATCGGATGCGCATTGCTTTCGGCCGGATTTGCGCGTGGCAGGGGACCCACCTTGATGAGCTGATCGATATTGTCGAGCTGCTGCATTTCCTTGAACCAGCTGGCTCCCCAACGCGCGCTGAGCCCCTCTGCGTTCAAGGACGACTGGATACGCCGGGCGACCGACACCAACCCGGCTTCGCTGCTGCCAGGCAGGAACAGGGCGAACTCTCCGCGCGCCAGGTGCGCCAGGCTGTCCTGGGGACGGGTGGCCTGCTTCAGCAGGGCAATGGCCTTTGCTACGTTCTGCTCTGGCCCGACGCCGCCTACCGAGCTGTTGGCGTCCACGTCAAACCGCAATACGCCGCCTTGCTCGTTGCGATGGCGGTGATCCGCCGCTGCCTGCAGGACATCACGGAACGTCCGGAGATCGTAGAGGCCGGCCAACGCTTGTGCATTTTCCATGGCCTGCGGATCAGCCGGCAGCCGTTGCACCTCGGCCAGGTGCTGGGCCCACGATCCGGCCAGGACCCGTCCAAAGGTTTCAACCAGCGGCAGGAGGTGCTCGAGTTTGTCGTCGACGACCCGGTTGTCCAGCCCGCAGAGCATCCCCTCGACCTTGCCAGGGATTCGAATCGGCACGCCCAGGTAGCTTGCGATACCCAGCCGTGTCGCCACGGCGGATTGGGCCAGGTGTTCGACTTTCTGCAGGTCTGGGGCGAACTGGGGGCCGCCCATGACGATCATGCTGCGGCACACCGACTCGGGCCAGCTCAAGGACTGGTCGACCTTCAACCCGAAGGAGGCGTCGGTGCAGCCACGGATGATCCAATGATCGTTTTTGACCTCGGCAAGCACCCAGGTTTTCAGCGGCGTCAGCTCGGCAAGCCGCTCAAGCAGCTCGCTCGCGGTGTCTGCCATGCCGGAGAAGGGGACTTGGGTTCTGAGTTCGGTCGACATGGAGCGGCAGCGTTTGGGATGCATCTGATATCGGCAGTAAAGGATCCAGCTATAGCGAGGCCTCGCGCCATTTTCTGAACGGCGGAAGGCCGCCACAGGGCTGGCGTAGGTCGGCCTGAAGTCGACATTCGGCAGGACCGCTGCCCACCACGAGATGGTGAACTGCGGAGGCGAGCGGGCGAGCCAGGCCGCTGCCGCAAGAGCGCAAGCGAGGCGTGGCAGGGAACATCGACGCCGACGGTAGAGGCGCCGGCCAGGCGGAGGCGCCAGGTGCGCCATGTCGTGGATATCGGTGATGTGGGGTAATCTGCGCTGTCCCGAGCATGACCGTCCATGCGGACACACACTTCTTCGATTCCCAAGCGTCCCTTGGTTCCGGTAGGCCTCCACTGGGCGGGCATCGCCGTGCCATGGCTCGTGCTCGCCCTGGCCTACGCTCCCGCTGTGGCCCTGACATCGCTGGCCGACAAGCCGCGCGGTGCTCTGGGCCTGCTCGGTGCCTTCCTGTTTCTGGTGGGAAGCTACGTGCCTTGGGCAGCGCTCACGCCGACGCTTCTCTGGCTGTCCAGACGATGGATCATTGGAACAGGGCGAAGCGCGCGTCATCTGGCATTGATCGCCTTGACCGGCCTGGTGGCCATACCGGTGTTGACGGTGCTGGGTTGGCTGCTTGGCCATGGTCTCTTGCACCTGGCAGGGTTCGAGGGCATGGGGTGGCGTGATCTCCAAGGCGGCCAGGGCGCCCTCACTGCGACGACCCTGTTCGCTATTCCCCTTTATTTGGTCGTCATGGGGGCAGGGCAGCTCTGGGGCCACCTGGTCTTGAGAAGTGAGCGAGAGCTGCTGCTGGCCCGAGTGAACGAACAGGCGCTGCGATCCAGGTTGCATCAGCACTTCATCTTCAATGCGCTCAATGCGATCGGAGAGCTTGGCTATCGTGACGCTGCTCGGGCGGACCTTGCGCTTGGCCATGTAGCGAATCTTCTTCGCGCGATGCTGGAAAGCGCGCCCGTGCTATCGCTAAGGGAAGAGATAGGCGCAAGCGCGGAGTTCATCGAGTTGCACCAGGTGCTGTCTGGTGACATCACGTTCAATATCGACATAGAGCCGCGGGCATGGAATGCCCCGGTGTCCTCGATGGCATTGCAGCCGTTGCTCGAAAACGCCATCCAGCATGGAGCACGGGTGGGTGGCTTTGTTCGTATCGAAGTCAAAGCCATTGTCGAAGACGCCGAGCTCATGATCACTGTGGTGAACCCGATCGGTGGCGATCAGCCCAGGGGGCTGGGCATAGGGTTGGATCACCTGAGGAGGCGATTGGCCCTCACCCATGGCGCAGCGGCATCGTTGTCCACCGAGCGGCAGGCGACCTGCTTTGTCGCAACGCTCCGTCTCCCGGTAGGGACGGAGGCAGCGTGATTCGTACCCTGGTCGTCGATGACGTGGCGCTTGCGCGCGACCGGCTTGTGCGTTTTCTTGCGTCCGAGCCCGATGTCCTCGTGGTCGGTGAAGCGGCCATCCTCGAAGCCGCGCTTGCGCGGGCCAGGCTTGGAGATGTCGACCTGGTCCTGCTGGACATCGGTCTGCCCGATGGCAGTGGCCTGGACCTGGTGCGTCACCTGGAAACGCTTGTGCCACATGTCGTCTTCGTCACCGCCTACAGCGTGCACGCGGTGCGCGCGTTCGACGCCGGGGCACTGGATTACCTTCTCAAGCCGGTGGATCCCAAACGCCTGCAGCTTGCGATACGCCGCGTGCGGCAGCGCATCGACGGCAAGGGTGCGCAGACAGCCCGCCTGGCCGTTGACGTGGGGGATCGCACCGTCTACCTGGCACCGGCGCAGATTGACTATGTCGAGGTGGCGGGCCATTACGTCTGTATCCACGCCGGAAAGGACACGTATCTGCGCCGCGATAGCCTGGCAAACCTGGCCGATTGCCTTGAGCCACATGGATTTGTCCGTATCCATCGATCGTCCCTGGTGAATGTGACGCGTGTCGTGGCGCTCCGTCCGGCGCGGAACCAGGATGCTCAACTGGAGCTTCTAGGCGGCGCAACACTGCGGGTGAGCCGACAGTTTCGAGGACAACTCCAGGCGCGCCTGCCCACCTTGTCTCAGCCGCTGTTGCACGACTGAGGTCGTCGGACGCACGAGTCGCGCCACACGCAGCCAAAGCCGAGTGCGGGGGGCGCATCGTCCCGGTGTCCTTTCCCGATTTTTCCGTCATGCGCCGACTCGCCATCGCCCTTGTTGCACTGCTGGGCTGCAACACCGCCTCTGCGGCAGATCTTCGCGTCTGGTCATTGGACAGCGGCGCAGATGCGCCCCTGGGTGTGCACGTCTCAGGCATGCAGCCCACCGAGCTTGTGGAACTCAGGCTCTCCATGAGGGATGCCAAGGGCAACCTCTGGCGCTCGAGCGCGCTGTACCGTGCGGATCTGGACGGCAGGGTGGATCCATCGAGCACGGCGTCGGAAGCGGGAACCTACGTCGGAGTCGATGAGGCGGGATTGTTTTGGTCGATGCGGCCGGAGGGGCCCGCCAGGCCTTCGCCCTTTCCCATCAGGAGGAGGGACGCGGATCTCAGGTTTGCACCGGCTCAGTTCACGGTGGAGATGGTGCTGGCCGGGCGGGTAGTTGATACCGTCGAGATGCGACGATGGATCGATGGTGAAGGCGTCTCGGCATTCGCGGTGCATTCCCCCGGACTCGTTGCCCACGTTTACGCGCCCAGAAGTGCGTTGGTGGACGGACGCCGCCATCCCGCCGTCATTACCCTGGGTGGTTCCGAGGGGGGTATCGACAGTGCAGACATGTATGCCGCCTGGCTGGCATCGCATGGGTTTGTGGCGATGTCCGTCGGCTACTATCGCTTGCCTGGATTGCCCAAGGACCTCGTGCGGGTGCCGATCGATCCTGTCTCGGTGGCCGTGGATTGGCTACAGAAGCAACGCTACGTCGACCCATCCGGGATTGGAGTGCTGGGCGGCTCATGGGGCGGCACCATTGCGATGGCGGCGGCATCGCATGATCAGCGACTCCACGCCGTGGTTTCGCTGGTGGGAAGCCCGGCGCCCTTTCGGGGCATCCAGCGAGACGTCGAGCCGGCTGACTTCCATGCCGTCGACAAGCCCGGCTTGACCCTTGCAGGGAAGGACCTGCCATTCCTGCCCTACCGTGCGGGCGCCTCCTGGCTGGACGACACGGATTTGCAGGCCCAGGCGGCATTGAAGGCCGCAATGTTGCCCCTTGAAAGGATCAACGGCCCGCTGATGCTTGTCGCGGCAGGGGACGACCAACTGGGTCTTTCCGGCCAGATGGCGGCGGTGGCAAAGCGTTACCTGGCCCAGCACGCGCGCAAGCAGCCCGATCAGATCCTCTATTTCAGCGATGCGGGGCATCTGATCTCGCCGCTGTGGCAGCCAACAACCTACCGGCATGAGTTGGGTCCTCATCTTCAGGTCGGAGGCAGCCCTCAGGGGTATGCAAGAGCCGACCGGGAAAGCGGCGCGGCTGTCATTCGTTTCCTACGCGCTGCCCTGCAGCGATGAGTGATGGGCACACGTGTGCGATGCAATCGCAAATCGTGCCATGCGATCTGACAAACCAGCGCAGCGTCCAGGCTGGCCTCACGCTGTCGTCCGGCTTCCGGCCTGCTGGATCAATTGCACTGCGGCCACAAAACCGGACACCAGCGGAGAAAGGTCGTCTGCACGGGTGGCCAGTGCGATAGGCGCGTGTAGGGTCTGGCCAGCGATCCTTCGGTAGGTGACGCCTTCGTTTTGAATGCGGCTGACCGATTGCGGAATGACCGACACGCCGAACCCCGCCGCCACCATGGGAATGATGGACGCGATCTGGGACGCCGCCTGTCCCAGGCGAGGGGTAAACCCCGCATCGCGGCAGGCGGCCATCACGGTGTCGTAAAGCCCCGTGCCGATGGTGCGAGGAAACAGGATCAAGGTTTCGCCCGCTGTGGCAGACAGGGGGAGCGGCGTTTCACCGTCGAGCGGATGGCCGCTTGGAACGGCGATGACCATCTCCTCGTCCACAAAGGGGCGCACCGTCACGCGATCATCCTGGTCAACCGGCGGGCGGATGAATGCCACATCCAGTCTGTTGTCACGCAAGCCCGCCAGCAGCGCGGGCGTATTGCTCTGTTCGGGCGACAGCACGACATCGGGGTGCCGGGTGCGAAAGGCCTGGATCGCTGCAGGAATGGCGGGGTTGAAATAGGTTGCGCCAGCAAAGCCGACACGCAACTGCCCGGCTTGCCCCTCGCCATGACGCCGCGCGTCGGCCAGGGCAGCGTCCAGCCGCGCAAAGATTTCGGTTGCCGACAGTTGCAGACTGCGCCCCGCAGCCGTGAGCTCCACGCCGCGTGACCGGCGACGAAAAAGCCGCGCACCGACAATTCGTGTTTCTGACTGGAGACCCGGAAAGCTCCTATCTTCTGGTCGGTGTCTATCGCGGCACCGAGGTTCTTCTCGGGGGCATCACCGGTGCGCTGCTGCATGTCATGGCCGAGGCCGTTATCCGCCGGATCTTCGATCATGGTCGGCAATGACGGCGTGCGCGCAGCGCCCCCCATGGTCCGGGCAATGAGCGCGGGATGTCGAGCGGCATCGCCTCCGACAATGGCCGCACCTGTGATGCGGACGTCGGGCGCTGCCTGGAGACCGAGGGATTGCGTTTATCGTCGCTGCTGGCGGAAGTGAGCGTGACGTTGTCGCGTTGGGTCCTGCTTGCGCGTCGCGATATGCAAGACCTGCGTGAGGCGGGCCCGCGCGCGCCGCGACACCGGGGAGACGTGTTCGCCGGCACCGGGTCGATGATGGCTGCACATGGCCGTGCCAGCGGAGGCGCTACCGTGTGGGGCACATCACGCAGGCGGTCCGGTCGGGTATGGAACAGAAACAACATGAGTGGATGCAGGCCGTGACCGAGGCGCTCAGCGACCTGCTGGCCGCACGCGTGGCCCAGGCCACGCTGCTGGAAGCGATGATGGTCTCGCATCCCGACCCGGTGATGCTGCGCAAGGCATGGGACGAGTTGGCGTCCCAGCGCATCGCATATGTCGCGCAGAAAAAAGCGGTGGCCGCCGATCCACGGCCGATGGATGCCTACACGCTTGAGCAGTTCCAGGCGTGGGAAGAAAAACTCAGCCGCTACTTTCCGCGTGCGCCGGATGCGGGGAGCGCGGATGCGTAAACCCGTCGGCCAACTTTCCATTCGCGCGACGTAGCCGCGGTGGGCCGGGCGGGCGTGGCCACTGCATGACGCTTGCGCAGGCGGGCGCCAGTGCCGGGAGCCGGTCATGGCTCCCGGGCCTGCGGTCAGTTGGTGCTGACGTGATTTTTGGTGATCAACGCAGCCACTGCTCCGGCTAGCGTCAGGCCACCGATGCGCGCAGCCTGGCCTTGTCGGCATCCAGGCGCAGGGTGGCAGCGGCGAGGCCGGGCGCGGTGGCCTGCAGCACGATGCTGCCGGCACTGCGCGTGCTCTGCAGCAGGGCCGCACAGAGTCCATTGAAGGCCTTGCGTTGCGGCGCCTTGTCGTCCTCGTGGCTGGCAGGGTCGCCGTTGCCTACGCCGATCAACCGCGCCGGGCCGCGCAATGCGAACTGCACCAGCGTATCGGCGGTGGGAACGACGCGGCCCTGTGCATCGACGATTTCCACCTTGACCACCGCCACGTCTTCGGCATCGGCGCGCACTGCATTGCGGTCGCAGCTCAGGCGGATCGCTGCCGGCGTGCCGGCCGTCTCGCGGCGTTCGCTGCGCACCAGTTTGCCGCCGCGATAGCCCCGGGCCTCGATCACGCCGGGTGCGTAGACCACGCGCCATTCGACATGGCCGTACGCAGGGACCTGCTGCAGGCCCTGGCTGACGCCGTTGACCAGCAGTTCCACCGCTTCGAGATTGCTGTGGCACCAGACCGCGACGCGGCCCTTGTCGTCGGGCTGCAGCAGGCCGTCCCAGTTCCAGTGCGGGAACAGATGCAGCACCGGTTCGCCGGTCCATTGCGCGCGGTAGTACCAGTAGTTGTCCTTGGGGAAGCCGCAGCTGTCGAGCACGCCGAACTGCGAGGCGACATTCGGCCAGCGGTTGTAGGGCGTTGGTTCGCCGCGGTAATCGAAGCCGGTCCAGATGAAGCCACCTGCGATAAACGGGCGCTGGGCGACATAGCTCCACCAGGCTTCGGCGGTACTGGCCCACCAGGGGTGGTCGGTGTCGTAGGCGCGGGTGTAGCCGCGCGTGTCGTCGCGCTGGTAGTTGCCGCGCACCGACACGGTGCTTCCGGTTTCGCTGCCATAGATTGGAATGTGGGGGTACTGCGCATGGAAGCCGTCCATCTGGCTGGTGCGGTAGTTGAAGCCGACCACATCCACGACCTGGCCGACGCCATCGCCAAAGCCCTTGTCCATGGCGAAGGTGGTGGGGCGGGTGGGATCGAGCTGACGCACGCGTTGCTGCATGCGGCTGACGATGCGCGCGCCACGCTCGGTGACCTGCTGCGGCTCTTCGTTGCCGAGCGACCACAGGATCACGCTGGGATGATTGCGCCCGCGCCGCACCATCGTCTCCAACTCGCCCATCGCTTCGGGGTCGGTGGACATGCGGCGGGTCTCTTCGATCACCAACATGCCGAGCCGATCGCAGAGTGCGAGCAGTTCGGGCGTGGCCGGATTGTGCGAGCTGCGGTAGGCGTTGCAGCCCATCGACTTGAGCTGGCGCAGGCGCCATTCGTGCAGGCTGTCCGGGATGGCGGTGCCGACGCCGGCGTGATCCTGGTGGTTGTTGGTGCCATGCAGCTTGAGTGGTGCGCCGTTCAACAGGAAGCCGCGTTGTGCGTCGAAGACAGCCGTGCGCACGCCGAACGGCGTGACCACCGCATCGACCGCCTTGCCATCGCTGTGCACGCTGGTGGTCAGGTGGTAGAGCTGCGGGGTGTCGATCGACCACAACGCAGCCTGGCCAAGCGGCAGGGTCTGCTCGACGCGCTGTACCTGGCCGGGTGCAACGGTGACCGTGGCGCTGGCTGCCTGTGCAACGACGCGGCCATCCGGCGCGGTCACGCGCACCTGCACCGTGCATTGGCGCGCGCCGCCGCCATCGTTGCGCACTTCGGTGGACAGCTGCGCGGTGGCGTTGTCGCCGTGCACGGTGCTGCGCACGAACACGCCGTCCTGCGGCAGATGCAGCGGGTCGGTCTTGTGCAGCCACAGATGGCGGTAGATGCCGGCGCCTTCGTAGAACCAGCCTTCGCCCAGCGTGGCATCCACGCGCACGGCGATGAGGTTGGGCTTGCCGTAGTCGAGCACTTCGCTGAGATCGACCTCGAAACCGCAATAGCCGCTGGCATTGCGCCCGACGATGTGGCCGTTGCAGAACACGATGCAGTCGCGGAACACACCGTCGAACACCAGGCTGATGCGCTTGCCCAGATCGCTTGCGGGAATCTGCAGCGTGCGCCGATACCAGCCCACGCTGGTTTCCGGAAAGCTGGTGCCCAGCGGCTTGTAGCCGTGCGCAGCGGCCGGGTCCTCTTCGGTGATGGTGGCCGAGATCGGTTCCTGCCGGAAGGGCAGGGTGACCGCCCAGTCGTGCGGCAGATCCAGCAGTTCCCAGCCACTGTCGTCGAAGGCGAGCTGCGCGGCGGTGGCGGTGTCCTTGCCGGCCTTGGCGAAGCTGCGCTGGAAGGTGCCGAACTCGAAGTCGCGCGACGGGTCGCTGGCGTGACCAAGATGGAAGCGCCAACCGAAGTCGAACAGCAGCCGTTCGCGCGGCGCCAGGGCTGCATCGCCGAGTGCGGCAAGCGGCGTGGCGTTGTCGGCTGCAGCTGGCGCTGCAGCGGCGATGGCGGGCAGCAACGCACCGGCCGTACCGACCGGAAGTGCGGCGCCCACGCCGCTGGCGAGCATGCCGCGCAGCAGTTCGCGGCGATTGATGCCGGTCATGGCTGGGTCCTCCTGCGGGCGTCGGTGGGCTTGCCTGGGGTGATCGACGCAGGCTTGGCTGCTGCAGGCTGACCGGACGCCGGCACGCCGGTATACGGGTGACGCATGAAGTCGATCGCCGGCAGCACGTCATTGGCGTGCTTGAAGTCGAAGAAGCTGGCGTTTTCCCACGACGAGCCGGTGCCCCAGCGCGTCTTGCAGCTGCTGCTGGTCCATGCCGGCTCCCAGTACACGACGCCGGCGCCGCCGGTGTCGATCACCAGTTGGGTGAGGTCGACCATGTAGCGGAACTGGCCCTGCGGGGTGGCCGGGTAGCCGGCAATCAGCGAATCCTCGCCGAGCAGGTTGTGCGAGGTGTCGCCGGGCTCCAGCGTCCACGGATAGGCGGTTTCCACCACCACCACATCGGTGTCGTATCGGCCGCGCAGGCGCTTGATGGTCTTGCCCAGCTCGGCCATCGACTGGGTCGACCATTTGCGGTAGTAGCTGATGCCGATCAGGTCGTAGTCGGTGACGCCGGCCTTGGTGGCTGCGGCAAACCACGGCTCCACATTCTCCGGCTGGGCGATATGCAGCATCACCCGCGGCTTGATCGTGGAGCGTGCGCCGATGTCGCGTACCGCCTTGATGCCGGCGTTGAACAGCTTGGCGTTGCGCTGCCAGTCGATGGGGCGCTTTTTGTCCCATGGCTGGCTGTCCATCAGATCGGAATTGCTTTCGTTGCCGACCTGCACCAGCTCCGGCATCAGGCCAGCACGGTCGAGCGCGCTGAGCGTGTCATAGGTGAAACCGTACAGCGTGCGCGCCAGTTCATCGGTATCGGTGATGCTGGCCCAGGCCTTGGGAATCAGCTGTTTTTCGCCATCGGCCCAGTCGTCGGAATAGTGCAGGTCCAGCAGCACCTGCATACCCTGCGCACGTGCGCGCGCGATGGTCTTCTTGACGTCGGACAGGTCGCTGTAGCGGGTCCAGCGGGCATCGTTCCACAACCGCACGCGCACCAGGTTGGCGCCGTGCGCATGGAACAGTTCGAATGGGTCCTTGACCACGCCGTTCTCGCGGTATTGCACGCCGCATTCCTCCATCTCGTTGACGTAGGACAGGTCTGCGCCCAGATACAGCGTGGCGGGGGCCGGGGCGGCGTGTGCGAAGGTGGAGATGGCCAGCGCGAGCAGCGCGGGTGTCCAGAGGCGACGTGTGGAGCGCATGCAATTCCTCGACAGATAGAGCGCGGAGCGGTGACAGCCTGCCGCAGGCGGCGGTGCCGTCGTGCGGTCGGTGCGCAATCGCACCGCTGCTGACGGAGACGATTGCGCACCGCCCGCAGCTGTGGAGCAGTCGTGCAGCGGAAGTCAGCGACGCTTAGAACTTGTAGGTCGCTTCCAGCGAGTAGCGACGGCCAAACACCTGGTAGCCGCCGTCGTCCTGGTTGGCCAGGCGGTTGGGCTTGTTGTCGGTATAGGCGCGCAGCGGTTCGTTGGTGAGGTTGCCGGCCTGGAAGCGGAAGCCAAGCTGCTTGCTGTACTGCCAGTTCAGGCTCAGATCCACCGTGCCTTCGCTCTGCAGCCGTGCCAGGCGCGCCGCATTCCAGCCATACACCACGGTGTAGGGGCTGTGGTACTTGTAACCCACGCGCGCTTCGAAGCTGCCGTTGCTGTACCACAGGTCGAAGGTGCCGGTCTTGCGTGCCAGCCCGCTCAACGGCAGCGGGTTGTTCTCCGGCGAGAATTCCTTGAGGTTGGAATCGACCAGCGAGAAGTTGGAATAGACGCCGAAGTTTTCCATGTGCGGGATGAAGTAGAACGGCGTCTGGAAGGTGAGTTCTAAGCCGTTGATATGCCCGCCACCGCCGTTGAACGGGGCGCTGACCAGGTAATCCAGGCCGTTGATCACCTCACGGTCGGTGCGGTAGCCGATGCTGGAATCCACTTCCTTGCGGTACACGGCCAGTGCGGCGAGCGCTTCCTTGTGGAAGTACCACTCGTAGGACAGGTCGACCTGGGTGGCCTTGAACGGATCCAGCTGCGGATTGCCGCCGCTGCCGGTGAGCTGGCCGATGGTGACGTTGGGGTCGTCCAGGCGCCGGCCGGTGCGCAACTCGTCCAGCGGCGGACGCGCGATGACCTTGGCCACCGCAAAGCGCAGGATGCGTTGATCGTCGATCAGGAAGTTGACGGTGGCACTGGGCAACACGTCGGTGTATTCCTTGCGGTCGCTGCTTGCCTGCACGGTGGTGCCGACCGAATCGAAGCCATCGCTGGTGGTCTTGGTGTTGACCAGGCGCACGCCGATGTTGCCGGTGACATCAGTGCCGAACAGTTGCGAGCTGAAGACCGCCTTGGCGAAGGCTTCGCGCACGTCTTCCTTGACGTTCCAGTGGTCCAGCAACTGCTCGTTGAGCGTGGCCGGGTCGAAACCGCCGAAGCCGATCTCGGCGATGGCATCCATGTTGCCGCCGGTCAGCGTGGGCACGTTCAAGTCCGGCATGGTGACCGGGTAGATCAGGCCCTGATAGGCCGAGATCGGCTGGTCATAGCCGGACTGGTTGCTGATGAAGCGGCGGTTCTGCTTCTCACGGCGCGCGGCACGTGCGCCGAACTCCAGCGAAGTGAAGGCGGCTGCATCGATCGAGCGGCTGGCGTTGAGCGCCAGCGCGGCGATCTTGTCGCGCAGCCCCTGCGGCTCGGTCTGGCCGGCGATGCCCCATTCGGGCGTATCCGAGCTGGTGCGGATGGTGGGGGTGACGCTGCGGCGGAAATCGAACGAGACGGTGTCCGGATTGCTGCCGAAGCGCACCGCCTGCCAGGTGTTGTCGCGCTTGGCCTGCGAGAACGACAGGTCGCTGCCCAGCGTCCACACATCGCCGCTCCACTTGGCGTTCAGGCCGCCGGCGGTGAGCGTCTTGACCTCGTTGTAGTGGCTGACCACATGGTCGACCTGCAGGTTCGAATTGGCCAGCGTGCCGGCCACCACATCGCCATCGACGATGGTGTAGGACGAGCCCGGCGTGGTGTACGGATTGGCGCCGGTCGAGAAGGTGCTGTAGGCCAGGCCGTTGAACCAGTTCTGCAACTGGTCTTCGTCGATCTCGATACGCGAGTACAGGCCGTCGAACTTCAATTCGAAGTTGCCCGAGCGCCATTGCACGGTGCCCATCGCACCGGTGCGGGTCTGGTCGGTCAGCTTCAGCTGGTCGGCCGCGCCGAACGGAGTCGGGTCCACGGTCCCGTCGCCATCCACATCGCGCGAGGTGGTGGCATCGGTATAGCCCCAGCTGCCGATCGAGGAGTTGGAATTCTTCTGCTTCTGGTAGGTGGCGCCCAGCGCAACGGCCAGATTGTCGTTGATCTGGTGCACCCAGCTGGCGCCGAAGCGGCTGCCCCACGGGGTGTAGCCATCCACGTCCTTGGCGTGGTCGTAGAACACCGGGCCGGCGGTGCCGACAAAGCCCGGGCCGGTGTAGTCCAGCGGGCTGATGGTGGAGATGTCCACCGTTGCCGCGAGACCGCCGGCGACCAGGTCCGCCGACTGGGTCTTGTAGACCTTGACGGTGGAGACGATCTCGGTGGGAAACACTTCCCAGCGCACCGCGCGATTGGGCTCGGAGGAGGCGATCTCGCGTCCGTTGACGGTCCCCATGGTCATGCGCGGGCCAAGGCCGCGCACGGTGGCCAGGCTCTCGTTGCCGCGGTCGCGGGTGCCGTTGACGCCGGGCAGGCGCACCAGCGCTTCGGCCACGGTGACGTTGGGCATCTGCCCCATGTTGTCTGCGGAGATCACTTCCATGACGTGATCGGACATCTGCTTGGCCTGCACCGCCTGATTCAGGCTGGCGCGCTGGCCGATCACGGTGACGTTGTCGAGCGTGACCGGCGGCGCAGCCGCGGTGCTGGTGTCGGTGGCCGGCGCTGCGGCAGGCGCGCTGTCCTGCGCGTGTGCACTGAAGGCGGTGGCCAGCACGCAGGCGATGGTGGTGCAGAGGACGTCGCGCACGGGTGTGCGGCGCAGGCGCCGGCTGGCCGGGTGGCCGGTGTGGTGAACGGGCATCGTTTGATCCCTCCCAGGACAAAGTTACCGAATGAAATAGTGGCCGCTGGTGCGGCGCTCTGGCGCGGCTGCGCGCGGGTGCTGCGTCCGGCGCGGGCATGGCGGTTGCTGCGGTATTGCGGTGTGAAGCCGATTGGTCGTTTGCGTGACGCTGTGACGATCGTCGATCGCCCTGGCGTCCCCCTGTCCTGCATGTGTCCGCTTCAGGGTAGAAGCGCAAGTCATTCCATTCCAATGAAGCATTTTGCGTGAGCTATCTCGCGTTGGAATGCTGCACTGCAGCGGTAGCGTCTGGTTCGTCACCGTTGCGGCGTGAGTTGCAGGCGCCGGGCAGTGACGTGCCTGGTCGATGCGACGGGCTCTGGTCCCGGGTCAGCGCGTGCTGGCAGACAACCGCGGCAATGCCGGAAATGCGCGCTGCACGCAGTCGTTGCGTTCGCAGGTCAGGCAGCCGGGGCCGATCGGTACCGCATCGTCCACCGCATCCAGGTCCCAGCCGCGCGCATACACCAGCTGATCGGCATGGCGCAGGTCGCACCCCATCGCCAGCGCAAAGGTCTTGCGCGGGCGGCCATAGCCCGGCGCGCCGCTGCTGACCTGGCGCGCCAGCCAGAAATAGCGCCGGCCATCGGGCATGCGCGCGATCTGGGTGAGGATGCGGTCGGGCTGGTTGAAGGCCTCGTAGACGATCCACAGCGGGCAGGCGCCGCCGACATGCGAGAAATGGAAGTCGGTGGCCGAATGGCGCTTGGACACATTGCCGGCACGATCGACCCGCATGAAGAAGATCGGCAGCCCGGCCGCGCCGCGCCGCTGCAAGGTGCTGAGCCGGTGGCAGACCGCCTCGAAGCCGACGCCGAAGCGATCGGCCAGCCATTCGATGTCGTAGCGCGAGCGCTGGGCGCTGCGCAGGAATTCGCCGTACGGCATCACCAGGGCGCCGGCGAAATAGTTCGACAAGCCAATGCGCGAGAGTGCAATGCGCTCGGCATCCTCGAAGCCGGCATCGGCGATGCGTGCGTCCAGCAGCGGTGCGCATTCCAGCAAGGCCAGTTGCGCGGCCATCTGGAAGGCCTGCTGGCCGGGGCGCAGATGCGCCGGCAGCCACAGCACGCGCGCCTGCGTATCCACGCTGCGCTTGTCGCTGTGCAGATCGGGCGCGTCCTGCACCAGCAGGCCGTGGCGGTCGGCCAGGCGTTGGCGCAGCCGCAGCGGCAGGTTGTCGGAGGTCAGGCCGAGTTCGGCATATAGCGCCTCGGCGCGCTCATCCAGTTCCGGCAGATAGTTGTGCGCGCGATTGAAGTAGTCGCGCACCTGCTCGCCCGGCGACAGCGAGGGCAGCGCGGCGTGGTCGGCGCCGATCTGTATTTCCAGCGCGGCGTTGCGCTCGAGCAGGTGCTGGTGGGCGCGGTGCAGGTCCAGCAGGGCCTGGGCCACCTGCGGCAGATTGCCGGTGAGCACACGCAGCTCGGCGGCCGACAGGCTGTGGCCCAGGCTGCGCAGCGATTCGTCCAGCGGCTCGACCAGCGCGGCCGGGTCGTCCAGGTCGAGCAGGCCGTCGAGATCGCCCAGGGTGGCCTTGAGCCGTTGCTGGATCGCCAGGGTCAAGGGGCGCTGGTTGCGCTCGATCTGGTTGAGGTAGCTCGGCGACAGGCCGAGCCGGCGCGCCAGCTCGGCCTGGGTCAGGCCGTGGCGCTGGCGCAGCCGTTGCAGGCGCAGGCCGAGCTGGTGACGGAGCGGGAGCTGCGACTGGGGCATTCGCAAGATTCGCAAAAGAGTGGCGGCAGCTTAGCGCGATTAAGCAGTCTCGGGCTGGGAAAGCCAGCTTGCGCTGCGAACAATGCGAAGTATCTGCATTGATCTTCTGCGAGCGAACCTGCAATGAGTGATTCCGTCCCGCGCGTGTCCCTGTTGATCGACGGCCAGTTCGTCACCTCCGCCAGCACCCAGTGGCAGGAGGTGGTCAACCCGGCCGATCAATCCGTGCTGGCGCAGGTGCCGTTCGCCACCACCGGCGAAGTGGACGCGGCGGTGGCTGCGGCCAGCCAGGCGTTCGTGAGCTGGCGCAAGACCCCGATCGGCACGCGCGCGCGCATCTTTCTGAAGTACCAGCAGTTGATCCGCGAGCACCTGCCCGAGCTGGCCGCGTTGCTGAGTGCCGAGCAGGGCAAGACCCTGGCCGATGCCGAGGGCGATGTGTTCCGTGGGCTGGAGGTGGTCGAACACGCCGCGGCGATCGGCAACCTGCAGCTGGGCGAGCTGGCCAACAACGTCGCCAACGGCGTGGACACCTATAGCCTGCTGCAGCCGCTGGGCGTGTGCGCGGGCATCACCCCGTTCAACTTCCCGGCGATGATTCCGTTGTGGATGTTTCCGATGGCCATTGCCACCGGCAACACCTTCGTCCTCAAGCCATCCGAGCAGGACCCGATGGTGACGATGCGGCTGGTGGAACTGGCGCTGGAGGCGGGCATTCCCAAGGGCGTGCTCAATGTCGTGCATGGCGGCGAGGACGTGGTCAACGCGCTGTGCGACCACCCGGACATCAAGGCGCTGTCGTTCGTGGGCTCGACCAGGGTCGGCACGCACGTCTATCGGCGCGCCTCGCTGGCCGGCAAGCGCGTGCAATGCATGATGGGTGCGAAAAATCATGCCGTGGTGCTGCCGGACGCCAATCAGGAACAGACGCTCAATGCGATGGTCGGCGCCGCCTTCGGTGCGGCCGGCCAACGCTGCATGGCGGCGTCCACGCTGGTGCTGGTGGGCGAGGCGCGGCAATGGATTCCGGCGCTGGTGGCCAAGGCCAGGGGCCTGAAGCTGGGCGCGGGCAATGCGCCGGGCACCGAGGTCGGGCCGTTGATCTCCTGCGCGGCGCGCGCACGCGTGGAAGGCCTGATCGCCTCCGGCGTGGAGCAGGGCGCCACGCTGGAGCTGGATGGTCGCGCGCCCAGCGTGCCGGGGTTCGAGCAAGGCAACTTCGTCGGCCCGACGATCTTTTCCGGGGTCAAGCCCGGCATGCGCATCTACGACGAGGAAATCTTCGGCCCGGTGCTGGTGATCCTGGAGGCCGCCACGCTGGATGACGCCATCGCCCTGGTCAATGCCAATCCCAACGGCAATGGCACCGCGTTGTTCACCCAGTCCGGCGCGGCGGCGCGGCGTTTCCAGGAGGACATCGATGTGGGCCAGGTCGGCATCAACGTGCCGATTCCGGTGCCGGTGCCGCTGTTTTCCTTCACCGGCTCGCGTGCCTCCAAGCTCGGCGACCTGGGCCCGTACGGCAAGCAGGTGGTGATGTTCTACACCCAGACCAAGACCGTGACCGCGCGCTGGTTCGACGACGAGACGCTGGGCCACGGCGTCAACACCACCATCTCCCTCAAGTGACCTGATCGCCATGAATGCAGCCATCCAGCTACACGCCAATACGGCCGATTTGAATGACGAGCAGGAAGCGTTCCGCGCCGCTGCGCGCGACTTCGCCGACAAGGAACTCGCCCCGCACGCCGCGCGCTGGGATGCGGAAAGCCACTTCCCGCGCGAGGCCATCGCCAAGGCGGCCGAGCTGGGCTTTTGCGGGCTGTATACCGATGAAGGCGTGGGCGGCCTGGGCATGCGCCGTCTCGATGCTGCGGTGGTGTTCGAGGAACTGGCCACGGTCGATCCGTCCACGTCGGCGTTCATCAGCATCCACAACATGGCCACCTGGTTGATCGCCAGCTACGGTAATGACGCGGTGCGCGCGCAATGGGGCGAGGCGATGACCAGCGGCGTCAAGCTGGGCTCGTACTGTCTGACCGAGCCGGGCGCCGGCTCGGACGCGGCCTCACTCAAGACCCGCGCACAGCGCGATGGCGACAGCTACGTGCTCAACGGCAGCAAAGCCTTCATTTCCGGCGCGGGCGCCACCGATGTGCTGGTGGTGATGGCCCGCACCGGCGACGACGGCGCCCGTGGCATCAGCGCCTTCGTGGTGCCTGCCGATGCGCCCGGCATCAGCTACGGCCGCAAGGAAGAGAAGATGGGCTGGAACAGCCAGCCCACGCGCGGGGTGAGCTTCGAGAACGTGCGCATTCCGGCCGGCAATCTGCTCGGCAAGGAAGGCGAGGGCTTCAAGATGGCGATGAAGGCGCTGGACGGTGGCCGCATCAATATCGCGGCCTGTTCGTTGGGCGCGGCGCAAGGCGCGCTGGATGCCGCGCGTCGCTACATGGGCGAGCGCCGTCAGTTCGGCAAGAAGCTGGCCGATTTCCAGGCCCTGCAGTTCAAGCTGGCCGACATGGCCACGCAGTTGGTTGCCGCCCGGCAGATGGTGCACACCGCTGCGCGCAAGCTCGATGCCGGCAGCCACGATGCCACCGTGTGGTGCGCGATGGCCAAGCGCTTCGCCACCGATGCCGGTTTCGCGATCTGCGACGACGCCCTGCAGATCCACGGCGGCTACGGCTATATCCGCGAGTATCCGATCGAGCGCCTGCTGCGCGACAGCCGCGTGCACCGTATCCTGGAAGGCACCAACGAGGTGATGCGCATGATCATTGCGCGCCACCTGCTCAACGGCGAGGAGGAACTGCGATGAGCGATTGGGAAACACGCGCGCATACCGGCTTGCAGGTCGAACGCGATGGTCATGTCGCCATCGTCACCTTGTGTAATCCGCCGGCCAATACCTGGACCGTGCACAGCCTTGCAGCCTTGCGCGATCTGGTGCACGCGCTGGATGCGGACCGCAGCATCTACGCGCTGGTGATCACCGGCGACGGCGAGAAGTTCTTCAGCGCCGGCGCTGATCTCAAGCAGTTTGCCGATGGCGACAAGGCCAATGCGCGCGCCGCGGCGCGGCGGTTCGGCGAAGCCTTCGAAGCGCTGAGCGCGTTTCGCGGCGTGTCGATCGCGGCCATCAACGGCTATGCGATGGGCGGTGGCCTGGAGTGCGCACTGGCCTGCGATCTGCGCATTGCCGAGCAACACGCGCAACTGGCCTTGCCGGAAGCCAGCGTCGGGTTGCTGCCGTGCGCCGGCGGTACCCAGAACCTGCCGCGCCTGGTTGGCGAGGGCTGGGCCAAGCGCATGATCCTGCTCGGTGAACGTCTGGATGCCGCCACTGCACAGCGGATCGGCCTGGTGGAAGAGGTGGTCGGCAAGGGCGAGTCACGTGCGCATGCCATCGCCTGGGCACAGCGCGCCGGCAAGCAGAGCCCGGCCAGTGTCGCAGCGTGCAAGCGCCTGGTGCAGTCCACCCGCCATGGCACCCATGCCGCCGCGCTGGTGGCAGAGCGCGAGGCCTTCGTCGACCTGTTCGAGCAGCCCGATCAGGCCGAGGGAGTGGCAGCCTTTCTGGAAAAGCGCGTACCGCAGTGGAGCAATGGCTGATGCTGGATGTGCGCCCAACCGAAGACGCGCCG
The DNA here is from genome assembly GCF_003993515.1 of Xanthomonas sp. BRIP62415. NCBI lineage: Bacteria > Pseudomonadati > Pseudomonadota > Gammaproteobacteria > Lysobacterales > Lysobacteraceae > Xanthomonas > Xanthomonas sp. BRIP62415. The sequence goes on from NZ_QEZH01000009.1 coordinate 39,221, forward strand.
GTGCTGTTCGAGCAACGTCATTGCGCCGACGGGCACCGCATCGGCATCGCCACCTTGAATGCGCCCAGGACGCTCAACGGCCTGTCGTTGCAGATGACGCGCCTGCTGGATATACAGCTGCGCGCCTGGGCCGACGATGCGCAAATTGCCTGCGTGGTGTTGCGCGGCGCAGGCGAGAAAGCGTTCTGCGCGGGCGGCGACCTGCATGGGCTGTACCAGAGCATGCGTGCGCATCGCGAGGCGGTGCCGGATGCGCAGCAGCGTCGCGCGCAGCCGCAAGCCAATACGCATGCCGCTGCGTTCTTCGAAGAGGAATATCGGCTCGACCATCGCATCCACACCTATCCCAAGCCCCTGCTGTGCTGGGGCCACGGCATCGTGATGGGCGGCGGCATCGGCTTGATGTCCGGTGCCAGCCATCGCGTGGTCACCGAGCGCTCGCGGCTGGCGATGCCGGAGATCAGTGTCGGCCTATTTCCCGATGTCGGCGGCAGCTGGTTGCTGCGCCGGGTGCCGCACGCTGCCGGGTTGTTTCTGGCACTGACCGGTGCGCCGCTGGATGCCAGCGATGCGATCTATGCCGGGCTTGCGGATGTCCGCCTGGAGCATGCGCAATACGGGCCAGTGCTGGAAGCCTTGAGCGCGCATGCCTGGACAGGCGATGCAGATGAGGATCGCGCCCAGCTCGGCGCGTTCCTGCACGGGATTGCGCAACCGCTGGAGCCGGGCCCACTGCAGGTGCATGCGGCCTTGATCGCGCAATTGGTGGCAGGCCGGACGCTACAGGAGGTGGTCGCTGCAATCCTGGCACTGCAAAGCGAGGACGCCTGGCTGCAGGCCGCGCGCGCAACGCTGGCAGCCGGTGCCCCCGGCTCGGCGCGCCTGGCCTGGGAGCTGCACCATCATCCGGAAACCGGCGCGTTGGCGGAGACCTTTCGCACCGAGTACGTGGTGGCGCTGCATGCGGCCGCCCACGGCGATTTTGCCGAAGGCATTCGCGCGCTGTTGATCGACAAGGACCGCACGCCACAGTGGCAGCCTGCCGAACTGGAACAGGCCGATGCGCAATGGGCGGCTGCATTCCTGCAATCGCCCTGGCCGGCTGCTCGGCATCCGCTTGCCGATCTTGGTGCAGGTTGAGTCGCTGACACGCCGCTGCGAACGGTCTTTGGCGGATGCGGACAATGAGCCGCATCCGCACTGCAGGACCAAGGGATGCCATTGCACCCGTTTGCCGCGCTGCGCTGCGGCCGGGCACACCATTCAACGGCCGCGCCAATCGGTGATGGCCACCCAACCCTGGAAACCACACCATGAGCAAGATCGCTTTTATCGGCCTGGGCAACATGGGCGGGCCGATGGCCGCCAACCTGAGCAAGGCCGGGCACCAGCTGCGGGTGTTCGATCTGGTGCCCGCCGCGCTGGATGCCGCGGTCGCCGCCGGCGCGCATGCCGCCAGCTCCGCGCACGACACCCTGGCCGACGCCGAGATCGTGATCTCGATGCTGCCGGCCAGCCGCCATGTCGAAGCGCTGTACCTGGGCGAGGCCGGCATCCTGGCGCAGATTCCTGCCGCTGCCCTGGTGATCGAGTGCAGCACCATCGCACCGGCCAGCGCACGCAAACTGGCCGCCGAGGCGCAGGCGCGTGGCCTGGCGATGCTGGATGCGCCGGTGTCCGGCGGTACCGCTGGCGCGGCGGCCGGCAGCCTGACGTTTATCGTCGGTGGCGCTGCAGAGGTGCTGGAGCGTGCGCGGCCGGTGTTGCAGGCGATGGGCAAGAACATCTTCCACGTCGGCGACAACGGCGCCGGCCAGGTCGCCAAACTGTGCAACAACATGGCACTGGGCGTGATCATGGCCGCCACCGGCGAGGCACTGGCGCTCGGCGTTGCACAGGGCCTGGACCCGGCGGTGCTGTCGCAGATGATGGCGGTCAGCACCGGGCGCAGCTGGGCCACCGAAGTCTGCAATCCGTGGCCGGGCGTGCTGCCCAACGCGCCGGCATCGCGCGGTTACAGCGGCGGATTCGGCAACGATCTGATGCTCAAGGACCTGGGGCTGGTCGCCGAATCCGCAGTGCAGGCGGGCGTGTCGATTCCGCTCGGCGAGCTGGCGCGCAATCTGTATGCGATGAACCGCCAGGCCGGCAACGGCGCGCTGGATTTTTCCAGCGTGATCAAGCTGGTGGCCAAGGTTTGAGAGCGGCTAACAAAGCGTCTATGCCCACCGCCGAGTGGGCGTAGACGGCGTTGTAACGCGCCTCTGTCTTGATGGGTGATCGATCGGGGGAATGCGTCGGGTGCAGAGTGGGTGCTCTGCGGCTTTGCTGCAGGGCCCTTGCCCGCCCACCATCGCGGGACACGCCGCAAGTACGTCCCTGTAGGCTCCGGCGCGGCATCCATGCCGCTCAGGGTCCCGCGACGATGAGCGGGCAAGGGCCAGTGGAGAGGGTCGGTGTGCATGGCAAGAGCCGTGCTGGAGGCGCCTTTTGCTCGATCATGAAGCATCGGCTCCAGGTCTGATGCACGCCGCACGAGAGACAGCTTTTCAGATGAGCATCGACCGACTGTCTGGTGCGGTGTCCTTGCCGGTTGCGGGACCGTGTGGCGGCATGGATGCCGCCACCGAGCCCCAGGGATGGGTTTACGGCGTGTCCCGCGAGCGGTAAGGGCACCGCGCACTCGACGCTGCGAGCTGGCTGCACGGCCCTTGCCCGCCCCCCTCGCGGGACACGCCGCAAGTACGTCCATGTAGGCTCCGGCGCGGCATCCATGCCGCTCAGGGTCCCGCGACGGTGGGCGGGCAAGGACCAGTCACGATGGTCGGTACGCATGGTTGCAAGTAGGGGCAGGCAGTGCATGCAGCGCAGCTGTCCGATGAGGTGCGGTCTGATCAGCCTCTTTCTATCCGAGCAATCTCACTGCCAATACGACATCACTTCACACGCTAACGAAAGCGAGGGTGGCCGATACCTTGCCGCCATCGCTGCAGCGTTGGAGGGGTTTTGTTAAACACTCCAGGTGGCTACCCGTCCTGGGCAATAACGTGCAGTCCCACATTCGCGTGATGTGATGTCATCACGCCTGGGTGTAATAGTCTCCGCCATCGCGTGCGCCTAAGGTGCGCGCATCGCACGAGGCTACCGCATCCATGGGACACGACCACAACCACGCACCCAGCGAAATCCGCCACGAGACACCGCTATGGTGGGCGCTGGGGCTCACCGCCACGTTCCTGTTGGCGGAAGTCATTGGTGCGTTCATCACCAACAGCCTGGCGCTGTTGTCTGACGCCGCACATATGGCCACCGACACCGTGGGCCTGATGATCGCCCTGCTTGCCGTGCGCCTGAGCCGTCGCCCTGCCGATGCGCGCCGCACCTATGGCTATGTGCGGCTGGAAGCGCTCGGCGCGCTGGCGAACGGTGCGCTGCTGTTCGCGGTCGGCGCTTACATCCTGTGGGAGGCCGCGCAGCGCTTTCGCGCGCCGCAGGATATTTCCTCCAGCGGCATGCTGTTGATCGCCGGCTTCGGCCTGGTGATCAATCTGATTGCCATGAAGCTGCTGCACGCCGGCAGCGGCGAGAGCCTGAACGTCAAGGGCGCCTACCTGGAAGTCTGGAGCGACATGCTCGGCTCGGTGGCGGTGATCATCGGCGCGCTGCTGATCCGCTGGACCGGCTGGCAATGGATCGACCCGGTGCTGGCCGTGCTGATCGGCCTGTGGGTGCTGCCGCGCACCTGGGTGCTGCTGCGCGAGGCGATCAATGTGCTGCTGGAAGGTGTTCCCAAAGGCATTGATCTGCCGCAGGTGCAGCAGGCGCTGGCCAGCTACCCCGGCGTCGAGGACGTGCACGACCTGCACGTCTGGGCACTGGCCTCCAGCACGCCTGCGCTCACCGCACACGTGGTGGTCGGCGAAACCATCGACCGCGACCGCCTGCGCGACGCCCTCGCCGAGCTGCTGCACGCGCGCTTCGAGATCTCCCACGTCACCTTGCAGGTGGAGAGCGGCGACTGCGGCACCGAGCCGTGTGGCACGCTCCTGGCCACGCAAGGCTCTGCGGACGATAACCCTCAAGAACACCCGCATGCGCATGGCGCGCATCATCATCACTGATGGGTGAGTCTGGTGCTCCAAACAAGAAGGCCGCCAATGGCGGCCTTCTTGTTATCGGGGCTGCGAAAAAGTCACGCCACCGGCTCACGCAACAACGGCGACTGCCAGCCCGGGCGCGGTGCGAAACGCTCGCCATGGCGCGCCTGCAGAGCCAGCAGGCGTTCCAGCAACGCGTTGGCGCCGACACTGCGGATGTGCTGGATCGGGCCGCCTCGGAACGGCGCAAAGCCGGTGCCGAAGATCACACCCGCATCGAGCAGGTCCGCATCGGCCACCACGCCGTCGTGCAGGCAGGCGACCGCTTCGTTGAGCAACGGCAGGATCAGGCGATCTTCCAAGTCTGCCGGCACCGCGTAGCCGCTGGCGACCTCGGGCTTGACCGCGCGCCCGTTCTCCCACTTGTACAAACCCTGGCCGTCCTTCTTGCCGCGCTTGCCCGGCTCCACGGTGGCCAGTGCCGCGGGAATCGGCAGGTGCAGGAAGGGCGCGAGCTCTGCGCCCACACCGGCGGCGACATCCAGCCCCACCGTATCGATCAGTTCGATCGGCCCCATCGGCATGCCGAACTTGACCGCCGTCTTGTCCAGCACCGGGCCCGGCACGCCCTCGGCATACGCGGTGGCCGCTTCGAGCAGGTACGGGAACAGCACGCGATTGACCAGGAAGCCCGGTGTGCCGGCCACCGGTACCGGGAACTTGTCCAGCGCCTTGCAGAATGCCGCCAGGCGCGCCACGTTGGCCGGATCCAGCCCGTCGTGCTGCACGATTTCCACCAGCGGCATCATGGACACCGGATTGAAGTAGTGCAGGCCGGCAAATTGCGCCGGGCGCTGGAGATGGCCGCGCAACTCGGTCAGCGGAATCGACGAGGTATTGGTGGTCAGCAATGCATCTGGCTTGAGCTGTGGCTCGACGGACTGGTACAGCTCGCGCTTGGCCTGCGGGTTCTCGATGATCGCTTCGATCACCAGGTCCGCCTGGGCCACGCCCGCACCGGCCAGGTCGCCGCGCAGGCGTGCGGCCACTGCCGGCCGCTTGGCCTCGTCCTTGACACGCTTGGCGAACAACTCGCCGCCACGGCCCAGTGCGGTGTCGATGAAGCGCTGCTCGCGATCCTGCAGCGTCACCTCGAAGCCCTTGTAGGCCGCCCAGGCCGCGATATCGCCGCCCATCACGCCGGCACCGACCACATGCACATGGCGAATCGGGGGCAAGGCCGCAGCGCCGGCGTCCTTGCCGCCCAGCGCCTTCAGGCGCTCGGTGAGAAAGAAGATGCGGATCAGGTTGCGTGCGGTCGGCGTACTGGCAAGCTTGACCACCGCCTTGCGCTCGGCCGCCAGGCGCGCCTGGATGCCGCTGCCGCCGGCACGTTCCCACACGTTGATCAAGGCGTAGGGCGCCGGGTAATGCTCCTTGCGCGCCTTGCGTGCGACCTGCTTGCGCATCTGCGGCGCCAGCAACTTGCGCGCGAGCAGGGTATTGGTGGCCCATGCGGTGGCGCGCTGCTTGAACGGACGTTTGCTGCCGGTGAGCGCCAGCGCGGCGGCGACATCGACCAGCACCGCCGGCGCGGCGACCTTGTCGACCAGGCCCATGGCGCGTGCGGCCTTGGCCGCGACGGTGCGGCCGGTCAGCATCAAATCCATCGCTGCCGGCGCACCGATCAGGCGCGGCAAACGGGCGCTGCCGCCCCAGCCGGGAAAGATGCCGAGCTTGGTTTCCGGCAGGCCGATGCGGGTGCCGGCATCGTCGGAGGCCACGCGATACCGGCACGCCAGCGCGATCTCGGTGCCGCCACCCATGCAGAATCCGTGGATCGCCGCGACCGTGGGGCAGGGCAGCTCGGCCAGCTTCTGAAAGACGTTCTGGCCACGATGGATCGCATCGTTGACGGTGCCCTTGCGGTCGAACTCCTGGAATTCCTTCAGGTCGGCGCCGGCGATGAAGCCGTTGGGCTTGCCCGAGCGCAGCACCACGCCCTTGGGCGGGTCCAGCGCCAGGCGTTCGACCAGCGCGCCCAGTTCGAGCAGCACCTCCTGCGAAAATGCGTTGACCGGTGCGCCCTGGCGATCAAGGCTGAGCACGACCACGCCGTCCTCGCGCAGCTCGGCCTGCCAATGGCTGAATCGGAGCCCGTCGAAACCTGGAAGCATGCGTCTGGCCGTCCGGAGATATAAGGAAAGGTCGTTATCATCCAGAGGTTGTTTCCTTCACGTCAAATACCCATACCTGTCGGCAGGGCGACGCGCGCCTGGTGCGAGGCGTCGCCAGTGGCGCATCGGTGCAGCTAGCCTGTTGCGTGACGATCGTACGGATCGGTATGAACTTTTCCCTTCAATGGTTGTCTCATTGCCCGACTTCGGTGGGCTGACAGGAGTGCGGCCCGACATGGCCGAAGTCGATACACCTCAGGAGCTTGACCTGGAACTGGTCCGGCGTGTGCAGCGCGGCGAGAGCGCAGCGTTCGATGTGCTGGTGCGCAAATACCAGCACCGCATCGTTGCGTTGATCGGGCGCTACATCGCCGATTGGAGCGAATGCCAGGACGTGGCCCAGGACACGTTTGTGCGCGCCTACCGGGCGATCAACAGTTTCCGCGGCGACTCGCAGTTCTATACCTGGCTACACCGCATTGCCGTCAACACTGCCAAGAACCATCTGGTTGCGCACAACCGCCGTCCGCCCACCGACGATATCGAGATCAGCGATGCCGAACAGTTCGATGGTGCCACCCGCTTGCGCGACACCGACACCCCGGAGCGTGAACTGATGCGACAGGAGCTGGAACAAACGGTGATGCGCGCGGTCCAAGCCCTGCCGGAAGAGCTCCGGTCGGCCATCACCCTGCGCGAGGTGGATGGGCTGAGCTACGACGAAATCGCGCGAAAGATGGATTGCCCGATCGGAACGGTGCGCTCGCGCATCTTCCGGGCGCGCGAGGCCATCGACATCGAGCTGCGGCCTCTGCTGGAGACCGAAAGCGCTACCCGTGAGCGACACCGTGTATGAGCCATAACCCTGCCATGTCCACTACCGACAAGTTCGAGCGTCACTACCGCCAGCAGCTGTCTGCGCTGGTGGATGGCGAATTGAGCGCCGACGAGTCGCGCTTTTTGCTGCGCCGCCTGGCCCACGACGAAGAACTGGCCGGCTGCCACGAACGCTGGCAGCTGTGCGGCGATGTGCTGCGTGGTGCGGCGAGCGCGCCGGCACCGCTGGATTTTGCCGCGCGCGTGCGCAGTGCCATCGCCGATGAGCCGGTGCCGCAGGCGCAGCCATCCACGCGTCCGGCGGCGCGCTGGCGCTGGGGTGGTGGCGCGGCGATTGCGGCATCGGTCGCGGCGATCGCCTTGTTCATGGCGCGCGAGCGCTTGCCGGAGACGGCAGCGCCTGCCACGCAGGTCCCGGTGTTCGCCACCGTGGCACAGCTGCCTGCCACCGCGCAGGCTCCCACCACGCCCGTGGCGCCGAAGGGGCCGGCCGAGCCTGGCCCGGCCGCCCCCGACGAGGTCGCCGCGCTGGCCGCAGCGGTGCCGGCTGCCGCGCTGGCATCGGCTCGCCGTGGCGCGGCCACGCGCAACCAACAGGTCGCCCGCAGCGTCGCGGCGCGGCAGCAGCAGGCGCCAGCCCGCGCGCTGGCATCCGCTGCTCCCGCCCCGGCGGCCGCCACGGCCGTTGCGGCGCCATCGAATCCGTTCACGCATCCGGATACCACCCTGCAGGCGCGCCCGTGGCCGCGTGCGGCGCTGTCCGGTTCCGGCGACAGTCCGCTCAATGCCAGCTTCCGCCAAGGCGGCCAAGGCACCGCGTTCTATCCGTTCGAGCCCGCGCCGCAGGGTGTTGCCAGCCCTGCGCCAAGCCGGCCGCTGCCGGTGCAGCCGCCGCAGGATTGATACCGCCGCCGCTCTTCATCCGTTCGGCGCTTCCCCTTCCGTTATCGTGCCGGACCCCTGCAACGGCAGGGGCTTTGGCCCCTGTCGCCCTGCCATCGGAGGCAACCTGATGAACCACCGCATTCGCACCCAGATGTTCGGCCTGATCGCCATGACCTTGCCGCTGGCCGCCTGCGCGCAGCAGTCCGCGCCCGCTGCCAAGGACGTTGCCCCGATTGCCGCCAACCGCAGCGCCACGCCGGCGCCGCAGCTGGTGGCCGGGTTGCCGGACTTCACCAATCTGGTCGAGCAGGTCGGCCCGGGCGTGGTCAATATCGAAACCACCATCACCCGCAAGGACGCCATGGCGCGCCAGCGGCGCGGTGGTCCGGGTGGGCAGGACGGCGGCGCGATGCCCGGCGACGAGCAGATGCCGGAATTCTTCCGTCGCTTCTTCGGGCCGGATTTCCAGATGCCGGGCGGGCCGCGCCAGGGGCCGGGCCAGGGCGGCGATGACGATGGCGGCATCGCCGGCAAGTCGATGGGTTCGGGCTTCATCATTTCGGCCGACGGCTATGTGCTGACCAATCACCACGTGGTCGATGGCGCCAGCGAGGTCACCGTCAAGCTGACCGACCGCCGCGAGTTCAAGGCCAAGGTGGTCGGCAGCGACGAGCAGTTCGACGTGGCGTTGCTCAAGATCGACGCCAAGGGCCTGCCGACGGTGCGCCTGGGCGATTCCAACACGCTCAAGCCGGGCCAGTGGGTGGTGGCGATCGGCTCGCCGTTCGGCCTGGACCACTCGGTCACTGCCGGCATCGTCAGTGCGACCGGGCGCAGCAATCCGTATGCGGATCAGCGCTACGTGCCCTTCATCCAGACCGACGTGGCGATCAACCAGGGCAACTCCGGTGGCCCCTTGCTCAACACGCGAGGCGAGGTGGTCGGCATCAATTCGCAGATCTTCTCCGCCTCGGGCGGCTACATGGGGATCAGCTTCGCGATCCCGATCGACCTGGCCTTCAGCGCTGCCGAGCAGATCAAGGCCACCGGCCACGTGAGCCGCGGCATGCTGGGCGTGGCGGTCGGCCCGATCGACTCGCTCAAGGCGCAGGGCCTGGGCCTGCCGGATACGCGCGGCGCGCTGGTCAACGACATCCCGCCCGGTAGCCCCGCCGCCAAGGCCGGGATCGAGGTGGGCGATGTGATCCGCGCGGTCAACGGCAAGCCGATCGATGTCGCCAGCGACCTGCCGCCGATGATCGGGTTGATGGCGCCGGGTACCAAGGTCAACCTGGACGTGCTGCGCGATGGCAAGCCGCGCAAGGTGGCGGTCACCCTGACGACGCTGGACAACCCGGCCGGCAACGCCGCACCGCGCACCGCTGCCGACGACGCCAAGCCCGGCGCACCGGCCAGCGTGGAGCTGCTCGGCCTGCAGGTGGCCGATCTGACCGCCGTCGAGCGCAGCCGCCTGGGCCTGGAAGCAGGCGAGGGCGTGCGCATCGCCTCGGTGACCGGCGCGGCAGCACGCAGCACCCAGCCGCCGTTGTCGCCGGGTCTGGTCATCGCCCGCGTCGGCCGCACCAAGGTCGGCAGCGTCGCCGACCTCAACCGCGCCCTGTCCAGCTACAAGAAGGGCGACGTGGTCATGCTGCTGGTCACCGATGGCAAGGCGACCAGTTATGTGGCCTTGAAGGCCGGCGGCTGAGGGAGGAGTGGAGAATCGGGAATCGGGAATGGCAAGAGCGGCTCTTCGAGGTGAGAGCTCGCCTGGCTTTTCCGATTCCCCACTCCCGATTCCCAATTCTCGGCCCCGCGGGGCCGTGGCGTGCGATAATGCTGCGTTACCCTGACGACGGCACCGCCGGCGCCCACCTCAATGTCCTCTGATTCAATGCGGAATATCCGCAACTTCTCCATCATCGCCCACGTCGACCACGGCAAATCCACCCTGGCCGACCGGATCATCCAGCTGTGCGGCGGCCTGCAGGCGCGCGAGATGGAGGCCCAGGTGCTCGACTCCAACCCGATCGAGCGCGAACGCGGCATCACCATCAAGGCGCAGTCGGTGTCCCTGCCGTATACGGCCAAGGACGGGCAGGTCTACCACCTGAACTTCATCGACACCCCCGGGCATGTGGACTTCTCCTACGAGGTCAGCCGCTCGCTGGCCGCGTGCGAAGGCGCGCTGCTGGTGGTGGATGCGGCCCAGGGCGTGGAAGCGCAGTCGGTGGCCAACTGCTACACCGCGGTGGAGCAGGGCCTGGAAGTGGTGCCGGTGCTCAACAAGATCGACCTGCCCACCGCCGACATCGAGCGTGCCAAGGCCGAGATCGAGGCGGTGATCGGCATCGATGCCGAGGACGCGGTGGCGGTCAGCGCCAAGACCGGTCTGAACATCGATCTGGTGCTGGAAGCGATCGTGCAGCGGATTCCGCCGCCCACCCCCCGCGACACCGACAAGCTGCAGGCGCTGATCATCGACTCGTGGTTCGACAACTACCTGGGCGTGGTCTCGCTGGTGCGCGTGATGCAGGGCGAGATCAAGCCGGGCAGCAAGATCCTGGTGATGTCCACCGGCCGCACCCATCTGGTCGACAAGGTCGGCGTGTTCACGCCCAAGCGCAAGGAGCTTGCCGCGCTGGGCGCCGGCGAAGTGGGCTGGATCAACGCCTCGATCAAGGATGTGCACGGCGCGCCGGTCGGCGACACCCTGACCCTGGCGGCCGACCCGGCGCCGCATGCATTGCCCGGTTTCCAGGAAATGCAGCCGCGCGTGTTCGCCGGCCTGTTTCCGGTCGATGCCGAGGACTACCCGGATCTGCGCGAGGCGCTGGACAAGCTGCGCCTGAACGATGCGGCGCTGCGCTTCGAGCCGGAAAGCTCCGAAGCGATGGGCTTCGGCTTCCGTTGCGGCTTCCTCGGCATGCTGCATATGGAGATCGTGCAGGAGCGGCTGGAGCGCGAGTACAACCTCAACCTGATCTCGACCGCGCCGACCGTGGTCTACGAAGTGCTCAAGACCGACGGCAGCATCGTCCCGATGGACAATCCATCCAAGCTGCCGCCGCTCAACAACGTCGAAGAGATCCGCGAGCCGATCATCCGCGCCAACATCCTCACCCCGCCCGATTACGTCGGCAACATCATCACCTTGTGCGAAGAAAAGCGCGGCACCCAGATCGGCATCAACTACCTGGGCAGCCAGGTGCAGATCAGCTACGAGCTGCCGATGGCCGAAGTGGTGCTGGATTTCTTCGACAAGCTCAAGTCGGTCTCGCGCGGCTACGCCTCGCTGGATTACCACTTCCTGCGTTTCGATGCCGGCCCGTTCGTGCGCGTGGATACGCTGATCAATGGCGACAAGGTCGATGCGCTGTCGATCATCGTGCACCGCAGCTATGCCGACCGGCGCGGCCGCGAACTGTGCGAAAAGATGAAGGACCTGATCCCGCGGCAGATGTTCGACGTGGCGATCCAGGCCGCCGTGGGCTCGCAAATCATCTCGCGCTCCACGGTCAAGGCGATGCGCAAGAACGTGCTGGCCAAGTGCTATGGTGGCGACGTTTCGCGCAAGAAAAAGCTGCTCGAAAAGCAGAAGGAAGGCAAGAAGCGCATGAAGCAGGTCGGCCGCGTGGAGATTCCGCAGGAAGCCTTCCTGGCTGTCTTGCAGATGGATAAGTAGCTGGGAATGGTAAATCGGGAATCGGGAATCGTAAGGGCGCGAGTGCTCCTGCTGTTCCCATTCCCCATTCTCGATTCTCGATTCCCTTTCCGAAAGGAACATCAATGAAATGGTTTGAAATCGCCCTGGTTGTGCTGACGCTGGGCACCGGCTTCATCTGGCTGCTGGACAAGCTGTTCCTGGCCAAGCGCCGCGCTGCACGTGCCGGTCTGCTGGACAGCGAGCCGGCGATCATCGATTACTCGCGCGCCTTCTTTCCGGTGCTGGCGGTGGTGTTGATCCTGCGCAGTTTCGTGGCCGAGCCGTACAAGATTCCGTCCAGTTCGATGATGCCCAACCTGCTGATCGGCGACTTCATCCTGGTCAACAAGTTCGCCTACGGCTTCCGTCTGCCGATCACCAATACCAAGTTCATTCCGACCGGCGAGCCCAAGCGCGGCGACGTGGTGGTGTTCAAGCCGCCGCATGCGCCCGACCAGAACTGGATCAAGCGCGTGGTGGGTCTGCCGGGCGACAAGATCGGCTTCCACGGCGATACGCTGTACATCAACGACAAGCCGATGCGTTACACGGTCAAGGGCGAGTACATCGGCAAGGGCAAGGGCGCCGAGATGACCGGCACCACCTTGCTGGTCGAGGACTTGCCGGGCCGGACGCACACCGTGCTGGAGTGGGTCGACCGCAACATGCCGGCCGGGCAGGGCGACTGGACCGTGCCGGCGGACAGCTATTTCGTGATGGGGGATAATCGCGACAACAGCGAAGACAGCCGGTTCTGGACCCAGACGCACTTCCTGCCGGAGGCCAACCTGCGCGGCAAGGCGTTCCTGATCTGGCTCAATTGCGAAGGATGGTTCTGCAAGGGGAGTTTCGATCCGTCGCGGATCGGGACCGGAATCCAGTAATGCACGCACGGCGTGCCGGGGAAGCACAATGAAGCGCAAGCAAAGCGGTATGACGTTGACGTCGTTCGTGGTGGTGCTGGCGGTGGTGGGCTTTGCCCTGTACATCGGGATGAAGCTGTTTCCGATGTACCAGGAATACTATTCCGTGCGCACGGCCATGAAGAGCCTGGCCAAGGAGCCCGATAGCGCCAACATGGACCCGTCCAAGTTGCAGGACCTGTTCTTTCGTCGGCTGTACATCAACTACTCGGAAAACGTCAAGAAGGAAGACGTCAAGTTCGAGCGCGTTGATGGCGGCTGGCGCATGAAGGTCAACTATGAAGTCCGCCGCGAATTGATCGGCAATCTTGATGTCGTCGGCAAGTTCGAGACGTCCCAGGACATGACGGGACGTGGTGGCGAATAGGACATTCCAGCGTTGCGATCCGATCGGGCATGCGTTCGCCGATCCGGGTCTGCTCGCCCAGGCGCTGCGGCATCGCAGCGCCGGTACTCCGCATAACGAACGACTGGAATTCCTTGGCGACGGCATCGTCAATCTGCTGATCGCCGAGGCGCTGTATCAGCGCTGGCCCAAGGCCGACGAAGGCGCATTGACCCGCGCGCGCGCTGAACTCGTGCGCGAAGGGGCGCTGGCGGTGATCGGCCGCGCCCTCAACCTGGGCGAGCGGCTGACGCTGGGCCCGGGCGAGCTGAAGTCCGGCGGCCATCGACGCGATTCGATCCTGGCCGATGCGGTCGAGGCGATCGTGGCGGCGATCTATCTGGACTGCGGCTTCGAACGCTGCCGCGCGGTGGTGCTGCCCTGGTTCGAGCCCTCGCTGGCGGCGCTGCCGGTGGGCAAGGCGGAAAAAGACCCCAAGACCCGGCTGCAGGAATGGCTGCAGGCGCGGCAGCTGCCGCTGCCCAATTACGCGCTGATCAGCGAAAGCGGCGACGAACATGCCAAGCAGTTCCATGTCGCCTGCATCCTGGAGCAGCCCGTCGCCCGCGCCGAAGGCCAGGGCACCTCGCGTCGCCTCGCCGAGCAACAGGCGGCCACCCTCGTCATCGCACAACTGGATTCGAACACGTGAGCGCAACCTCTTCCCCCCACCGTAGCGGCAGCGTTGCGGTGATCGGCCGGCCCAACGTCGGCAAGTCCACCCTGACCAACGCCCTGGTCGGCGCGAAGGTCAGCATCGTGTCCAACCGGCCGCAGACCACGCGCCATCGGTTGCTGGGCATTGCCACCTTCCCCGAAGGGCAACTGGTGCTGGTCGACACGCCCGGGCTGCATCGCGAGCAGAAGCGCGCGATGAACCGGGTGATGAACCGCGCCGCGCGCGGCTCGCTGGAAGGCGTGGACGCGGCGGTGCTGGTGATCGAAGCCGGTCGCTGGGACGACGAGGACACCCTGGCCTTCAAGGTCCTGAGCGACGCCGAGGTACCGGTGGTGCTGGTGGTCAACAAGGTCGACCGGCTCAAGGACAAGACCGCGCTGTTCCCGTTCCTGGCCCAGGTCAGCGAGGGGCGGACGTTCGCGGCGGTGCATCCGGTGTCGGCGCTCAAGCGCAAGGGCCTGGAGGCGCTGGTCGGCGACCTGCTCAAGCTGGTGCCGGAAGCCGACGCGATGTTCGGCGAGGACGAGATCACCGACCGCAGTCAGCGCTTCCTGGCCGGGGAGCTGGTGCGCGAGCAATTGATGCGTCAGCTCGGCGAAGAACTGCCGTATGCCACCACCGTGGAGATCGAACGCTTTGCCGAAGATGGCGCGCTGCTGCGCATCGGCGCGGTGATCTGGGTCGAGCGCGAAGGCCAGAAGGCGATCGTGATCGGCAAGGGCGGTACCCGCCTGAAGGACATCGGCGGCAAGGCGCGGCTGCAGATGGAGCGGCTATTCGGTGCAAAAGTGTTTCTGGAAACCTGGGTGCGCGTGCGCGAAGGCTGGTCGGACGACGAAGCGGCATTGAAGGCGTTCGGATACGAATGAAGCCGGGACCTGGGACCAAGGACCCGGGACCCGAGAGCAGCGCCGGATCGGCCGTCGCAAGGCGGGGTGGGCCGGTGCTGCGCAGCCAGCCATGTGCTGGTCACGCCGCACGCGAGGCTGGCGAATGCGATGACGCGCTCCTTCGGCGGCATGTGGATCGAATGCCTGCCCTGGCATTTCCCGGGCCCCGGTTCTCCGGACGTCGCTCAGGGCTCTGCAGCGCATGCTGATCGAACACGAACGCGGGTTCGTCCTGCATGTGCGTGCCTGGCGCGAGACCAGCCTGCTGGTGGAAGTGCTGAGCGAGCAGCATGGGCGGGTCGGGCTGTTGGCGCGCGGGGTGCAAGGCCCGCGCAAGCAGGCCCTGCGGGCCGCGCTGCAGCCATTGCAGCTGATCCAGTTCACCGCGGTGCAACGCGGCGAACTGGCGCAGTTGCGTCAGGCCGAGGCGCTGGATACCGCCCCCCGCCTGGCGGGCGAATCCATGTTGGCCGGTTTCTATATCAGCGAGCTGCTGCTGCGCCTGGCGCCGCGCAACGATCCGGTGCCGGAATTGTTCGATTGCTATGCGCAAGCGCGGGCGCACCTGGCCTCTGGCCTGCCGCTGGCCTGGGGCCTGCGCCAGTTCGAGCGCGATGTGCTCGATGGCCTGGGCTTTGCGTTCGATCTGCAGCACGACCGCGACGGCCAGGCGATCGACCCGGCGGCGCGTTACCGGCTCGATCCACAGGAAGGCGCCTTGCGCGTATTGAGCGAGGCGATGGCGCAGGATCGGCGCGACACCGTGACCGGCGCGGCGCTGCTGGCCTTGGGCCAGGACGTCATGCCCGCGGCCGACGACATGCCGGGCCTGCGTCGCAGCATGCGTGGCGTGCTGCTGCATCATCTGAGCGGACGCGGGCTGAAATCCTGGGAAATGCTCGAGGATCTGGCGCGGCGGCGTTGAGGGGCGCAAGGCTGCTCGACCAGGCCTGGCGAGCAGTGCGCGGACGCGCGGCAGGGTCCAGGTGGACCCGCCGCGCACGCATGATGCTCGGTGTCGCGCGTCCCGACTGCCGACGCTGCGCCGCGTCCAAGAGCATCGGCGCCGTCATCCTTCAGTGCAGCAGCGCAGCCACCGCCGCGTGGAACTGCGTCTGTGCCGTGCTGGAATGCGGGTCGCCGCGCAGCAGGCGCACTGCGCCGGCAAGCCGCGCCGCGCCGACAAATCCGCAGCTGGCCTGCAGCCGATGCAGATGGCTGCGCAGCGCCTGATCGTCGCTGACCTGCAGGGCCGAATCCACCGCATCGCGGGTGCCTGGCAACTCGGCCAGGAACAACTCGCGCAGCGCGTTGAGATGGTGTTGCTGGCCGTTGAGCGCGCTGAGCGCGGCCGCTTCGTCCCAATCGCTGGCAGCGATGTCGACCACACCCACCGGTGCCATGCTGTAGCGGCCGCGCGCCAGTCCGCGACGGACCGCCTGCAGCAGGCGCTCGGAGGTCAGCGGCTTGACCAGCATTTCCAGGAACCCATCGGACTGCAGGCTGCGTTGCATCGCCAGATTGGTGTCCGCGGTGTGGGCCAGTGCGGGCACGTCAGGGTGCAGCAGGCGCAGTGCCCGCAACAGGCCGCTGCCGGTGCCATCGGGAAGATTGACGTCGATCAGCCACAGGTCGTGGCGACGTGCGCGCGCGCGGTCCAGTGCCGACGACAAGGAGTCTGCGCAGTCCACATGGGCGGGAAGACCGTCCAGCACCGCCTGCAGAAAGCCACGGCTGATCGGGTCGTCCTCTACCAGCAAGAGTCGTGGTTGGGGTTCCTGGCGTGTTGCCATGTTCATGCTGCCTCCTTGTCAGCGATGCCGCGTCCTAGCAGCCGCGTGCAGCGGAAGTGTGCCTGTGTTTGCGGGGCGCGACAATTGTTCTGCGGCGCGAGGCGGCCGCGATCGATCGCATCTGCGACAATACGCACCCTTTTTGCCCGCAGCTCGTCGCCACGTGGCCAGAACCCGAAACCGCTTCGACCGTACGCCGTTCCAGACCGCGATCACCGACCTCAGCCACGACGGGCGCGGTGTGGCCCGCCGCGACGGCGAGGGCGGCAAAGTCACCTTCATCAGTGGCGCCTTGCCGGGTGAGCTGGTGCGTGCCGAACCCACCGCGCGCAGCCGGCATTTCGACGAGGCCAGGACGGTGGAGGTGCTGGAGGCATCGCCGCAGCGGGTGACCCCGCGCTGCCCGCATTTCGGCGTCTGCGCCGGCTGCGTCCTGCAGCATCTGGAAGAGTCGCAGCAGATCGTGGCCAAGCAGCGCGTGTTGCTGGACAACCTGGAGCGCATCGGCCACGTCACGCCGCAGGCGGTGTTGCCGGCCCTGGTCGGCGATAACTGGGGCTACCGGCGCAAGGGCCGCTTTTCGGTCCGTCGCGTCGAGAAGAAGGACAAGACCCTGGTGGGGTTTCGCGAGCTGGATCCGCGTTTCGTGGCCGATCTGTCGGTCTGTTACACGGTGATCCCGCAGATCGGCGAGAAGATCCCGCAGCTGGCGGCGCTGGTCGAAGGCCTGGACGGCAAGCGCGACATCCCGCAGATCGAATTCATTGCCGGCGACGAGGCGGTGGCATTGACCATCCGCCACATGCAGCCGCTCAGCGAGCGCGATCTGCAGGCGCTGACGGCGTTCGCGCAGGCGCAGGGCTTTGCGATCTTCCTGCAGCCGGGCGGCGTGGATAGCGTGCATCCGCTGTGGCCGCAGCAGGTGCCGCTGTCGTTCCGCTTGCCGCAGTGGGATGTGGAGCTGGCGTTCCGGCCGCTGGATTTCATCCAGGTCAACGCCTCGCTCAACCAGAAGATGATCGCGCACGCACTGGCGCTGCTCGATGCCAGGCCCGACGACCGCGTGCTGGACCTGTTCTGCGGGCTGGGCAATTTCACCCTGCCGCTGGCGCGCGGCGTGCGCGAAGTGGTCGGCGTGGAGGGCGATGCCGGGCTGGTGGCGCGCGCCCGGGACAACGCGCAGCGCAATGGGCTGGCCAATGCGCAGTTCCATGCGGCCGATCTGACCCAGGACCAGCGCAATGCTGCGTGGATGCGGCAGGGCTTCGACAAGCTGCTGCTGGACCCGCCGCGCTCGGGCGCGCTGGAAGTGCTGCAGCAGTTGCCGCTGAAAACGTTCGAGCGCATCGTCTATGTAAGCTGTCACCCCGGCTCGCTGGCGCGCGACGCCGGCTACCTGGTCAACGAGCAGGGCTTCACGCTTAAGGCCGCCGGCGCGATGGACATGTTTCCGCATACCGCGCATGTGGAGAGCATTGCGGTGTTTGAACGGCGGTGAATCGGGAATAGTGAATCGGGAATCGTAGGTGCGGTTCGCCGTATGCTGTTGCGATTCCCGATTCCCGATTCCCATGCCCATCGAAATCGAACGCAAATTCCTGGTGACCGGCGATGGCTGGCGCGCTGCCGCGCATGCGGTGATCCCGATGGCACAGGGCTATATCAACGACCAGGCCGCCTTGCGCAGTGGTGCGCAAAACGCGTCGGTGCGGGTGCGTATCCAGGGCGAGAGCGCGTTTCTCAATCTGAAATCGCGCGAGGTGGGGCACACGCGGCAGGAGTTCGAGTATCCGATTCCGGTGGTCGAGGCACGCGCGCTGCTGGCGCTGTGCGTCGGCGGTTTGATCGACAAGCGCCGGCATCTGGTCCAGTACCAGGGGCAGGTGTGGGAAGTGGACGAATTCCTTGGCGACAATGCCGGGCTGGTGGTGGCCGAGATCGAACTGGAACATGCCGACCAGGCCTTCGCCAGGCCTGCGTGGGTCGGCGCGGAAGTCACCGACGACGTGCGTTACTACAACCTGGCGCTGGCCTCGCATCCGTTCAAGAACTGGAGCGGGGATGTGTGATTCGGGATTCGGGATTGGGCATTCGGGATTCGTAACAGCTAACGCGATGCGTCGGACTTGGGCTGATTGCGTTGCGACTCCCCAATCCCTGCCTTGGTATTGGGTTTATGCTTTGCGCATCCCCAATGACGCATCTCCAATCCCCGCCCATGCGCATCGATATCTGGTCTGACGTGGTCTGTCCCTGGTGCTGGATCGGCAAGCGCCGTTTCGAGCAGGCGGTGGCCGCGCTTGGTGCGCAGGCGCCGGCGTTGGACATCCATTACCACGCGTTCCAGCTCGATCCCGAGGCCGGCCTGGAGCCGACGCCGCTGCGTGATGCGCTGGCGCAAAAGTTCGGCGGTGCCGCGCGCGTGGAGCAGATGCTGGCGCAGACCCAGGCCACCGCGCGCGCCGAAGGCCTGCCGTTCGACTTCGGGCGCGGGCAGGTGCAGGTCAGTACACTGCGCGCGCATCGGCTGATCTGGCTGGCCAGCCGCGAGGGCGATGTCGAGGCCGTGATCGAAGCGCTGTTCCATGCGTATTTTGCCGAAGGCCAAAACGTCGGCGCGACCGAAACGCTGGTGGCCGCCGGCGCCGCCGGCGGCCTGGACGAGGCGCGCGTGCGCGCGCTGCTGGACTCCGACGAAGGCGTCGTTGCCGTCCAGGCGCAACTGGCGCAAGCCGCTGCGCTGGGAATCCGTGCGGTGCCCAGTTTCGTCATCGACGGACGCAGCCTGATCCAGGGCGCGCAGCCGCCGGAGAGCTTCGCGCAGGCGTTGTTGCAGCTGGCGGCCGAATCGACGCCGATCGGTGGTCCCGATGCCTGCGGGCCGGACGGCTGCGCGGTATGAACGGCCGGCGGCGCGATGCGACTGCCTGCAGCTGAGAGATGATGCCCACCCGCTCGAAGACGGTTGCGGTGATCGGTGCCGGGTTGGCTGGGCTTGCCTGCGCGCAACGGCTGCAGGCGGCGGGTTTGGCGGTGACGCTGTTCGAGCAGGACACTCTGCCCGGCGGACGCATGCGCAGCTGTGGCGGCGATGGCTGGCAGTGCGATCACGGCGCGCAGTATTTCACCGCACGCGCCCCGGCGTTTGCCGCCCTGGTGGATGCGTGGATCGCGCGCGGCGCCGCGGCGGCCTGGCCTGCGCGCGTCGCCAGTTGGGATGGCACCGCCCTGCGTGCGTCGCACAGCGGGTTGACGCGCTTTGTCGGGGTGCCGGACATGGCCGCACCGGCGCGTGCGCTTGCGGCCGACCTCGATGTTCGGTTGGGCACCTGCGTGCGGTCACTGCAGCGCAATGGCGACGCCTGGCAGCTGGAGCTGGCGGAGGACGCGACGACACGCGCCTTCGATACCGTGCTGCTGGCGGTTCCGGCGCCGCGTGCGGCTGCCTTGCTGGCTGACCTCGCCCCCACGCTGGCGACGCTTGCTGCCACTGCACGGATGCAGCCGGCCTGGGCGGTGGTGCTGCGTTTCGACCTGGCGGTCGATCCCGGCTACGACGCCTTGTTCGTCAACGCTGGCCCGGTGCGCTGGGTGGCACGCAACTCCAGCAAGCCGGGGAGGGCGGGCGTGGAAACCTGGCTGCTGCATGCCACTGCCGATTGGAGTCAGGCGCATCTGGACGCAACGCCTGAGGCCGTGATCGCCAGCCTGTTGCCGGCGCTGGCCGCGCTCGGCCTGCCACCACCGCAGTCCTGCGATGCATACCGCTGGACGGTGGCCAGCACCGAGCCTGCGCTGCAGATCGGCTGTGCCTGGGAGGCGCGGCCGGGCATCGGCATCTGCGGCGACTGGCTGGCCGGCGGCAAGGTCGAGGGGGCCTGGCAAAGCGGTGTGGCGTTGGCAGCGCGGGTGTGCGCCGGCGACGCCGCGGGCAGCGGTCAGGATTGATGTGGTGGCAGGCACAGCTGGCCACACCCCGCAGGCCGCCGCGCACACAGTGCGCCTGATCCTGGGCGATCAACTCAATCGGCAACACAGCTGGTTCGATGCGATCGATGCGGGTGTGGTCTACGTGCTGATGGAAGTGCGCGAGGAAACCGACTACGTGCTGCACCACGCGCAGAAGATCCTGGCGATCTTCGCGGCGATGCGCGCGTTCGCCGCGCGCCTGCGGCAGGCCGGTCATCGGGTGCGTTACGTGGCCATCGACAACCCCAGCAATCGGCATGCGATCCCCGCCAATCTGGACGCGCTGATGGCGCATTACCGCGCCAGCCGGCTGGAGTACCAGGCGCCGGACGAATGGCGGCTGGATCAGGCATTGCAGCACTGGTGCGCGCGCCAGCCGTTCGCCACGCGCATGGTCGGCAGCGAGCATTTCCTGACCGAACGCGATGAGGTCGCCGGCTGTTTTCGCGCCGGTAGCCCATGGCGCATGGAAGTGTTCTACCGAAAGATGCGCCGTCGCCACCGGATCCTGCTCGATGCCGCGGGCGAGCCGGAAGGCGGGCGCTGGAATTTCGATCACGACAACCGTGCGCCATGGCCGGGCGATCCGCCCGCGCCGCAGGAGTGGCGCGCAGCGCACGATCACCGCGCGCTGTGGAGCGCTATCGAGGCAGCCGGCGTCCGCAGCTTCGGCGCACCGAACGCCGACGCGCTGCCGTGGCCGCTGGACCGCGACGAAGCCTTGCAGCACCTGGATGCCTTCGTCACGCATGCGTTGCCGCACTTCGGTCGCTACGAAGATGCGATGAGCACGCGCAGCCCGCGGCTGTTTCATTCGCTGCTGTCGTTCGCGCTCAACGTCAAGCTGCTGCATCCGCGCGAGGTGATCGCGCGCGCGGAGGCGGCGTTGCACGACGGGCATGCGCCGCTGGCATCGGTGGAGGGCTTCATCCGCCAGATCCTGGGCTGGCGCGAATACGTACGCGGCGTGTACTGGTCGCAGATGCCCGCCTATGCGCGGTCCAACCAGCTCGACCAGCATGCACCGCTACCGCACTGGTTCTGGGACGGGCAGATCGGCATGCGCTGCCTGGCCGATGCGATCGGCAATTCGCTGGCCAACGCGCACGCGCACCATATCCAGCGGCTGATGGTGATCGGCAATTTCGCGCTGCTGGCGGGGCTGGAGCCGCAGGCGCTGCATCGCTGGTACCTGGGGGTCTATGTCGATGCGTTCGAATGGGTGGAACTGCCCAATACGGTCGGCATGAGCCAGTTCGCCGATGGCGGCCTGCTCGGCAGCAAGCCGTACATCAGCGGCGCGGCCTATATCGACCGCATGAGCGATTACTGCGGCGGCTGCCGTTACCAGCGCAAGGCGCGGGTTGGCGCGCAGGCCTGCCCGTACAACGCCCTGTACTGGGATTTCCTGGCGCGGCAGCGCACGCTGCTGGGTGCCAACGAGCGCCTGGCGCTGCCGTACCGGCAGCTCGATGCCATGGCACCGGAGGTGCTGGACCAGGTGCAGGCGCAGGCCGCGCACTGGCGAGCGAATCTGGAGGTGCTCTGAGGCACGGCCGGCGGGCCGCGGCGGGGCCCAGACGGCAGCAAACGCGCGCCTGCCTGAATGCGCGATCTGACGCTGCAACGCGCATCTGCGACAATGCCGCGCTGCGCCAACCTGGCGCCTGGCCCGGGAGTCCCCCAACATGCTTCTGATCGGCGTTGCCGGTACCGAACTCAGCGCACAGGAACGCGACTGGCTGCAGCACGACGCGGTCGCCGGCGTAGTGCTGTTCACGCGCAACTTCGCCTCGCGCACGCAGGTGGCCGAGCTGTCTGCGTCCATCCGCGCGGCCGCACCGCGCCCGGTGCTGATCTGCGTGGACCAGGAAGGCGGGCGCATACAGCGCTTTCGCGACGGCTACAGCGCGCTGGCGCCGCTGCAGAGCTTCGGCGTGCAGTACGCGCAGGGCCCCGAGGCCGCGCTCGCCGCTGCGCGCGCGCATGCGCAGCTGATGGCCAGCGAGGTGCGTGCCAGCGGCGTGGACCTGAGCTTCGCGCCGGTGGTGGATCTGGGCCGTGGCAACCGCGCCATCGGCGACCGTGCCTTCAGCGACGACCCGCAGGTCGTGGCCAGCTTCACCCGCGCCTATGTGCAGGCGCTGCACGGCGCCGGCATGGCCGCCACGCTCAAGCATTTCCCCGGCCACGGCACCGTGCTGGAAGACACCCACGTCGACCATGCCAGCGACCCTCGGCCGCTGGAGGTCCTGCTGGCCGAGGATCTGGTGCCGTTCGTGGCCGGCATCGAGGCCGGCGCCGATGCGGTGATGATGGCGCACGTGGTCTACCCGCAGATCGCCCCGGAACCGGCCGGCTATTCGCAGCGCTGGATCGAGCAGATCCTGCGCGGGCAACTGGGCTTCCGTGGCGTGGTGTTCTCCGACGACATCGGCATGGCCGCCTCGTTCAGCGCCGGCGGCGTGGCGGGCCGGGTGCATGCGCATCTGGATGCCGGCTGCGACGTGGTGCTGGTCTGCCACCCGGAACTGGTCGATGAATCGCTGCAGGCCGTGGCCGGCCGCAGCCTCAACACCGCAGCATTGATCGGCCTGATCGGCCGCGGCGCGCTGGGCTGGGATGGCCTGCTCGCCGGCTCCGACGCCGCATTCACCACTCCCCTTTCCGCCTCTTTCGGAACAACTGCCTGATGTCCACGCTCACCATTTCCCAGGCCCTGGCCCAAGCCGACCTGCTGG
The DNA here is from genome assembly GCF_003993515.1 of Xanthomonas sp. BRIP62415. Classification (NCBI taxonomy): domain Bacteria; kingdom Pseudomonadati; phylum Pseudomonadota; class Gammaproteobacteria; order Lysobacterales; family Lysobacteraceae; genus Xanthomonas; species Xanthomonas sp. BRIP62415. The sequence continues at coordinate 62,303 of NZ_QEZH01000009.1, forward strand.
TCGACCGCCCCGCCATCGATGCGGCCGTTGCCAGCATCGCCGACGCGATTGCGCGCGACTATGCCGGCGAAGTGCCGGTGTATCTCACCATCATGCACGGCGCGCTGCCGTTCTCCGGCCAGCTGGCGCTGGAGCTGGGCGCACGCGGCCAGGACCTGCAGTTCGATTACCTGCACGCCACCCGGTATCGCGGCGAAACCACCGGCGGCGAGCTGGTGTGGAAGCACCGTCCGGCCACTGCGCTGTTCGGCCGCCGGGTGATCCTGGTCGACGACATCCTTGATGAGGGCTACACGCTGCAGGGCGTGCGCCAATGGTGCTTGGAGCAGGGCGCCACCGACGTGCGCGTGGCGGTGCTGACCGTCAAGCGTCACGACCGTTGCGTGCCTGGCGTGGCCGCCGATTATGTCGGCGTGGAAGTGGCCGACCGTTACGTGTTCGGTTTCGGCATGGACGTCAACGAGCAGCTGCGCGGCATTCCCGCCATCTACGCGATGAAGCAGTAACTGCCGCAGCGTGCCCGCATTGCCGCGGGCAGCCCGGCGCGCACGCGTGCGCGCACCGTCATGTCTTTTTGTAGCAGAGGTTGCTTGTGTCACCCAATTCCATCGCATTGGCCGTCATCGGCGGCACTGGCGTCTACAAGCTCGCCCAGCTGGACGAGGTGCAGACGCACGCTATCGAAACGCCGTATGGCGCGCCCTCCGGCCCGATCCGCGTCGGCATGTTGCTGGGCCACCGCGTGGCGTTCCTGGCGCGCCATGGCGAAGGCCATTCGCTGCCGCCGCACAAGGTCAATTACCGCGCAAACATCGCTGCGCTGCAGCAAATCGGCGCTGCGCGCGTGCTGGCGCTCAACACCGTCGGCGGCATCACCGAGCAGTTCGGTCCGCGCGTGCTGGCCTGCCCGGATCAGCTGATCGATTACACCTGGGGCCGCGTGTCCACCTTCTGCGAAGAGCCGGGCAGCGAGGTGCAGCACGTGGATTTCGGTCATCCGTATTCGCCGATGTTCCGCAGCAAGGTCATCGCCGCGGCCAAGGTGACCGGCGTCACGATGGTTGCCGGCGGATGCTACGGAGCCACCCAGGGACCGCGGCTGGAAACGATTGCAGAGATCGCCCGCATGCGTCGCGACGGCTGCGATCTGGTCGGCATGACCGGCATGCCCGAAGCCGGTCTTGCACGCGAAAAAGGCCTGGAATATGCGTGTTTGGCGATCGTGGCCAACTGGGCGGCCGGCTGCGGCGACGCGCAGGAAATCACCATGGCAGAGGTGTTGGCCAACGTCGATGCCGCCTCGTCCGGATTGCCGGAGCTGATTGGCGAACTTGCACGCGGGTGATTGTCATCGGGGCATAAGCTTTGCATACTCGGCGCGTACGCATTGCCGTACACCACCCATTAATTATTGCAAAGGTCTCGCATCACCATGCCGAACGGTACCGTCAAGTGGTTCAACGACGCCAAGGGATTTGGCTTCATCTCACCGGAGGACGGCAGCGCCGATGTCTTCGCGCACTTCTCCGCGATCAACTCCAAGGGCTTCCGCAGCCTGCAGGAAGGCCAGCGCGTCAGTTATGACGTGACCCAGGGCCCCAAGGGTGCCCAGGCTTCGAACATCACGCCGGTCGAGTGATGTGACTCGATTGTGCGGTTGAAGAACCCCGCCACGGCGGGGTTTTTTTTGCATCGGTCCATGCGGGGTCGGTGAGCTTCAAAGAGCGAAGGACATGCAGCGAACAATGCGGATTGCGGTAGTGGGCTATGGCACGGCGGGGCAGGCACTGGCCGCGCTGCTGGGCGCCGACGGGCATCGACTGGACGTGTTCGAACGCGCTGCCGCGCCCGGGCCGGTGGGCGCAGGGTTCCTGCTGCAGCCCAGCGGCCTGCAGGTGCTGTGGACGATGGGATTGCTGCCGCAGGCGCTTGCGCATGGCGCGCCGGTGCGCCGGCTGTATGGCGAAACGCCGTGCGGACGCGCGGTGATGGACATGCAGTATCGCGACCTGGATGCGCGGCTGATGGGCCTGGGGATGCAGCGCGGCGCCTTGTTCACGCTGTTGCGCGAGGCCTGGCCGGAGCACGCGCAACTGCATGTGGATACGCAGATCACCGCCATCGATCACGACGGCGTGCGCGTGCAGGACCAGCGTGGGCACTGGCATGGCCGCTACGATCTGATCATCGCCGCCGATGGTTCCGCATCGGCCTTGCGCGCGCAGGTGCAGGGCACGCGGCTGGATCGGGTGTATCCGTGGGGGGCGTTGTGGTGTCTGCTGCCGCGCGAGGACTGGCCGTTTGTCGACGAGTTGCGCCAGCGCTATATCGGCGCGCGCAAGATGATCGGCCTGCTGCCGGTGGGCACGCGCCCGGGCGACGACACCCCGCGGCTGAGTTTTTTCTGGAGCCTGCCGTGCAGCGATTTTTCCGCATGGGAACAGCGCGGCATTGCCGCATGGCGCGAGGAGATCGCGCAGATGTGGCCGCAGGCGCATGCGCGTCTGGACAGTGTGCAGGTGCATGGCGCACTGGCGCGTGCCAGTTACCGCGACGCGGTGGTCAAACGCTGGCATCGCGGCCGTTTCGTGCTGGCCGGCGATGCTGCGCATGCGATGAGTCCGCAGCTGGGGCAGGGCGTCAACATGGCGCTGCTGGACGCATTGGCGCTGCGCGATGCCTTGCGGGCCGGTGCCGATCTGGATGCGGCCTTGCAGCGCTACCAGCGCGAGCGCCAGGCGCATGTGGCGATCTACCACCGCTGGAGCCGTTGGCTGACGCCGTTGTTCCAGTCCGAACGCGATCTGTGGGCGCACGGGCGCGACCTGCTGCTGCACCCGATGGGGCGCGTGCCCGGCGGGCGCGGACACATGTTGCGCGTGCTCAGCGGCACCCAGCACGGCTGGTTCGGCAAACTGGCATTGGCGCCGGAGTTCGTGGAGGCCTTGTCGCAACCGTTGCCGCGTGTGGCCGTCGACAAGACCGAAGCGGCCGCATAGAGGCCGTCGCGGCCCACGCACGGCCGCGCCCGCTAGCGCACCGGCAACGCCAGCGCGTCGTCTTCCACGCAGGCAACCAGGCGTTCGCCTTCGACCAGCGTCGGCACGATGCCGGCGGTGAAATGCGAGAACGCCGGCAGGATGGTGACGCGCTCGCGCAACCAGAACGCCGGCCAGCGACGCGCCATGCCGGGCAGTGCGGCCAGCGGATGAAGATGCCCGCACAGCACGTGCCCGGTCGGATGCGGCAGCGGATCGTGGCGCAGCACGAAGGGGCCATCTTCCACCTGTTCGCCGGCCGGCTCGATATGCAGATCGGCGCCCGCCAAGGCCCGGTCGTGATTGCCGCGGATGGCGATCACGCGCAATGCGCAATGCCGCTCGCGCCATGCGCTCCAGCGGCGGTGCCAGGCTGCGCGCGGTGCGGGGCCATGCAGCAGGTCGCCGAGTATCCACAACGCGTCCACCGTGCGCTGTTCCAGCAGCGCATCCAGCCGCTCCAGATCGTGCGCGGTGCCGCCGGCCGGCATCCCGATGCCGGCGCGACGGAACACATCGGCCTTGCCCAGATGCAGGTCGGCGATCAACAAGGCGCGTTGTGCCGGCCGATACAGTGCGCGTTCGCCGAGCAGTTCCACCGTTTCGCCGGCCAGCTGCAGCTGCACGCTATCGCCCATGTTTGCGCTCCAGTTGTTCGGCAGCACGCAACACGCGGGCCTTCCAGTCTTCGGTACTGAGTTGGCCGCGCACACGTTCGGCCCATAGCGGAAACGACAACGGGGTGAGGCTGCGCGGTTTGCACAGGCGCAGGTCGCGCCGCGCGCAATCTTCCAGTGCGTGCGCAAGCCGCGCCAGCTCGAGCTGGCCTTCGAATACTTCGCGCTCGGCCTGCGCGAGCAGCAGATGATCCGGATCGAAACGCTGCAACACGTCGTACAGCAATCCGCTGGAGGCCTGCAGCTGACGCAGGCTGCGTGGTGCACGGCCGGGCAACGATGGCGACAGCAAACCGGCCACGCGCGCAATCTCGCGGAACTGGCGGCGTGCCAGCTCGCCCAGGTTGAGGCTGTCGCGCAGATCGGCAAACAGGCCCTCCGGCGACAGCAAGGCCTGCAAGACGCCCGCATCGAGGTCCACGTCCTGCGCCGGCGACAGCACAAAGCCGTAATCGTTGGCAGCAAAACTGAAGGTATTGCGCTGGCGCCGGCCCCAGCGCGCCGCCAGCAACGCGGCCAGCCCTTCGTTGACCTGGCGGCCGGCGAACGGATACACGAACACGTGCCGGCCATCGCGGGCCTTGATGCTTTCCACCAGCAGATGGTCAGGGCCGGGCAACGAGGACAGTGACGATTGCAGGCGCAGCAACGGTGCCAGCGCCTGCATCTCCGGCGCGTCGCCGGGATCGGCGAAGACCGCTTCGACCTCGCGGCCCAGGGCCGACGACAACGGCATGCGTCCGCCCATCCACTTGGGCACCACGCCGCTGCCGCCCTTGGCCACGCGCACATAGGCGGTCATGTCTTCCAGCCGCACCAGCTCCAGCAAACGGCCGGCAAACTGAAACCGGTCGCCACGGCGCAGACGGCCGACGAACTGTTCCTCCACCGCGCCCAGGCGCCCGCCGCGCAGGAACTGCACGCGCACGCTGCCGTCGCTGGTGATCGTGCCGATGGACAGGCGATGCCGCAGCGCCACGCGCCGATCGATGACGCGATACACGCCCTGTTCGTCGCGCACGACCTTGTGGAAATCCGGGTAATGCGCCAGCGCGCTGCCGCCTTGCACGATGAAGTCCAGCACCGCCTGCCAGGTGGCATGATCCAGTGCTGCAAACGCATCGGTGCCGCGCACCTGCTCGAACACTGCATCGGCCTGAAAGCCGCCACCCAGTGCCAGGGTCACGCAGTGCTGCGCCAACACATCCAGCGACAGCCGCGGCGGCGGCCGCGCTTCGATCTGGCCGTGCGCGATGGCGCGCCGCGCGGCTGCATACTCCACCAGCTCCAGCGCATGCGAGGGCACGCACATCACATGCCCGGATTCGCCCGGACGGTGGCGCGCGCGGCCGGCGCGTTGCAGCAGGCGCGCAATGCCCTTGGGGCTGCCGACCTGCAGCACCTGATCGACGGCGGGGAAATCCACGCCCAGGTCCAGGCTGGAGGTGGCGACCACGCAGCGCAGGCTGCCATCGCGCAAGCCGTGTTCGGCGGCCGCTCGCAAGGACGGGTCCAGCGAGCCGTGATGCAGCGCGAGCGTGGCCAGGTCGTCCGGCCACACCGCACTCAAGGCCTGATGCCACAACTCGGCCTGCGCGCGCGTATTGGTGAACACCAGGCTGGTGCGCTGCTGCATGATCTTCTGCAGTACGCGCGCCAGCTGCGCCAGGCCCAGATGCCCGGCCCACGGAAAGCGCTCGCCGCTGTCGGGCAGCAGTGTCTCCAGGGTCATCGCGCGGGGTTTGACGCCCGAGACCAGCGCAGCATCGGGAAGATGCGGCAGCAGCACGTCGCGTGCCTGCGCCAAATTGCCCAGCGTCGCCGACAGACCCCAGATGCGCAGCGCCGGCGCCCAGCCGCGCAGCCGCGCCAGGCACAGCTGCAGCAACACGCCGCGCTTGTTGCCGAGCAGCTCATGCCATTCGTCGACGATCACGCAGCGCAACGCCGACAACTGCGGCGCGGTGTCGGGATAGGACAACAGCAAGGCCAGCGATTCGGGCGTGGTGACCAGCACATCGAGCTTGCCGCTGCGCGCCAGCCGCTTGTCGCGCGCGCTGGCGTCGCCGGTCCGCAGGCCCACCTGCCAATCCAGCCCCAAGGCCTCCACCGGCTCGCGCAGGGCGCGTGCGGTATCGGCGGCGAGTGCGCGCAGGGGCGTGATCCACAGCACCTGCAGCGTGCGTTGCTGTTGGCGCCGCGCGGCCGGCGCCGGCTTGATCGCCGGCTTGCGTCCACGCGTGGACAAGGCTTCCAGTAGTGGCCCGCCGAAGGCGGCCAGCGTCTTGCCGCTGCCGGTGGGCGTATGCAGCAAGCCGGACTCGCCGGCGAGATAGCGCTTCCACACATCGCGTTGAAACGGCAACGGCGCCCAGCCGCGCTGCGCGAACCAGGCACGCCATTGCTGCAAGGGCGTACCGCGCGTCTGCTGCGCGGCACTCACCGTGCCAGCGCCTGCAGGCTGCTCAGGAGATCGGCTTCGCTCATCGGCTTGTCCTGCCGCCAGCGCAGGATGCGTGGGAAACGCACCGCAATGCCGGACTTGTGCCGCGCGCTGCGGTTGACCGCTTCGAACCCCAGCTCGAAGACATGATGGGCGGTGACTGCACGCACCGGGCCGAAGCGCTCGGTGGTGTTGGCGCGGATCCAGCGATCCAGCTGCAGGATCTCCTTGTCGTCCAGACCCGAGTAGGCCTTGGCGATCGGCACCAGCTGGCCCTCGTGCCATAGCCCGAAGGTGTAGTCGGTATACAGCGTGCTGCGGCGGCCGTGGCCGGCCTGCGCATACAGCAGCACCGCGTCGATGGTGAGCGGGTCGATCTTCCATTTCCACCAGTCGCCGCGGCGGCGGCCTGACTGGTAGACCGAGCTGGCGCGCTTGAGCATCAGCCCTTCCACACCGCGCTCGCGGGCATCCAGGCGCACCTGCGCCGCCGCCTGCCAATCGCCGACCTGCACCAACGGCGAGGCGACGATGCGCGGGTCGGCGAGCGTGCCCAGCACCCCTTCCAGCAACGCGCGGCGCTCCTGCAAGGGACGTTCGCGCAAGTCCTCGCCGCCGAGCTCAAGCAGATCGTAGGCCACCACCCGCGCCGGCGCCGCCGCCAAGGTCTTTGGCCCGGGCTTGAGCCGCTGGATGCGCGTCTGCAATGCGGTGAACGGCATCGGCAAGGGCTGCTCCGGTTGCCAGGCCAGCAGCTCGCCGTCGATGACGGTGCCATCGGGCAACTGCAACGCGGCCTGTTCGATTTCCGGGAAGCGGCCATCCAGGCGTTCTTCGCCACGCGACCACAGCGCCGCTTCGCCCGCGCGTCGAATCAGCTGCAGGCGGATGCCGTCCCACTTCCATTCCAGCAACCAGTCATCGACCGCGCCCAGCGTTTCGACCTCGGCTTCGAGTGGCGATGCGAGAAAGAACGGGTAGGGCTGTTGACGATCGCCGGGCAGTTCTTCGGCAGTCAGCAGGTTGGCCAGATAGGTCGGATGCGGCCGCCAGCTGCCGAGCATGCGCTGCGCGATGCGTGCGATCTCGATTCCGGACATCTCCGCCAGCGCCTGCTGCACCAGGCGCTGCGACACGCCCACGCGCAAGGCGCCGGTCAGCAGCTTGTTGAACACCAGGCGCTCGTCGAAGGCCAGGCTGCGCCACGCCTGCACGATGCAGGCCTTGCGCACCTCGACATCTCGATTGGCGATTGGCAGCAACCGCTGCTCGATCCAGTCGGCCAACGGCAGATCGGCCGCTTCGGTGATCGGGTCGTCCAGCAACAAGGCCAAGGTCTCGGCCAGGTCGCCGACATGGTCGTAGCTGTCGGCCACCAGCCAGTCGGCGATGCCGGCGGCTTCGGTGATCCATTCGCGCAATTCGCCACTGCTGGCAATGCGCATGCGCGTGCCGGCCACCTTGCCGCCGGCCAGCAGGTACAGCGCCCACGCCGCATCCAGCGGCGGTGCGCTGCTGAAGTAGGCAACCAAGGCCGCACGCTTGTCGAGCGTGCCGGTACTGCGATCCAGGGTGCGGTACAACGCGGCAAATCGCTTCACGCCGTGCCCTGCAGGTATGCGCGGTGGTCGGCAGCACGCAGCTCCAGTGCGCGGCGCGTAAATGCGCTCAGGCAGCGTGGACGCCGGTAGGACCGCGGCGGCCCGATCACCGCGGCCGGCACGGCGCGATGTAGGCGAAATGCCAATGCGTGCCGGCGGAACGCGAGGGCGCCGGTCAGTCGCAGACGTGGGCGCGCGCGCGCATAGCGGCGTGCAGGCAAGGGGTTCATTCCTCGGCTCCGAAATCGGTACGGAAGGCCTCGGCAGCGACGCCGCGCTCCAGCAGGTGCTGGATCAACGCATCGGTATTGCCGTGGGTGGCGATCACCCGCCGTGCGCCGGTGTCTTCGATGGTGCGCAGCAGGTCCGGCCAGTCGGCATGATCGGACACCACGAAGCCGCGGTCGTAATTGCGCCGACGGCGGTTGCCGCGAATGCGCATCCAGCCCGACGCAAAACCTTGTTGCGCATGCCGGAAGCGACGGATCCAGGCACTGCCGGCCGCCGATGGCGGCGCCAGCACCAGTTGCCCGGCATAGTCGGCGCCACGCGCGTGCTCGCTGACCGGTTGGGTGTCGAGCATCGGAATGTCGGCCTGGCGATACACCTCCACGCCCACGGCGATGGCGCCGTGCAGCAACGCCGGTTGCGTGTCCCAGGCGCGCAATTCGGCCAGCACGCGTTGCGCCTTGCCCAGGGCATAGCAATACAGAATGGCCGCCTCGCCACGTTCGGCGCATTCGTGGCGCCAGGCGACGATGTCGGCCGCGACATCGGCGGTATCCGGCCAGCGATACACCGGCAGCCCGAAGGTCGCTTCGGTGATGAAGGTGTCGCAGGGCACCACTTCGAACGGTTTGCAAGTGGGATCGTGCTGGCGCTTGTAGTCGCCCGATGCAACCCAGACTTCGCCATCCACCTCGATGCGCACCTGCGCCGAGCCGAGCACATGCCCGGCCGGATGCAACGACACCCGCGCACGTCCCAGGTCGAACGCTTCGCCGTCGGCATGCGTGTGATAGACCTGCTCGCCGAGGCGCCATTGCAGGATCGGCAGGCTCTCGTGCGTGCAGTGGTACTCGCCCATGCCGCTGCGTGCGTGGTCGCCGTGTCCGTGGGTGATCACCGCACGTGGCACCGGCCGCCAGGGATCGATATGGAAATCACCCTGCGGGCAATACAGGCCTTCGGGCCCGAGCACCACCAGATCACCAGATTGTTCGTTGCCGTTGCGCATGCGGCAACTCTGGCCAAGCCGGTGTGCAGATCCTGAGAATGGGAATGGCACGCATCGGTGCACCGATGCGGCAAGCGCTCGCAGACGTTGGTTGCTGATTGCGTGAGTGCGTCATCAAGGCGAATGAAGCGAATCGATCAAGCGCCTGGCGTGGCGCGGGCTGCGCCTTGAATGCAGCGGGCACCTCAATGCCTCGCCCGGTTCCTCATCGGGGCAGTCAATGGAGATCAGGAAAATAAGATTCGCAAAGCGAACCCACGCCGGCGCTGTCCAACATCCTCCTCGCCGATTCCCGATTCCCGATTCCCGATTCCCGATTCCCGCCCCAACCCCTAATGCCGCGCCCGCCGTCCAGGCGCGCGCACGGCGGTCGCCTCCACCGCCAGCGTAAAGCCGCGCTCTTCGCCACCCTGCATCGCGCCCACGTCCACGACCTGGCGCCTGATCTCCTCGCCCTTGCCGTTACGCACCACCACCACCACGGTGTATTCCCACGGATCGCCATCGGCGGGATGGCGGATGGTGCCGTCCACCTTGAGCGGCACGATCGGGGCCGGCTGTGTGTGCTGCACCGCCGCCGAGTCGAAGCGCAGGTGGTGCTTGCACGCAGGGCAGACGCTGGCGCTTTCCAGGATCGTCGCCTTGCAATGCGGGCAGCTGCGCGTGGCACCGGGCGTGCCCGGGCGGAGCGCGGTCATGTGGCGTCGCTGTCTCCGCTGACAACCGGCTTGGCTGTCCCGACCGCTTTGCCGGTGTCCTCGCCCCAGCCGAAATCGGCCTGGCCGCGCATGCGCGCACCCGAGGCCACGGTCAGGCTGCCGGCCTTGACGTCGCCGACCAGCACGCCGGAGGTCTGCAGTTCCACCTGCGCGGCCGATTCGATATTGCCCTCCAGCTCGCCGGCGATGATCACCTTGTTGGCACGGACGCCGCCGTTGAGCTTGGCGCCACGCTCGATGGTGAGATCGCCCTTGACGTTGACATCGCCCTTGAAGCGGCCAGCCAGGCGGACGTGCCCGGCGCCCTCGATCTTGCCTTCGATGCTGATGTCGGCGGCGATCAGCGACTCCTTGGCCTCGCCGTGGCGCTGCGGTGCAGGCGCTGCGGGCGCGGCACTGGGGGGCGCGGGGGCAGGGACCGGAGGCGCCGGGCTGGCCTCGGCAGTGAACAGCCGCCCATCGGCCGCGGGGACCTCAGCTGCTGAAGGAACGCCGTCTTTCTTGTTGGGACCTTGATCGCGCCACATCGACATCGGACTGCCTCGCCAGGGGATCAAAGCCGACTATCGCCGCGTGGACCGATCTTTTGTGTGACGGATTGCGCAAACCAAGGTCGATGGCGCGCGTGCTCAGTCCACTGCGGGCCTGGCCGCGCCGTGCCGCTCGACCCGGTTACGTCCGCCGCGCTTGGCCACGTACAAGGCTGCATCGGCCTTCTGGAGCAGGCTGGCTCCCAGTTCGCCATCGACCGGGAAGCTGGCCACGCCGATCGAGGCCGTCACCCGCGGCAACGCGCGCTGGCCGTCGCTGACTGCCAGCGCCGCGATATGGCCGCGAATGGCCTCGGCCACACGCGCTGCCTCGGCGCCGTCGGCCTCGGGAAGAATGACCGTGAATTCTTCGCCGCCGTAGCGGCAGGCCACGTCTTCGGCGCGCAACCGGGTCAGCAGCAACTCGCCCAGCGCCGCCAGCAGCAGATCGCCGCCGGCGTGACCCTGGCTGTCGTTGAATTGCTTGAAGTGGTCCACGTCCAGCATCAGCACCGACAACGGCAGGCCGCGGCGTGCGCAGCGCGCCAGCTCGTGGCTGAGCGATTCTTCCAGATAGCGGCGGTTGTACAGCCCGGTCAGCGGGTCGCGAATCGACTGCCGGCGCAGCGATTCGCGCAGGCGCAGGTTGCTCAGTGCCAACGACAGCTGTTCGGCGGCCGCCTCGGCGATTTCCAGCCGCGGCATCGGCCCCGGGCCCGGCGAAGACAGGAACAGGAAGCCGAGCTGGGTGCCTTGCGCAGACATCGGCAGGCATGCGGTGGTGACGGCGCTGCCGTGCTCGGGCGCGCCGATATGTGCGCATGGCGCATCCCGTGCCAGGTCTTCGATGATGTGCGGCTGACCACGGCGCAGCGCCCAGCACTCTTCAGGCAACAGATGCGGCGCGCTGTGCACCAGCGGCTCGCCCCAGTGGCTGATCGCCTCGGCGCGATCCTGCGAGGCACGCAGCAGATAGACGCTGCCGGCAACGCCCGGCAGCAGGCTGGCCAGGGTGCGGCTGGTCACCATCAGCGCCTCTTCTGCGCTGATGCAGCCCTGCAGCAGGCCGGTGTAACGGCTGAGCAGATTCAGATCGGCGGTACTGCGTTGCAGCGCCACGACGCTGTCGGCCAACTCGCGATTGGCCTGCGCCGCCTCTTTTTCGGCCTGCGAGCGATGCCGCAGCTCGCGCATCAGCAGGGCATAGACAATGCCGACCACCGCCAGCCCGAACGGGATGCCGGCCAGTGCCAGCACCAGCAACAAGGCCGCACTCTGCCGGCTGCTTTCGGCGCGTTGCGTCAATAGTTCCTGCTCGCGTTGCACCATGGTCAGCGCTTGTTCGCGGATCGCGCTGGTGGTGCGGAAGGCGGTCTGGCGGATGCCGGCACGTGCCGGCTCCAGGCCGTCCTGCGCGTACACGTCCAGGACATGCTGGATCTGCTGCAGTCGCGTTTCCACCAGTCGCCGCAAGCTGTCCAGGTGCTGTACCTGGTCGGGGTTGTCGGCAATCAGGCGACGCAGGTTGTCGAGCAGGATCGGCAGGCGCTCGACGCTGGTCTGATAGTCGAGCAGATAGGCATCGTTGCCGGTCAGCAGAAAGCCGCGCTGCGCCGATTCGGCGTCCAGCACACGCGCCTGGATCTCGTCGACCCGGCCGATCACTTCATGCGTATGCGAGACCAGTGCCGCGTCGGCCAGTGAGCGGCGGGCACCGACAAAGATGCCGACACCGATGGCGATGAAGATCAGGGCGGAAAACGCCAGCGCCAGCTGGTTGCGGCGGCGCGCAGTAAAAGAGAAGGGCATGGACGGATGCTAGCCCGCCAGACTGGACAACACGAGGTTGCCGTTGGCAGGACGCAGATGCGCCGGCGCAATCTGGCCGGCACATCTGCAAACTGTTGAGACGGTCACACGGTCGATCAGTGCTGCGGATGTTCGGCGTCGTGCTTGTCGGCGTTCTGCTCGGCCTTGTTGGCCATCTCGCGGGTCTTGTCGGCGGTGGCATCTGCGGCGTTAGCGGTTGCGCGGCTCGCATCGGCGGCCAGTTCACGTGCTGCCACGCGTGCATCGGCGGTGGCGGCCTTGGCCTGGACGGCTGCGCGATCGGCAGCCTGTTCGGTCGCAGCCGCCGCGTGCTTGGCAGCGGAGGCGGCATCGCGTTGCGCCTGTTCGGCGTCAGGGCCCTGGCAAGCGGCGAGAGTGAAAGCGGCAATGGCGCTCAACGACAGCATGCGGATCGTCTTCATGGGTGGTCCTGTTCCGGTGTTGGAAGGCGGAGCTTATGCACCCACCGATGCAGCCGGCGTCAATGCGCTGCCGGCCATTCAGCCGGTAGGCGGCATGCGCCGTCCACGCCGCGACATGGCGCGCGTTCGACGGTTTGGACAGTGACGCAACCCGCTCACGGCAAATCGCAGGCAAAGAAAAAGCCGCTGGAAACCAGCGGCTTTCTCCGAACTCGCTTGGAGCTAAGAAGTGATTACTTCTTGGCTTCTTCGGCGGTGTCCTTGGCAGCTTCGGCGGTGTCTTCAGCCGTCTTGGCAGCGTCGGCAGCCTGGTCAGCAGCAGCGTCGGTGGCGGCGCCGGAAGCAGCCTGGGCAGCGTCAGCAGCGGTGTCAGCCGAAGCAGCGGCAGTGTTGGCAGCAGCCTGAGCGGCGTCAGCCGACTGCGAGCCCGAGGCAGAAGCCTGGTCAGCAGCGGTCTGAGCGTCGGCAGCGGCTTCGTTAGCCGAAGCAGCAGCGTCCTGAGCCTGTTCCGGCTTCGAGCAAGCGGTCAGGGCCAGGCCCAGAGCCATTGCGATCAGCAGCTTGTTAATGGTCATTGTTTCAATCCTCGTCGTTAGATTAGGCAACGCGCTATTGCGCGCCCCCGACATGATGACGGTCCAAAGACCAGTGTCAAGCGTACGCGCATTCAGTTTTGCAAAATCGCCGTTAAAAACAATTAAATCAATTCGATAGCGATGGCAGTCGCCTCGCCGCCGCCGATGCACAAGGTCGCGATTCCGCGCTTGCCACCGCGCGTGCGCAACGCATTCACCAATGTCACCACCAAGCGGGCGCCGGATGCGCCTATCGGGTGCCCCAATGCGCAGGCACCGCCGTTGACGTTGACCTTGTCGTGCGAAATGCCCAGCTCGGCGATCGGCGTCATCGCCACCACCGCGAATGCTTCGTTGATTTCGAACAGATCCACCTCGTCCAGTTGCCAGCCGATCTTGCCGATCAAGGTCTGGATCGCAGCGACCGGGGCGGTGGTGAACCACTCAGGTTCCTGCGAGTGGGTGACATGCCCCACGATGCGTGCCAATGGCGCGATGCCACGCCGTTGCGCCTCGTCTGCGCGCATCAGCACGGTGATCGCCGCGCCATCGGAGATGCTCGACGAACTGGCGGCGGTGACACTGCCGTCCTTCTTGAAGGCCGGCTTCAGGGTCGGAATCTTGGCGATGTCGGATTTGCCGGGTTGCTCGTCGCTGTCGACGACCACCTCGCCCTTGCGCGTGGCCACCGTGACCGGAACGATTTCATCGGCAAACGCGCCGCTGCGCTGCGCCGCCTGCGCGCGTTCGACCGAGGCGATCGCAAACGCATCCTGATCGGCACGGCTGAAACCGAACTTCTCGGCGGTGGCCTCGCCGAACACGCCCATCGCCTGGCCGTCGTAGGGATTGGTCAGGCCGTCCCAGGCCATGTGGTCGACCGCCTGGAAGTTGCCGTAGCGGTTGCCGGTGCGCGAGTTGGGCAGCAGATGCGGCGCGTTGCTCATGGACTCCATGCCGCCGGCGACCACGATGCTGGCCGAACCGGCCTTGATCAGGTCGTGGCCGAACATGATCGCCTTCATGCCCGAGCCGCACACCTTGTTGATGGTGGTGGCGCCGGTCGAGGTGGGGATGCCTGCGGCAATCGCCGCCTGCCGTGCCGGCGCCTGGCCCAGGTTGGCCGGCAGGACGCAGCCGACAATGACTTCTGAAATGTCGGCCGGCGCGACGCCGGACTGCGCCAGCGCGCCTTCGATCGCCGCGGCGGCGAGTGTCGGCGCCGGCACACCGTTGAATTGACCAAGGAACGAGCCGATGGCAGTGCGTTTGGCAGCAACGATGACGATGTCGGACATGAGGAGATACCGTTGAAAGTGAAACGATTATCTGCCTCACGCCCGGTTCGCGCCAGCACGTGCCGATGCGGCGCCATGCGCTACGCACTCAGCTGCGACAGGGGTGTGAGGATGCAGTATAAAGACGGCGTTCGGGCCCGGGACTGGGCCCTATCCATGGAATGGGTTCGGGGAGAACATCCAAATGCAGAAGAGAGACGTCGCCAGGACTGTCCTGGCCTCGGCGTTGGCCGTGGCATTGACCGCGTGTGGCGGCGGTGGCGGGGGCGGTGGTATCCGGCCGAGCACGCCGACGGCACCGCCACCGACCTCGCCACCACCCCCGCCGC
>NZ_QEZH01000010.1:0-94998 GCF_003993515.1 Xanthomonas sp. BRIP62415
CGCGCACGATGCCCAGCAAGGTGGCCACCAGCCAGCGCGAACGAGCCAGGCTGACGCCTATGCGCATCCCCGGCTGCACCCCGCTGCGCTGCAGGGCCCAGGCAATCGCCGCACTGGCTGCCTCCAGCTGTGCATAGCTCAGCGCTCCATCTGCGTCTTCCACCGCCACTGCGTCAGGCCATTGCATGGCCGAACGAATGAAGGCCTTGGACAGGGACGTAGCGTTCGAGCTCACGTGCTGGTTCAACATCGGAAGACCTCGGCTGCGACGACAGGAAAGTTTCAGAGCGTCGGCGTGGACTCACGCGCGGCGGCAATGGCTTCACGCACGCTCTTGGGCGTGATGTCTTTCCAGACCTGCTCAATGTGGTCCAGGCATTCCTGTTTGGTCCCGGCCTTTCCTTCCTTGTACCAACCCAGTGGAATTTCACGGAAAACTGGCCAGATCGAATACTGCTCTTCGTCGTTGATCACTACGAAATACTCGACTTCAACGTTCATGTTGCCTCCATGGAAGGACTACGAAAAGGAATCGCGCATGGGCAGAGCTACTTCTGCGCAGTGGCTCAGCCTTGCGCGCGATTGCACTTGGTCACTAAACAGGTATTGCTCTATGACACGGCACATCTGTGTGGCATGGCCGTTGATGAAGAAATGATCGCCGTCGATGGCATTCATGCTGAATCCCGTCGTGGTGTGTCGCGCCCATTCACCGACTGCATCAAGGGAGACGGAAGGGTCATGCGTGCCACCGAAGGCGATGATCGGCAACGGCAAAGGCCGCGGTGGACGCGCTTGATGGTCCTCGCACAGACTGAAATCCGCACGCAGGGTCGGCAACAGCAACTCGTACAGTGCAGGGTTGGCCAGCACGGTTTCGGTGGCCGCATTGATGCGCGTCAAGATGCCACTGAAGCGCGCATCGCTCATTCCGCGCACCGACTCCCAGCCTGCGGGATTTGGAACATGCGGGGCCTGACGACCGGAGACGCCTAATAGCAGAGGCAGTGCAAGGCCCTCGGCACGCAAGCGCTGGGTCAGCTCATGGGCGATCAATGCCCCCATGCTATGCCCGAATAAGGCATACGGCTGGTGGATGTGCGGGCGCAGGACTGCGACGAGCGCGTCCAGCATGAAGCTGAGGGTGTCGATCGGTGCATCCAAAATACGCATCTCGCGCCCCGGCAGGCGCAGCGGCACCGCGCTCACGCGACGGGACAGCAGCCTCGGCCATTGACGGTAGATGGACGCGCCACCGCCAGCATATGGCAGACAGAACAGACGCACGACACCCGGCGCTGCAGGTGCGAGCGCGGGCATCCACTTGTTGTCATCGCCGACGGATCGCTCCATGAGTCCTCTCTTACAAACTTTGCTCCTGGCGAGCACACGCTCCCGTCGCCCCTATTAATGAGAGTTCAGGGCGCCCAGCAACGTAGAACAGCCAATCGAGATCGCGAACGACTACTGCTCGCGGTGGATCGCTTGCAAACAGCGCGACGCCCGCACCCCAACGGGACGGTCGCACACAACGGCAATCATGGATCGCGACAAATCGTAGCTGTGGGGAGGTAGCGCAGGTGGAAAATGCTCCACATGACTGCAGGGTGCACCCAGGCGCCAAGTATTTGAACAGCTTTTGCTGGTATCGATCGCAGAAATCATTAGCCTTCCAGGACTGTGAATTTGCTGCACCGGGATAACCATCTGCACCGCAGCATCCTCGCTGCTACATTAATCCCCGGCATGGAAAAATCGAACTACTGCTACTAACTCAAGTTTGCCTTAACAGAATATGAGGCTTGATCATTGAGATTAGCACAGAAGATTCAGCACGCAATCGCACTTGCCCATCTTTGTCCAACAACACATAACAAAGTCATGATTCAACGCGCATCTTCACGGCATCCGCCGCGTGCATGCGCACGCCACGACAAGTTCAACGGGCGATAAAAACCGCCCAGACCCCATAAACAAGCAGATATGGCACAAGCACGATCACCGCCGATCTGATCAACGATGCCCCTACCCACAACCGATACCCCACGATCATCAGCACGACTGACCAGAGCGTGGTGATAGAAATACTGGAAAGCATGACCTTCCACGGCGACTCCGCAGGCAGGCGAAGCAGCAGACCATCCACGGACAGCAGATTGAGCTCTTCAGTGGCCAGACGATCGCCGCTTGCGGCTACGTAGGCAATCATCGCCAGTAGCGCCAGCACTGTCGGCAGCGAAGTCCAGGAAACGAAAGAGAACCACTGACGGAAGCCCTTATTGTCTCCCTGCATGGCACCCACCGCATTGAAGTACAACGCCTGCAGCACGTACGAGCCCGGTACCAGCACCAGCACGGTCCCGATCGCCATCGTCAGCTGGAAGCCACGCCCCAGCATCCCACGCGCGCTCTCGGCCTCTTCTTCGGTCAGATCTTTACCCATCAGGCTTACCTGATGATCGGCCAGCCATGCGATATCCACACGCAAGTAATAGAACACCCATGCGGCCAGGCTGAGGCCCAGCACGGCAAGAAAGGGCATGGCCCAGGAGTAGCCAGGAGGCAAGGTACGGAAGGCCTCCACGGGTGCCGTGAATATGCGCTCGGCAAGCTTGAGGTTGCTGCTGTCTTCCGTCACGTACGCCTCCAGGTGTTGATGATGAACTTGCCAACTACTCGTAACGCAGCGCCTCGATCGGATCCAGGCGTGCAGCTTTGGTGGCAGGAAGAATGCCGAACAGCACACCCACCGCCACAGAGAACCCCACGGAAACACAGACCACCCACGCCGGCATATAGACCGACGGCATGCCAGGAATGATCGCCGCGATCAGGCTGCCGACGCTATAGCCTATCGCTACACCGATGACGCCGCCGATCAAGCAGATCACGATTGCTTCGATCAGGAACTGCAACAGAATGTCTGCGCGCCGCGCACCAAGTGCCTTGAGAATGCCAATCTCCCGGGTGCGCTCGGTTACCGAGACCAACATGATGTTCATGATGCCGATGCCACCCACCAACAGCGAAATGCCAACGATACCCGCCGCAACAAGCGTCACCGACCCCAGGATCGTGTTGAACGACGCACTCAACTGCTCGGAGGTCTGCACGCGGAAGTCATCCGCCTGAGCTGGCTGCAACTTATGTTGCTCGCGCAACACGCGCTTGATACGGTCGGTTACCACATCGGCACGCTCGGGATCCTCCATTTGCAGCTGCACCTGGATGTCGTACTCGCGCGAGCCACCCAACAACCGCTGCATGGTCGAAAATGGCAGCAGGATGTAGTCGTCCTGGGAGAAGCCGAATAGTTCGCCTCGCTTCTCCATCACTCCGACGACCTTGCACCACTCTTCGCCTACCCTGACAAATTCGCCCAGGCTCGGCTTCGGAAGCTCGAGGTTCTCGATCACCTCGGTACCGACAATGCAGACCAGGCGGCGCCGAGCATCGTCGTCGTGACTGAAGAAGCGTCCCCGCTGCGGGTAGATGCGGTTGACATCGATATAGCTGGCACCGACACCAAACACGCGGGTCATCACGTTACGTGAGCGATAGCCGACCCTGCTGGTGCTGTCGCCAGGATCGAACAACACTGGCGTGATGTGCGAGACGCCGTTGACCTTGTGCCGGATCGCCTGTAGGTCGGCCTCGGTCAGCTTGGCACTGCGCCCCAGCATCTGCTCGCGCAATGGTGTGAATGAGCGAATGGTGATCGAATTGGAGCCCAGGCTTTCGAACTGCATGCTGATCGTGTGCGACAACCCCTGCACGATCGACACGATCGAGATGACGGCCGCCACCCCGATGGCGATGCCCAGCGCTGTCAAAAACGAACGGAAAGCATGCGCCCGCAGCGACATGAGCGCGGAGCGGACGCAATCCATCAGCACGTATGCGGCCTCTGCTGTTGATCGTGCTTGACCAGACCATCGTGCAGAGTGATGACGCGATGGCAGCGCCGTGCGATCTCCGGTTCGTGGGTCACCACCACCACGGTCTGCCCGTCCGCCTGCAACTGGTCGAACAGCGTCATGATCTCCCCGGTGGTAGCTGAATCCAGATTACCGGTAGGCTCGTCAGCCAGCAGGATGCTCGGATTGCCGACCAGTGCGCGCGCAACGGCAACACGCTGGCGCTGCCCGCCGGACAACTCGTTGGGAAGGTGACCCATGCGTTGGGTCAGGCCCACCTTGCGTAGCGCCTCGCTGGCCCACTCGCGTCGCTCGACGTAAGGCATCCGACGATACACCAGAGGCTGCATCACATTGTGCAAAGCATCCATGCGCGGCAGCAGGTTGAAACTCTGGAAGATGAAGCCAATCTCTGTATTGCGCACACCGGCCAATTCGTTGTCGCCCATCTCGGCCACTGCATGCCCATTGAGCAGGTACTGGCCGTGCGTCGGCTTGTCCAGGCATCCGATGATATTCATCAGCGTGGATTTTCCGGAGCCGGAGGCACCGATGATGGCGACATAATCGTTGCGTCTGATATCCAGATCAATGCCGCGCAAGGCCTGTACCACTTGTCCACCCATCACGTACTCGCGATGCACTCCGAGCAGCTTGATTACCGCAGCGGGCGCGACACTCGCCTGATGCTCAGCGACCCCAGTCGAACACTCAGCGACGGACACGACTGCTGTCCCGGTCGGCATCGCCAACCGCATCGCCGTCCTTGAGCAGGCGCAACGTACGGAAGGGCCCCACCACCACACGCTCGGAAGGTTTCAGGCCAGCCTTGACCACCACGTGACTGTCCGACGACAAGCCCAGAGTAAGGTCGCGGCGCACTGCGGTTCCAGCTTCGTCGACGAATACATACGCCTTCTCCTTGCCAGCGCGCGCCGCATCTTCGTACAGTACCGCCTGAAGCGGAACCGCCAGTTCCTTGTCGCTGGACTGGATATAAATCTCCGCGCGGCAACTCGTGCCCGGCTTGATCCGGCTGGCCTCGGCGGCATCCAGACGGATATTAACGGCGAAGGAGAGGTTCTGCTGACCGTCGGCCTTTACCGCCGATGCTGCAATCCGCTCCACCACGCCATGCACGACCTGATCCGGATAGGCCGCCGCGTGGATGGCGGCGCGCTGGCCGATGGCGATGCGGGCGATATCGGTTTCGTCGACCTTCAACTCGGCGATCACCGATGAGGTATCTGATACTTCCGCCAGCACGGTACCAGGAATATTGGTGGTACCTGGAATCACCGACTCCCCCGCTTTCACGTCCAGCCGGGTGATCACACCATCCAGCGGTGAACGGATCTGGGTACGCCTGAGTGTATCGAGCCCCTGCGCCAGAATGGCACTTGACTGAGCCAGCGACTCGCGACGCGACTGCACGTTCAGCCGCGCCACCTTCATCTTGTTTTCTTCGGCCTCGAAAGTGCTGCGGTCTACCAGGCGATCCTGCTGTAACGCCCGCAAGCGCGCCACCTGACGCTCCAGGTTCTGCAATTGCGTCTGCTCCTGCGAAATCGCCACTCGCCGCAGGCGCGCATCGGCTTGCTGCTGCTCCAGGACAGCCTGGTACTGCTCGGCCTCCAACGCGATCAGCAGCTGGCCTTTGCGTACGGTATCGCCCTCGCGCACTTGCACGCTTAGCACCTTGCCACTGAGTTCGGAGCTGAGCCTCACCTGTTCACGAAAGCCCACCGTGCCTGAGGCGAGCACCGAGCTGCGTACCACTTGTTCGGCGACCGGCAACGTATCGACCGAGACCCCCTGCTTTCCTCGCATAATGCCGGCAAGCACTGGGAGGCCGATCGTCAACCCGGCAAGGGTGACAAAGATGGCGGTAGTCTTCTTCACACCCTGCCCTCCATGACCTGCATGCATCCAAAAAACGCTCATCACCGGCGGTGCAATCTTGATCGCGGGTTATGCAGAGACAGACTGCCCAATCATGGGTGCAGCCCTGGACGCGCGGCCAGGCACATCTGGCAACGACTCAAGACTTTTTGTTGAGCCGCTTTTCGATCATCTTTCGCTCCCAGTCGGGACCGAAGAAGCTAAATCCGCGATAGGCGAATATCCCATGCAGGGCGACGCCAACCCCCCATCCCAGGAGTAACCACAGAATTCCAGGACGATCCGGCACCGCGTATATCCCCAATGCGATCACGAAGATCATGTACATGAAAACGTGCGACCAGAATTCTTTCAGCCGTTTTACATAGCGAACTGCATCGACTTCTTCTTCCAGAGACATGTGCTACTCCTTGCGTGTATGCACAATCAGTCGCAGTGACCCAGCGTTAGGCCTACATTCACTTCTCACCCAACGTAGCATGGATATTTTTCGAAGTACATCCCATCAGGCGCGTAAGCGAGGCAGCTTCAACGCGATACGCTGGGAGTGCAGGCGTACGACGCAGAAGGGGGCAACGCGAAAACGGACAAGCGGTCTACTTCGACATGGTCGTGACGGATGGCTTTCGTCTCAAAAGGCACCGAGTGCGCGAACTTGCGATACCTGTGGAGCTGAGGATGCGATGCGGAGTAATGACCGCAGGTTTTTCGCAAGGATCCCTTGATCGCCCCGGCACCAGAGGCCTTCGGTCGCCTCCACGCCGGGATCGCCCCGGCGGGTGTCTGCCTCCGGTCATCCCGCTTCAGCGCGCTTCGTTACACCGAATACGGCCCGCGACTTCGTGAATCCACTGCGTCTTCGTCATATCGACCACGGCAGCCCGAACAATCACAACCTCCCATGCAGACGCGGAGGGCTGATAGACACAAGCAAGCTGCAATGTAGTGGTCTTGAAAAACCCAACTTCCCAGATACTGGGTGACAGTCTTCGCGATCATGCCAAAAGCGGCTCAAGCACAACAGCCAACCTTCGTTTCAGACCACTCCCATCTTCATCGAGCGCTCCATCCGCCCCTTCGGTACTCGCTCATCTGCGCTTTGTTCATTTCGAGATGCCAGTAGCATCCGCTGCTTCCTAAATGCCTGCTGACGGCCGCCCGCATCCAAAACGCTGACAACATGTTCGCAGCATGGAAATCCTTCGCATCCGCACGGATGCGAGCGGCCCGACCCCGTCATGCGCTCTCAGCTAGTTGCCCGGATTGAAGATACCTGTAATCATCCACTATAAAAATCTTAAAATTCAACAAATTACAAAATCCTGACCGCTGTGGAACGGTGCAAGTCGTCCACGGTGAAGCTTTCACCGCATCCGCACTCGGCGGTCGCGTTGGGGTTGCTGAAGGTGAAGGTCTCGCTGAGGCCGTGCTTGCCGAAATCGATGCAGGTGCCATCGACCAGCGGCAGGCTGACCGGGTCGACGAAGATGCGCACCCCCTGCTGCTCGAACACCGCATCGTCGTCGCGCTTCTCGCGCGCCAGGTCGGTGACATGGCCCCAGCCCGAGCAACCGGTCTTGGTCACGCCAAAGCGCAGACCCAGCGTCCCCGGGGTCTGCTGCACGAAACGCTGCACGCGCTCCAGCGCGGCGGGGGTGAGGCTGATGGCCATGGGAGATGCTCCGGAAACGATGGTGAAACACTGGTGGCAAGTATAGCGAGGCTGCAATGACCGGGGCGGCACCCGCTGATACGACGTGTTCCCCAGATGGGGCCATGCCCCGCCGTCGACAAGCGCGACCACCGGCAAGCCGTTCAGATGCTCGCGCCAGCGCGCCCGCAGCCAGTAAACTCGCAGACCATTCAAAGTCGCTACGGCGAGGACAAGTCATGACGGTGGTCAGCGTTGAACATGCGCTTGCGGGAAAACTCCCGGAAGGCGGCGAAGTCACGGTACGGGGGTGGGTGCGCACGCTGCGCGGATCTGCCGGACTGGCCTTCATCAACGTGACCGATGGCTCGTGCTTTGCCCCGATCCAGGTGGTGGCCAACGACACCCTGCCCAACTTCGACGAGATCAAGCGCCTGACCAGCGGCTGCTCGCTGATCGCCAAGGGCGTGCTGGTGAAGTCGCAGGGCAAGGGCCAGTCGTTCGAGATCCAGGCCAGCGGCGTGGAGATCGTCGGCTGGGTCGAGGACCCGCTGACCTACCCGATCCAGCCCAAGCCGATGTCGCCGGAGTTCCTGCGCGAAGTGGCGCACCTGCGCCCGCGCACCAACCTGTTCGGCGCGGTCACCCGCATCCGCAACTGCCTGGCGCAGGCGGTGCACCGCTTCTTCCACCAGAACGGCTTCAACTGGATCAGCACCCCGATCATCACCACCTCCGACGCCGAAGGCGCCGGGCAGATGTTCCGCGTCTCCACGCTGGACATGGTGAACCTGCCGCGCGATGCCAGCGGTGCGGTGGATTTCAGCCGCGACTTCTTCGGCAAGGAAACCTTCCTGACCGTGTCCGGCCAGCTCAACGTGGAGGCGTACTGCCTGGCGCTGAGCAAGGTCTACACCTTCGGCCCGACCTTCCGCGCCGAGAACAGCCATACCACGCGCCATCTGGCCGAGTTCTGGATGATCGAGCCGGAAATCGCCTTCGCCGACCTGGCCGAAGACGCGCGCCTGGCCGAACAGTTCCTCAAGTACCTGTTTCGCGCGGTCCTGGACGAACGTGGCGACGATCTGGCCTTCCTGGCCGAGCGCGTGGACAAGAACGCCATCAGCAAGCTGGAAGCCTTCATCAATGCCCCGTTCGAGCAGATCGACTACACCGAGGCGGTGAGGCTGCTGCAGAACTCGGGCAAGAAGTTCGACTTCCCGGTCGAATGGGGCCTGGACCTGCAGACCGAGCACGAGCGCTGGCTGACCGAAGAACATATCGGCCGCCCGGTGGTGGTGACCAACTACCCCGAGCACATCAAGGCCTTCTACATGCGCCTGAACGACGACGGCAAGACCGTCGCGGCGATGGATGTGCTGGCGCCGGGCATCGGCGAGATCATCGGCGGCAGCCAGCGCGAAGAGCGCCTGGACGTGCTGGATGCGCGCATGGCGCAGTTCGGCCTGGATCAGGAGCACTACGGCTGGTACCGCGATTTCCGTCGCTACGGCTCGGTGCCGCATGCCGGCTTCGGCTTGGGCTTCGAGCGCCTGGTGGTCTACGTGTGCGGGCTGAGCAATATCCGCGACGCCATCCCCTACCCGCGCGCACCGGGCAGCGCCGAGTTCTGACCGTGCGCCTGCTGGCTGCCGCCGCCCCGCACCCGCAATCGCCGGCCTTGGCGCCGGCCTTGCCAAGCCTCGGCATGGCCGGCGTGTGCTGCGTCCGGCCAGCCGAGCCGGCAGCCACGCCTCCGGTTCCAGGTGCGTGGCGGCAGGGTGACACGGCACGCCAGGCCGTCCTCCGGGCCAGGCGTCCGCTGGGGTGGACCATCGCTGCGCCGGTGGCTGGCGCAGCACTTCTGCAACGCGTACTGAGGCCGGCGGGCACATGACCCTGTTCTTCGCACTGTGTTTTGTCGGCGTCGCCGTCGCCGGGCTCACCGCCTTGCTGATCTTCTGGCCACTGACGCTGGTGCACCTGCGCGACCGTCATCCCGAGGCGCTGGCCAGCTTCGGTGATCCGGCCTTCATCAGCCCTGCGGCACTGCGCTGGTTGCTGACACGGCGCTACCGCCGCCACCGCGACAATGCGCTGTCCGGTCTGGCCACACCCGCCTGGCTGTCGCTGCTGACCATCTTCTTCGGCCTGGGCATGGCGGCCCTGCTCGGCCTGCTCTCCAAGGTAATGCCATGAATACACCGCAAGACACCGCACAGGACGACCACGATTCGTGGTGGCTGGCCACGATCGGCCGCACGCTGATCTGGGCGCGCCTGCGCGTCAAGCAGGCCGGCACGGCCGAAGTCCTGGACAGCGACGGCAAGATCCTGCCCTACGACAGCGAAGACAGCGCCCGTGCGGCCTTGTTCGATGCCGAATTCGTCGCGCTCGACGGGCTGGACGAGGAAGACGCGCTGATGCGTGGCTTCTCGCTCGACGAGGTGTCGCCGCCGCGCGGCGACGACGATGCCGACCTGCGCGAACGCATGGTGCTGACCCTGGGCGGCCGCGCCTGACATGTACGCCCCGCGCGCGTTCGCGCAGACCGATCTGGCACTGCTGGACTGGCTGATCGCGCGCGACCCGTTCGTCACCCTGATCAGCGGTGGCGAGGACGGGCAGCCGGCGATCTCGCATCTGCCGGTGCTGTACCGACGCCAGGCGCAGGCAGTGGTCATCGAAGGCCACTGGGCGCGCCCCAATCCGCAGGCGCGCAGCCCCGGCGATGCGGTAATCGTGGTGCAGGGCCCGCATGCCTATGTGTCGCCCAGCTGGTATCCGGACAAGGAAACGGCCGCACGCGTGCCGACCTGGAACTACGCCGTGGCGCATCTGCATGGACGCTGCGAGCAGGTGAGCGATGAGGCGGCGCTGGGCGACCTGATCGGCCGCATGAGCGCGCACTTCGAACAGCGCATCGGCAGCGACTGGCTGTTCGAGATGGAGCGCGACAGTCACCGCCGCCAGTTGCGCGGCCTGGTCGGCTTCCGCTTCGTTCCCAGCCGCATCGAGCTGACCTTCAAGCTCAGCCAGAATCATCCGGCCGGTAATGTCGCTGCCGTGAGCGAGGCACTCCAGCAACAGGCGTCCGCCGACTCCCGCGAGCTGGCATCGCTGATGCGCGATGCCCTGCAGGTACGCGATGGCGCAGCATGAGCGGTGCCGTACAGCATCGATTTGCGCATCACTTCCTTTCGCTCATCTGTCGATCACACACTGCCCTTCGTCCTCTGGAATACTGCCCCCATGAACGAGCTCAACCATTTGCTTGAAAACAACCGTGCCTGGTCCGAGCGCATCCGTCGCGAGGACCCGGAATTCTTCTCCAAGCTGTCCACCCAGCAGACGCCCGAGTATCTGTGGATCGGCTGCTCGGACTCGCGCGTGCCGGCCAACCAGATCATCGACATGGCGCCGGGCGAGGTGTTCGTCCATCGCAACATCGCCAACGTGGTCGTGCACACCGATCTGAACTGCCTGTCGGTGATCCAGTTCGCCGTCGACGTGCTCAAGGTCAAGCACATCCTGGTGGTCGGCCATTACGGCTGCGGCGGCGTGTTTGCCAGCCTGACCCAGAAGCGCATGGGCCTGGTCGACAACTGGATCCGCCACGTCACCGATGTGGCCGACAAGCACGAGGCCTGCCTGCACGATGCGGGCGACCTGCCGGTCCAGCACGCGCGCCTGTGCGAGCTCAACGTGCTCGAACAGGTGGTCAATGTCTGCCGCACCACCATCGTGCGCGATGCCTGGGAGCGCGGCCAGGCACTACAGGTGCATGGCTGGGTCTACAGCCTGCGCGACGGACGTGCGCACGACCTGGGCATGTCGATCGACCGCCCCGAACTGCTGCAGGAACGCTACGACGCGGCGCTGGCACAGATCCAGGCCGATCACGCCGAACGCTGAGCCGCACCCGCACACCATCCCGCCGCGGCGCCCATCGGCGCCGTCGGTTGGCTATGCTGGACGTCTTCTTTGCCGAGGAACGTCGATGCTGGTCCCGCCGATCAACCTGCAAGCCTGGATCGAGCAACACCGCCACCTGCTCAAGCCGCCGGTGGGCAATAAATGCATCCAGCAGGACGGCTTCATCATCATGATCGTCGGCGGGCCGAATGCGCGCACCGACTATCACTACGACGAAGGCCCGGAGTGGTTCTTCCAGCTCGAAGGCGAGATGGTGCTGAAGGTGCAGGACGACGGCGTGGCACGCGACATCCCGATCCGCGCCGGCGAGATCTTCCTGCTGCCGCCCAAGGTGCCGCATTCGCCGCAGCGCGCTGCCGGCTCGATCGGCCTGGTGATCGAACGCGAGCGCCTGCCCGACGAGCAGGACGGCCTGCAGTGGTATTGCCCGCAGTGCAATCACAAGCTGTACGAGGCGATGTTTCCGCTGCAGGACATCGAAACCGATTTTCCGCCGGTGTTCGATCATTTCTACCGCTCGCTCGCGCTGCGCACCTGCACCCGCTGCGGACACCTGCATCCTGCGCCGGAGCGCTATGCCACTGTCCAGGCATGAGCGGGCGATGACGTATGGCACGGCTGGGCACGTCTTGCGCAGGTCTCCAGCGCGCGTTCGCTCGATGGCCGCGCGTGTGCGTCACGTCGGCAGCGTAATGCCGCGCAATTGCAACGACGGCGCAACTGCCCGCAACGTGCTGCGTTTCAACCGCGTGCACGCGCGGCGGCCACGCTGCGTGCCCGCGCTGAGCCGCATGCCATGCTGCGCACGCTGATCGACCTCAAACCGCGCGACGTGCCGCTGCGCGTCGCGCTGCGCAACACCGCCGCGGTGGTGCTGCCGCTGGCGGTCGGCGTGGCCACCGGGCATGTCGCCGCCGGCCTGGCGGTGTGTACCGGCGCGCTCAACACCATGTTCACCGACCAGCCCGGCCCGTATCGCGCGCGCCTGCAACGCATGCTGATGGCCGCGCTGGCTGCCGGTCTGGCCGCGTTGCTCGGCATCTGGGTCGGCCACAACACGCCGGCCCTGGTGATCGCCGGGCTGCTGCTCGGCCTTGGCGGCGGCTTGCTGGTGGCGCTCGGCCCGGTGGCGGCGCGTGTAGGGCTGACCAGCATGATCCTGCTGGTGGTCAGCGCCGACATGCGCTTGCCGGTGCAGCAGGCAGCGGGTGTGGCGGCGTTGATCTTTGCCGGCGGCCTGCTCCAGGTGGTGCTGGCGTTGGCCGCCTGGCCGCTGCAACGCTATCGCCCGGAGCGCTTCGCGCTGGCCGACCTGATGCGTCAACTGGCCGGCATCGCACGCCAGCGTCCAGAAGCCAGCGCCCCGCCGCCGGCCACCCAGGAAGTGCTCGATGCGATGGTGATGCTGCATGGCGAGCACCGCTCGCGCGCGATCGCCGTGCAGAGCTTCCGCATCATTGCCGAGCTGTGCGAGCGCGTGCGGCTGGAGCTGCTGTCATTGGCCGATGCCGACACCCGCCTGACCGAGTCGCAGGCGCGCCCGGCGATCGAGCGCGTGCTCGAACGCAGCGCCATCGTGCTGGAACAGCTCGCGCATGCGATGACGGTGGGCGAAGACCCGCTCGCCGCCAATGCCTCGATGACCGGCTTCGACGATCTGGTCGCCGCGCTGGCGCAGTTCCAGCACGACAACGCCGACACCCGCGAGCGCCGGCTGGTGCGGGTGGCGGTGGCGCGCGCGCAAGGCCTGGGCGGCCAGCTGCGCGCGCTGATCCGCAACGCGCATTGGGCCAGCAGCCGTGGCGAAATCCAGGCGCAGCTGGCCGAAGCGCGCCTGCCGGCGGCACTCAGGCCCGCCGCGACCTGGGCCACGCTGCGCGCGAACCTGGATCTGTCGTCGGTGGCCTTCCGGCATGCCTTGCGCTGCGGCGTGTGCCTGGCACTGGCGATCGCCTTCCAGCGCTGGCAGCAGATCCCGCACGGCTTCTGGATTCCGATGACCACCGCCATCGTGCTCAAGCCGGATTTCGGCGGCACCTTCAGCTTCGGCGCCCTGCGCGTGGCCGGCACCTTCGTCGGCCTGCTGGTGGCGACCTTGCTGGCGCATCTGGCGATGGATGGCGCGAGCGTCCGCCTGGCGTTGCTGGCAATGTTCTGCCTGGGCTTCCGCCTGCTGACGCAGGTGAACTACGGCATCGGCGTGGCGTTCCTGACCGGCATGCTGGTGCTGCTGCTGTCCTTCGAGGGCGTGGCACCGGGCGAGGCCATCGGTGCG
Organism: Xanthomonas sp. BRIP62415; assembly: GCF_003993515.1. NCBI lineage: Bacteria > Pseudomonadati > Pseudomonadota > Gammaproteobacteria > Lysobacterales > Lysobacteraceae > Xanthomonas > Xanthomonas sp. BRIP62415. Next base: position 13,682 of record NZ_QEZH01000010.1, read on the forward strand.
CGCCTGCAGGCGACGGTGGCCGGCAGCGCCTGGGCGCTGATCGCCTATGCGCTCTGGCCCACGCGCGAACGCCGGCACATCCGCGCCTCGCTGGCGCAGCTGCTCAGCGCGTATCGCGATCATCTGCGCAATCTGTTGCTCGGCAGGATGGAGGATCTGGGCGACACCCGCGCTGCCGCACGCGTGGCGCGCACCAATGCGCAGGCCTCGATCGAACGCCTGCGCGGCGAGCCGCGCAGCCGGCGCAATCTGCACGAGCTCAAACTCGCCGAGTCGCTGCTGGCCAACGGCAACCGGCTGATCCGCGCCACCTTGTCGCTGGAGGCGGTGCTGCGCGACGGCCATCCCCTGCCTGCGCTGGACGCGCTGCCGGCATTTGCGCAACAGGCCGACCAGGCGCTGTCCGAGCTGATCGCCTGCCTGCTCGACGGCGGCATTCCCGCCGCGGCCACCTTGCGCAGCGCCGAGCGCCAGCTGTCCGATGCATTGGCGGCCCTGCCCGACGGCTCGCCGGCCACCGCCGCACTGGCCGACACCATCGACCGCATCACCGACAGCATCGGCACGTTGACGCATCTGCTGCGCCCTGCCCGGCCAGCCGCGACCACCGCCGCACCCGACACACCGGCCGCGCATGACGGCGCACAGGGTGCCGGCGGGTAAACTGCGCCACTGACCTGCGTTGCGAGCCGTGATCATGACCGACCTGCTGTCCCGCGCCCATGCCGTTGCACTGGACGCCGCCGACCCGCTGCGCCAGCTGCGCGATGACTTCATCTTCCCGCAGCATGCCGGCCAGGATCAGACCTATTTCGTCGGCAACTCGCTGGGCCTGCAGCCACGCGCCGCACGCGCGATGGTGGCCGAGGTGCTCGACCAGTGGGGTGCGCTCGCGGTGGAGGGCCACTTCACCGGTCCCACCCAGTGGCTGACCTATCACCAGCTGGTGCGCGATGGTCTGGCCCGGGTGGTCGGCGCACTGCCCGGCGAAGTGGTGGCGATGAATACGCTCAGCGTCAACCTGCACCTGATGATGGCCAGCTTCTACCGCCCCACGCCCGAGCGCGGCGCGATCCTGATCGAAGCCGGCGCGTTTCCGTCCGACCGCCATGCGGTGGAATCGCAACTGCGCCTGCATGGGCTGGATCCGGCCACGCAGCTGATCGAAGTGCAAGCCGACCAACCCAACGGCACGCTGTCGATGGCGGCGATTGCCGATGCCATCGCCCGGCATGGTCCGCGCTTGGCGCTGGTGCTGTGGCCCGGCATCCAGTACCGCACCGGCCAGGCCTTCGACCTGGGCGAAATCGTGCGGCTGGCACGCGCACAGGGCGCGGCGGTGGGTTTCGATCTGGCGCATGCGGTCGGCAATATCGCGCTGACGCTGCACGACGACGGCGTGGATTTCGCGGTCTGGTGCCACTACAAATATCTCAATGCCGGCCCCGGCGCGGTGGGTGGCTGTTTCGTGCACGAACGCCATGCCAACAGCGACCTGCCGCGCATGGCCGGCTGGTGGGGACACGAGCAACAGACCCGGTTCCGCATGGATCCGCAGTTCGTGCCCTCGCCTGGGGCCGAAGGCTGGCAGCTGAGCAATCCGCCGGTGCTGGCGCTGGCGCCGCTGCGTGCCTCGCTGGAATTGTTCGACCAGGCCGGCATGGCGGCGCTGCGCGCCAAGTCCGAACAACTCACCGGGCATCTGGAACAGCTGATCCACGCCCGTGTGCCGCAGGTGCTGCAGATCGTCACCCCGGCCGCGCCGGCGCAGCGTGGCTGCCAGCTGTCGTTGCGGGTGGCCGGCGGCCGCGCGCAGGGGCGCTCGCTGTTCGAGTCTCTGCAGTCGGTGGGCGTGCTCGGCGACTGGCGCGAACCGGACGTGATCCGCATCGCACCGGTGCCGCTGTACAACCGCTTCTGCGACCTGCACCAGTTGGTCGAGCACGTGGAAACCTGGGCCGCCGCCTGAGCACGTACGGCACAGACTGTGCCAGCGAGCAGGGCTGCGCGTGAGCCGGAATCGGCACCCGCGCACGTACACTCCGAACCCGCACCTGGCCGACCGCAGCAGGTGCCGCTGCCAGCCACTCTCCCTCCTCCCTCTTGGCCGGCACTCGCGTCCGGCCGCTGCCGGATACCGCATTGAGCGCAGTCTCTCCCCGTTCCCTGACCCTGATCGGCGCTGGCCTGGCCGGTTGCCTGCTGGCCATCCTGTTGTCGCGTCGCGGCTGGCAGGTCACCGTCTACGAGCGCCGCGGCGACCCGCGCATCAAGGGCTACGAGTCCGGCCGCTCGATCAACCTGGCGCTGGCCGAACGCGGCCGCCATGCACTGCGCCAGGCCGGCGCCGACGACGCGGTGATGGCCAAGGCGGTGATGATGCGCGGGCGCATGGTGCACCCGCTGCACGCGCAGCCGCAGCTGCAGCGCTACGGCCGCGACGACAGCGAAGTGATCTGGTCGATCCACCGCGCCGCGTTGAATGTCGCGCTGCTGGATCTGGCCGAACAGGCCGGCGCACGCGTGCACTTCTACCGCCGCCTGCATACGGTGGACTTCGACGCCGGCTATGCGCGCTTCATCGACGACCGCGACGACCAGCCGCACGAAATCCATTTCCAGAGCCTGATCGGCAGCGATGGCGCCGGCTCGGCATTGCGCGCAGCGATGCAGCGCAAATCGCCGCTGGGCGAGCGCACCGAATTCCTCGATCACTCCTACAAGGAGCTGGAAATTCCGCCGCTGCCCGGCGGCGGGTTCCGCATCGAAGGCAACGCGCTGCACATCTGGCCGCGCGGGCGCTACATGTGCATCGCGCTGCCCAACGACGGCGGCACCTTCACCGTCACGCTGTTTCTGCCCAACGCCGGCGAGCCCAGCTTTGCCACCACGCGTACCGGCGACGAAGCGCTGGCCCTGTTCGCGCGTGATTTCCCTGATGCGCTGCCGCTGATCCCGCAGCTCAAGGAACATTGGGAAGAACATCCGCCCGGCCTGCTCGGCACCCTGACGCTGGACCGCTGGCATCTGGGCGGCCGCGCCCTGCTGATCGGCGACGCCGCGCACGCAATGGTGCCGTTCCACGGCCAGGGCATGAATTGCGCGTTCGAAGATTGCGTGGCGCTGGCAGAGCAGCTGGACGCGCACCACGATCTGGAAACTGCGTTTGCCGCGTTCCAGGCTGCACGCCGTGAGGATGCCGCGGCGATCCAGCAGATGGCGCTGGAAAACTATCTGGAGATGCGCGACCGCGTCGACGATCCCGACTTCCTGCTGCAGCGCGCGCTCGAACAGCAACTGCAGGCACGCTGGCCCACCCGTTTCGTGCCGCATTACACGATGGTGACCTTCCTGCGCACGCGCTACTCCATCGCCCTGGCGCGCAGCGAGATCCAGCGCGAGATCCTGGTCGAGGCCACGCGCGGGCACAGCGACCTGTCGCGCATCGACTGGGCGGCACTGGAAGCGGTCGTGCATGCGCGCCTGCAACCGCTGGAAGGCGCGCACTGATCAAGCTGCACAGGCCGGCGTCAGCGGGCCGGCGCGCGGATAAGAGATACTAGGCAGCACTGGCGGCGCCCTCCGCAGCGCGCCGCGGATCTGGATTTGATACGGCATGCCTGACAGCTTTCTCTTCTACGACCTGGAAACCTTCGGCCAGGATCCGCGCCGCACGCGCATCGCGCAGTTCGCCGCGGTGCGCACCGATGCGCAGCTGCGCGTGATCGAGGAACCGATCAGTTTCTACGTGCAGCCGGCCGACGACCTGCTGCCCTCCCCGTACGCGACCATGGTCACCGGCATCACCCCGCAGCACGCACTGCGCGAAGGCGTGAGCGAGGCCGAAGCGTTCGCGCGCATCTCCGAGCAGATGAGCCGGCCGCAGACCTGCACACTGGGCTACAACTCGATCCGCTTCGACGACGAATTCGTGCGCTGCGGGCTGTTCCGCAATTTCTACGACCCGTACGAGCGCGAGTGGCGCGGCGGTAATTCGCGCTGGGATCTGCTGGACGTGCTGCGGCTGGTGCATGCGCTGCGCCCGGACGGCATCGTCTGGCCGCAACGCGAAGACGGCGCCACCTCGTTCAAGCTCGAACACCTGGCCGATGCCAACGCGGTGCGCGAAGGCGATGCGCATGAAGCGCTGTCGGACGTGTACGCCACCATCGGCATGGCACGCAGGTTCCAGCAGCACCAGCCCAAGTTGTGGGACTACGCGTTGCGCCTGCGCGACAAGCGCTTTGCGGCGACGCTGCTGGACGTCATCGCGATGCAGCCGGTGCTGCATGTCTCGCCGCGCTATTCCGCCTCGCGCATGTGCGCTGCCGCGGTGCTGCCATTGACGCGCCATCCGCGTATCGACAGCCGCGTGATCGTGTTCGATCTGGAAGGCGACCCTGAAGTGCTGTTGCGCCTGAGCCCGGACGAGATCGCCGACCGGCTGTATATCCGCGCCGCCGACCTGCCCGAAGGCGAGCAGCGCATTGCGCTCAAGGAAGTGCACGTGAACAAGTCGCCGGCGCTGGTGGCCTGGCAGCATCTGCGTGCGGCGGATTTCCAGCGCCTGGGCATCGACCCGGACGCGGTGCTGGCCAAGGCTGCACGCCTGCGCGCGCTCGGCCCCGAACTGGCCGAAAAGGTGCGCCAGGTGTACGGCAACGAGCGCGCTGTGGCGCCGGCGGTCAACGATGCCGATGCCTCGCTGTATGACGGCTTCCTGGCCGAAGGCGACAAGCGCCTGCTGGCGCAGGTGCGCGCCAGTGCACCGGCCGAGCTGGGCGCGCTGGAATCGCGCTTTCGCGATCCGCGCCTGGTCGAGTTGCTGTTTCGCTACCGCGCGCGCAACTGGCCGCAGACCTTGTCGTTCGACGAGCAGGAACGCTGGAACGTCTACCGCCGCCAACGCCTGCTCGAGGACCGTGGCCTGGGCGAGGTCACGCTCGACCAGTTCCATGCGCAGATCGCGGATTTACGGCTTGCTCACCCCGACGATGCTACCAAGCAGTCCCTGCTCGACCAGCTCGCCGCCTGGGGTTTGGACCTCCAACGCACGCTATGACCACCTATTTTTCCGACGCCAGTTTCAAGTTCCTGCGCGCCCTGGCGCGCCACAACGACAAGACGTGGTTCAACGACCACCGGCATCAGTACGAGGCGCACGTGCGCCAGCCGTTCCTGCAGCTCATCACCGACCTGCAGCCCGCGCTGGCACAGGTCAGCGAGCACTATCGCGCCGACCCCAAGACCCAGGGCGGCTCGCTGTTTCGCATCTACCGCGATGCGCGTTTTTCCAACGACAAATCACCGTACAAGAACTGGCAAGGCGCGCGCCTGTTCCATGAGCGCCGCCGCCAGGTGCCGGCGCCGTCGTTCTACATCCATCTGCAGCCGGGCGAGAGCTTCGTGGGTGCGGGGCTGTGGCATCCGGAGCCGGACACCCAGCGCAAGCTGCGCCAGTTCATCTTCGACAATCCCGCCAACTGGAAAGCGGCCGCCTACGAGCCAAAACTACGCCGCAAGTTCACGTTGGACGACAGCGAGAAACTGGTGCGTGCGCCGCGCGGCTTTCCCAACGATTTCGAGTTCATCGACGACCTGAAGCATCGCAACTGGGCGTACCTGCGTCCCCTCGACGATGCCATCATGACCGGCCCGCGCCTGCGCCAGACCATCGAGGCGGACCTGGTGGTGCTGGCGCCGTTCGTCGATTACCTGTGCGCCGCGCTGGATCTGGAATTCTGATGCATCGCACGGCGCCGACAGCAATCGACGCTGCGCAGGCAACCGGCGGAGCGCGGCGATTTCTCGCTGCGCGGCGCCATGCCTCGATGCGCCTGGTGCAGACAACAGCAATGGACTGCATGCCATGAAGAAGCGCTGGTTGCTGCTGCCTGTGCTGGCCGCGTTGCTGCTGGCCAGCTATGTGGTTGCGGGCCCGTATCTGGCCATTCGCGGCATCAGCGAGGCAGTCGCCAGTCGCGACGCCGCACAGCTGGAACGTCATGTGGACTTCCCCAGCCTGCGGGTCAACCTCAAGGCGCAGCTGGACGATTACCTGATCCGCCAGGCCGGCAGCCGCATGCAATCCAGCCTGCTGGGCGGATTCGCCCTGCAGCTTGCCAGCGGCATCAGCGGCGCCGGCGTGGACACGCTGGTGACGCCGCTGGGCATCGGCGCGTTGCTGCAAGGCCACAGCGTGTGGAATCGCGTCACCGGCACCACCGTCAGCCCGGACACCTATGCGGCGCCAGCGCCGGCGCGTCCGCTGCAAGGCGCGCAGCAGCGCTTCGAGTCCACCCGCCGCTTCACCGCGACCACCCGCACCGCAGCCGGAGCGCCAGTGGTGTTCGTGCTGACCCGGCAAGGCCTGCGCTGGCGGTTGACCGATATCCGCTTGCCGCTGGCAGAGGCGGAAGCGGACATCCGCTGACCCCATAAGCGCGCGCCTGCGAGCGATGTTGGGCGTGTCGCATTTGCAGACTGACGACGGGCGCCGGACAGCGGCTCAGGAAAACCGCCAGGCCCGCTCCATCCACGCCGCCTGCAGCCGCAACATCGACGGCCGCAGCTGCCGACGTGCCGACCACGGCAGCGCCGCCAACGCCTGCTCCGCAGTGCCCAGCGTGCGCTTGCCGTTCCAGGCGTACAGCAGCTGGTTGCGTGGGTCCGGCTCGGGCAACAGCAGCACCCGCCCCTCGAACACCTCGCGCAGCGCGGCCAGATGCCCGGCCAGCGGCACCTGGAACAGGTTCAGGGCCAGCACACCGCTCGGCGTCAGCGCAGCGCGACAATCGGCGTAGAACCCGGGCGTGCACAACGCCGGCGGAATGCCATCGGCATCGTAGGCATCCAGCAGCAGCAGGTCGTAGCGCCCGGCACGCGTGCCGATCCACTGCGCACCATCGCCGTGCGTGACCTCCAGCCGCGCATCGTCGCGTGGCACGCCGAACGCATCGCGCAGGGCCAGCACCTGCGCATCGGCGTCCACCGCTTCGATGCGCGTGCTGCGCAGATAGCGGTGACAGAACTTGGCCTGCGCGCCGCCGCCGAAGCCGATCAGACCCACGCGCTCGGGGCGCGGCTGCAACCACAGCGCCGCCAGCATGCCGCGCGTGTACGGCAGCATCAGCCGGTACGGCGCCCAACGCGACATGCGCGTCTGGACGGTGTCGTCGGCAAAATACAGCTCCAGTTGCCGCCAGCTGGAGCGCAGCGCGGCGCGTCCAGACGGCCTCGGTGCCTTGCTCACTCGCTCACCTGCCCGGCGGATCGTTGGCCACGCCATGCGGTACGTGACCGGCCGCCACATGCTGGTGTTGGCGCGCACTGTCGATGTTGTGCTGCGAATCGTCGAAAAAGATATCCGCGCCGAACGCCTCCAGGAACGGCCCCTTGTGGCGTCCGCCGAGGAACAGCGCCTCGTCCAGGCGCACGCCCCATTCGCGCAGGGTGCGGATCACTCGCTCGTGCGCCGGCGCCGAACGCGCGGTGACCAGCGCGGTGCGGATCGGCGAGGCCTCGCCGGGCGGAAATGCCGCCTGCAGCGCATGCAGCGCGGACAGGAAATTGCGGAACGGCCCGACCGACAACGGCTCGCGCGCACGTTCGCGCTCGTGGCGCCCAAACGCTTCCACGCCCTGCTCGCGCGAGATGCGTTCGCTCTCGTCGCCGAAGATCACCGCATCGCCGTCGAAGGCGATACGCAATTGGGTGGACAGGCGGCTTTCGTCGTTGTGCACGATCGCCGCGGCGGCCTCGGCGCGTTCGCCCGGCGCACGCGGCATGATGGTCGCCGCCGCGATGCCATGGGTGAGTGCGCGGCGTACCGATTCCGGATTGGCCGACAGGAACAGATCGGTGCCGAACGGCTTCACGTACGGCCAGGTCGGCTGGCCCGAGGTGAAGGTCGCCCGCACGATGCCCAGGTTGTAGTGCTGGATCGAATTGAAGATGCGCAGCCCGGTATCGGCGGAATTGCGCGACAGCAGGATCACCTCGACGCGCGGGGTTTCCTCGGGCACATCGTGGTTGAGCGCCAGCAGCTTGCGCACCACCGGAAAGGCGACGCCCGGCTCCAGGATGTCGTCCTCGTGCTCGCGCTGGAACGCCGAATACGCCTCCACGCCATCGGCCTCGAACAGCGCATGGCCTTCTTCGAGATCGAACAGCGCGCGCGAGGTCACCGCGACGGTCAGGAGCCTTGGGGAATTATCAGCCATTGGGGTGCCGGGAATGGGGAATCGGGATTGGGGAATGGGTTGGAGCAACAACGAAGTTTCTGGGATTTGCGATGGTTAGTTTCTGGGGTTTGCGATGGTTACTTGCACTGCATCGTACCTTGGCCACGCGCAGGCTCGGCTGCACGCCACGCTGCTGCCGGTGCCAATCCCGAATCCCCAATGCCCAATCCCCGCCCCTCAGACCGCAAACTGTTCGCTGAAGATGCGCTCTTCCAGGTTGTGTTCGGGATCGAACAGCAGCGTGACCTGGCGTTGGGTGGATTCGCGGATGGTCACTTCGACCACATCGCGGATCTCGTGCGAGTCGGCGGTGACGCTGACCGGGCGCTTGTACGGGTCCAGCACACGGAAACGCACTTCGGTATCGGCCTTGAGGATGGCGCCGCGCCAGCGGCGCGGCCGATACGGGGCGATCGGCGTCAACGCCAGCGTGTGCGAGCCCAGCGGCAGGATCGGCCCGTGCGCGGAATAGTTGTAGGCGGTGCTGCCGGCCGGCGTGGCGACCATGACCCCGTCGCCGATCAACTCGGCGATGCGGGTCTGGCCATTGAGATCCACGCTCAGGTGCGCGGCCTGGCGGGTCTGCCGCAGCAGCGAGACCTCGTTGTAGGCCAGCGACACCGTGCTGGCACCGGACTCGGTCTGCACCTGCATTTCCAGCGGGCGCAGATGCGCCGGTTCGGCCCGTTGCAGACGTGCGAGCAGGTCGTCCTCGTCGTCGCGGTACTGGTTCATCAAGAACCCGACCGAGCCCAGCTTCATGCCGAACACCGGCTTGCTGGCAGCCCCATGCCGGTGCAGGGTCTGCAGCATGAAGCCGTCCCCGCCCAGGGCGCAGACGATGTCGGCGGTGTCCAGCGCATGATCGCCATAGCGCTGCACAAGACGCGCGCGCGCGGTCACCGCCGGCTCGGCGTGACTGGCAACAAAGGCAATCCGTGGTGGTGCGGTCATCGTTGACTCCAAAGCATGCGAATCAGCATACCGCAGCGCTGTGGTCGGCTTGTTGGCTGCCCGCCCCGCCCTGGCCTGCACGGCTGCAGCTGCGCCACCACGCGCCGCTGGCATGGCGCACCGCAGCCAGCCGGGCGCCGGCGACAGCGGGCGCGCAATGCCTGCACTGGCCGGTCAGACGCGACCGGGCCGCGGCATCAGGCGGTCAATCGCCAGGCACGGTGGATGCGCGCATGCCGCTCGAAATCCGGGTCGATGGTGCGCGGGCTGATTTCCTCGCACTGCGCAAACTCGGCCACCAGTTCCTCGTCCAGCTTGAAGCGACGGAAGTTGTTGGAGAAGTACAGCACCCCACCCGGCGCCAGCCGCGCCATCGCCGCACGCAGCAGCCGCACGTGCTCGCGCTGGATGTCGAAGTCCTCGGCGCGTGCGGAGTTGGAGAAGGTCGGCGGGTCGCAGAAGATCACGTCGAAATGCGCGCGCTCGGCTTCCAGCCAGGCCAGCGCGTCGGCCTGCACCAGCGTGTGCTTGCTGCCGGCCTGGCCGTTCAGGGCCAGGTTGTCGGCGCACCACTGCAGATAGGTGCCGGACAGATCCACGCTGGTGGTCGCGCTTGCCCCGGCCACCGCCGCTTCCACGCTGGCCACGCCGGTGTAGCAGAACAGGTTGAGGAAACGCCGCCCCTTCGATTGCATGGCCATGGTGCCACGCAACGGGCGATGGTCCAGGAACAGGCCGGTATCGAGGTAATCGAACAGATTCACCCGCAGCAAGGCGCCATGCTCGCGCACGTTGATGAATTCGTTGCGCTGCTCGAAGCGGCCGTACTTGCTGCCACCCTTGCCACGCTCGCGCGATTTGAGCGCCACGCGTTCGCCCGGCACCTCGAACACCTCGCGTGCGGCGGCCAGCAGCTCGCCCAGACGGCGGCGCACGTCGGCTTCGGGAATCGTCGCCGGCGCGGCGTATTCCTGCACGTGCAGAAACACGCGGCGATCGCCATCGGCCTGCTGGTACACGTCGATGGCGGCGGAATATTCCGGCAGATCGGCGTCGTAGGCGCGGAAGCATTCGATGCCTTCGCGTGCGCGCCACTTCTTGAACTTCTGCAGATTCTTGCGCAGGCGGTTGGCGACCATCTGCGCGCCTTCGCTGAGCGCGGTCGGCGCCGCCAGCGGGGTGCGCCGCGGCACCGCGATCGGGTCGCAGACGATCAACGCGCATTCGATCGCGCCATTGAACAGCTGGTATTTCTTGCCCGCGCGCAGGCCGGTGGCATACGCCAGCTCGGCGTTGCCGCACAGCAGGCTGGCCCGCCATTGCGGCACGGCGCGCTGCAAGGTGTCGCCCAGGCGGCGATACAGCGCCGCATCGGCAGCCAGGCGTTCGTCGTAAGGCGGATTGCACACCACCACGCCGGTGGCCTGCGGCGGGGTCTGCAGATCACCCACCTCGCGCACGCCGAACCAGATCGCCTCGGCCACACCGGCCACCTGCGCATTCTCCTTCGCGGCGCGGATCGCATGCGGGTCCATGTCGCTGCCGTGGATCACCTGCCTGAGTGCGGCGCGGCCGCGACTGTCGCGCTCGCGCGCTTCGCCCACCAGCTGCTGCCAGCCCTCACGGTCGAAGCCGCGCCAGCGGCTGGGGATAGCGCTGCCATAGCGCTGCAGGCCGGGCGCCACGTCGGCGGCCATCAGCGCGCCTTCGATCAGCAAGGTGCCGCTGCCGCACATCGGATCCAGCAGGCCGCCGCCATCGGCGTAGGCGCGCGGCCAACCGGCGCGCAGCAACACCGCCGCGGCCAGATTCTCCTTGAGCGGCGCATCGTTCTGCGCCATGCGCCAACCGCGCCGATGCAGCGGGCCGCCGCCCAGATCCACCGAAATGGTGGCGCGGCCCTTGCGCAGCGACAGGTTCAAACGCAGATCCGGGCTGTCCACATCCACCGACGGGCGCTCCAGGCCCTGCCGGCGCATGGTGTCGACCACCGCGTCCTTGATGCGCTGCGCCGCGTAACGGGCGTGCGTGATCGCGGTACCGGAGACATGCGCGTCCACCGACAGCGTGTGGCCGACGGACAGGTGCTCGTCCCACGGCAATTCGGCCACCCCGGCATACAGTGCGTCCTCGTCCGGGCAATCGAACTCGCTCAGCGGCCACAGCACCCGGCTGGCCAGCCGCGACCACAGCACGGCGCGCTGCGCATCGCGCAGCTCGCCCTCGACGTTGACGCCGGAGATGGTGGCGGTGGCCTTGCTGGCACCGAGCGACAGCAGCTCGTCGGCAAGCAGGTATTCCAGGCCCTTGGCACAGGATGCAAAGAATTTCACGTAGGCAGGTATCGATGGAGACGCTGGCCGTGGGGGCGAGCGCGGGAGCAGGACGCTGGGCCGGCGCCCTGGAGGGCAGAGCCGTGGCCGCCGCGGGCGGGGCGCAAATGGTCGGCCATCGGGCCCGGCTTTACCAGCCCGCCGGCCGGATCGCCCGTCGTGCGGTTCACCACGGCGCCAGCCGCCACTGCGCCTGCGCGGTATCCAGGCGCTGCCGCAGGCCCAGCCGCTGCAGGAAGGCGGCATCGTGCGAGGCGACGATCAGCGCACCTGGGTAGCTGTGCAGCAGCGCCTCGATCGCCTCCACCGCGGCCAGATCCAGGTGGTTGGTCGGCTCGTCCAGCAACAGCAGTTGCGCCGGCTGCGCCCGGTACAGCGCGCAGGCCAGCGCCGCCTTGAGCCGCTGGCCGCCGCTGAGCTGGCCGGTGGGCAGGTCGGCATGCCTCTGGTCCAGCCCCAGCAGCGCCAGGCGCAGCCGCTGCGCATGCGCCGGCGCGCCCGGGTCTGCATCGTGCAGCTGCGCAGCCGCCGAGCGCGCCGGGTCCAGCAGCCCCAGGTCCTGATCCAGATACGCCACCGGCACATGCACCTGGCACTGCCCCGCGCTGGGCTGCAGGCGCCCGGCCAGCAGCTGCAGCAACGACGACTTGCCGCTGCCGTTGGGGCCGACCAGGCCGATCCGCGGCTGCCCATGCAACAGCAGATCCACCCGCCGCCCGCCCAGCCGCCCGTGCGCCAGTTCCACCTGTTGCAGCGTGGCCAAGCGCTGCGATGCGCCGGCGGGCGATGTCGGCGCCAGTAGCGCGATCGTGGGGTCGTCTTGCACCAGCGCCACGGCCTGCACCACCGCCTCGCTCAGCCGCGCCTGGTCGGCCTGGCGTTGCTGTTGCAGCCGCCCCGCGCTGACCTCGCTGCGCTGCTTCTGCGCGCCAAGCAGGATCGCGGCCTGGTTGGCCTGCCCCGCAGCACGCGCGCCGCGTGCCTGGCGTTGCTGGTGACGTTGCTGCTGCTCGCGCAGCGCCTGTTCGCCGCGTGCGCGTGCCTGTTTGCGCTGGGCCAGCAACGCGCTGGCGGCCTGCTGTTCGATGGCGCGCTGCTGCGCATAGAACGCGTAATTGCCGCCATAGCTGCGCAGCCCCTGCGCGGACAATTCAACGATGCGCTGCATCGCATCGAGCAGGCTGCGGTCGTGGCTGATCACCAGCACGCCGCCGTTCCATGCCAGCAACTGATCCATCAGCCGCTGCCGCTGCGGGCCATCCAGGTGATTGCTGGGTTCGTCCAGAATCAACAGGTCCGGCTGGCTCAGGAACGCACCGGCGAGTGCCACGCGCATCGCTTCGCCGCCACTGAGCTGCGCGGCCGGTGCACACGGATCGCGCCCACCCAGGCCTTGCCGTTCGAGTTCTGCGGCAAATTGCGCATGGGCGGCCCAGCGCTCGCCGACCAGCTCGAAATCGGCGGGCGCAACGCTGCCAGCAGCGATACGGTCCAGCGCCTCCAGCAGCGGCGCGACGCCGGCCAGGTCGGCAATGCTCTGCCCCGGCGCAACGCGCACGCGCTGCGGCAGGTAGTGCACGCTGCCGTTGCGCACACAGCGCCCGGCGCTGGGCAGCAACGTGCCGGCCAGCAGGCGCGCAAGCACGCTCTTGCCCACGCCATTGCGCCCCACCAGGCCGGTGGCGCGCTGGTCGATGTGGATTGTCAGATCGGAAAACAACGGGCTGCCATCGGGCAGCACATACGCAACGCCTTCCAGCGTCAGCGACGGACAGGTCATACGGATCTCCATTGCATGCCAGCACACGCACCGATCCAGCCGGACCGGCAGCGGGTAAGGCCGTCATCACGACGGCGGCATCAATGGCGCATTGGACCAATCCTCAGACAATGGGCAGCGCGGCAAAGTGTAGGTCAGCCTGCAACGCAAGCCAAATCCCGGGCACTGCGGCAGACTGGCCCTGTTCAAGCGCAGCAGCATCGGCAGGCGGCACCGTGCAGACATGCCCACGCTCCTGCAGGCCGGATCATTGCCGGCTAACAGGGACCATCGAAGACAGCCATCGCGGGGATCGCTGCCGTGGCAAAATCACCGGCAACGCGGGCCATCAGGTGTCCCGACGATGCAACGCTCACCCCAGCCCGAACGCCGGGTGATAGGCCACATCGGCCAGCGGCAGCAGGCGGTCGCCAAACGCCAGCGCCTGCAGCTCGGATGCCGGGACGCCGGGCAAGGTCAGCCCCGGCTCCACCGCAAAGCCCAGGCGCCTGAAAAACGCCGGCTCGCCCAATGCCAGGCAGCCGGCCGCGCCACGCTCGCGCAAGCTGGCCAATGCCGCCTGCACCAAGCGCGTGCCCAGCCCCTGGCGCTGATGTCCCGGGCCGATCGCCAGCGGCCCCAACGCGTACCAGCCGGGCGAGTCGTCCGACAGCCACACCGGCGATACCGCCAGATGCCCGACCACATACCCGTCGTGGTCGGCCACCAGCGACAACGCCAGCGCGCCGTCGTTGCGCAACCCGGCGATCACGTGCTGCTCGTCATGGCGGCTATGTTCGTCGCGCATGAACGCGACCATCGTCAGCAGTTCGATTGCCGCCGCATCGCCGTCGCTCGCTTCGCGAATCAGTACGTTCATCGGACGCCCCAAAACCCGCACACCCTCGTCCGCATCACAGGCTCTGCAACAGTTCGGCGAAGGCCCGCGCCGATGCATCCACATGCGACGCCAGCCGGTGTTCGTCGTCGACCAGCAGCAAGCGCGCATGGCGCGCCTGCGCCCAGGCGATCACCTCGCCGGCCGGAATCAGTTCATCGCGCCAGGCATGCACGATCGAAATCGGCACGCGCGCCGCATCCAGTGCCGGCAACGGCCCCATCCGGGTCGGCGGCACCATCAGGAACAGCCCGCGCGTGGGCACCTGCAACGACACCTGCGCGGCGATGTACGAGCCCAGGCTGGAACCGACCAGCACCAGCGGGCCCTTGTCGGCCGCCGCACGCGCGATCTCCAGCAGGCGCTGCAGCCGGCCTTGCACATCGCCCAGCGAACTCACCTCGCGGCGTGCGTCCAGATCGGTGTAGTCCGGGCGCTCGTGGGTCCAGCCCAACTGCGCGGCGACATCGGCCAGGGCGGTGACCTTCAGCGCATCCGGGCCGCTCTCGAAGCCGTGCGACAGGATGCAATGACCGCGGCTCATAGCGTCTGCACCGTATCGCCGAGGCGCAGCACGCCGCCACGCAGGACGCGCGCACACAGGCCGCCATGACCGCGCATGGCGTTGTAGCCGCCCGCACCCAGCGCGTCCTCCATGCGCGAGCACGGATCGCAGGGATCGGTGCCTTCCAGCTCGACATCACCGATGCGGAAACGCCGCCCTTTCAAGGCGATCAGCGGAATGCCGGACACCACCAGGTTGCGGCGCAAGGTGGCGGGCGCGATCGCGGTGTGGCCGGCCAGTGCCGCGATCACCGGCAGATGTTCGGCCTGGATCAAGGTCACGCCGCGCTTGCCGCTGCCGCCCTTGTAGCGGTCGCCGACCAGGCCGACGCCGGTGGTGGCCTGTGCCGCGTCCACCGCGATCATCTCCACGTCGCGCGCGGGACGCACGCCGATCCAGGTCACCTGGCCGGCCTGCGGCAGGGTCGCCATCAATTTGCCCAAGGGGCTGTCGGGATTCAAAGCCATCGGGCAATGCTAGCATCCGCCTCATGTCCGATGCCGTCCTGCCGTCGCCACCGATCACCTACGCGCCGTTGTCCTACGAATCGCGGCTGGCGCGACGCGCGCTCACGCAGATCGACATGGTGGTCATCCATTGCACCGAGTTGCCCGACATGGCGATGGCACGCGAATACGGCGAACGCGTGCTCTACGACAGCGGCACCGGCAACAGCGGGCATTACTACATCGACCGCAATGGCAGCATCCAGCAATACGTCGCGCTGGAGCGCGTGGCCCATCACGTGCGCGGCCACAACCCGCATACGCTGGGCATCGAACTGGTCAACAGCGGCCGTTATCCGCACTGGCTGGACTCGCGCCATCAGTGCATGAGCGAGCCATATCCGCAGGCGCAGATCACTGCGCTGATCACGCTGCTGCAGTGGCTGCAACAGCAGCTGCCATCGGTCCGCCGCATCGCCGGCCACCAGGCACTGGACACCACCCAGGAAGCGGCCAGCGACGATCCGTCGCGCAAGATCCAACGCAAGCTCGACCCCGGCCCGCTGTTTCCGTGGCCGCAGATCGAAGCGGCGGTCAGCTGGGCGCACACACCGCGCTAGCAGCGGCGCACACAGGGCCATCGACACGGCTGGCCGCCTTCGCGAGTTCGGTGCTCAGCGCTCGGTCGCGCGGTAGGTCTTCTCGCCGGCATTCACTGCCAGGTCCAGGCGATTTTCCGGCGACGCGATCGGGCAGACCACGTGCGGCGTCAACGCACAGGGCGGATTCTCGGCCAGATTGAAGTCGAGCATGAGCCGGCCGTCGTGTGGTGCCGCGGTGTAGAGATAGCGCGCGCCGCCATACGTTTCCTTGCCGCTGGTGCGATCGGCGAACAGGAAGAACAGGCCTCGCCCGTCGTCGCTGACGATCGGCTGCAACCGGTAGTCCCGGCCATTGCGCGAAAACACCGCCTCGCCCGGCACCTGGACGGTGAGCGGGGTGCCGATCGAGGTCAGCAGCGTGGTCGTGCGCGGCGTGGGATACGCCTGCCAGCGCGCCTGGATGCGCCACTGCGGGTCGGTCGGAAAATACTCCAGCCCGGCGAAGTGGGTCAGCAACGGCGCTGCCGGGTCGCGGAAACGCCAGCCGAACAAGCTGCCGGTCTGCACCAGATAGAACTGCCGGCCCTCCACATCCAGGCGATCGCCACGCTGCCCTGCACGCTCCGGCCTCAGGCGCACGCGATCGATGCGCTGGCCGTTCAAGTGCACCGGTGCGGAGGCAGCGGCGTCGAAGTGCACGCGGCCGTCGGCATCCAGCGTCAGCTGCCCCAGTTGCGCAGGCCCGGCCGGCAACACCAGGTCGCTGCGTGGATCGCTGCCCACCTGGTACCGGCCGGCACGCACGCGCCCTGAGCCGGTGTAGCTCAGCCAGCCATCGGGCGCACGCAAGCGCTGCACGCGCTCGGCGCGTGCACGTTCGAGTTCGACCTGATACATCGCGTGGCGATCGCTCTGCCCACGACCGGCGATGCGCGCACCGTTGGCGTCGGCGGTCGACCCCGCCGAACAGGCAGCCAACGACACCATCGCGACGCACAACGCGCCGACCTGCAACTGCAACCGCATGAGTCACCCAGCACTGCGAGAAACTGCGCTCCGCGCAGCGAACCTGCGTCCCCACAGGTCACCGTTCCTGCCGCCATTGTGCCTGCAATCAGGGGCTGGTCGCGACCGGACGTGTGGAATCCTGCAACCACCCACTCCAGGAGCCGGCGTAAACGCGCGCGCCCGACAATCCGGCCACTTCCAGTGCCAGCAGCAGATGGCATGCGGTCACCCCGGAGCCGCACATCACCACCGCCTGCTCGGGACGATACGCGCCCAGCAGCGCCGACAACTCGGCGCGCAGTTCCTCTGCCGGCTTGAACCGCCCGTCGCGCAGGCTTACGCCCAAGGGGCGACTCACCGCACCGGGCACATGCCCGGCCACCGGATCGACCGGCTCCACCTCGCCGCGAAAACGCTCGCCTGCACGTGCATCCAGCAACCAGCCCGGCGCCTGATCCAGCCGCGCCAGGATCTGCCCGGCCTCGACCACCGCATCGCTGTCGAAGCTGCCTGGGTATGCCGCGCCATCGCGCTCTGCAGGCGGCTCGGTGCTTTCCGGCAAGCCGGCAGCGCGCCAGGCGGCCAACCCGCCATCGAGCACCGCCACGCGGCGATGTCCCATCAGCCGCAGCATCCACCATGCCCGCGCCGCGGCCATGCTGCCGTCGGCGGCATCGTAGATCACCACCTGGCTGTCCGGGTCGATCCCCCACGCGCCCAGCCGCCTGGCGAATGACGCACTGTGCGGCAGCGGGTGCCGCCCCTGCGCAGGCAGCGACAGATCGGCCAGATCCTTCTCGAGATCGACGTAGTACGCGCCTGGCAGATGCCCTTGCGCATAGGCCTTGCGCGCGGCATCCGGGTCCGGCGCAGTCGGTGGCGCAGCGCGCGCGTCCAGCAATCGCAACTGCGGATGCGGCAATGCCGCTGCCAACGTGGCGCTGTCGACCAGCGTGGTCCAGTGGGGTTCCGCACTCATGCAACCTGCTCCAGACGACGACGAAGATTGAGGAGGATGGCCGCGGTGGCACCCCAGATGCGGTGGCCCGGCCAGTCGTATTCCAGCACGCGGCGCGGCCGGCCGCGATATTCCAGCTCCACGCTGCGCAGGTTGTCCGGATCCATCAGGTAGGCCAGCGGCACCTCGAACACCTCGGCCACTTCGTCCGGCTGCGGCACCGCCACGAACGCCGGGTCGATCACCGCCACCACCGGCGTGACGCGAAAACCGCTCACGGTCAGGAACGGATCCAGATAGCCCAGCGCATGCACCTGGCCGGCGCCGAGCGCGATTTCCTCGCAACTCTCGCGCAGCGCCGCAGCGGCCGCATCCGCATCCGACGGCTCGATGCGTCCACCGGGAAAACTGACCTGCCCGGCATGGTGACGCAGGCTGTCGGTGCGCCGGGTCAGCAGCACCATGGTGCCCTGTGCGCGCGGCACCAGTCCGCACAGCACCGCGGCCTCGGCCGAGGCGCCGCCCTCGGTCAGGTCGATCAACTCGGCATGATTCCAGCCCGGCCCGTCGGGCGCGGTGTCCAGCGCATACAGCGCGCGCCGCAACTGCGCACATTCGGGCAGCCGCGCGGCCAACGCGCGCGCCGGCAGAACCGTATGCAGATACTGCTGACGTTCGGTGTCGCTCATGCTCATCCAGCGTGCAATTTCATCCAGGCTGCGCAGGCAGCCGACACAGTGCGCCTGCGCGTCCAGCGAACATACACCGATACACGGGCTGGGCAGACCATTGCGGGTCGAATCCGTGTCGCTCATCGCTGGCTCCCGCCGCACCGCATCGTCACGCCGTTCGTCCATCCTCTCGCGCTTGGCCGCTGGATCCAAACGACAACGCCGGCCTGGTGGCCGGCGTTGTCACAGCAACATCCAATGCAATTACTTGACGCTGACCAGCTTGATCTCGAACTGCACAGCCACGTTCGGCGGGAACGGGGTGCGCGGATCGGCACCGTAGGCTTTCTCCGGCGGCAGGGTCACTTCCCACTTGGAGCCGGCCGGCATCTGCAGCAGCGTGTCGCGCATGGCCTGCATTTCGACTTCGCTGACCTTGATGGCCGGAATCTGCTGCGCCGGACGTGCCTTCTCGCGGTCGCCGAACGGGAACGGACCGGCCACTTCCAGCTGCACGGTGCTGGCCTGGGTCGGCTTGGCGCCCTTGCCTGCTTCGATCACGCGGTACTGCACGCCGCTGGGCAGCGTCTGCACGCCCGCGGTGCCCTTGTTCTTGGCCAGGAACTGGTCGCTCTTGGTCTTGTTGGCCGCAGCGGCCTTGTCGTACTCGGCCTTGGCCTGCTGGGCACGGCCCTGCTCACGCTTCTGGAACGCTTCGACGGCCGGCTTCAGCTGGTCGGCAGTGATCGCCGGCTGTTTCTTGGCATAGGCGTCCTGCAGACCCTTTACCACCGAGTTGATGTCGAGCTGCTCGCCGCGACCGGTGAGCTCGGCAAGGTTGTTGCCGTAGTCATAGCCGAAGTAGTAGCTCAACTTGCCCTTCTCGGACGTCGTGTCCTGGGCCAGTGCATTGCCCGTCAGGGCCAGGGCCGCCACAGCGACCGCGATAGAACGCAACTTCATCAAACAATTCTCCAGGGTGGTGGCACAGGACGGGTCTGCCGCCTGAGATGACGCGCTAGGATAGCGGCCGCGATACCGAACCGCTACTTATCACGAAAGCTAGGACCAGCAAGGCTTTCGGAAGTTCCGTATTTACTAATTTTTTACGTTCGCAAGGATTTCCATGTCCAATCACGTCATTCTGATCGCCGACCACGCCAGTGTACGGACGATCACGGTCAATCGACCGGACAAACTGAACGCCTTGAACCAGGAAACGCTGCGGGCACTGGATCATGCCTTTGCCGAGGCAGCCAGCGCGGACCACATCCGCGTGGTGATCCTGACCGGCGCAGGCCCCAAGGCATTTGTCGCCGGCGCGGACATCGCCGAAATGCGCGAGCTGTCGGCGATGCAGGGCCGCGAGTTCTCGCTGCTGGGCCAGCAGGTGATGCGCCGGATCGAGCGCATGCCCAAGCCGGTGATCGCCATGGTCAACGGCTTTGCGCTGGGCGGCGGGCTGGAGCTGGCAATGGCCTGCCATCTGCGTATCGCCGCATCCACCGCACGCCTGGGGCAGCCGGAGATCAACCTCGGCCTGATCCCCGGTTTCGGCGGCACGCAACGGCTATTGCGTCTGACCGGGCGAGCGGCGGCGCTGGAGCTGTGCCTGCTCGGCCTGCCGATCGATGCGCCGCGCGCGCTGCAGCTGGGCCTGGTCAATCGCGTGGTCGAGCCGGAAGCCCTGCAGGAAGACACCCTGGCCCTGGCACGGCGTCTGGCCGTCGCCGCACCGCTCGCGCTGCGCGGCATTCTGGATGCGGTGGTGTTCGGTGGCGAATGCGCCATCGAAGAAGGCCTGCAGCTGGAAACCGCGCAATTTGCGCTGCTGTTTTCCAGCGACGACATGCGCGAAGGCACCGGCGCGTTTCTCGAAAAACGCCCCGCGCACTTTCTCAATCGCTGATCGGCTTGCCATGACGTTCGACCCCAACCCGGCAGCACGTCCCCTGCCCCTCCAGCTGTTCGACTGCGTACACGCCGACGATCTCGATCGTGCGTTGGCACTGGGTTTGATGGAGTATCGGCCCGATCCGGGCGACGACCTGCTGGATCCGGCCTGCCCGCAGCTGCGCGCGGTGTTGCTTGCCGCACAACAGCGGCTGCGCGATGCCTGGGCCGCCCGCGACCGCTACCGCGCACGCGCCGCGCGCCTGCAACGTCGTGCTGCCGAACGCGATGCACGCCGAACGCCGGCACCGGCGCCCAGCCAACCCGCCGCAGCCGCATTACCGCCGCTGGCCGCAGCCATCCTGGCGCGCGCAAAGGCCAAGGCCGCTGGCGGCGCACCGCCATGAACGCGATCCGTCAGACCCCGCCGACAAGGCGCGGCAACCTCATGCGCAAGCCTGAAATACAGGAGATGTTCGCGCGGTTGCGCGAGCTCAATCCGCACCCGACCACCGAGCTGGAATACACCACGCCATTCGAGTTGCTGATCGCGGTACTGCTGTCGGCACAGGCCACCGATGTCGGCGTCAACAAGGCCACCCGCAAGCTGTATCCGGTGGCCAATACCCCGCGTGACATTCTCGATCTCGGCGAAGAAGGCCTGAAGCGCTACATCGCCACCATCGGCCTGTTCAATGCCAAGGCCAAGAACGTCATCGCCACCTGCAGGATCCTGCTGGAGCAATACGGCGGCGAAGTACCGCACGATCGCGCCGCGCTGGAAGCCTTACCCGGTGTCGGCCGCAAGACCGCAAACGTCGTGCTCAACACCGCGTTCGGCGAGCCCACCATGGCGGTGGACACGCATATCTTCCGCGTCGCCAACCGCACCGGTCTTGCGCCGGGCAAGGACGTGCGCGCGGTCGAGGACACACTGGTCAAGGTCATTCCTGCCGAGTTCCTGCACGACGCACATCACTGGCTCATCCTGCATGGCCGCTACGTCTGCAAGGCACGCAAGCCCGACTGCCCAGGCTGCGTGATCCACGACCTGTGCCGCTACCGCGACAAGACCCCCGCACCCGCCGAACGGCCAAAAACTCCCAAAAGCTGACGCAATCCGAATCAACATGGCTGACACGACCTAACAAAACCATCGCAACTGCAAGCGCTCAGTCGGGCACCAGGCTTGCCATATCAGCACCTCAGCACCGCCAATCCCGGCTTTTCCGATTCCCCAATCCCGAATCCCGATTCCCGGCCATAAAAAAATCGCGACCAGATGATGCGTCTTGCGGCGCCATGCATCACCCGGTCACGATAGAGTTCACCCGGCGCGAGCGCCGGGCGTTGCAGCAGGTTTACGCCGCCTTGGCTTGTTCGACGCGCTGTTCGACCAGCACGCTTTCCACCGCCGGCTGGCCTTCCACGCGTCGATCCAGCTCCTTCCAGTCCACCACCAGCTCGCAGCCGCGCGAGGCCGCATTCCGGCTCCAGTCGCGCAACAACTCGATGCAGGCATGGTCGACGTGATGCAGCTTGGCCACATCCAGATGCAGGGCGGTGTTCGGCGGCACGCTCTCCAGCGTGCGCGCCATCGCCGGCACCTTCAGGAACGTTGCCGAGCCCTGCAGGGTCAGATGCATCTCGTCCTTCTTGTGCTCGTGCTCACGCACGTCCACCTTCAGGCGCGATGAATGCAGGGCCAGACGGAACAACGACAGGCCGAAGCCGATCAGCACACCGGTCAGCAGGTCGGTCGCCACGATCGCGAAGGTGGTCGCCAGATAGATCGCCGCGGTGCCACGACCATAGGTCGCCAGCTCCTTGACCTGACCGATCTTGATCATCTTCACTCCCGTGTAGACCAGGATGCCGGCCAGACATGCCACCGGCGTCATCCGCAACAGCCACGGCAGCAGCATTGCGAAGACCAGCAACCAGCCGCCATGCAGCACCGTGGACATGCGCGTGGCCGCTCCGGCCTGCACATTGGCCGCGCTACGCACGATCACGCCGGTCATCGGCAATGCGCCCAGGAAGCCGCACAGCATATTGCCCACACCCTGCGCCGCCAGCTCACGGTCGTACTGCGTGCGCGCGCCCTGATGCATGCGGTCCACCGCCGCCGCCGACAGCAAGGTCTCTGCGCTGGCGATGAAGGCAAAGGTCACTGCAGACACCAGCAACGTCGCATTGAACACGCCGAAGATGTCCGCCACGCTGGGGATGCTGATCGCCGAGAACAGATTGGTCGGCACGTCCACCTTGTTGACGTTCAGGCCCTGCAACTGCACCGTCGCCGTGACCACCACTACGGCGATCAACGCACCTGGCAAAAAGCGCAGACGCTGCGGACGCAGCTTGTCCCAGGCCAGGATGATGCCGATGGTGGCCAGGCCCACGAACAACGCGGTACGGCCGGTGCCTTCGGTGATTGCCTGCCACACCACGGCCGGCAATGCAGCGAAGTTTTCCAGACCGCGCGCCTTGGGAGCGGCGTCCATCAGAACATGCGCCTGCGAGGCCACGATCAGGATGCCGATGCCCGACAGCATGCCGGCCACCACGGCCGGCGATGTCATCCGGAACCACACGCCTGCGCGGCACAGACCAGCGATCAGCTGGATCGCGCCCGCCACCAGGATCACCGGACCCAGTGCGGCAATGCCGTGCTCGCGGACCAGTTCGAACACCAACACAGCCAGGCCGGCGGCCGGTCCGCTCACCTGCAGAGGAGAGCCCGCCAGGAAGCCGACGACCAGTCCACCGATGATGCCGGTGATCAGGCCTGCGGCCGGCGGCATGCCGGAAGCGATCGCAATGCCCATGCACAACGGGAGTGCGACGAGGAAGACCACGACAGACGACAACAAATCACGCCCGAACAGTCCCTGGCGGAAATATCCGCCGATACCTGATGTGTTCATGATGTGCTCCGTCAGGCGAGTTCGGCGCGCACGACTTGCTGCAGTCGCGGACGCGGGGTGGCTTCGGGGGTGTTGTCCGCCAACAACGGACGGAAGCCACCCTTCTCGGCATCGAAGGCGCGGATCTCGCCGTGGGCGATGTCATAGATCCAGCCGTGGATGCGCAAGGTACCGGCCGCCAGACGCGCGGCGACCACCGGCTGCGTGCGCAGATGGTCCAGCTGCGAGACCACGTTCTCCTCGGTCATGCAGCTCAGCGCTTCCTGGCTGTGCGGGTCGTGTCCGTGATGGGCCGTGACGTGACGCGCCGCATCGGTGTGCTTGAGCCAGGCCGCCACGGATGGCACGTCCTCCAGCGATTCCGGCTTGAGCACGGCCTTCATCGCGCCGCAGTCGGTATGGCCGCAGATCACGATATGCCGCACGCCCAGTACGGCGATGGCGTACTCGATCGCCGCAACCACGCCGCTGACGTGCTGGGAGTAAGGCGGCACCACATTGCCGATATTGCGATAGACGAACAATTCGCCCGGTTGTGCGGAGAAGATCAGCTCCGGCATGACGCGCGAGTCGGCGCAGGTAATGAACAACGTGTGCGGACTCTGGCCGCCGGCCAGTTCCTGAAAGCGCGCACTCTGGCGCGGATACACTTCCTTACGGAAATGACGAAAACCTTCTAGCAAACTTTCCATGGGAGATACCTCTAGGCAACGAATGGCCATCCGCGGCGCAGGCCGCGAATTGCAAAGACGAACAAATCAAAGGAAGCCGGTGCGCTGCACCGGTTGACGCGACTAACGAAGGATCAGGCGCGCGCTGCGTTGGGAGGACGCAGTTGCGGGATCAGGTCGCGTTTTTGAGTTGCCGGCGCGTAATGCGCGTACCAGGAGGGGAAATAACGTGCGACCACCGGCCATGCCTGGGAGAGCAAGGGGATGTCGTCTGCAGAGTGCGTATCGACCTGGGTCTGTGCGTCCCCATCATCCTGCAGATCATCGGCTGCGTCGCGTTCTTCACCAGCATCCGCCATCACCGCCACGCCATCGCCCACAAGCGCATCGTGGATGCGGTCGTGCGCATCGGCCGCCGACCACGCAGTGAGCGCGAGCAGGCAGGCCAACAGCAATTGGAGGAATCGGGGAAACATGGCCTCGAAACTAACAATTTAGAACGCGCCTGTGCAAGTGGTGCGACGCACAAAGCGCCTGATACGCCGCCGTTCCACCTGGTTGGTTCAGGTCGCAATAAGCTTGAGCTCGCTGAAACGGTGAACCACGCCACTGTCACATCTGTCATACGAGGCAGCCCGTTCAGACTCATGACACACACTGACAAAAGACAAACACGCGTAAATCTTTGTCTTTGTTGACAAAAATCAGATTGCAACGCGATCCGAAGTTGTCACATTAACGCAACTTTCACGCCATAGCCTGCGCTCACTTTCTCAGGTCGCAAGGCACATATGAAACTTTCTCCCACCCTGCTGGGCGCTGCCCTGTTGCTGGCGCTGGCCGCACCCGCCGCGCATGCCGAAATCGCCATCGACGTGATCGGCGGCTCGGAGATGTCGCTGGAAGGCCTGGTCCAGGCTGATGGCAACTGGTTCCACAACGATGTGCAGGATCTCAATGGCCCGATCGGAGCCAATGGCGACAATTCCGAATTCAGCATCCGCCGTGCCGAGCTGGTGCTCAAGGGCAAGGGCCCGGGCAATTTCGAATGGGTGGCCGGTTACGACCCGAGCGTGCTGAAGGAGGTCACCATCCGCGGCACCACCATCCGCAGCACCGGGCGTTTCCTCGACAACAACATCAAGTACAAGTTCGCCGGCAACGCCAACAACTATCTGCAGATCGGCCAGTTCAAGCAGCCCAACAGCCTGGAAGAGCTGTCCAGCACCAAGAACAACGACTTCGTCTCCAAGGCCGCAGTGACCAACACCTACGGCATCTCGCGCCGGCTCGGCGTGGCCTACGGAATGGGCGACAACGACTGGAGCATCACCGCCAGCGCGTTCGGCCGCGAACTGACCCGCAACCAGGCACATGGCAGCGGCTACGGCGCACGCGGCACCTGGGCGCCGATCAACGAGAGCGGCAATGTGCTGCACGTTGGCCTGAGCTACCTGGGGTACGACACCGACGACGACACCCTGCGCCTGCGCGCGCGCCCGGACGCCGACCTGACCACGGTGCGCCTGATCGACAGCGGCGCCATCACCAACGTGGACAGCGTGGGTGTGGCCGGAGCCGAGGCGATGTGGATCACCGGCCCGTTCAAGCTGCAGGGCGAGTTCTTCCAGGAAAACGCCAAGCGCATCGGCAACAACGCCAACGACTACAAGAGTGATGGCTGGTACGTCAGCGGTGTCTGGAACATCACCGGCGAGACCTGGGGCTACAAGGCCGGCGTGCCGACCACCCCGCTGCCGAACGCGCCGGCCTCGGGGATGTGGCAGCTGGCGGTGCGCTACGACACCCTGGACCTCAACGACGGCCACCTGGTCTCCAACGGCACCACCCCGTTCGTGGACGGCGTGCTGGGCGGCAAGATGGACGTGTGGACGGTCGGCGCCAACTGGTACTGGCGCTCCAACTTCAAGTTCGCACTCGACTACGCGAAGGTGGAAAGCACCCGCTACAACAGCGCCACGCGTGGCCTGGTCGACGACAACCCGTCGATCATCGAGGCACGTGCGCAGTTCTATTGGTAAGTGCGCGATCGATCCGGCCGCCCTGCCGCGCTGCCGTGAGCGCGCCATGGCGGCGACCCGCCTGGCCCGGCAATGCGCCCGGCCGCAACGCCGTCATCTGCATGTCATCTCCCGGACACCGCGCGGTCATGCCCCTGCCCTGCAATGGCGCGACTGCGGGACGTCCTCATCCCTTCGCTACAGGAGCTGTTCCGTGATCCACTCTCTGAAGACCCGTCTGGCCGTCGGCGTGCTCACCGCCTCGCTGGCCTTGTGCGCCCAGGCCGCCGATGTCACCGGCGCCGGTGCCTCGTTCATCTACCCGGTGATGTCCAAGTGGTCGGCCGACTACAACGCGGCCACCAAGAAGCAGGTCAACTATCAATCGATCGGTTCGGGCGGCGGCATTGCCCAGATCAAGGCGGCCAGCGTGGACTTCGGCTCGTCCGATGCCCCGCTCAAGCCGGAAGAACTGGCCGCTGCCGGCCTGGCGCAGTTCCCGTCGGTGATCGGCGGCGTGGTGCCGGTGGTCAACGTGCCCGGCGTGGCCGCAGGCGCCCTGAAACTGGACGGCAAGACCCTGGGCGACATCTTCCTGGGCAAGGTCAGCACCTGGAACGATCCGGCGATCGCCGCGCTCAACCCGGGCGTGAAGCTGCCCGAGGGCAAGATCACCGTGGTGCATCGCTCCGACGGTTCGGGCACCAGCTTCAACTTCACCAACTACCTGTCCAAGGTCAACCCGGACTGGAAGAGCAAGGTCGGCGAAGGCACCGCGGTGCAGTGGCCGACCGGCATCGGTGGCAAGGGCAACGAGGGCGTGGCCGCGTACGTGAAGCAGATCAAGGGCGGCATCGGCTACGTCGAGCTGTCGTATGCGCTGCAGAACAAGATGGCCTACACCGCGATGAAGAACGCCGCCGGCAAGTTCGTGCAGCCGTCCGACGAGACCTTTGCCGCCGCTGCCAACAGCGCCGACTGGGGCAACAGCAAGGACTTCTACCTGGTGATGACCAACGCCTCCGGCGACAACGCCTGGCCGATCACCGCGACCAACTTCATCCTGGTGCAGAAGAAGCCCAAAAACCCGGCCGGCCTCAAGAACACGCTGGAGTTCTTCCGCTGGGTCTACAGCAAGGGCGATGCGCAGGCCAAGCAGCTGGACTACGTGCCGCTGCCGGACAGCCTGGTGACCCAGATCGAAGGCTACTGGGCCAAGAACCTGCCCAAGTAACGCCACGCACAGCAACAGGAACGACGCCGTCTCTCTCCCCGGCGTCGGCACCGGGACGCGGCCCCATGGGGGTCGCGTCTTTTTTGTGATGCCTTCTCCAAAAGGCACTGTCATGCACGTGTAACAAAAACATCATTTCATAGCGTGGTCTGCCGGGCCCCCCGGCCAATCCAGCCTCGGAGCTTCCATGAAACTGCAGTCGGCCAGCCTGACCGCCCTGTCCCTCACCATCGCCCTCGCCCTGGCCGCCTGCTCGCCCGGCAAGGATGCGCAGTCCGGCGATACCGCCAAGGGCGCGCCCAGCGCGGGCGCCACCGCCAGTGACAGCAAGAGCGCCGAAATCTCCGGCGCCGGTGCATCCTTCATCTATCCGCTGGTCTCCAAGTGGTCGGCCGACTACAACGCCGCCACCGGCAACAAGGTGAACTATCAGTCGATCGGCTCCGGCGGCGGCATCGCGCAGATCAAGGCCGGCACGGTGGACTTCGGTTCAACCGACAAGCCGCTGGATAGCGCCGAACTGCAGCAGGCCGGCCTGGGCCAGTTCCCGTCGGCGATCGGCGGCGTGGTGCCGGTGGTGAACCTGGAAGGCATCGCACCGGGCAAGCTGCGCCTGACCGGCGCGCTGCTGGGCGACATCTTCCTGGGCAAGGTCACGATGTGGAACGATGCGGCGATCGTGGCGGCCAATCCGGGCGTGACCCTGCCGGCCACCAAGATCAACCTGGTGCATCGCTCCGATGGCTCGGGCACCACCTTCAACTTCTCCAACTACCTGTCCAAGGTCAGCCCGGAGTGGAAGAGCAAGGTCGGCGAAGGCACCTCGGTGCAGTGGCCCGGCGGCGTCGGCGGCAAGGGCAATGAAGGCGTCGCCTCGTACGTGCAGCAGATCAAGGGCTCGATCGGCTATGTCGAGCTGGCCTACGCCCTGCAGAACAAGATGCCGTACGCCTCGCTGCAGAACGCCGCCGGCCAGTGGGTGGAGCCGAACGCGGAAAGCTTCGCCGCCGCTGCCGCCAGCGCCGACTGGGCCAACGCCAAGGATTTCAACCTGGTGATCACCAACGCACCGGGCGAGAAGGCCTGGCCGATCACCGCGACCAACTTCATGCTGATGCACAAGCAGCCCAAGGATGCGGCGCGCAGCAAGGCGACGCTGGACTTCTTCAAGTGGGCGCTGGACAACGGCCAGGCCCAGGCCAGCGAACTGCATTACGTGCCGCTGCCGCCGGAGCTGGTGCAGCAGATCCAGGCCTACTGGGCCAGCGAGTTCAAGTGATGCCCTGCACCCGCTGTCGTGGCGGGATGCGCTGCGGTGAGGTGCCTGCGGGCGCCTCGCCGTTCCTGCTGTCTCACGCTCCCGCGGT
The DNA here is from genome assembly GCF_003993515.1 of Xanthomonas sp. BRIP62415. NCBI lineage: Bacteria > Pseudomonadati > Pseudomonadota > Gammaproteobacteria > Lysobacterales > Lysobacteraceae > Xanthomonas > Xanthomonas sp. BRIP62415. The sequence goes on from NZ_QEZH01000010.1 coordinate 42,235, forward strand.
TGCGCGGGTGACGAGTCCAATCGAATGAATGCCACCGCCATTCCCGAAGCGATGACCGCCCCGCGCGGCCGCGACCTGCGCGATGCGCGTGCCGATCGCCTGTTCAAGCTTGCGCTGGCCGCCACGGTCGTTTTCGTCCTGTTGGCGCTCGGCAGCGCCGCGCTGTCGATGCTGTGGGGCGGACGCCATGCCTTGCAGATGCAGGGCCTGAGTTTTTTCTATTCCGCCGACTGGAATCCGGTGGAAAACAAATACGGTGCGCTGGCGCCGATCTACGGCACCCTGGTCACCGCCCTGATTGCGATGGTGATTGCGGTGCCGGTGAGTTTCGGCATCGCGTTCTTCCTTACCGAGGTGGCGCCGCGCTGGTTGCGTGGCCCGGTCGGCACCGCGATCGAACTGCTGGCCGGCATCCCGTCGATCATCTACGGCATGTGGGGCCTGTTCGTGCTGGTGCCGGTGATGACCGAGCACGTGACGCCCTGGCTCAACGATCACCTGGGCACGCTGCCGTTGATCGGCCCGTTGTTCCAGGGCCCGCCGCTAGGCATCGGTCTGCTGACCGCAGGCTTCGTGCTGGCGATCATGGTGATTCCGTTCATCTCCTCGGTGATGCGCGAAGTGTTCCTGACCGTGCCGACGCGCCTGAAGGAATCGGCGTACGCGCTGGGGTCGACCAAGTGGGAAGTCAGCTGGGACATCGTGCTGCCCTACACCCGCTCCGCGGTGATCGGCGGTGTGTTCCTGGGCCTGGGCCGTGCGCTGGGAGAGACCATGGCGGTGGCGTTCGTGGTCGGCAACACGGTGCGGCTGTCGCCGTCGCTGCTGGAGCCCGGCACCACCATCGCCGCGTTGATCGCCAATGATTTCGGCGAGGCCACCGAAACCTATCGTTCGGCATTGCTGCTGCTGGGGTTTGTGCTGTTTATCGTGACCTTCATCGTGCTGGCGATCGCGCGTTTCATGCTGATGCAGCTGTCGCGTCGGGAGGGCAACTGATGTCCTCGGTCTCGCAATCACTGTACAACCGCCGCCGCGTGACCAACGCGATCGCCCTGTTGCTGTCGTGCGTCACCGCGGTGTTCGGCCTGTTCTTCCTGGCCTGGATCCTGTGGACCCTGTTGTCCAAGGGTGTGCCGGGCATCGACGTCAACCTGTTCACCAAGATGACACCGCCGCCGATGCAGGAAGGCGGCCTGCTCAACGCCTTCTTCGGCAGTGCGGTGATGTGCGGCCTGGCACTGGCGATCGGCACGCCGCTGGGCATTGCCGCCGGCACCTGGCTGGCCGAGTACGGCAATGCACGCAAGGCCGGGCTGGTGGTGCGTTTCGTCAACGACATCCTGTTGTCGGCACCGTCGATCGTGCTGGGCCTGTTCGTCTACACGCTGTACGTGATGCAGACCGGCGGGCGCTTCTCCGCGTTTGCCGGCGCGCTGTCGCTGGCCTTCATCGTGCTGCCGGTGGTGGTGCGCACCACCGACGAAATGCTGCGCCTGGTGCCGGCGCAGATGCGCGAAGCGGCGCTGTCGCTGGGCATTCCGCAGTGGAAGGTGACCGTGCAGGTGCTGTATCGCGCCGCCTCGGCCGGCATCCTCACCGGCATCCTGCTGGCCCTGGCCCGCATCAGCGGCGAGACCGCGCCGTTGCTGTTCACCGCCTTCGGCAACCAGTACTGGAACAGCAATGTGTTCCAGCCGATGGCCAGCGTGCCGGTGATCATGAATCAGTTCGCCGGCAGCCCCTACGAGACCTGGCAGACCCTGGCCTGGTCCGGCGCGCTGGTGCTGACCGTGTTCGTGCTGCTGGTGAGCCTGGGCGCGCGTGCCCTGCTATTGCGCAACAAGATCTCCAATGACTGACCTCTCCCTCCGGACACCCCACATGAACGATCTCCAAAACGCCATGCCGATGCATCGCATCGCCGTTCCGGCCGCCAAGGGAGCACCGGCCGCGCAGGCGCCGGTGAAGGTGGCCGCACGCAACCTGGATTTCTATTACGACAAGTACCACGCGCTCAAGGGCATCAATATCGAGATCCCAGAAAAGCGCGTCACCGCGCTGATCGGGCCCTCCGGTTGCGGCAAGTCGACCCTGCTGCGCATCTTCAACCGCATCTATGCGCTGTATCCGAAGATGGAGGCGCGCGGCGAAGTGTTGCTGGACAACGAAAACATCCTCTCGCCGAAGTACCCGATGAACCGGCTGCGCAGCAAGGTCGGTATGGTGTTCCAGAAGCCGGTGCCGTTTCCGATGACGATCTTCGAAAACGTCGCCTACGGCATCCGTCACCACGAAAAACTGTCCAAGGCCGACATGCAGAACCGTGTCGAGCAGGCGCTGCGCCAGGGCGCGCTCTGGGACGAGGTCAAGGACAAGCTGGGGCAAAGCGCGCTGGGACTGTCCGGCGGCCAGCAGCAGCGGCTGTGCATTGCACGCGCCGTGGCGCTACGGCCGGATGTGTTGCTGCTGGACGAACCGACCTCGGCGCTGGATCCGATTTCCACCAGCCGCATCGAGCAACTGGTGGAAGAGCTCAAGCGCGAATACACCATCGTGATCGTGACCCACAACATGCAGCAGGCCGCACGCGTGTCCGACTACACCGCCTTTATGTATCTGGGCGACCTGATCGAACACGACCGCACCGAAACGATTTTCTCCCAGCCGTCCAAGCAGCAGACCGAAGACTACATCACCGGTCGTTTCGGTTGATGTAAGGCGGGCGCCGCATCCCGCATCGACGCCGCTTCGCCGCACCCTTGCCCGGCACGACATCCCCCTCACCTGCGATGTCGCCAAGGTGAAGGCGGACACCCACCACCGCCACGAATCGAGACCACGATGAACCAGCACCTCAACGACCATATCGTCAAAAGCTACGACGAGGAGCAGCACCGTCTTGTCGCCGAGATCGTGCGCATGGGCGACACGGCGGTGGCGCAGCTGGAAGCCGCACTGGATGTGGTGGAGCGTCGCGACGACAACGCCGCACATCGCATCGTGGTCAACGACGAGGCGATCGATGCGCTGGAGCATGCGATCAGCCACGACGTGATGCGGCTGGCGTTGCGTGGCCCGATGGCGCGCGACCTGCGCGAGATCCTGGCCGGCCTGCGCATTCCGGCCGATATCGAACGCATCGGCGATTACGCGGCCAATGTCGCCAAGCGCTCGATCGCGCTCAATTCGGCACCGCCGCTGCCGCAGACGGTGGGCCTGCGTGCACTTGGCCAGATGGCGGCCGACGCCGTGCGCGAGGCGGTGCAGGCATACCGCAACAAGGATGCCGATGCGGCCATCCGCGTACGCGATGAAGATGCACGCCTGGATGCGCAATACACCGCGCTGTTTCGCGAGTTGCTGACCTACATGATGGAAGACCCGCGCAACATCACCCCGTGCACGCACCTGCTGTTCATGGCCAAGAACCTGGAGCGCATCGGCGACCACGCCACCAATATCGCCGAGAACGTGTGGTTCCTGGTCCATGGCGAGCAGCCGCTGCCGCCGCGCCTGAAGCGCGACGACACCAGCACCACCGGCGTCATCTGACCCCCCGCCTGCGACCCCCGCTGGCACGCCGCGAACAAGCGCAGAGGCCCTGATCATTACGTATTCAGCAAATTGCGCCTTGGGTGCAATCACACAGGCTGTTCCTGTGACGCAGGAGTACGCAGATGAAACGCATCATCGGATCCCTCATGGTTGTGTCGCTGCTGACGTCCGGTGCAGCGTTCGCTGCGCCGCAACAGCATGACGACCGCGATCAGCGCGCGCAGCACCACGACGCGCGTGGTCCGGACCGTGGCGATGAGCATCGCGACGACAGGCACGATGACAGGCGTGACCACCGCCCTGGCGCGCACAACGACGACCACCGCAACGATCGTCGTGGCCCGCCCTATCGGCGCGGCGAACGTCTGGCACCGGACCATCGCGGCACACGCGTGGCCGACTACCGCAAGCATCATTTGCATGCGCCGCAGCGCGGGCACGAGTGGCGCCGCGTGGACAACAACTACGTTCTGATTGCAGTGGCCACCGGCCTGATCGCAAGTGTGGTCGCCGCCCGCTGAGGCCAGCGCTTGCGATGCGAGGTTATCGGGCCCGATCCGTGGCAACACGGGTCGGGCTTTTGTTTGCCCGATCGCCGGTCCGGACGTGCGGGCAAGCTGCCGACTGCCACGATCGGGCCGGTCGTGCGACCTGCTAGGCTATGCCGATGAACGCACCGGTCGACCTGCCACCTGCCCCCTCCTTCCTGCCCATGTCGCGGCGCTTTCGCGGCTACCTGCCCGTGGTGGTGGACGTGGAAACGGGAGGATTCGACTGGAACAGGCACGCCTTGCTGGAAATCGCCTGCGTGCCGATCGAGATGGATGCCGACGGGCGGTTCTTCCCCGGCGAGACCGCCAGCGCACATCTGGTGCCGGCGCCGGGGCTGGAGATCGACCCGAAGTCGCTGGAGATCACCGGCATCGTGCTCGACCATCCGTTCCGTTTCGCCAAGCAGGAAAAGGACGCGCTGGACCACGTGTTCGCACCGGTGCGCGCGGCAGTGAAGAAGTACGGCTGCCAGCGCGCGATCCTGGTCGGGCACAACGCGCACTTCGATCTGAACTTCCTCAACGCCGCGGTTGCGCGTGTCGGCCACAAACGCAATCCATTCCATCCGTTCAGCGTGTTCGACACCGTGACCCTGGCCGGCGTGGCGTACGGGCAGACCGTGCTGGCGCGCGCGGCACAGGCCGCGGGCCTGGACTGGAACGCCGCCGACGCGCATAGCGCGGTCTACGACACCGAACAGACCGCGCGGCTGTTCTGCACGATCGCCAATGCGTGGCCGGGGCCTAGCGCGGGCTGATCGAGCCGGGAATCGGGAATCGGGATTGGGGAATCGCAAGAGCAGCGAGGCTTCCTGCTCGAGAAATCAGCAGTTAGTGGCGCCGCCGTGTGGCCGTGCCCTCATCCGCCCTTCGGGCACCTTCTCCCGCAGGAGAAGGAAAGCGCCAGGCACCTTGCTCTGCGATTCCCGATTCCCCATTCCCCAATCCCAGCACCTAACCCACGCAGATCCGGTCGCGCCCCGCGCTCTTGGCCTGGTACAGCGCGTGATCGGCGCGCTGCATCAGCGATGAGCCGGTGTCGTCATCGCGCAACTCGGCCACGCCGGCACTGAAGGTCACCTGCAGGCCGTCCACGCCGCCCCAGTCGTGGCGCGCATGGAACAGCTCGCGGATGCGCTGGCATAGCGCCTGCGCATCGTCCAGCGTCGTATCGGCCAGCAGCAGCGCGAACTCTTCGCCGCCCAGGCGTGCCGGCAGGTCCGATGCGCGCGCGGCGGCCGTCAGCAGCACGCCGACGTCGTGCAGTACCGCATCGCCGCTGGCGTGCGAGTAGTGGTCGTTGATGCGCTTGAAGTGGTCGATGTCCAGAATCGCCAGCACCAACGGGCGCGTGCTGCGGCGTGCGCGGCTGATGTCGCGCGCCAGCGCCTCGTCGAAATGCCGGCGGTTGGGCAGTCCGGTCAGGGCGTCCTCGTGCGCCTGGCGCTCGAACACGTCGGACTTGATGCGCAGCCGCGTCAGCAGCTCGCTCTTTTCCTGGTTGGCCTGCAGCAGGCGCTGTGCCTGCAATTGCAGATCTTCGGTGCGTATGCGCACCAGTTCGGCCAGGCGCGCGTTATGGGTCTTGTAGCGGCGCAGCAGGAAGCGATACACCAACGCGAGTGCAAACATCGCGCCCAGCACCGCGGCAAAGCGCACGTCCTGGCGCTGCCACCACAGCGGCAGCACCTCGAACGCCCACATCGCCTCGTGCGTGCTCCATGCACCGCCGGGATGACGGGCCGCCACATGCAGACGGTAGCGTCCCGGCGGCAGGCCGATGAACTCCACGCTGCGTTGCCGGCCACGCTCGATCCAGTCGTTGTCCAGCCCTTCCAGGCGCGTGCGGTACTCGATGCGCTCCGGCAGCAGGAAGCTCATGCCGACGTAGGACACGTTCAGGCGATGCCCACCCGGTAGCCGTGCCCGCTGCCGCCATGTCAGCGGACGTGCGTCCTGTTGCACGCTCTCGATCACTGCAGGCGGTGCGGGCCGCTCGCGAAAGCGCTGCAGGCGCGCCGGGTCGACCGTGCTCACGCCGCCGGCGGTGACAACCCAGATCGAGCCATCGGCACGCTTGATCATGCTCGGCCCGGAGCTGCCGTTGGCCTGCGCGTTGCCCATGCCGTCGATCTCGCCATAGCGTTCGATGACCAGCCGGCCGCGCCCATCGGCAACCGAGTCGAGCAGCATCAGTGGCGTGCGCAGCACGCCGCGATTGCTGCTGATCCAGGCGTTGCCGAATCGGTCGTCGACCAGCTGGAACACCGTATCGACCGGCATGCCCTGCTCCAGGCCCACGCGTGCGAGCCTGCCGTTGCGCATGCGGTACAGGCCGCGATCGGTGGAGATCCAGACAACGTCACCGATGCGCTGAAAACCGAACACACTCCGCGCGCCGCCATGGGCTTCCAGATCCAGCTGCTGCAGCTTTCCGTTGCGCAGCACCGCCGCGCCGTCGACCGAGCCAATCCACAGCGCGCCATCGATGCTGGCCAGTGCGGTCACGACCCCGTCCGGCAGGCCTTCGACGGCCAGGGACTGGCGCCTGCCGTCGACCAGCTTCACCACCCCGCGCTGCGTGGCCAGCCACACCACGCCGGGGTCTTCGGTCACGATGGCGCGGATATGCCCGCTGGGAATGCCCTCGGCATCGCCGTAATGCCGCAGCAGGCGTCCGTTGCGCAAGACGAAGACGCCATCGGCATAGGTGCCCACCCACAGATCGCCGCGCCGATCCAGCGCCAGGCTGAGCACCGAGAGCTTGCGCCCGGATGGTGTGGCCACCGCCACCGGCACGATGCGTCCGTCCGGCAGCATGCGATCCAGGCCGGCGGTGCCGGCGATCCACAGACTGCCGTCGTGGTCTTCCAGCACGGCACGGGCGTAGTCGCCGCTCAGGCCATCGCGCTGGCTGTAGCTGCTGAACAGGGTTTCGCGCAGGCGAAACAGCCCGCCGTTGGCACCGACCCAGATGCTGCCTTCGGCATCCTCGCGCAGGCTGACGATGCGCCCGGTCGGCAGGCTGCGACCGGCCGGCAAGTGCTCCACGCCATGACTGCCGATGCGCAGCAGCCCCTGATTTTCGCTGCCCAGCCACAGGTCGCCGTGGCGATCCTGCAGCATCGCAGTGAAGTGGCCTTGCCCGGGCACACGATGCACCACTTCGGCGGACTCACCCTGCAGCCGGTACAGCTGCTCGCCGGCGACGACCCACAGCGTACCGTCCGCTGCGCGGTACGGCCATGCCAGCCCTGGCGGCATGCCGAATGCGGCCGGGGCACGATGCATGCGTCCGTCCGGTTCGCGGTAGATCAGGCCGTCCAGCGTGCCGATCAGCAGCCGGCCGCGGTCATCGAACGCCATGCGCGGAAAGCTGCTCTGCAGCGGCACGCCATCACGCGGCGGAAAGTACTCAAAGCGCCCATCCGGCCACAGGCAGCCCAGCCCGTGTCCCTCGAACAGCAGCCACATGCGCCCACGCGCATCCATGGTCATCGCATGGATCAGCGCCTGCGGCCACTGCCCTTGCCGCTGCCAGTGCCGCCACTGCCCATCGCTGCCATGACGCACCAGATTGCCGCGCGCATCGCTGAGCCACAGCGCACCATCGCGGTCGACGTACAAGGCACCGACGCCGTTGTCGGGCAAGCCCGGACGCGTGCTGCGGTCGATGATGCTGAATTCCAGGCCGTTGTAACGCACCAGCCCTTCCCAGGTGGCGAACCACAGGTAGCCGTCGCGGGTCTGGGCGATATCGCGCAGCGAGTTGTGCGGCAGGCCGTTACGCGAGCTCCAGCTGTCGATTGCGTAATCGCGCAGTGGCGCCGTGCCGGCCGGTGCAGCCAGTGCCGCGAGCGAGCACAGCGCCAGCAGCATGCAGACAACGGCACCGAGCCAGCGCTGCGGCCGCTTGCCTCCCCGTGCCGACGCCTTGGCATCGCATCCGTTCTCGCCCGTCGACCAGGCCCCCGCCCCATCTCTCATCAGACATAACACGCCGTTCGCTGGCGATATGGTAGGCAAAAACGGGCACGCGCGCCGGTGGATCTCCACATGCCTGGACGAAAATCATCTGCAGCGCGCTACCTGCGCGCCCGGCACTGCAGCGGCAAGTGCACCGGCGCCATGGTTTGCGCAGATCGGCTGCTGCGTGAGTGCGCGGATCGCGCCGCGCCGCACGCGCGATCTCGCCATGCCGATCGACCTGCGCGGTTCGCCATTGGCACGCACGTGCAATTCAAAGTGGTTTGCAACACAGGGCGAACAGTCGCCAGCCGGATGCGGACGACGCGCAGCAAGCGCAGTGCACGTTGGCGCATGCCGAGTCAGGGCATCGGCCGCTTCCGCGCCCACCTAGCGGTGAGCGCAGTCGTTTCGGTCGCCGCTTCAGGCGCCCAGGCGCTGGCGCACGGCTTCGAACAAGGTCACGCCGGCCGCCACCGACACGTTGAGGCTTTCGATATCGCCCGGCATCGGAATCTTGACCAGGCCGTCGCAGTGCTCGCGGGTGAGGCGCCGCAGGCCATCGGCCTCGCCACCGAGCACCAGCCCGACATTGCCGCGCAGGTCCACGCTGTACAGCGAGGCCTCGGCTTCGCCGGCCAGGCCGTACAGCCACACGCCCTGCTTTTGCAGGTCGCGCAGGCAACGCGCCAGATTGGTCACCGCCACCACCGGAATGCGGTCGGCCGCACCGGCCGAGGTCTTGCGCACGGTTGCGTTGACCGTGGCCGACTTGTCCTTGGGAATGACCACCGCCGTGACGCCGGCGGCGGCAGCGCTGCGCAGGCATGCACCAAGATTGTGCGGGTCCTGCACGCCGTCGAGGATCAGCAGCAGCGCACGTCCCTCGGCGGCGGTCACCAGCGCCTCGAGCTCGTTCTCGGCCCACAGGCGCGCTGCCGCATAACGCGCGACCACGCCCTGGTGGCGCACCTGGCCGCCGACGCCATCGAGTGCCTGGGTGTTGACACGGCGCACGTCGATACCCTTGCGGCGGGCCTGCTCCTCGATCTCGATCAGGCGCGGATTCTTGCTGCCGGCCTCGATCAATACCTCGCGCACGTTGTCGGCGTCGTTCTCGACGGACGAGGCGACGGCGTTGACGCCGACGATCCACTGATTCTGCTTGCTCATTGCGCGGGAATACGAAGCGATAAAGGGAGAATGGTAGGGCCTGCGGCCTGCCACGTCACGGCCGGACCCTCGCTACGAGCACCACGTGCCAACCGCGGGCGCAACGGAAGTGGCCGTCGCCGCGACGCGCAGTTCAACGCGCCAGCTCGACAAACGCCGATGCGGCTGCCAGGGTCACGCAGGCCAGCGGTCGGTATCGTGATCCGGATGCTGGCGCGACACCAGTGCAGCCAGAAACGCAGGCGCCTGCGGGTCGTCCTCGGTGCGATGGGCCGGCAACGCGCCCAATGTGTCGACAAACGGCAGTTTGCCCTCGACCCCGTACTGGATCACCGGCGGCAGCAACGCGGGCGTATCGAAGCTGCCGGCGGCAATGGCCAGGCCGTCGGGCGCCTCGTAGGTCAGCGGCGTTCCGCAGTCGGCACAGAATCCACGCTGCACCAGCGACGAAGACGCAAAGCGCCTGGGCTCGCCGCGTGTCCAGGCGAACTCGGCGCCACGCACCGACACCAGCGGCGCGTAATACGCACCGAAGGCCTTCTGGCACATGCGGCAGTGGCAGATCGAGGCGTCCGACAACCGGCCGCGCACGTGGAAACGCACCGCACCGCATTGGCAACCACCGCTGTACCCGATTGCTGTGTCCATCGTTGCCTCTGCGCCGTTGAAGACGGGTGACCCGTGCGTTTTGCGCGCTTGTTACACGCAACACCCTGCACGCGTGGCCAGCGATCGCTACGCATCGCGAGCGGCCGCCAGGCGACGGCTCGCGATGGTGTCACCGTGCTAGTGCTGCTTCTTCCTGCGCTTGGCCGGCTGATCGCGCGGCGGCAGCGGCGGTTCGGGCGAATCGCCACGGTCCTCGGCCAGGCGGAAGTCGATCTTGCGTTCTTCCATGCTGGCCTTGAGCACCAACACCCGCACCGGGTCGCCCAGGCGGAATGCGCGGCCGCGGCGCTCGCCACTGAGCGTCTTGCGGATCGGATCGAACTGGTAATAGTCCTGCGGCAACTGGGTGACATGCACCAGGCCGTTGACCTTGGATTCGTTCAATTCCACGAACAGGCCGAATCCGGTCACGCCACTGATCACGCCGTCGAACTGGCCGCCGACATGCTTTTCCATCCACGCGGCGCGATAACGCTCGTCGACTTCGCGTTCGGCTTCGTCGGCACGCCGGCCACGCTCGGAACACTGCAGCGACAACGCTGCCATCTGACGCGGGGTGTAGATGTACTTTTCCGGGCTGGCGCCGGTCAACGCGTGCTTGATCGCGCGGTGCACCAACAGGTCCGGATACCGGCGGATCGGCGAAGTGAAGTGCGCATACGCCTCCAGCGCCAGACCGAAATGACCGTTGTTGTCGGGCGAATACACCGCCAGGCTCTGGCTGCGCAGCAGCACCGACTCCAGCAGCGCCGCATCGGGGCGCGCACGCACCTTCTTCAGCAACTTGGTGTAGTCGCCGGGACGCACCTTGCTCCATGCCGGCAGGCTCAGCTGGAATTCCTTGAGGAACTCCAGCAGATCTTCGTACTTGCTCTCCGGCGGCCGCTCATGCACGCGGTACGGCGCCGGCACATGCATGCTCAGCAGGTAACGCGCGGCTTCGACGTTGGCGGCGATCATGCATTCTTCGATCAGCTTGTGCGCGTCGTTGCGCACCAGCATGCCGGCCTGGGTGACCTCGCCGGTATTGTCGAGCACAAAGCGCACTTCGGAAGTTTCGAACTCGATCGCGCCGCGCTGCGTGCGCGCCTTCGACAGCACGTTGTACAGCTGATGCAGGCGCTGCACCTGCGGCAGCAACGGGCCGATGAAGGCCTTGGTATCGGCATCGTCTTCACCGACCGCCTTCCAGACCTGGTTATAGGTCAGGCGCGCATGCGAGTTCATCACCGCTTCGTAGAAACGCGAGCCGGTGACTTCGCCGTCGCGACCGACCTGCATGTCGCAGACGAAGCACATGCGGTCGACCTTGGGCATCAGCGAGCAGATGCCGTTGGACAGCGTCTCCGGCAGCATCGGCACCACGAAACCCGGGAAGTACACCGAGGTGGCGCGCTTTTGCGCCTCATCGTCCAGTGGCGTGCCGGGACGCACATAGTTGGACACGTCGGCGATCGCCACCACCAGACGGAAGCCGTCGGCATTGGGCTCGCAATACACCGCGTCGTCGAAATCCTTGGCGTCCTCGCCATCGATGGTGACCAGCGGCATCTGCCGCAGATCCACACGCCCGCCGATCATCTGCGGCTCGACCACCAACGGCACCGCCGCGGCTTCGTCCAGCACTTCCTGCGGGAATTCGTGCGGCAGCTCATGGCCATGGATGGCCATCTCCACCACCAGCGACGGCGTCAGCTTGTCGCCGAGCACGGCGATGATCTTGCCGATCGCCGGGCGCCGGGCGTCCGGCGGCGCGATCAGTTCGCACACCACCAGTTGCCCCTCGCGCGCCTCGCCGATGCCGTCCGGTGCGATCTGCACGTTGCGTTGCACGCGCTTGTCGTCCGGGTCGACATAGGCCACGCCATGCTCGTAGAAAAAGCGCCCGAGCATGCGTGACATGCGGCGTTCGAGCACGCGGGCAATCGCACCTTCGCGACGGCCGCGGCGGTCGATGCCGGTGACATTGGCCAGCGCACGATCGCCGTGCATGACCTTGCGCATTTCGTACGGCGGCAGGAACAGGTCGTCCCCACCTTCGTCCGGCTTGAGGAAGCCGAAGCCTTCCGGGTTGGCGATCACCACACCTGCAATCAGGCTGGTCTGCTGCACCGGCGCGTAGCCGCCGCGGCGGTTCTGCACCAGCTGCGCTTCGCGCACCATCGCCGCCAGGCGCTTGCCCAGCGCGTCGATGCGGTCGCTGAGGTTGAGTTGTTCGGCGATTTCCTCGGCGGTCTGCGGGCCGTCGCAGGCATCGAGCAGCTGCAGGATGGCCTCGCGGCTGGCGATCGGCTCGGCGTAGCGCAGTGCTTCGCGATCGGCATGCGGGTCCTTGAACCCGGCCGCTGGTGCGGGCGCTTCGGTCGGCGCCTGTTGGAAGCGTTCCGGCGGCGGCGCCGGCGGACCGCTCTTGCGCGGATGCGGTGCGCGTGGTGCCGGCGGCATGGGCAGCGCGGGCGCTACCGGCAGCTCGGGCGAGGCGTTGGCGGCCTTGTCGGCAGCGCGTTTGTTCGCGGACTTGGTCGACGCGCCGGCGGCGGCGCGGACCAGGAAGTCCGGCATCCAGCCCGGCAACTTCTGTTTTTCGGCGGTGGTGGCATCGCCCGGGCTGGTGGACTTGCGGCGACTGGGCCGATCGGAATCTGGGGTGTTTTTCTTTGTCATTGCTTACATGGTACCCCTTGCGGCCGCGACATGGGCAGCACGCCTTGCCCGGTCGGTCGCAATTGCTGCGTGCCAGGCATTGACAAGCCTGCCGGGAGTCTGCAAAATTCGCGGCTCACCTGCCCAGGTGGCGGAATTGGTAGACGCACTAGCTTCAGGTGCTAGCGGGGGCAACTTCGTGGAGGTTCGAGTCCTCTTCTGGGCACCAGTTTAAAAAGACCTCCGAGCAATCGGGGGTCTTCTGGTTTCTGGGGTCTGGAAAGTTGTGGTCGGGGCCCTGCGCCCGCGTTACCCGCCGGCGGGAACACGCTGTCGATCGGCGACCGAAGCTTGATTCGCTCACGCCGTAGCGCGGGAACGGCGCAACCGGCAAGCCTTCCGCGCGACAGCAGCGCCCTTTAGACGCCACTGCCCCGCCCTTCCTCTGCAGCGGAGGGCCGTTATGGCGCCGCCGTAATACCCGCCTCGCGCAGCGCCGTCGCCCAGATCGCGTACCCGGTCTCACTGGGATGGGTGCCGTCGGGCATCAGCGCCTCGGGCAAGGTTCCGTCCGGCTGCAGCATCCGAGGGCCGATATCGAGCAGACGCACCGACGGATCCTTGCCGTAACGCGCGGCCAGCAGCCGGTTGGTCTCGGCGATGGGTGCGCGCTGCGCATCCCCGGCATGGCGACCGCGCGGCATGATCGCCATCAGGATCAGCTGGCTCCTGGGCAAACGACGACGCACCTCGCTCACCACCGCCTCCACGCCCTGTGCGGTCTCGGCCGGCGTGGCCGCGCGCGCCTGCGCGGTGCCGGTGAGGTTGTTGGTACCGATATGCAGCACCACCCAGCGCGGGTCCAGGCCGTCGAGCTCGCCCTGGCGGATCCGCCACAGCACGTTCTGGGTGCGATCCCAACCGAAGCCCAGATTCAGCACCGGGCGCCGGCCGTACAACCAGCGCCAGGACTCGGGCCCGCTGACACGCGTGGCCAGCGGCGGGCCCGCCCAGAAATGCGTGATCGAATCGCCGATCATCACCACCTCGGGCGTAAGCGCGCGCGCTTCAGCCAGCGCCGCATGGTGACGCGCATACCAGTCGTAGGAATCCTGCTCCAGCCGGTCGACCGGAATCAGCGAGGTCGCAAAGTCGCGGCCCAGCTGCGCAACCGGCTTGACCGGCGGCTCGCCGAGCAGGCGCGCCAGGGTCGGTTCGATCGCCTCGGCCAGCATGCGTTGACCTTGCGTGTCCGGATGCAGGGCACCGGCCGGCGGACGGAAGCGGGTGTCGTAGAACAGCTCGCTGCGCAGCTTGCCATCGCGCCGGAAGATCGACCCCACATCCAGATAGGTCACGCGCGGATTGTCGCCGTAGCGCACCGCCAGGCCCTGGTTGATCTGCGCATCGCGGCGCGACTTCTCGCCGGAGATGTCGCTGGGCAGCACGCCCACCAACAGGATCTGCGTGCGCGGCAATTTCTGCTCGATCGCCGCGACCACCGCATCGATGCCGAGCTGGGCCTGCTCTGCGGTCTGGCCGAGATGGCCGGTGTTGTTGGTACCGATCAACACCAGCGCGACCTTGGGTTGCAGACCGTCGACCTCGCCATTGGCCAGCCGCCACAGCACGTTCTCGGTGCCGTCACCGCTGAAGCCCAGGTTGAGCGCGCCACGGCTGCCGTAGAAGGTCTGCCAGGTCGGCTGGAAATCTTCGTCAGGCGCCTTGGCCTTTTCGTAGTTCTGGGTGATCGAATCGCCGATCAACAGCAGCGGGGTGTCAGGGTGCTTGCGCACCTGCTCCAGCACCTGCGCATGCCGCTGCGCCCACCACGCCTCCTGCAGGCGGTCGGTGGGCACGATCGAAGGTGGCGGCGTCTGTGCGCTTGCCGCGGCGCAGACTAGCAACAGGCCACAACACACCAGCACCGGCGCGATGGCAGACAGCGAAAGACGAGGAAATACAGCGTGCAAAGACCGGAGCATGCGCGCACCAGAGGCTGGAGAAGCCACGATTGTGATCCGCGCGCGCCGCGCACCACAAGCGTGGACGCAGCCACCCGCCATGTCAGGCTGCGACGTGCTTGTGGTGTGTCGGCGCCAGGCCACTGATACGGCGCATCTGTGATGCCGGATCGCTCATGCTTGCGTAGGAGCGCGCTTGCGCGCGATGTGGCGTCATCGATAACGCTTCATCGCGCGCAAGCGCGCTCCTACCTGGCAGTGGGAAGCAATCGCCTCCATCAAGGCACCGGATCGAGCGCTGCGCACCTCGGGCCAATGGAATCGGCACCCGGCGGCGCGCTGCCGAACTAGTTACTCAGCGCAGGCCGGTCTCGCCGCGCGCGATCACCAGGCGCTGGATTTCCGAGGTGCCTTCGTAGATTTCGGTGATCTTGGCGTCACGGAGAACGCTCCAGCGTTGCCGCGCCATGCGGCAGCGCTGGAGCGCGGCCGACCTCAGCGCAGGCCGGTCTCACCACGCGCAATTACCAGGCGCTGGATTTCCGAGGTGCCCTCGTAGATTTCGGTGATCTTGGCGTCGCGGAAGTAACGCTCCAGCGGCATTTCCTTGGAATAGCCCATGCCGCCGTGGATCTGTACCGCCTGATGGGTGATCCACATCGCCGCTTCCGAGGCGGTGAGCTTGGCCACGGCCGCTTCGGTGCCGAACTTCTGGCCCTGCCCCTTCAACCAGGCCGCGCGCAGCGTCAGCAGCAACGCTGCGTCCAGCTTGCACTTCATATCGGCGATCTTGGCCTGGGTCATCTGGAAGGTACCGATGGCCGCGCCGAACGCCTTGCGCTCCTTGACGTAGGCCAAGGTCGCCTCGTACGCCGCACGCGCGATGCCGACCGCCTGCGAGGCGATGCCGATGCGCCCGGCATCGAGCACGCTCATCGCGGTCTTGAAGCCCTCGCCCTCCACGCCCAGCACTTCATCGGGCTGGGCGATGTAATCGGCGAACTCGATCTCGCAGGTGGCCGAGGCGCGAATGCCGAGCTTGGGCTCGGTCTTGCCGCGATGGAAACCGGCGCGATCGGCATCGACCATGAAGGCGGTGATGCCGCGCGCGCCCTTGTCCGGCTCGGTCACCGCAAACAACACGATGTACTTGGCGACCGGGCCGGAGGTGATCCAGCTCTTCTTGCCGTTGATCACGAAGCTGCCATCGGCCTGCTTGACCGCGCGGCACCGCATGGCCGAGGCATCCGAGCCGGACTGCGGCTCGGTCAACGCGAATGCGCCGATCTGCGCACCTTCGGCAATCGCGCGCACGTACAGCTGTTTCTGCGCCTCGCTGCCGTTCTTCAGGATACCGGTGCAGAACAGCGAGTTGTTGACCGACACGATGGTGGAATGCGCGCCGTCGGCAGCGGCGATCTCGATCATCGCCAGTGCGTAGCTGATCGGGTCCATGCCGGCGCCACCGTACTCGGCCGGCACCTCGATGCCCATCAGGCCGTTCTCGCCGAGCAGGCGGATGTTCTCCAGCGGAAACTCGCCGCTGCGATCGAACTGTTCCGCGCTGGGCGCGATCTTTTCCTGGGCGATGCGGCGCGCCACATCCTGGATCATCAATTGTTCTTCGGTAAAGCTGAAATCCATGTGGCACCCCTCCAGGCCTAGGCTGAGCGCCCATTGTAGCTCCAACCATTCGCATGCGTATGTAGTTGACCCCACACCCTGCCCGGTCGAAAATATCTCCATATCGCGATATAGAGATATTCATGGATCTGGAAGACTGGTCGGCGCGCCTGAAGGTATTTGCCGACGCCACCCGCGTCCGCCTGCTGACCTTGCTGGAGCAGGAAGAACTCACCGTGGCCGAGCTGTCGGCGATCACCCGCCTGGCGCAGCCGCGCGTGTCCACGCATCTGGCCAAGCTCAAGGAAGCCGGGCTGGTGCGCGACCGCCGCGCCGGCGTGTCGGCCTATTACCGTTTCGATGAGGTGTCGCTGGACCCGGCGCAGCGCGCCCTGTGGCTGGCGCTGAGCACCGGCAGCGACGATCCGCTGCTGCGCCAGGACGCCGAGCGGGTGGCCGCGGTGCTGGCCAACCGCGCCGCCGACCAGAACTGGGCCGATTCGGTGGCCGGCGACATGGAGCGGCATTATTCCCCCGGTCGCACCTGGGAAGCGCTGGCGCGCACCGCCCTGCCCTTGCTGGAAACCGGCGACGTGCTCGACATCGCCTCCGGCGACGGCGTGCTGGCCGAGCTGGTGGCACCGCATGCCACCCGTTACATCTGCATCGACACCAGCGCGCGCGTGGTCGCCGCCGCCAGCGAGCGCCTGCGCAAGCTGCGCAATGTGGAAGTGCGCGAAGGCGACATGCATGCGCTGCCGTTTCCTGATGCCAGCTTCGACCTGGTGGTGCTGATGCATGCGCTCACCTACGCAGCCAAGCCCGCGCAGGCGGTGGCCGAATCCGCGCGCGTGCTGCGCCCCGGCGGCCGGCTGCTGCTGTGCAGCCTGGCCAAGCACGAACATCGCGCCGCGGTGCATGCCTATGGCCACGTCAATCTCGGCTTTGCGGCCAAGGAACTGCGCAAGTTCGCCGAGAAAGCCGGGCTGGACGTGTCCAGCCTGGAGACGGTGACGCGCGAGAAGCGCCCGCCGCATTTCGAGGTGATTTCGTTGATTGCGGTGAAGCCGGGAATCGGGAATCGGGAATCGGGATTGGTTGAAAGCAAAGGCGCTGCTTTGCGGAGAGCTGGATCATGACGCATGTATCCAATCCCCAACCTCCAATCCCGTTTGCACTGCCCTGGCTGCATCCCGAGCGCGCCGCCAAACTCACAGCCGCGCTTGCCGAACGCATCCTCATCATCGATGGCGCAATGGGCACCATGATCCAGCGTCACGGGCTGCAGGAGCCAGACTATCGCGGCACCCGCTTTGCCGACGGGTACGACAGCACGCAGGTACACGTGCATGGCCCGGGCTGCGATCACGCACACGTGCCGCAAGGCCACGACCTGAAAGGCAACAACGACCTGCTGTTGCTGTCGCGCCCGGAGATCATCGCCGGGATCCACCGCGCCTATCTGGACGCCGGGGCCGACCTGCTGGAAACCAACACCTTCAACGCCACCTCGGTGAGCCAGGCCGACTACCACCTGGAACATCTGGTCTACGAATTGAACAAGGCCGGCGCGCAGGTCGCGCGCGCGTGCTGCGACGAGGTCGAGGCGCTGACCCCGCACAAGCCGCGCTTCGTGATCGGCGTGCTCGGCCCCACCAGCCGCACCGCCTCGATCAGCCCGGACGTCAACGACCCCGGCTATCGCAACACCAGCTTCGACGCATTGCGCGACACCTATCGCGAGGCCATCGACGGCCTGATCGACGGCGGTGCCGACACATTGATGGTGGAAACCATCTTCGACACGCTCAACGCCAAGGCCGCGTTGTATGCGATCGAGGAAGTGTTCGAAACGCGCGGCGGGCGCCTGCCGGTGATGATCTCCGGCACCATCACCGACGCATCCGGACGCACCCTGTCCGGGCAGACGGCCGAAGCGTTCTATGCCTCGGTCGCGCACGGCAAGCCGCTGTCGGTGGGCCTGAACTGCGCGCTGGGCGCCAAGGATCTGCGCCCGCATGTGGAAACCTTGTCGCAGATCGCCGACGCCTATGTCAGCGCGCATCCCAATGCCGGCCTGCCGAATGCCTTCGGCGAATACGACGAAACCCCGGAAGAAATGGCGCAGACCTTGCGCGAGTTCGCGCAGGCCGGCCTGCTCAACCTGGTCGGCGGCTGCTGCGGCACCTCGCCGGATCACATCCGCGCCATCGCCGAGGCAGTGGCCGACCTGCCGCCGCGGCAGTTGCCTGGCGCGCAGGAGCTGGCCGCGTGATGCGGCAGGCACACCCTCATCCGCCCTTCGGGCACCTTCTCCCGCGAGCGGGAGAAGGGCAGTGCATGACTTGGCTTGCCACCGAGATGCTCCGTGCGCAGCACAGCGCCCTTCTCCCGCCCCCGGGAGGAGGACGGCGCATGGCTTGGCTTGCAATGAAGACACTCCGTTCGCAGCACATCACCCTTCTCCCGCCCGCGGGAGGAGGACGGCGCATGGCCTGGCTTGCCACGAAGACGCCCCGTGCGCAGCACAGCACCCTTCTCCCGCCCGCGGGAGAAGGTGGCGCGCAGCGCCGGATGAGGGCCGCAGTGTCTCGCACCCCACGGCCAGGCCGCGAAGAACACCCACGCACCAACACCAATCGCGCCGCCGTCAACGTCCAGCAGAGCCTCGCATGAGCACTCCCCGCTACACCCGCCTGTCCGGCCTGGAACCGCTGGTCATCACGCCGGACCTGTTGTTCGTCAACGTGGGCGAGCGCACCAACGTCACCGGCAGCGCGCAGTTCCGCAAGCTGATCAAGGAGGAGCGCTACGAAGAAGCAGTGGAAGTGGCGCGCCAGCAGGTCGCCAACGGCGCGCAGATCCTCGACGTCAACATGGACGAGGGCCTGATCGATTCGGAAAAGGCGATGACGCGCTTCCTCAACCTGATCATGTCCGAACCTGACATCGCGCGCATTCCGGTGATGGTGGATTCGTCCAAGTGGAGCGTGATCGAAGCCGGCCTGAAGTGCCTGCAAGGCAAGAGCGTGGTCAATTCGATCTCGCTCAAGGAGGGCGAAGCGCAGTTCATCGAACAGGCACGTAAGGTGCTGCGCTACGGCGCCGCCGCGGTGGTGATGGCCTTCGATGAAGTGGGCCAGGCCGACACCTGCGCGCGCAAGGTCGAGATCTGCACCCGCGCCTACAAGGTGCTGACCGAGCAGGTGGGCTTCCCGCCGGAAGACATCATCTTCGACCCGAACGTCTTTGCCGTGGCCACCGGCATCGAGGAGCACGACAACTACGCGGTGGACTTCATCGAAGCCACCCGCCAGATCAAGCGCACATTGCCGCATTGCCATATTTCCGGCGGCGTTTCCAACGTGTCGTTCTCGTTCCGCGGCAACGAGATGGTGCGCCAGGCGATCCACTCGGTGTTCCTGTTCCATGCGATCAAGGCCGGCATGGACATGGGCATCGTCAACGCCGGCGGCATGCCGATCTACGACGAACTGGACCCGGAACTGCGCGAACGCGTGGAGGATGTGATCCTCAACCGGCGCAAGGACGGCACCGAGCGGCTGCTGGACATCGCCGAACGCTACAAGGGCAGCAAGGGCGCGGCGAAAGTCGAGGATCTGGCCTGGCGCGAGAAGCCGGTGCGCGCACGGCTGGCGCATGCGCTGGTGCATGGCATCGACGCATTCGTGGAAACCGATACCGAGCAAGCGCGCCAGCAATCCACGCGCCCGCTGGATGTGATCGAAGGGCCGCTGATGGACGGCATGAACGTGGTCGGCGACCTGTTCGGCGCCGGCAAGATGTTCCTGCCGCAGGTGGTCAAGTCCGCGCGCGTGATGAAGAAGGCAGTGGCATATCTGCTGCCGTTCATCGAAGCGGAAAAACTGCGTACCGGCGATGTCGGCAAGTCCAACGGCAAGATCATCATGGCCACCGTCAAGGGCGATGTACACGACATCGGCAAGAACATCGTCGGCGTGGTGTTGGCCTGCAACAACTTCGATGTGGTGGACCTGGGCGTGATGGTGTCGGCGCAGGTGATCCTGGACCGGGCGCGTGCGGAGAATGCCGACCTGATCGGCCTGTCCGGCCTGATCACGCCGTCGCTGGAAGAGATGTCGCACGTCGCGCGCGAGATGCAGCGACAAGGTTTCGAGATTCCGCTGTTGATCGGTGGCGCCACCACCTCGCGCGCACACACCGCATTGAAGATCGACCCGCATTACACTGCGCCCACCGTGTGGGTGAAGGACGCCTCGCGTGCGGTGGGCGTTGCGCAATCGCTGATCTCGCGCGACCTGCGCCAGGCCTTTGTCGCCGCCAACGATGCCGACTACGCGGAGATCCGCGCGCGCCATCGCAATCGCGGCGACGCCAAGCGCCTGGTGCCGCTGGAAAAGGCACGCGCACAGCGTTTCGATGGCGACTGGGACAGCTACACACCGCCCGCCCCGCGCCAGCCCGGCCTGCACGTGTTCGACGATTACCCGCTGCAGGAGTTGATCGAGCTGATCGACTGGACCCCGTTCTTCCAGGCCTGGGAGCTGGCGGGCAAGTTTCCGGCGATCCTCAGCGACGCGGTGGTCGGCAGCCAGGCCAGCGAGTTGTACCGCGACGCACGCAAGATGCTGCGCACCATCGTCGCGGAAAAATGGCTGACCGCCAAGGCCGTGTTCGGGCTATGGCCGGCCAATGCCGTCGGCGATGATGTCGTTGTGCTGACCGATCCTGCGGAATCGGGAATCGGGAATCGGGAATCGCAAGGCGATCCTTCGGCGCCGGACCATTCCCGATTCTCCATTCCCCATTCCCTGCACTTCTTACGCCAGCAGGTCGACAAACCCATCGACCGCCCCGACTTCTGCCTGGCAGATTTCATCGCGCCCAGAAGCAGCGGCAAGCAGGACTGGATCGGCGCGTTTGCGGTCACCGCCGGCATCGGGATCGACCCGCATGTGGCGCGCTTTGAAGCCGCGCACGACGACTACAACGCGATCTTGCTCAAGGCCCTGGCCGACCGCCTGGCCGAAGCGCTGGCCGAGCGCCTGCATCAACGCGTGCGTACCGAGTTCTGGGGCTATGTGGAGGATGAGACGCTGGACAACGAGGCACTGATCGCCGAACGCTATCGCGGCATTCGCCCGGCACCGGGGTATCCCGCCTGCCCCGAGCATAGCGAAAAGCGCACCCTGTTCGACCTGCTCGATGCCGAGCGCCACGCCTCGATCACGCTCACCGAAAGTTTCGCGATGCTGCCCACCGCAGCGGTTTCCGGCTATTACTTCAGCCATCCCAGGAGCCAGTACTTCGTGGTCGGGCGCCTGGGCAAGGAACAGGTGGCCGACTACGCCAGGCGCAAGGGCATCACCTTGGCAGTGGCCGAGCGCTGGCTGGCATCGAACCTGGATTACGACCCGGAATAAGGGCCGCCGCAAACACCGTAGGAGCGCACCCGGGCGCGACGGAGCGTTACCAGTAAAGCCCTGTCGCGCCCGGGTGCGCTCCTACGGTGGGGCCGCCGACGTTCGACGGCGCCGCTTCGATCACATCAACATCAGGCAGCCGGGCGCAACACGTTCAAGACCTCGTAGCACGCGCCCATGGTGTGGTAATCGGTCTTGCCGGCGGGGCTTTTTTCATCGCTGTACTTGCGGTTGTCCGCATCCAGGATGCGATACCACGCGCCATAGCGGTGGTCGACCATGTGTTCCCAGGAATACGCCCACAGCTTGTCATACCACTGCCAGTAGCGCTCCTGGCCGCTGCGCTGGGCCAGCAACGCCGCCGCCGCGAGCGATTCGGCCTGCACCCAGAAGTACTTGTCGTCGTCGCAGACCTTGCCGTCCGGGTCGAAGCCGTAATACAGCCCGCCACGCTGTGCATCCCAGGAGCGCTCCACCGCCACATCGAACAGATGCTGCGCGGTCGGCAGCAACCAGTCGCTCGGCGCGTAGCGATCCAGCAGCATCAACAGCTTGGCCCATTCGGTCTGATGGCCGGGCTGGAACCCCCAGGGGCGGAACAGGTGCTTGGGATTGTCGCGGTTGTAGTCCCAGTCGATGTTCCACTGCGGATCGTAGTGTTCCCACACCAGGCCGTCGGCCTTGGCCGCCTGACGCCGGGTCATGGTGTCGGCCAGCGACAAGGCGCGGTCCAGATAACGCTGCTCGCCACTGGCTTCGTACGCGGCGATCATCGCCTCGCACATGTGCATGTTGGCGTTCTGGCCGCGGTAGCTGGTGAAGTTGAATTGCGCATCGGCTTCATCGCGGTACAGGCCGAATTCCGGCTCCCAGAAATGTGTTTCCAGCAGCTGCCAGGTTTCGTCCATCCATGCCCGCGCCTCTTCGATGCCGGCCTTCAGGCCGCACGAATACGCCAGCAGCACGAACGCCACGCCGTAGCAGTGATTCATGTCGTCTTCGACCACGCCATCGCGCAGGGTCCAGGCATAGCCGCCGGTGGCCGGATTGCGGTGCACGTTGCGCAGGTAATCCAGGCCGTGATGCACCGCCTGCAGGTACTGGGCATCGCCGAATTCGCGATACGCCATCGCGTAGTTGAATACAAAGCGCGTACTGCTGACCAGATGCCGGTGCCCGGCATCGTAGATCGCGCCATCGTCGCGGAAATACTGGAAGAATCCGCCCGCCGGGTCGATCGCGCGCGGGTGGTAGAACGCCATGGTGTCGGCGATATGCTGACGCAGCACATCGGCCGAACGGAAATCGGGTGCGGGGGTCGCAGGCAAACGGCTCATGGTTGTTCCTGGATCAGGGAATGGACTTCATCGACGCTCGGCATCGCCGCAAACGCGCCCTTGCGCGTCACCGCCAGCGCACCGACCGCCGCGGCAAAGCGGATCACCTCGGTCATCGCAACCGCATCGCCACACAGCTGCTCCAGCGTGGACGCGCGCGCAGCCAGCTGAAACAGCAGGCCGCCGACGAATGCATCGCCCGCTGCCGTGCTGTCACGCACCTGCACGTCGAAGGCCGGCACCTGGCCGGAATCGGTGCGTGTCTGCCAATGCACCGGCCCGCCGCCGTCGGTGACCAGCAACCAGCTGGCCTGGCCCTGCCAGAGCTTGCGGGTGACCGCGCTGGCATCGCCATCGAGCGTGCCGGCCAGGTAATCGAGTTCCTCGCGCGAGAGCTTGACCACGTCGGCCAGTGCCAACGCCTCCCACAGCAGCGCGGCCGGGTCCACATCCTGCGGCCATAACATCGGGCGCAGGTTGAGATCCAGGCTGACGATGGCGCCATCGGCGCGAGCGCGGCGCATGCCGTCCAGCGTGCACTGCGCGATCGCAGGTTCGGTCATGCTGTTGGAGCACACATGCAGCACGGCGGCCTGCGTGAAGGTGTCCGCGGCAAAATGCTCGGGGCGGAACAACAGATCCGCCGCAGGCGGACGATAGAAACTGAAACTGCGCTCGCCGGCTTCATCCAGGGCCACGAAGGCCAGCGCGGTCTTGGCTTGATCAGTGCGCACGATGCCATCGGTGGCGACGCCGGCCTGCTGCAGACTGTGCAGCAAGAAGTCGCCGAACATGTCGCGCCCCAGCATGCCGACAAAATGCGCCGCGCCACCCAGCCGGGCCACCGCAACCGCGACATTGGCCGGCGCACCGCCGGCGTATTGCGCAAACGTACGTGCCTCGTCGGGGCCGGCGGATGGTAATGCCAGCATGTCGATCAAGGCCTCGCCGAAACAGACCACCCGGTTCTTGACCGCACTCATGCGTGCGCCTCCGCCAATGCGCCACGCAGACGCGAGCCCCAGATGCCATAGAACACGATGTACAGGTAGCACACCAGCGGCAGCACGAACGACTCGTGCAAGCCGATGCTGTCGGCCAGCAGACCTTGCAGATACGGCACGATGGCGCCGCCGACAATGGCCATGATCAACAGGCTCGACGCGCGACCGGTCAGCGGGCCAAGCCGCTCGATGCCCAGCGTAAAGATGGTCGGGAACATGATCGAATTGAACAGGCCGATCGCCACCAGCGCATACACCGCCAGCATGCCGCCACTGGCCATGGTCAGCACCAGCAGCAGTGCGTTGATCCCGGCGAACACCGACAACAGCACGCGCGGCGACAACTTGGCCAGCAGCGCCGAGCCGATGAAGCGGCCGATCATTGCCAGCGTCCAGTAGGCCGACACGTAGTGGGTCGCCTCACGCTCGGTGAACCCGCCGATCTGCGGCAACGAGAAATAGTTGACCATCAGGCTGCCGATCGCCACTTCCGCGCCGACATAGAAGAAGATCGCCAGCACACCGAAGCGCACGTGCGGATGCGCCAGGGCATCCAGCAGCGAATGCCTGCTTTCGTCCTTCTGCGCGCCCGCGTCGGTCAATGCCGGCAGACGGAACAGGAACACGAAGATCGCCAGCAGAAACAGCACGATGCCCAGACCGATGTACGGCCCCTGCACGGCCTGCGCTTCCTGTACGCGATAGGCCAGCTGCTCGGCTTCGGGCAGTACCTTGAGCTGATCGCCGCTCATCACGGTGTTGGACAGGATCAGCCAGCCACCGAACAGCGGCGCGATCGCGGTGCCCAGCGAATTGAGCGCCTGCGCCAGCGTCAACCGGCTGGACGCACTGCGCTCCGGACCCAGCAGCGCGACATAGGGGTTGGCCGCCACCTGCAGGATGGTGATGCCGGTCGCCAGCACGAACAGCGCGCCGAGAAATGCGCCATAGACGCGCAGTTCCGCCGCAGGCCAGAAGCCCAACGCACCGACCGCGGCAACCGCCAGCCCGGCCACGATGCCCTGCTTGTAGCCAAGCCTGGCCACCAGCCAGCCAGCCGGCAACGACATCAGGAAGTACGCGCCGAAGAAGGTGAACTGCACCAGCATCGCCTGCGCGAAGTTGAGTTCAAACACCGCCTTCAGATGCGGAATCAGGATGTCGTTGAGGCAGGTGAGAAAGCCCCACATGAAGAAGATCGTGGTGACGACCGACAACGCAACGCCGTTGTTGACGGGCGCCTTGTTGCCACTTGGCACTGTGGATTGCGTGGAAAGGGAAACCATAGGAATTGCCTGGTCAGCGGCCTGAGGCCTTGGTGGGGGAATGTGCGGGGGAATCGCTGGGGGAGTGAAGCGAAACGATGGAACTCGACGCGCCGGCGCTGCTGGCGCGGATCTTCAATTCGACCGCGGCGGTCAGGCGTTGCGATGCAAGGTCGGGACTGCCGATACGCTGCAACACCAGCTGCGCCGCCTGGCGGCCGCGCGCACGCGGATCGGCGGCCAGGGTGGTCAGCGCGGGGGTAAACAATGCAGCTTCGGCGATATCGTCGAAACCGGTCACCGCGAAGTCGCGCCCCGGCACGATGCCATGCATCGCCAACGCGGCCATCAGGCCCAACGCGACACTGTCGTTGTAACAGACCGCCGCAGTTGCACGATCGTGCTCGGCACGATCCAGCATGCGACCGGCGCACAGCGCAGCATCCTGTCGGTTCGGTGCGGATTCGACGTAATGCGCGGCCAGGCCGGCATCGGCCATCGCGCGCGCATAACCGGCGCGGCGTTGCCGGCAGGAACTGGATTCGGCATGGCCACCGAAGAACACGATGCGCCGATGGCCTTGCGCGATCAGATGCGCGCAGGCAAGCAACGCGCCCTGCTCGTTGTCCAGCGCCAGCAGATCCCAACCCGCGCCCTCCACTTCGCGGTTGAACAACACCACGTTGTGTTGACGCCCCAGCACCTGGGTCAGCGCCTGTGCCTGGCTGCCTTCGGCCGGCGACAGGATGATGCCGGCAGGGGTGTGCTCCATCAACGAGCTCAGCACCGCCTGCTGGCGCTGCGTCGATTCGCCGGTGCTGCCGAGCAGGGTCACATAACCGGCTGCGCCCAGCGCCTCGTCCACGCCTGCGGCAAATTCGGCAAAGAACGGGTTGGACAGATCGTTGATGACCAGCGCGATGCTGGATGAGGTGCGGCGGCGCAGATTGGCCGCAGCACGGTTGTAGACGTAGTGCTGCCGATCCAGCTCGGCTTCCACGCGCGCGCGCGTGGTCGCATGCACCAGCGGGCTGCCGCGCAACACCAACGACACCGTCGCACGCGACACGCCGATGGCGCCGGCGATATCGCGCAAGGTCACCGCACCGCGTCCGCCGCGACGGGCATCGCCGTCCTCCGCAGCGGAAGGAGTCGGTTTGGCACGCGTCACGCTGCCGACCTTGCAATGGAAGAAGTGCGCATGCATCTGGCGTCGATTGGATCGATCCAATTAGGCCTTTTCCGCGCACCCAATGCATGCGGCAGTGCAACATAACCAACAGCCGCGCCGATCCTGACTGCAATCGCCTCCTTACTGAAATGCGATCGACAGGCCGATCCCGCCCTGCCAGTCCGGGCTTTCGGAGGTCAGCCCGCGCAGCACCGAGACATCCAGTTGCATCGCGTGCGGCAACTGCCAGGCACCACCGGCGCCGGCCACGCGCGAGTGCTCGCTGCCGGTGTCGAAACCCGCTTCCACATAGCTGCTGAAATGCTCGCCGGAGAAGAACGTGTAGTTCGGCGAGAAGGTCCAGGTATGCCCGTCGCTGTCGCGCGCGTAGTTCACGTACAGCGCCAGGGCGCGCTGCTGCGCCAGATCCCAGGACGCGGTCACGCCCAGTTCGCGCGCATAGCCGTCGCTGAAGGCGGGGCTGCCGGTCGGCACGCTGTAGCTGCCGAGCGCGGCCCAATGAAAGCTGTCCGACTGCGACGGCAATGCCACCTTCAGGCCGATATGGCTATCGCCCCCGCCACGCACACGCTCACCGCCACCGTGCTGCCAGTTGTAGCTGTCGCTACCCACCTGCAGCTCCACGTTCTGGAACAGCCCCAGGCGCAGTAGCGTATCGGCGGTGTACTGCGTGGTGCGTTGCCCGTCGCTGCGATCGGTACTCGCGTCCGGCAGGCCCTGCTCCCAGGCGAACGCGCCAGGCTGCAGCACTTCGGCAGCAAACGGAATACCGGGACGGTCGAACGCCGGTGCGTCCTCCGCCTGTGCAGCGGCCTGCTGACTTACCACGCACAACCCAAGCATCACCGCGGCCGGCCCCAAGGCGCGCGTCGCCTGCAAACCCGAAGCGCCGCGCGCGGTGGATGTGGCCGATGCAACAACGCAGGCCTTCAACATTTTCGACAACATGGACATACACGGCACCATCGGCAGGGAATGAGCGGCAACACAACAGGCACCATGCCCGGAGGCGTTGACCGGTGAGGCCGCGATGGTGCCGCGCGCGCCGTGACCGGCCCGTGTATCGCCCACGCCGCGTCTGCGGCATGGCTCGGCCGGACCGCGCGCAGTAACGATCGCGCAGTAACGATCAGGTGCGCACCACGCAAGGCAACGTACCAAACAACATGGGCACCCATCAGGTGCCCATGACCAACAACACCTAGCGCACGCAGGGTTACCAGACCAGGTCGTCGGGCACCTGATACTGGGGGTCGGCATACGGGTCTTCGCCTGCCGGCGCATTCGGATCCACCTTCAATGCCACCGATGGCGCGAACACCGCTTCGGCTTCTGCCAGTACCTCGGCGGTGACCAACAGATAGCGGCCGTTGAGCTGCAGCACACCCAGCTCACCGGCGTTGAGCGCCTTGAGCTGATCGGCAGTCACGTAGATACGCTTGATCTTGCCGCCATACGGGAAATGCCGGGCGATGTCCGCATCGGCATGATTCAGCCCCTTGTCCTTGAGCAGCTCTTCGAGCTTGGCCTTGGCTTCGCGACGCAGGCGTGCTTCTTCCTGCTTCAGCCGCTCGGCTTCGATGCGCTCGTCCTTCTCGCGTTGCGCGCGGATCGCATAGGCCTTGGCCAGATCGATGTCTTCGCGCGTGCGTGCCGGCCTGGGTCCGCGACGCTCGGCAGTGGACTGCTGCGGACGCGGCGATGCCGCCGGCTTGCCATCGTTACGACGCTCGGGCCGGCCATCGTGTTTGCGCTCGCCCCTGCCGTCGGTCGCCGCAGCGGCATGCGGCCGCTGCGGTCCCCTGCCCTGCCCGCCCGGCTTGTTGCCGCCGGGCGCAGGCCTGCCACCGTTGCCATGTTGACGCGCGGCAGGCCGTGCGTCGGGTTTGCGTTCGGGCTTGGGTGCGGACTTGAAGCCCAACCCAAGCAACTGGTCACGTAAGGTATCGCTCATGGCGGTGGCAATCTGCAATCAATAGTGCGGAGGCGGCGGTTCATCCGCAGCGTCGGCAAACAACGTGGAGCGCACCTTGCCCAGATCCTCGAGCAGGTGGCGGATCAGCTCGGCGTTGCGGGCGCCCGTCAAACGGGCGTCCGCAAGTGCTTCACTCAGTTCATTGAGCGCCTGCTCCTGAAAGGACAGGCGCGTTTCCAGTTCAACCAACCGCGCGTCCAGTTCCTGGTCGCGCGGCGAGAGTTGCTCATGCATGCAACGAACGGCCTCGTCCGATGGCGTAGTAGGCCAGACCTGCGGCTTCGATTTCCTGCGGGTCGTAAAGGTTGCGACCGTCGAACACGACGTCGTCCTTCAAGGCCTGCTTGATCTTGCCGAAATCCGGGCTGCGGAACTGCTTCCACTCGGTGACCACGACCAGGGCATCGGCGCCTTCCAGCGCGGCAAATGCCTCGTCGCAGAAGGTCAGGTCGTCGCGCTCGCCGAAGATGCGCTTGGCCTCATGGGTCGCTTCCGGGTCGTAGGCACGCACGGTGGCACCGGCTTCCCACAACTGCTCCATCAAACGCCGGCTCGACGCGGCACGCATGTCGTCGGTATTTGGCTTGAATGCCAGGCCCCAGACCGCGAAGGTCTTGCCGGCAATACTGCCGGTGCCTTCGGCGCCGTAATGACGCTGCACCAGTTCGAACAGGTGACCCTTCTGCGCATTGTTGACGCTTTCCACCGCGTTGAGCAGGGTCGGCTCCATGCCGTACTGCTCGGCGGTCTTGGCCAATGCCTGCACATCCTTCGGGAAGCACGAGCCGCCATAGCCGGCGCCGGGATAGATGAAGTGCCAGCCGATGCGCGGGTCCGACCCGATGCCGTTACGCACGTGCTCGACGTCCGCACCGACACGCTCGGCAATGTTGGCGATCTCGTTCATGAAACTGATCTTGGTCGCCAGCATCGCGTTGGCCGCGTACTTGGTCAGCTCGGCCGACCGTACGTCCATCTCCACGATGCGATCGCGGTTGCGGTTGAACGGCGCATACAGACGGCGCATGCGTGCAATGGCCGCCGGCTTCTTGGCACCGATGACGATGCGGTCCGGACGCATGCAGTCGGCCACGGCGTCGCCTTCCTTGAGGAACTCGGGGTTGGAGACCACGTCGAACTCATGGTCCAGGCCGCGTGCGTCCAGCTCTTCCTGGATCGCGACCCGCACCTTGTCGGCGGTGCCGACCGGCACGGTGGACTTGTTGACGACCACCGACGGGCCATCGATATGCCGGCCGACGGTACGCGCAACCGCCAGCACGTACTGCAGGTCGGCACTGCCATCCTCGTCCGGCGGCGTGCCCACCGCGATGAAGGTGATTTCGCCGTGCGCAATCGCCTCGGCCGCATCGGTGGTGAAGCGCAACCGGCCAGAGGCGTGGTTGGCTTTCACCATCGGCTCCAGGCCGGGTTCATAGATGGGAATCACCCCACGATTGAGACCATCAACTTTCGCCTGGTCGATATCCACGCAGATAACGTGATGACCTACTTCCGCCAGACAGGTACCGGTGACAAGACCAACATAGCCGGTACCAAAGATCGCAACTCGCATGGGTGGGGGTACTCCTGTGGGGGATCAGGGAAGGATACCCATCAGTTCGACATCGAACGTCAACGTTGCGTCTGGTCCGATCGGCCCCCCCTGCGTGCCGTTCGGGCCATAGGCCAAGTTGGATGGAATCCAGAAACGATACTTCGAACCGACCGGCATCAAGGCGACGCCCTCGGTCCAACCTGCAATGACTTGATTCAGACCGAACTCGGCCGGCTGGCCGCGCTGGTACGAGCTGTCGAAGACCTGCCCGTTGAGCAGCTTGCCTTCGTAGTTCACGCGCACCGTGTTGGTGGGCATCGGACGCTCGCCGCTGCCCTGGCGCAGCACCATGTACTGCAGGCCCGATGCGGTGGTGATCACGCCCTTTTCGGTCTTGTTCTTGGCCAGGAAGGCATTGCCTTCCTCGCGGTTCTTGGCACCGGCAGCGCCCTGCTTGGCAGAGGCGAACGCCTGCATGGTGGCCGCGGCTTCCTGCTGGGTCAGGCGCGTGGTGCCCTTGGCGAACACGGTGCGGACGGCTTCCATCAGGATCGACAGGTCGATCTCGTCCTTGATGCCGGCCAGCGAGGGACCGACTGCGCGATCGCCCAGCATCAGGCCGACATTTTCCTTGGACGGCGCGGCCGGCGCGCTGCCCGGGGCCATGCCCGGAACCTGCTGCCCGTTACGTGCCGCCAGCGCGGTGCGCAATGCGGTATCGGTGGCCTGGGTCTGCTCGTCGGACAACAGCGGCTTGCCGCCCTTGAATGCATTCTCGATGGCGCGTTGCAGTGCGCTCACATCGATGTCCTGGGCAATCGGCTCGAACGAACGTGCCACATCCATACCGATGGCGTAGCTGACGTTGTCGCGCGTGCTCTTCTCAGACGATGCATTCAAAACTGGCTTCTCCTTGGTGGCCGCTGCGGCCGGTTGCTGCGACATGGCCGGCATCGATGCCGACAGTGCCACCATCAGTAGCGACGCCGCCGCGCCGCGCTTTCCCATCTTCATTCGATGCACTTCCCGAAAGTGAAAAGACACGCCGACGCCGGCGCTGAATGCGCATTGTCGCATGTGCGCGTGGCGTTGCGAGCGCCGCGCTCAGCGCGACGGCGCGTTGAGCTCGCGTTCGATTGCCGCCAGCACGCTCGGATCATCCGGTTTGATCTTGCTGGGGAACTGCGCCACCACGCGTCCATCGCGACCAATCAGATACTTGTGGAAGTTCCAGCCCGGCGCCACGCCCGTGGCCTGCGTCAACCGCTGATACAGCGGCGTGGCCTGCGCGCCCAGCACATGCACCTTCTCAAACATCGGGAACTTGACGCCATAGGTCAGCGTGCAGAATTCCTGGATCTGCTTCTCAGATCCCGGTTCCTGCCCCTGGAAATCGTTGGACGGAAAGCCCAACACCGAAAAACCGCGACTGCCGAAGCGCTGGTTCAGCGCCTCCAGCCCTTCGTACTGCGGGGTGTAGCCGCATTTGCTGGCGGTGTTGACCACCATCAGGACCTTGCCGCCGTAGGTTCGGTTCAGGTTGATCGGCGCCTTGCCGGCCAGCGGCCGGTAGTCCAGATCCAGCACCGGCGCGCCTGCGGCCAGCGCCGCGGCGGAAAAAAAGCCAGCGAATACAACCACCAGCAGACGTTTGAGCAACATGGGCGATCCCTTTCGATAGGTCCGGGCCACCCGCGGGTGCGGGGTGCCATCAGTTGGGTATGACAGGCGGTTGACTGCCTGCGTGTCGGTGTTATAGTTGAATACAACACCAGTCATCCAACGCAGGGGGAAAGCATGAACAGCACACGCTTCACGCGACCAGCTCCATTGCTGCTGTTCGGCAGCGCCCTGTTCGTCATTGGTTGCCTGGGAGCCGCTTCCAGTCAGGTTACGGAGTCCGGCGCCGATTATGGCGTGTCGGAGGCGGTTACGGAAAACGCGACGACTCCCCCCGAAGCGCGCACCCGGCCCGGCCGGCACCTGCGCGCTTCGCTGTCGATGCCCTATTTCTCCTTCGCGCAGGTCCTGCGTCCACGGAGCTGACCATGAACGACATCCAATGGAGCGACGGCGCTCCCATCTACCGCCAACTCAAGGAACGGGTGATTGCCATGATGCTCGATGGAATCCTCAAGCCGGGCGACGCCCTGCCCTCGGTACGGCAGGTGGCGGCCGACTACCAACTCAACCCCATCACCGTCTCGCGTGCCTACCAGGAACTGGCCGACGAGAACCTGGTGGAGAAACGCCGCGGCCTGGGCATGTTCATGACCCCGGAGGCCGCGCAGAAATTGCGCGGCAGCGAACGCGAGCGTTTCCTGAATGAAGAATGGCCCGCGGTGCTGGAACGCATCCAGCGCCTGGGACTGTCCATCGACGATCTGTTGCCACAGGGAAAAACACCATGACCGCCGTCTCCTCCGACCATGTGGTCGACGCACGTGGCCTGCGCAAGGCCTACAAGCATCGGCTCGCGCTGGACAACACCAGCTTCACCATCGCTGCCGGGCGCATCGTCGGCCTGATCGGCCCCAACGGCGCCGGCAAGACCACCGCGCTCAAGGCGGTGCTGGGGCTGACCGATTTCGACGGCGAGCTGAGCGTGCTCGGCATGGATCCGCGCACCCAGCGCAACGCGCTGATGAACGAGGTCTGCTTCATTGCCGACGTGGCAGTGCTGCCACGCTGGCTGCGGGTTGGCGAGGCGATCGACTTCGTCGCCGGCGTGCATCCGCGCTTTGATCGCGCCAAGTGCGAACGTTTCCTGGCCAATACGCAGCTCAACCGCAAGTCGCGGGTGCGCGAACTGTCCAAGGGCATGATCGTGCAGCTGCACCTGGCGCTGGTGATGGCCATCGACGCGCGCATCCTGGTGCTGGACGAGCCCACCCTGGGCCTGGACATCCTGTATCGCAAGCAGTTCTACCAGCGCCTGCTGGAGGACTACTTCGACGAGCAGAAGACCATCATCGTCACCACCCACCAGGTCGAGGAGATCGAACACATCCTCACCGATGTGATGTTCATCCGCGACGGCCGCATCGTGCTGACCGCCGACATGGAGAACGTGGCCGAGCGTTACACCGAAGTATTGGTGGGTGCCGAACATCTCGACGCCGCCAGAGGCCTGACGCCGATCGACGAGCGCGGCCTGCCGTTCGGCAAGACCGTGATGCTGTTCGATGGCGTGCCCAAGGCGCAGCTCGCCCGTTTTGGCGAAACCCGCAATCCCGGCCTTGCCGACCTGTTCGTTGCGGTCATGAAGGGGACCTACGCATGAAGACACTCACCCACCAAGCTTCTCCCGCACGCACGTTCGGCTGGCTGCTCAAGCGCGAGTACTGGGAACACCGCGGCGGTTTCGTCTGGGCGCAGGTCATCACCGGCGGCATCGCGGTGTTCTTCGCGCTGCTGGGCGCGGTGATCGGCGCGATCAGCGCGCGTCGCAACATGATCGGCGACAGCATCACCATGGACGATCTGGCCGAATACACGCGCACGCTGGGCCAGGTCGGCGACGGCCTGTTGCTGGGCGGCATCGGGATCGCCTCGGTGGTGCTGGCATTCGTGGTGTTCTTCTACTCGCTGGGCAGCCTGTACGACGACCGCCGCGACCGCAGCGTGCTGTTCTGGAAGTCGCTGCCGGTGTCCGATGTGCAGACGGTGCTGTCCAAGGCGGCCTGGGCGTTGTTGCTGGCGCCGCTGATCGCCATCGCGATCGGCGTGCTGGTTGGCCTGGCGCTGTGGCTGATCGCCATCGTGGGCGCCCTGATCGCCGGCGTCCCTAGCCCCTGGGCACTAGCAACCCATTCGCATCCCTTCTCGCTGCTGTGGCTGTTGCTGAAGACCGTGCCGATGAGCCTGCTGTGGGCGTTGCCGACCGTGGGCTGGCTGATGTTCTGCTCGGCCTGGGCCACCAGCAAGCCGTTCCTGTGGGCGGTGCTGTTCCCGCTGCTGGCCTGCGTGATGTTGAGCATCCTCTCGGCGATGCCAGGTGTCTCGCTGCCGATCGGCTGGATCTGGTACATCGTCGGCTACCGCGGCCTGCTCAGCGCCCTGCCCGGCACTTGGTCGCCACGTGCGGTCAGCGGCAACCTCGACAGCAGCGCGATGCAGAACCCCAGCGACCTGGTGCAGTGGGCGCTACAGCACACCGACAGCGCACTGGTCTACGGCAATCCGGACATCTGGATCGGCGCCGCCATCGGCGTGGTGCTGATCGCTGCCTCCATCTACCTGCGCCGTCGGCGCTCCGAAGCCTGAAGGACATCCCATGCGTCGTCTGCTGAGTCTGGCCATCCTGTGCGCAGTGCCCGGCGCTGCGTTTGCCGAGGAGCAATGCACATTCTCCGAACCGCGCAGCCTGGAGTTGAAACTGAGCGGAGTGAAGTCGGTGCTGTTCGAGGTCGCCTCCAACGACCTGCATCTGGACGCCGCGCCAGGCAACGGCGGCCGTCTGAGCGGCCGCGCCTGTGCCGCCAGGGCCGACCTGCTCGAGGGCCTGACGGTCACCCAGAAGCGCGTCGGCGACAAGCTGGTGGTGACGCTGGCCGATGACCGCCCGTCGCGCATCTCCATCGGCGACAGCTACGCGTACCTGGACCTGCGTGGCAACGTGCCCGACACGCTGCTGGTGCAGTTCGACGTGGGCTCCGGCGACGCCGAGATCAGCGGCGCGGCTGCAGTGAGTGCCGATGTCGGTTCCGGCGACATGGCCATCCACCGTACCAAGGGCCGGGTGACCGCCAAGGTCGGTTCCGGCGACATCGAACTGGAGGACATGGGGGCATTGCGCGTGCTGGCAGTCGGCTCCGGTGATCTCAAGGCGCGCCGGATTCGCGGCGCGGCAGAGGTCGGCAAGGTCGGCTCCGGCGACGTCAAGCTGCGCGGCGTTGCCGGCCACGTCAAGCTCGGCACGGTCGGCTCCGGCGATGTCGATATCGACGATGTACAGGGCGATGTCGGCGTGGAGGCGGTCAACTCCGGCGCCCTGAGCGTGCACAAGGTGCGCGGCGACGTCAGCGTGGCGCGCAAGGGCAGCGGCGACATCGACGTCAGCGATGTTGCCGGCACCACCCGCGTGCCCACCGACAACTGACCACTGCATTGACCATTACTGAGGGGGACTGCTGATGAAACTGTTGATTTGTGCGGTATTGGCGGGTGCGTTGCTGGTCGGTTGCGGCAAGTCCGAACCCACCGTCGTGGTGTCGGGCGAGGCCAACGCGCGCGGGGTGAGCTTCAACGGCAAGAGCCTGACGCTCCACCGCGACGGTCTGCCTGCCGCCACCATCGGCGCGGATGGCGCGCTCAGCATCGCCGGCAAGCCGGTGAGCCTGAACGATGCGCAGCGCCAGGCGATGCGCACTTTCTATGTGCAGATCCAGGGCGTCGCCGAAAAAGGCATCGACATCGGCACGCAGGGCGCGGCCTTCGGTGCACACGCCGCCGGCGAAGCGCTCAAGGGCGTGCTCAGCGGCAACACCGACCAGATCGGTGACAAGATCCAGGCGCAGGCGGAAACCTTCAAACACAATACGATGCAGATCTGCGACCAGCTGGCCACGCTGCGCAACGCGCAGGACGCCGCCGCGCAACTGGTGCCGGCATTCGCGCCGTACTCGACCCTGACCCAGCACGACGTCGACGACTGCCGCAAGTAAGCGCGGCACCGACCGCCGCTGCGCCCCCCATCGACGGGCGCAGCGGCGGACCGGAACCGCCTGGAGCGTCGTGTCGATTCTGCGCGCACGCCAGGCAACCGATACCGGCCTGCGACATCTTGTCAGTGGCGCCATGTGCCGCCGGCACTGATCGGCTGCCGGAGCGGGATTACACTAATGCGCTCCCCAGACCCCAGCGACCCCATGAACAAGTTCGTGATGCTTTGCATGGCGCTCCTGCTATGCGCCCTGACCGCCTGTGGCGACCAGTCGTCGCGGCGCGCCGAACGCGGCAAGCCGCGCGTTGCCATCACCACCCAGTCGGTGATGATCCGCCGCCCACCGGCCGCCAATGCGGAAATCACTCCGGACGGCACGCTGAAGATCGACGATATCGCGCTGCCGCAGAAGGAACCGACGCGCGCCAAATTGCAGTTGCTGTTCGGGCATCTGCAGATGCTGCGCCAGCAGGCCGTCAACGAGGCCGGCGCGGATCCGGAGTACAAGTCGATCAAGCTGACCGCCACGCCGGAGATCCAGCGGCTCAGCGGCGAATTGCTGGACGAGATCCCGTCGCTGCAACCGTATCGCGAGAGCTTCGGCAACGTGCAGGCCGAGCGGCACTGAGTCGCTGGCGACGCCGCGGACTCGCGCAAGCCCGTGTAGGAGCGCACCTGGGCGCGACGGGGCTGTATCGACAACGCCCGTCGCGCCCAGGTGCGCTCCTACACACACACGCTGTCAGTGATCAGCCACCGCCGCCACTGCTGCCGGCCTGGATGCCACCACGCGTCAGCGCGGCCGGGTCCAGCAAACGGCGCAGATCCGCCTCAGTGAGCCCGCTGTCTTCCAGCGCCACGTCCAGTACCGGGCGCTGTTCCTTGTAGGCACGCTTGGCGATCGCGGCGGCCTTTTCGTAGCCGATGATCGGATTGAGCGCGGTGACCAGGATCGGATTGCGGTCCAGCGCCTCGCGCACGCGCTCCTGGCGCACCTTCAAGCCGGCAATCGCGCTGTCGGCCAGCAGCCGCGACACATTGCCCAGCAGGTTGATCGAATCCAGCAGGTTGTAGGCGATCAGAGGCAGGGTCACGTTCAACTGGAAGTTGCCGGTCTGCCCGGCCACGGTAATCGCCGTATGGTGGCCGATGACCTGCGCGCAGGCCATCACGGTGGCTTCGGGAATCACCGGGTTGACCTTGCCCGGCATGATCGAACTGCCCGGCTGCAACGCCGGCAACTCGATCTCGCCCAGCCCGGCCAGGGGGCCGGCATTCATCCAGCGCAGATCATTGGCAATCTTGATCAAGGCCACCGCCAGCGCATTGAGCTGGCCGGACAACTCCACCGCATCGTCCTGCGCGGCCAGGCCTTCGAACTTGTTGTCGGCACTCTCGAACTTGACCTTGCTCAAGCCCGACAGGGCCTTGGCCACCTTGCCGCCGAAACGCGGATCGGCATTGATGCCGGTGCCGATCGCGGTGCCGCCCAGCGGCAACCGCCGCAGGCGCTTGAGGGAGTCGTCGATGCGCTCCTGCGCCGAACTCAGCTGCGCCGACCATGCACCGAATTCCTGGCCGAAGGTCAGCGGCATCGCATCCATCAGATGCGTGCGCCCGGTCTTGACGACCTTCTCCAGCCCCTTGGCGCGCTTGTCGATGGTCTTGCGCAGATGCTTGAGCGCCGGTTGCAGGTGTTCCTGCACCGCAAGCAGCGCAGACACGCGGATCGCGGTGGGCACCACGTCGTTGGAACTCTGCCCGAGATTGACGTGATCATTGGGATGCACCGCGTCCTTGCCGGCGCGCGTGGCCAGCGTGGCGATCACCTCGTTGGCATTCATGTTGGACGAGGTGCCCGAGCCGGTCTGATAGACATCGATCGGGAACTGCGCGTCATAGGTGCCGTCGGCCACCTGCAGCGCCGCGTCCTGCACGGCCTTGCCGATCGACTTGGGCAACAGCCCGAGCTCGGCGTTGACGCCGGCCGCGGCGGCCTTGATCAAGCCCAGCGCGCGGATGAAGCCGCGCGGCATCGGCTGGCCGGAGACCGGAAAATTCTGCACGGCACGCTGGGTCTGCGCGCCCCACAAGGCATCGGCGGGCACCTGCAATTGCCCCATGCTGTCGTGTTCGGTCCTGAAACGTTCGCTCATCTGCACTCTCCGCACATGGTTGGTCTGTGGTGATGGATGGCTGGCAGCGGGCGCACCCACGCTGGCGAGACTGCCTACGATACTCGCTCGCGGCGTTGCGACCGTGTCGTCGCAAGCCGTGGGCTAGACTGCCCATCGATCCATACGAGGTACCACGCTGCCATGGGCGACGACCCTGACTGTAGCAACGCATTGGTTGTGTCCGTGCTGCCCGCACACCGCCCGACCCCTCACGCGCAACGGCGGACACGCCGCGTGACCGCCGCTGCACGGCACCGAGGCCGACGCCATGCTGGGTAATGTGCTGCTGTTGTTCGTCGCGTTGCTGCTGGTGCTGCTGAACGGCTTCTTCGTGGCCGCCGAGTTCGCGCTGGTCAAGCTGCGCCACACGCAGGCGGTGGGCCTGGCGCAAACCAACGGGTGGCGTGGGCGTCTGTTGCTCGGGGTGCATGCGCACCTGGATGCCTACCTGTCGGCCTGCCAGCTCGGCATCACGCTGGCCTCGCTCGGCCTGGGCTGGGTCGGCGAGCCGGCGTTCGCGCACCTGCTGCAGCCGCTGTTCGACAGCGCCGGCCTGTCGCCGGAAGCGGCGCAGTTCACCGCGCTGGCGATCGCCTTCAGCCTGATTTCGTTCCTGCACATCGTGCTGGGCGAACTGGCGCCCAAGACCATGGCGATCCGCCGCCCGGAGCGGATGTCGCTGTGGACCGCCGCGCCGCTCTACGTGTTCTATTGGCTGATGTATCCGGCGATCTGGGTGCTCAACACCAGCGCCAACCGCCTGCTGCGGGTACTGGGCTGGGGCGATGTGGAACATCAGTCGCACCGCTATTCGCGCGAGGAGCTGATGCTGATCGTCGGCCGCCAGGATCCGAACGCGGCCACGCCCGATCACGGGCTGGCCCTGATGAGCCACGCGCTGGAATTGCCCGACCTGGTCGCCGGCGACCTGATGCGCCCGCGCGAGCACATGCGCAGCCTGCGCGAGGGCATGACGCTGGAATCGGTGCTGGCCGAGTTCAGCGAGTCGCGCTACAGCCGCTACCCCTGGTTCGACGCCGATGGCGAGCAGGTGCTGGGCATCCTGCATACCAAGGATCTGCTGGTGGCGATGGCGCGCAGCCAAGACCTGGACGATCTGCGTCCGTTGCTGCGCCCGCCGACCCTGCTGACGCTGGAAACCCCGATCCCCAGCGCGCTGGAGAAGTTCCGCACCGGCACCACCCATCTGGCGCTGTGCGTGGAGGACCAGGGCCGCATCCTGGGCTTCTTCACCCTGGAAGACCTGCTGGAGGTGGTGGTCGGCGAGATCGAGGACGAGCACCGCCACGTGGTGCGCGATGCCCCGATCCGCAGCCAGGACGGCTCGCTGCTGGTGGCCGGCAGCACCTCGATCTTCCGCCTGGAGCGCCTGCTCGGCCGGGACCTGAGCGCGCCGGACCACGTCAATTCGGTCGGCGGGCTGATCGTGCACCGGCTGCAGCGGCTGCCCGAAGAAGGCGAGACCCTGGAACTGGACGGCCACGCACTGACGGTGCGGCGCATGGCCGGGCACCGGATCCAGGCGATCACGGTGCGGCCGATCGGCGAAGCCGGCGCCGGGGCGGCGTAGAATACGCACCCCCGCCAGCCTCCCAGTGCCCTGCCCATGTCGGATTCCGCCCTGCTCGCCCTGTCCCCGCTCGACGGCCGCTACGCTTCCAAAGTGGATGCGCTGCGGCCGATCTTCTCCGAATACGGCCTGATCAGGGCACGGGTCAAGGTCGAGATCGAATGGCTGCTGGCACTGGCCGCCGAGCCGGGCATCGCCGAGCTGGCGCCGTTCTCGGCCGCCGCCACCCAGACCCTGCGCCGCCTGGCCGACGATTTCAGCGTGAGCGACGCCGCACGCGTCAAGCAGATCGAGCGCACCACCAACCACGACGTCAAGGCGGTGGAGTACTTCATCAAGGAACAGCTCAAGGACGATGCCGAGCTGGGCCCGGCGCTGGAATTCGTGCATTTCGCCTGCACCAGCGAGGACATCAACAACCTCAGCTACGGCCTGATGCTGGAACAGGCACGCCGCGAGGTGCTGCTGCCGACGCTGGACGGCATCACCGCCACGCTGCGCAGCCTCGCCCATGCCCAGGCCGGCCAGCCGATGCTCTCGCGCACGCATGGCCAGACCGCCTCGCCCACCACGCTGGGCAAGGAAATCGCCAACGTGGTCGCGCGCCTGGAGCGTCAGCGCAAGCAGATCGCCGCGGTCGAGCTGACCGGCAAGATCAACGGTGCGGTCGGCAACTACAACGCGCACCTGGTGTCGTACCCGGAGCTGGACTGGGCCGCGTTCGCGCAGCGCTTCGTCGAGAGCCTGGGACTGGTGTTCAACCCCTACACCACCCAGATCGAGCCGCACGACAACGTGGCCGAGATCGGCGACGCCAGCCGTCGCGTCAACACCATCCTGATCGACCTGTCGCGCGACATCTGGGGCTACATCTCGCTGGGCTACTTCAAGCAGAAGCTCAAGGAGGGCGAAGTCGGCTCCTCGACCATGCCGCACAAGGTCAACCCGATCGACTTCGAAAATGCCGAAGGCAATTTCGGCATCGCCAACGCCTTGTTTGAGCATTTCTCGGCCAAGCTGCCGATCAGCCGCTGGCAGCGCGATCTCACCGACTCCACCGTCCTGCGTGCGCTCGGTACCGCATTCGGCCACACCCAGGTGGCGCTGGATTCGCTGGCCAAGGGCCTGGGCAAGCTGACCGTCAATCCGCAGCGCCTGGATGCGGACCTGGACGCGGCCTGGGAAGTGCTGGCCGAAGCCGTGCAGACGGTGATGCGTCGCCACGGCCTGCCCAACCCGTACGAACAGCTCAAGGCACTGACCCGCGGCCAGGGAATCACCGCCGCGTCCATGCAGGCGTTTGTCGAGAGCCTGCAGCTGCCGGAGCAGGACAAGCAGCGCCTGCGGGCGTTGACGCCGGGCGCCTACACCGGCCTGGCCGAGCAGCTGGCGCGCGCGATCTGAGACCAGCGGCAGTCAACGACCGGCATCGCGAGGCTCCATCCAGCCGTCAGGAGGAGTGCCATGGCATTGCGCTCACTGCTGTCCATGTCCCTGCTGGCATCGGTCGCCTGCGGGAGACAGGCCGCTGCCGCTTCCACCGCTGCCGCGTCGCAAGCGCTGGCAGGCGTGTCGACCACACGGTTGGGTCGGTGCCTTCGCCCAGCGACAGCCAGCTCTCCATCCACTGACCCGCCGATGCCGGCATCCCCCGTGCATGCCGGCCACGCATGGCAGGCACAGGTGCATTGAAATCTCCGCCACACCCGCCAGCAAGGCATCGCATGGCGGGCTGGGCGACAATAAGCCACTCCGCCGGCCGCACAGCGCCGGCCCTCCTGTCGGACCCGTGACACCATGAAAAAGACCGCCACAAAAAAGATCGCCGCCAGGAAAGGCGCGCCGCTGCCCTTCGAGGTCCACGCCACCGGCGACCAGCCCCTGGGCATGCCGGTCGAGCGCTTCCTGCGCAACTACTGGCACAAGCACCCGCTGCTGATCCGCAACGCGTTTGCGGACTTCCAGTCCCCGCTGCAGCCCGAAGACCTGGCCGGCCTGGCCTGCGAAGACGGCGTGCTGGCACGCCTGATCAGCCACGACCGCGCCACCGACGGCTGGGACGTACGCACCGGCCCGTTCCAGGAAACCGACTTCCCCGGCCTGCCCGACCATGACTGGACCCTGCTGGTACAGGATGTGGACAAGTGGGACGCGGACGTGCGCGCGCTGCTGGAACAGTTCCGCTTCCTGCCACGCTGGCGCATCGACGACATCATGATCAGCTTCGCCGCCACCGGCGGCTCGGTCGGCGCGCATGTCGACCATTACGATGTCTTCCTGCTGCAGGGCCAGGGCCACCGCCGCTGGCAGATCGACGCACGCGCGCAACAGGGCCGCAAGGCCGCGCCGCTGGCGTTCCGCGACGATGTCGAGCTCAAGCTGCTGCGCGACTTCAAGCCCACCCACGACTGGGTGCTGGGCCCGGGCGACATGCTGTACCTGCCGCCGCTGGTGCCGCACCACGGCGTTGCCGAAGACGCCTGCCTGACCTTCTCCATCGGCACCCGCGCGCCGTCGTCGGCCGAGCTGATCGGCGACTATCTGGATACGCTGATCGCCGATGCCGACGAGGCCGTGCGCTATCACGACGAAGACCTCAAGGTGCCGGCCGACCCGTACGAGATCGACGTCACCGCGATGAACCGCGTGGTCGAAGCGCTCAATGCCCTGCGCATGAACGACCCGGATCGGCTGGGCGACTGGTTCGGCCGCTTCATGACCACCTACCGCGCCTCCGGCGACGTGGTGCCGGCCCCCGAACCGATCCCGCGCGAGGCGGTCGAGCAGGCGCTGGAGGAAGGCGTGCTGCTGCACCGTCACCCCTGGTCGCGGCTGGCCTGGCGGCGCGCCAAGCGTGGCGCCACCCTGTTCTGCAGCGGCCTGGAATTCGCGCTGTCGGCCAAGGACGCCGCGCGCCTGGCCGCGGCCGAAGAGATCGATGGCACGCTGTATGCGCAGTTGTCCAACCGTGGCCGCGAGGTGGTGCTGGAGCTGCTGGCGCAGGGCCACTACCAGCGCGCCCATGAGGACGCGGAAGACGACATCCAGGACATCGACGACGACCAGGCCCATGGCCTGAGCCTGTCGGCCGACCAGGACGACGCCGAGGCCGACGCGCCGGATGCAGACGACGAGATCGACGCGGAGGCCGACGTCGAGCAGGTCGCCGATACCGCCGACGGCCCGGCCCAGGCTGATGAGGACGAACCAGCTGCCGACGCCGACCAGGACGATGACAGCGAGCTCGCCGACGACGCGGCAACGGACGCTGGCGACGACGGGTCCGACAACCGCGCATGAGCCCCCAGGCCGGCCCGCAGATCGTCTCGCTGGACCCGGCGTCCGACGCCGCGGCCCTGCGTGCGCTGCGCCTGGCCTGCGGCAGCGGCGACAGCGGCGCTGCCGAATGGGAAGCACTGGACCCGCTCAGCCTGCACCTGGCCCTGCGCAGCGAGGACGGCCAGTTGATCGGCTCGGTGCGGCTGACCGCGGATCGGCGCATCGACAGGCTCGGCATCCTGCCGGGCTGGCGCGGCCGCGGCCTGGCCGACCAGTTGCTCGCAGCCGCCGTCGCCACCGCGCAACAACGCGGCTGGCCCGGCCTACGGGCCCGCGTCAAT
The DNA here is from genome assembly GCF_003993515.1 of Xanthomonas sp. BRIP62415. Classification (NCBI taxonomy): domain Bacteria; kingdom Pseudomonadati; phylum Pseudomonadota; class Gammaproteobacteria; order Lysobacterales; family Lysobacteraceae; genus Xanthomonas; species Xanthomonas sp. BRIP62415. Next base: position 85,192 of record NZ_QEZH01000010.1, read on the forward strand.
GCAGATGCCGGGGCGGTGTTCGCACGCCTGGGCTTCCTGCCGGACACCTCTTCCGACCCGCATCCCGATCGCGCCGCAACGGCGGGCGATCGGCCTGACAGGCCGCTGCATCGCCGTCTCGACGGCCCGATGGCGGTGGACGACCTGGGCGCGGCGCAGGCCGCCACCACCGGCCTGCTGTGCGCCGCACGCCGCCAGGTCCTGATCTATACGCGGGCACTGGATCCGCCGCTGTTCGACAACGCCGCAGTGCTCGATGCGCTGCGCCGCTTCGCCACCGCCCGCCACGACAAGCGCGTGCAGGTGCTGGTGCAGGACACCGCCATTGCCGGCGCCAGCAGCAGCGCGCTGCTGCGGCTGGCCCAGCGCCTGCCCAGCGTGTTCCGCTTCCGCGCGGTCAGCGATCCGGTCGACAGCAGCTATGCGTCGGCCTATGTGGTGGGCCATGACGCCTACTACTTTCGTCCAACAGGCCATCGCTTCGACGATGGCGAAACCTGGCTGTCGGGCGCGGCGCGCAGCCGCCAGCTGGAGCGCGAATTCGCGCAGATATGGGAGCGCAGCGCGCTCTGGAACGAACCGCGCGCACTCGGCATCTGAGACCGCAGCGCCTTTCGCGCCTGGGCGCCAGGCGGCCGCACCTACCCGCTCGGTCAGCTTGCAGACGCCCCCTCACTGGCGCAAGGGGGTATAATTTTTCGAGATTTGAGACCGACCGATGGGGCATCTCGCCCTGCCGCTTCCGCACAATCATCCCCACAGCAGACCCGACTTACCATCGTGGATAATCTCCTAAAGCAGTTCGCACAGTCATCGCAGCTCGCCGGCGGCAACGCCGCCTATATCGAGGATCTGTACGAGCAGTACCTCGTCGCCCCGGACAGTGTAGACCCGAAGTGGAAGAGCTATTTCGATGGCTTCAAGGGTCGCGATGCCGGTGATGTGCCGCACTCGGCGGCCATTGCCCACATCCTCGCCGCCTCCAAACAGGCCGCCAATGCCGGAACCGGCGCAGGCGCCAGTGACGAGCGCGAGCGCAACGTCGGCCGCCTGATCACCGCCTATCGTGCGCGTGGTCACCTCGGCGCGCAGCTCGACCCGCTCGGCCTGACCCCGCCGGTCAACCCGCCCGATCTGGACCTGCCATTCCACAGCCTGTCGCAGGCGGATATGGACAGTGAGTTCAGCACCGGCGGTGTCGGTGGCCAGCCGCGCATGAAGCTGAAGGATCTGCTGACCCGCCTGAAGGCGACCTACGCCAGCACCATCGGCGCAGAGTTCATGCACATCCAGGAATTCGACCAGCGCCAGTGGATCTACAAGCGCCTGGAAGATGCCGGCGGCAAGATCGCCGGCGACGCGGCCAGCCGCAAGCGCACGCTGGAGCGGCTCACCGCTGCCGAAGGCCTGGAGCGCTACCTGCACACCAAGTACGTCGGCCAGAAGCGCTTCTCGCTGGAAGGCGGCGATGCGTTGATCCCGATGATGGACGAGATCATTCGCCAGTCCGGCAACGATCAGGTCAAGGACATCGTGATCGGCATGGCCCACCGCGGTCGCCTCAACGTGCTGGTCAATACGCTGGGCAAGAATCCGCGCAAGCTGTTCGACGAGTTCGAAGGCAAGTTCGAGCACGCCCACGACGACCGCGCGCACACCGGCGACGTCAAGTACCACATGGGCTTCTCGGCCGACATCGCGGTCGGTGGCGACAAGCAGGTGCATCTGGCACTGGCCTTCAATCCCTCGCACCTGGAAATCGTCGACCCGGTCGTGGTCGGCAGCGTGCGGTCGCGCCAGGAACGCTTCGGCGATGCCGAGCGCAAGACCGTGCTGCCGATCCTGATCCACGGCGATGCCGCATTCGCCGGCCAGGGCGTGGTGATGGAGCTGTTCCAGATGTCGCAGGCGCGCGGTTTCGCGGTCGGCGGCACCGTGCACATCGTGGTCAACAACCAGATCGGTTTCACCACCAGCGCCCGCGACGACGCCCGCTCCACGCTGTACTGCACGGACGTGGCCAAGATGATCGGCGCACCGGTCTTCCACGTGAACGGCGACGACCCGGATGCGGTGATGTTCGTGTCCAAGCTGGCCTACGAATTCCGCCAGCAGTTCAAGAAGGACGTGGTCATCGACCTGGTCTGCTACCGCCGTTGGGGCCATAACGAGGCCGACGAGCCGGCAGCGACCCAGCCGGTGATGTACCAGACCATCCGCAAGCACAAGACCACCCGCGAGCTGTACGCCGCCAAGCTGGAAAGCGACGGCGTGCTGAGCGCCGACGAGGCCAAGGCGCTGGTCGACGGCTACCGCAACAAGCTCGATTCGGGCGAATACACCACCGAACTGGCGACGCGCAAGCCGGACGAATTCGCCATCGACTGGTCCAAGTACCTGGTCGGCACCGCTGCCGATCCGGTCGATACCCGCGTCAAGCGCGAGCAGCTGGATCGCCTGGCCAAGCTGATCACCACGATCCCGGAAGGCGTGGAGCTGCATGCCCGCGTGGCCAAGATCTACGAAGACCGCGTCAAGATGGCCGCCGGCGACCAGGCCGGCGACTGGGGCTTTGCCGAGAACCTGGCCTACGCCACCTTGCTGGCCGAAGGCCACAAGCTGCGCCTGGTCGGCCAGGACGCCGGTCGCGGCACGTTCTTCCATCGTCACGCGATCCTGCATGACCAGAAGACCGACAGCTACTACCTGCCGCTGCGCCAACTGGTGCAGAACCCCGAGGACGCCACCATCATCGACTCGCTGCTCAGCGAAGAAGCGGTGATGGGCTTCGAGTACGGCTACTCCACCACCGACCCGAATGCACTGTGCATCTGGGAAGCCCAGTTCGGCGATTTCGCCAACGGCGCGCAGGTGGTGATCGACCAGTTCATCGCCGCCGGCGAAGCCAAGTGGGGCCGCATCGCGGGCCTGTCGCTGTTCCTGCCGCACGGCTACGAAGGCCAGGGCCCGGAGCACAGCTCCGCGCGTCTGGAGCGCTTCCTGCAGCTGTGCGCGTTGGAGAACATGCTGGTCTGCGTCCCGACCACCCCGGCGCAGTGCTTCCACATGATCCGCCGGCAGATGCGCATGACCACCCGCAAGCCGCTGGTGGTGATGACGCCCAAGTCGCTGCTGCGCCACAAGTTGGCGGTGTCGAGCCTGGAAGAACTGGCGGAAGGCGAGTTCCAGCATCTGATCCCCGACGCCAAGGCCGATGCCGGCAAGGTCAAGCGCGTGGTGCTGTGCTCGGGCAAGGTCTATTACGACCTGCTCGAAGACCAGACCAAGCGTGGCCAGGACGACGTCGCCATCCTGCGCGTGGAGCAGCTGTATCCGTTCCCGCGTGCGCAGCTGGCCGCCGAGCTCAAGGCCTATGCCAACGCCACCGACGTGGTGTGGTGCCAGGAAGAACCGCAGAACCAGGGTGCGTGGTACCAGATCCGCCACCACCTGAACTTCTGCCTGGCCAGCGGCCAGAGCCTGCATTACGCCGGCCGTGCCCGTTCGCCCTCGCCTGCCGCCGGCCATATGGCCGACCACATCGTCGAACAGCAGAAGCTGGTCGCCGATGCGCTACTCAATCCGTTCAACGACCAAGTCGCTGAATAACTCCTCTTCCCCAAAGAACGAAAACCCTAGGACGCTCCCCGAATGGCCACCGAAGTCAAAGTTCCGGTACTGCCCGAATCCGTTTCCGACGCCACCATCGCCAGCTGGCACAAGAAGGCCGGTGAAGCGGTCAAGCGCGACGAGAATCTGGTCGACCTGGAAACCGACAAGGTCGTGTTGGAAGTTCCTTCGCCGGTCGACGGCGTGCTGAAGGAAATCAAGTTCGAAGCCGGCAGCACCGTCACCAGCAACCAGATCCTGGCGATCATCGAGGAAGGCGCCGTGGCTGCGGCCGCACCGGCCGAGGAGAAGAAGGCCGATGCACCGGCACCTGCCGCTGCTGCACCGGCCGCCGCGCCGGCCCCGGCTGCCGCCGCTGCACCGGCTGCTGCCTCCAAGTCGGCTGCCGATGCGCTGCCCCCGGGTGCGCGTTTTTCCGCGATCACCCAGGGCGTGGATCCGGCCCAGGTCGAAGGCACCGGCCGTCGTGGCGCGGTGACCAAGGAAGACATCGTCAACTTCGCCAAGGCCGGCGGCGTGGGCAAGGCGTCCGGCGCCCGTCCGGAAGAGCGCGTGCCGATGACCCGCGTGCGCAAGACCATCGCCAAGCGCCTGATGGAGTCCAAGAACTCCACCGCGATGCTGACCACCTTCAACGAAGTGAACCTGGCCAAGGTGTCGGCCGCGCGCAAGGAACTGCAGGACGAGTTCCAGAAGGCGCACGGCATCAAGCTCGGCTTCATGAGCTTCTTCGTCAAGGCGGCCGCCAACGCGCTGCAGCGCTTCCCGCTGGTCAACGCCTCGATCGACGGCGACGACATCATCTATCACGGCTACAGCGACATCTCGATCGCCGTCTCCACCGACAAGGGCCTGGTCACGCCGGTGCTGCGTAACGTCGAGCGCCAGTCGTTCGCCGACGTCGAGCAGGGCATCGCCGACTACGCCGCCAAGGCGCGCGCCGGCAAGCTGGGCCTGGACGATCTGCAGGGCGGCACCTTCACCATCACCAACGGCGGCACCTTCGGCTCGCTGCTGTCCACCCCGATCATCAACCCGCCGCAGAGCGCCATCCTGGGCATGCACGCGATCAAGGAACGTCCGATCGCCGAGAACGGCCAGGTCGTGATCGCGCCGATGATGTACCTGGCGCTGTCCTACGACCACCGCATCATCGACGGCAAGGATTCGGTGCAGTTCCTGGTCGACATCAAGAATCAGCTGGAAAACCCGGGCCGGATGTTGTTCGGTCTGTAAGAGCCGGGAATCGGGAATGGAGATTGGGGAATGGGCAAGCACCCGTCGACCGCTCCATTCCCGCCTTGACTCGGATGGGACGCGAGCGGCGCATGCGCTCTTGCGATTCCCCATTCCCTACTCCCCATTCCCGTGAGCAAATGAAATGAGCGAACAATTCGACGTCGTCGTCATCGGTGCCGGCCCGGCCGGTTATCACGCTGCGATTCGCGCGGCCCAGCTGGGCATGAAGGTCGCCTGCATCGACGCGGCCATCGGCAAGGATGGCAAGCCTGCACTGGGCGGCACCTGCCTGCGCGTGGGCTGCATTCCGTCCAAGGCGCTGCTGGATTCCTCGCGCCAGTTCTGGAACATGGGCCACCTGTTCGGCGACCACGGCATCAGCTTCAACGACGCCAAGATGGACGTGCCCACCATGATCAGCCGCAAGGACAAGATCGTGAAGCAGTTCACCGGCGGCATCGCGATGCTGTTCAAGGCGAACAAGATCACCCCGTATTACGGCTTCGGCCAGCTGCTGCCGGGCAACATCGTCAAGGTCGCCCAGCACGAAGGCGGCGAGATCGAGCTCAAGGGCACCAACGTGATCCTGGCTCCGGGCTCGGAATCGATCGAGTTGCCGTTCGCCAAGTTCGAAGGCGACACCATCGTCGACAACGTCGGCGGCCTGGATTTCACCGCCGTTCCCAAGCGTCTGGCAGTGATCGGCGCCGGCGTGATCGGCCTGGAGCTGGGCAGCGTGTGGAAGCGCCTGGGCGCCGAGGTCACCATCCTCGAGGCACTGCCTGACTTCCTGGCGCTGGCCGATGCCGAAGTGGCCAAGACCGCGCTGAAGGAATTCAAGAAGCAGGGCCTGGACATCAAGCTCGGTGCCAAGGTCAGCAAGACCGAGATCACCGGCAGTGGCGATGCCAAGCAGGTGGTGGTCAGCTACACCGACGCTGCCGGCGAGCAGACCCTGACCGTGGACAAGTTGCTGGTGGCCGTGGGCCGCAAGGCCGCGACCAAGAACCTGCTGGCTGAGGGCACCGGCGTCAAGCTCAACGAGCGTGGCCAGATCGAAGTGGACGGGCATTGCCACACCGGCGTCGATGGCGTGTGGGCGATCGGCGACTGCGTGCGCGGCCCGATGCTGGCGCACAAGGGCTTCGAGGAAGGCATCGCGGTGGCCGAGCTGATCGCCGGCCTGCCCGGCCACGTCAACTTCGACACCATCCCGTGGGTCATCTACACCGAGCCGGAGATTGCCTGGGTCGGCAAGACCGAGCAGCAGCTCAAGGCCGAAGGCGTCGCCTACAAGGCCGGCAGCTTCCCGTTCGCGGCGATCGGCCGTGCGGTGGCCATGGGCGAGCCGGCCGGCTTCGTCAAGGTCATCGCCGACGCCGAGACCGACCGTGTGCTGGGCATGCATCTGGTGGGCGTGGGCGTGTCCGAGCTGGTGCACGAAGGCGTGCTGACGATGGAATTCAACGGCTCGGCCGACGATCTGGCACGCATCTGCCACGCGCACCCGACGCTGTCCGAGGCGGTTCACGATGCCGCGATGGCAGTGAGCAAGCGCGCGATCCATAAGGCTAACTAAGCCGGGAATCGGGAGTGGGGAATCGGGAATCGTAGAAGCATTCCCATTACCTCACTCCTCATGCTGACGCCGGACTTAGGTCCGGCGTCATGCGTTCTGGCTTCCGCTGTGCTTCGACCCATTCCCTATTCCCAACTCCCGATTCCCGTTCCCATGAAAAGCATCTGCGTCTACTGCGGCTCCAATGCCGGCAACAAACCCGCCTACGCCGAGCGCGCCACTGCATTGGGGCAGCGCATCGCCGCGCAGGGACTGCGGTTGGTGTATGGCGGGGGCAACGTCGGCCTGATGGGCACCGTGGCCAATGCGGTGCTGGCAGCCGGTGGTGAGGTGACCGGCGTGATTCCGCAGCAGCTGGCCGATTGGGAAGTGGCGCACCGTGGGCTGACCACGCTGGAAATCGTCGGCTCCATGCATGCGCGCAAGATGCGCATGTTCGAGCTGTCCGATGCGTTTGTCGCCCTGCCCGGTGGCTTCGGCACCATGGAAGAGATCTTCGAGATGCTGACCTGGCGGCAGCTGGGCATCGGCAACAAGCCCTGTGCGTTCCTGGATATCGAAGGCTTTTACGCGCCGCTGATCGGCATGATCGACCGCATGGTGGAAGAACGCTTCCTGCATCCGGACCAGCGCACCGACCTGTGGTACGGCGCCGACATCGAGCAGATGCTGGAGTGGATGCAGCACTACACGCCGGCGCAGGCCTCCAAGTGGATCGACGAGAAGCGCCGCTCCACCCTGGTGTAAAACGGCAGCGCCTGCGCTAACCGTCCTTGGGACTGCGCGCGCCCATCGCGCGCCCAGCCCGTCTCAATGCATCATCGAACACCCTCGATCTGCCGGCTTGCAACGGCAGTCACGACGGCCGCAGCGTCCGGCACGACCGGCTCGCATAGAATGGCGACGATGCTCGATACCCTCGCCGCTGACGCGCACCACAGCCTGGACATCAAGCACAGTCGCTTTGTGGCCAATGCTGCGGCACTGGACTCTCCCGCGCAGGCGCTGGAGATCGTGCAGCGCGTGTCCGTCGCCGATGCCACCCACAATTGCTGGGCCTATCGCTACGGGCAGGACTACCGGTCCAGCGACGATGGCGAGCCCAGCGGCACCGCCGGGCGGCCGATCCTCGCGGCCATCGATGGCCAGGGCTACGACCGCGTGGTCGTGGTGGTCACCCGTTGGTATGGAGGCATCAAGCTCGGTGCGGGCGGTCTGGTGCGTGCCTACGGCGGCACCGCGGCCGAATGCCTGCGGTTGGCGACGCGACAGCCGTTGATTGCGTTGTCGCTGCTCGATCTGCAGTGTCAGTTCGACGACCTGGGCCTGGTGCATGCTGCCTTGAGCGCCTTCCGCGCCGACAAGCTGGATGAACGTTTCGATGCGCAGGGCGCCGCGCTGCGCGTGCAACTGCCTGCCGATCAGCTGGCCAGCTTGAAAACACGCCTGTGCGACGCCACTCGCAACCGTGTCCATCTCTCATCACCGGAAGCCGCATGAACCAGCCAGCCGCCGCCAGGCCCAACCCATTGCGGAAGCTTGGCAGCCTGCGCACCCTGTGGCCGTTCGTGCAGCGCCAGCGTGGCCTGTTCGCCGCCTGGCTGATCGCGTTGGCCATTTCCTCGGCCGCCACATTGAGCTTGCCGGCGGCAGTCAAGCAGATGATCGACCATGGGTTTTCCGGCGGCTCGCAGATCAACCACGCCTTCGCGCTGCTGTTCGCCGTGGCGGTGGTGCTGGCGGTGGCAACGGCCGCGCGCTTCTATTTCGTCGCGCTGCTGGGCGAAAAGGTGGTCGCCGATCTGCGCGGCCGCCTGTATGCGCATCTGATCGGGCTGGACGCCGGCTTTCATGATCGCAGCCGCAGTGGCGAGCTGGTGTCGCGGCTGTCGGCCGACAGCGAGCTGCTGCGCGGGGTGATCGGCACCACCATGTCGGTGGCGCTGCGCAGCTCGGTCACGGTGATCGGCAGCATGGTGATGCTATTCGTCACCAGCCCGCGGCTGGCCGGCTTCACCCTGATCGGCATTCCGCTGGCGGTGCTGCCGATCGTGCTGGGCGCACGCCGCCTGCAGAAGATCTCGCGCGCCAGCCAGGACCGCGTGGCCGATGCCAACACGCTGGCGGCCGAAACGCTGGGCGCGGTGCGCACCGTGCAGGCGCATGCGCGCGAGCGCTACGAGAGCCAGCGTTTCAGCCAGGCCCTGTTCGCCGCGATCGATACCGCGCGGCTGCGCATCCGCACCCAGGCCATGGTCACTGCGGTGGCGATCATGCTGATCTTCGGCGCCATCGTCGGTGTGCTGTGGCTGGGCGCGCACGATGTGATCGCCGGACGCATGACGCCCGGCACGCTGGGACAGTTCGTGCTGTACGCACTGATCGGCGGCGGCTCGGTGGGTGCGCTGGCCGAGGTCTGGAACGAGTTGCAGCGCGCGGCCGGCGGTATGGGCCGGGTCGGCGAATTGCTCGACGAGCAGCCGGCGATCGTCGCGCCGGCCACGCCGCAGCCCTTGCCGCAGCCGCTGCGTGGTGCGATCCATTTCGACCAGGTGGTGTTTCATTATCCGCAGCGCCCCGATGCGCCGGCGCTGGACGGCTTCGACCTGCATGTCCATCCGGGCGAAACCGTGGCGCTGGTCGGACCCTCCGGCGCCGGCAAGAGCACGGTGCTGGCGATGTTGCTGCGCTTCCACGACCCTGTCAGCGGCAGACTGCGCATCGACGAGGTGGACCTGCGCCAGACCGACCCGGTGCTGCTGCGCGAACGGATTGCATTGGTGCCGCAGCAACCCACGTTGTTTGCCGCCAGCGCCGCCGACAACATCCGCTACGGGCGTCTGGATGCCAGCGACGCGGAGGTGCAAGCCGCCGCGGCGGCCGCCGAGGCCGATGGGTTCATCCGCGCCCTGCCGCAGGGCTACGCCAGCGAACTCGGCGAACGCGGCACGCGCCTGTCGGGCGGCCAGCAACAGCGTGTGGCGATCGCGCGCGCCCTGCTCAAGGACGCGCCGATCCTGCTGCTGGACGAGGCCACCAGCGCGCTGGATGCGCAGAGCGAACGCGCGGTGCAGCAGGCGCTGGACCGCTTGATGGAAGGCCGCACCACGCTGGTCATCGCCCATCGCCTGGCCACCGTGCTCAAGGCCGACCGCATCGTGGTGATGGAGGCCGGCCGCATCGTCGCGCAGGGTACGCATGCGCAATTGATCGCCGAAGGCGGCCTGTACGCCGAACTGGCGCGGCTGCAGTTCATCGACCAGTGACGCCTGGGTGACCCCGGCATGTGCTGTCATGCCGGGGTGTCCGCGGCAGCGGCCCGGGCCGACCCTGCGCCCCCACGCGCCCCACCCCTGACG
>NZ_QEZH01000011.1:0-1642 GCF_003993515.1 Xanthomonas sp. BRIP62415
CGCGCACGATGCCCAGCAAGGTGGCCACCAGCCAGCGCGAACGAGCCAGGCTGACGCCTATGCGCATCCCCGGCTGCACCCCGCTGCGCTGCAGGGCCCAGGCAATCGCCGCACTGGCTGCCTCCAGTTGTGCATAGCTCAGCGTGCCTTCGGCGTCCTGCACCGCAATGGCGTCCGGAACCTGCTGCGCGGTCTGCGCAAAACGTCCACTCAGGCTGACGCCTCCCTCCCCCGGCAACCCCGCCCAGGCCAGCAGCTGTTGTCGATCGCTGGCCGGAACGCCGTCTAGCGCATCGCAGGATGCCAACGGATCGATCAGCAGGCTGCACAGTGCGTGCTGGTAAATCCGCGAATACAGGATGGCAACTTCCTGCGGCGTTCGCGCCCGATTAGTCTCCAGCGTGAACTGGGGCGTGTGGCTGTCAGCACGCCAACCGCATTGCACGATCAGATCGAAGTGGGCGTGCTCAAAGCCACCACCGCCGATCAAGGTCACGTCCTCACTGCTGTCGATCGCACTTTCCAGAACGTGAAAGTGCGTGTAATTGAACGCGGTGTTGAACAACTGCCCGCCATCTACCCAGCGCTTCATCAACGGCATGGGGTAACGACGGTGCGCCCATAGCCCCTGCTCGTGCGCTGCGATCCGCCCCACGCGATCGCGCCAACTTTCGCGGCCGGCGGAAAGACGGAACGGCACGGTATTCAGGAACAGTCCGGCCAGGCGCTCGGCTTCGGCATACTCCGGCCGACCATTGGTGACTAGCCCTGTGGTTACATCCCGCAGACCGGTGATCACCGATAGGGCCTTGAGATGGATCGCCAGCAACATGCTCTTGAATGGCACCTGCCAACGCTTGGCAAGTTCCTGCAACTGCCGGCTCTGTGCCTGACTGATCTCCACGGAGGTACGCTGAGTCGCGCCACCGGCGCCACCAGCACCGGCGGGCAGCAGAGAAGGGCTGAAGTCGCGCAGCTGGGCTTCCCAGTAGCCGCGATGCACGTCGCTCTCGACCGCCTGCATTTCCAGCGCAACGTAATCGCGGTACGCGCCGCCGATGGTCCAGTCGATCGAGCGGCCGTTGCCAAGGGCGGCATAATCCTCGACGAACTGCGTGGTCAGCGTCGCCAGGCTCCAGCCGTCGAGGATCGCATGGTGGAAACTGAGGCCAACTTCAAACGCGCGCGGCCCCAATGTGAAGACGTCGGCGCGAATCACCGGTGCATTCCGCACATCGATGCCCGCATGCTTCTCGCGCTCCATCCAGCGCTGCAACTCGGCATCTTGTTGCCAGGCCTCCAAATGGGCCAAGTCGTGGAACGTCAGCGGCATTTCCGCCTGGGCATGCACCACCTGCAACGGGGGTGCGAAGCTGAGATCGAACGCGGTGCGCAGCACCGCATGACGGCGCCCCAGTTGACGTAGCACCGCGGCGATGCGTGCCGGGTCGACGTCAGCACGGATGCGGAAGTGGAAAATATCGTGATACGCCGAGTTCGCCCGATCCAGATCGCTGTGGAACAACATGCCCGCCTGCATGTGACTGAGCGGATACGCATCCTCGATACCCGCGGGTAACCGTGCACGCATATCGGCATCCACCAGTGCAAAGGGCGCGATGGACTTGGTGGCGGCGTGGAA
>NZ_QEZH01000012.1:0-177141 GCF_003993515.1 Xanthomonas sp. BRIP62415
CTCCCCATTCCCCATTCCCCATTCCCCATTCCGCGCGGCACCGGCCAATCCCCAATCCCGAATCCCCGCCACTCAAAGCTCTTTCCTTTCATGGCCTTATTGCCAGAAGTTCATCTGTTCTCTGTTACCCTCGGCCGATGATTCGACGCACTCTGACCTGCCTGCTCACCCTCGGCCTTGTCGCCTGCGCGACCCAGCCCAGCCCTCCGACCCCGCCGCCGGCCGCCAGCGCGCCCCCGGCCAAGCCACCGAGCACCCCGGTCGCGCCCGTCAGTGCGGCTGCCGAAGCGCCCGCGCTGCCGCCGGTGGACCTGACCCCGGTGCCGTTCGAGATCGCCCGTGCCAACTTCGTGCGCGACACCGCTGCCAAGTACGGCATCGACGCCGCACAGATCGAAGCGGTGCTGGCGCAGGCGCAGTTCAAGGACGCCATCGTCACCGCGATGTCGCGCCCGGCCGAGCGGGTCAAGCCGTGGAACGAATACCGCCCGATGTTCATCACCCAGGCGCGCATCGATGGCGGCCGCAAGTTCCTGGCCGAACATCGTGCAGAGCTGAGCAAGGTCGAAGCAGCCACCGGCGTGCCGGCGCAGGTGATCGTGGCCATCATCGGGGTGGAAACCAGTTACGGCAGCAATGCCGGCAAGTACCGCGTGCTGGACGCGCTGTACACGCTGGCCTTCCGCTACCCGCGCAGCGGCGACCCGGCCAAGCTCGAACGCGAAGTGCGTCGCGAGCTGTTCTTCCGCGATGAACTCGGCCAGCTGTTCGCGCTCGGCAAGGAAGAGCAGCTCGATGTCACCACGCTGATCGGCAGCTATGCCGGCGCGATGGGCATGGGCCAGTTCATGCCGTCCAGCTACCGCCAGTTCGCCGTCGATGGTGATGCCGACGGCAAGCGCAACCTGTTCACCGACCACAACGACGTGTTCGCCTCGGTGGCCAACTACTTCGTCAAGAAGGGCGGCTGGGTGCGCGGTGGTCAGGTCGCGGTGCCGGCCACGCTGGCCGCCGGCCACGAGGAATTCAATCCCACCGACTGGTCGCCGGTGCACACGCTGGCCGATCTGTCCGCGCGCGGCTACCACCCCAATGCGCCGGTGGTGGCCGGCACTACCGCCACGCCGATCACTCTGGACGATGCCAACGGCAAGCAGTACTGGCTGGGCTTCCAGAATTTCTACGCGATCACCCGTTACAACATTTCCAAGATGTACGCGATGGCCGTGTTCCAGCTGTCCGAGGCCATCGCCGGCAAGGAGTTACCCCCGGCATGAACAGCACGACAGGCCCCAAGTGGCTGATCCCGATGGCGCTGATGCTCGGCCTGGCGGCCTGTAGCAGTGCACCGAAGAAGAGCGCCGGCACCGGCGGAAGCGGCGCCATCAAGGGCGTCAAGGTCGACGGCAAGGGGCCGGCGTATGTCGCCACCGGTTGCCCCTCGACCTCGCCGTACGCGGCCGCCAAGGAAGACCCGTCCACGCGCGGCGACTACACCGCCGGCGGCCTGTACAAGCCCGGCGTCAAGGACACCACGCCGGACCATGTGCCCAACGTGGCCTGCATCCCCGAACCGCTGGTCACCAACGAGCCACGTTCGGCGGTGGGCAACCGCTCGCCGTATGAGGTGCTGGGCAAGCGCTACGTGGTGATGGACAACCCCGGTGACTATGTCGAACGCGGGACCGCCTCGTATTACGGCAGCAAGTTCCACGGCCGGCTGACTTCCAACAAGGAGGTCTACGACATGTACGCCTTCACCGCCGCGCACAAGACCTTGCCGCTGCCCAGCTTTGCGTTGGTGACCAATACCGACACCGGCGATTCGGTGGTGGTGCGCGTCAACGACCGCGGCCCCTTCCACGACGGGCGCGTGATCGATCTGAGCTACGCCGCCGCGGTCAAGCTGGGCATCACCGGCAAGGGCACCGGCAACGTCGAGGTGCGTGGCCTGACCGAAGCCGACAACGGCAATCTGCTGGCCAAGCGCCGCAGCGGCAGCGCACCGGTCAGCACCGCGGTGGCCGCCGCACGGCCGGCCGCCAGCGCCAGCCAGATCGATGGCCTGGTGCAGCGTCTGCCTACCCGCACAGTGCCGTCCGCCGCTCCGCGCGCAGGGGCCGCCAGCGCCGCCGCTCCGGTCGCCGCCGCAGTGGCAAGCAGTGCCGGGACTGCTGCGGTTCCCGCGGGCGAGCGTTGGCGCTACCGCGTGGCCGACTCGCGCCAGCCCGGCAATGCCGACAATTTCGATGCCTGGATGAAGGCGCAGGGCGTGCGCGTGGCCACCGGCAAGCCGGCTGCCGCCGCGCCGCGGCCTGCCTCGTCTGCCCCGGTCGCGGTCGCGCCAGCCGCCCCGGTCGCGGTGGCGGCGATCAAGCCCGCCGACAGCGCGCCGGCACGTCCGCTCAGGAGCGAACCGGTACCGGTCAAGGCGCCGAGCGTGGCCGAGGCGGCACTGGGCGACATCCTGTTGCAGGTGGCCAGTTTCGCCAGCCGCGAAAACGCCAACCGCGCGCTGTCGCAGCTCGCCTCGGCCGGCATTGCCGGCGCCAGCGTCAGCGACATCGTCAGCGGCGGCCGTACCTTGTGGCGGCTGCGCGTCAACGCGCGCGACCACGCCAATGCCTCGGAAATCGCGCAGCGTATCGCCGGCCTGGGCTTCGGGCGTCCGCAGATCGTTGCCAACTAGACCGGGTCTGTCTGCCTGCCAAGGCGTCGGCGGGTAAGCCGGCGCCTGATATCGACAGGTATCGTCGGGCAGCCGCGATCACGACGCACCCCGTGCGAGTTGCTCGATTGCGCATTCCGTCAGCTAGGTTCAGCACGTCGCCTGCCGTCATCGCTGAACTGCGCAGGCGCGCGCGGCCTCTGGCGCGTCGCCCTGATCGCCGCGGCACCTTACAATTTCGCATTACCCAGCCTTCGGGCCCGTCAGGAGTCGTTCTTCAATGAAATTCCGCTTCGCCGCCGCTGCGGTGGCCACGTTCGCCTTTGGCCTGGTCTGCGCCCAGACGCCTGCGCCGCAGCCGACGCCTGCCGTTGCCGCTGCGCCGGCCGCCGTCCCGGTTCCGCCCGCACCCGCCCCGGCCGTGTCCAAGTCGTGGATCCTGATGGATTACGCCACCGGGCAGGTGCTGGCCGGTGAAAATATCCACCAGCAACTGGCGCCGGCCAGCATCACCAAGGTGATGACGTCCTACGTGGTCGCTGCCGAAATCAAGAACGGCAAGGTCAAGCGCGACGACCAGGTCATGATGAGCGAGCGCGCCTGGCGCGAGGGCGGCGCCGGCACCGACGGCAGCTACAGCGGTTTCCCGGTCAACCAGACCGCGCGTCTGGAAGACATGGAAAAGGGCATGGCGATCCAGTCCGGCAACGATGCCGCGATCGCATTGGCCGAGCATGTGGCCGGCAGCGAAGAGGCCTTCGCCTCGCTGATGAACAGCTACGCCGCCAAGATCGGCATGAAGGACTCCTACTTCGTCAACGCGCACGGCCTCAGCGCCGAAGGCCACCATTCCACCGCCTACGACCTGGCCATGCTGGGCCGCGCGATGGTGCGCGACTACCCGGAGACCTACGCCTACAACAAGATCAAGGAATTCCAGGTCGGCAGCATCAAGCAGAACAACCGCAACCTGCTGTTGTGGCGCGACCCGGCGGTGGACGGCATCAAGACCGGACACACCTCCGAGGCCGGCTACTGCCTGCTGAGTTCGGCCAAGCGCGGCGACCAGCGCCTGGTGGCGGTGGTGATGGGCGATTCGTCCGAGCGCCAGCGTGCCGACGACAGCCTGGCCCTGCTCAACTGGGGCTTCCGCTTCTTCGAAACCCACAGCCTGTACGCGCCCGGCAAGGTCGTGACCAAGCAGAAGGTCTGGAAGGGCGAGCAGGACGAAGTGCAGCTCGGCGTGGCCCAGCCGCTGCTGGTCAGCCTGCAACGCGGCCGCTACAACGACCTCAAGCCCAGCATGGAAGTGGCCAAGAACCTGCAGGCCCCGATCAAGCAGGGCCAGCAGATCGGCACCGTCAAGGTCAGCCTGGACGGCAAGATCATCGCCCAGGCCCCGCTGGTCGCCATCAATGCCGTGGAAGAAGGCGGATTCTTCAAGCGCCTCTGGGATGCGTTCTGGATGTGGTGGGAATCGGAATGATCCAAAGAAAAAGCCGGCGAAAGCCGGCTTTTTTCTTTGCGGAGATTGGGGATTGGGCATTCGGGATTGGCAGGAGCGAGAGCAGAGGCAAAGCACCAGCAGCCCGCTCTTGCGACTCCCCAATCCCGACTCCCCAATCCCAGCCCTCAAAGCATCCGACTGATCGTGAAACTGCCATACACCGGCGTTTCGCGCTGGGTGTCGAATTCGCGGGTGCGGTGGTAGCGGGCGATGGCGAACTTCCAGCGGCCGTACATCACCGCCAGGCCGTAGCCGACATCGCCCACGAACGCGCGCTTGTCCACGCTGTGGCTGTTGCGGAAGGTGTTGCCGTCCAGGGTGATGTCGCGCAATACCCAGCGCGCATCGGTGGTCACGAACAGATGGCCCGACCAGCCGCTGGCGCGCCCGAGCCGGCTGGGGGCGGTGTTCTCGCCGGCCGGGCGGGTCGGGGTGCTGCCGAAATCGTCCGGCAGTTTCCAGCCGAAGCGCGCCTCGCCACCGGCATTCAGATGCGTGGCCATGTTGCCGACCGAGCCGCCCCAATGCGAAATGAAATCCCAGCCGAAGCCGTCCGCATTGACCGCCGCATCGCCCGGCCAACGGCGCATGCGCTCGTGGACCAGGTTGATCAGCGGCTCGTTGTGCAGCTGGTTGTCCCAGCCCTGAAACTTCTCGTCGCCCAGGATGTCGTGGATGGCGTCCTGCGCTTCCTGCGCAAATGCCCATGGGCCGACCACGCCGATCTGCAGCTGGGTGGTGCGCAGCTGCGCATCGTTGCGCGCATTGTAGCCGAAGCTCGCCAGCAGGATGCCCGCATACGGGCGATCGTCGGGGATCACATCGCGGCGGGTGGGATCGGTGGGGGTGAAAATCGCCTGCCCGATCGAGAACACCATGTTCTGCTGCTCGAACTCGCCTGGATGCAGGCGCTCCAGGTAGCCGTTGACCCAGCGCGCGGTGCGCGGCAGGCAGGGGTCGTCGGTGTAGTCGACCAGGTTGGGCGAGACCAGCGTCAGTACCGCACCATTGGAGTAGCCCTGATCCTGGTCCTCCCCACCGAACAGGTCATTATCGACCCGGAAGTTCACCGCCGGCGGGGTCCGGCTCATCCTGCTGGAGTCGCACTGGTCGGCGGCCAGGGCCGGCATCGACAGCCCGGAAAGAGAAAGCAGCAGGGCAGCGGTCAACGCGCGCGGTCGAAGCATGGAGGGCCTGGGAAGGTAGGAAGGACGATGTGGGGCAAAGGTGCCTGCGGCCACGGCTGCGCCGCGTGAATGTGCAGGAGGGATCATGCCCGAGCCGCCTGGATGCAGCGGCGGGGTCTGGAACACCAGTCCGTTCCATTTGCGGTATGACGGCCATGAAAAGCTCGCGCGAATAGCATATGATCCGCCCCCGGGGAAACCAGCCCCAAGGAACGGCGGCCTTTTCAGGCCGTTTCATCACAACGGATCGCGTTTGCCGACGGCAGCGCAGGTGTCAGGGGAACAATATGAGCAAGACGATTTCTGTGAGCGCAGCGCTGTTGTCCGGCGTGGTTGGCATTGCACTGGCCAGCGTCAGCGCGCCGGCCCTGGCCGGACTGAAGGATGCCTTCAAGGGCTCCGCACAGGATCAGCGCAAGGATGCCGTCGCGCAGATCCCGGTGTGTGCCAAGCCGCTGGGCAGCCTGTCGGTGATCGAGCCGGAGGACGCAGTCAACTGGTGGTCCGGTCAGCAATTGCCGGCGCCATCCAAGTTGATCAAGGTCTTCGTCAACCGTTCCCGCTGCTTCACCCTGGTGGACCGTGGCGCGGGCATGGCGGCATCGCAGCGCGAGCGCGATATGGCGGCAAACGGCGATCTGCGCGCACGTTCCAACGTGGGCAAGGGCCAGATCCGCGCAGCCGATTATGTGATGACGCCGGACCTCATTTCGCAGAACCACAATGCCGGCGGCAGTGCCATTGCCGGCATGCTGGGCGGCCTGGTGGGTGGCAATGCCGGCAACCTGGTCGGTGGCCTGAACCTCAACAAGAAGACCGCTGACGTGGTGCTGACCATCACCGATGTGCGCTCCTCCGAACAGGTCGCCATGGCCGAAGGCAACGCCAAGAAGACCGACCTGGGCTGGGGCGCGCGTGGCAACGTCTTCACCGGCGGCGACTACGGCGCGGCCGGTGCCGGCGGTTATGCCAACACCGAGATCGGCCAGGTGATCACCCTGGCCTATCTGCAGGCTTACACCGACGTCGTCACCCAGCTCGGCGGTCTGTCCGGCAACGCGGCTGCATCCAATGTGCAGCAGGCTGTGACCGTGACCCGTGCGGGGCGTCTGTTGGGCAATGCCAAGGGCACTGGCGCAGCCGTGCGCACGCTGGAGCCGGGCATGATGCTGTACCCGACCGGCACCAAGGAAGGCGTCATGTGGGAAGTCGAAGACGAAATGGGCAATCGCGGCTGGGTCTCGTCGGCCATGCTGGAACTGTCCAAATAAGCAATTAGCGCCATCCATGCCGGGCGTGACGCGTCTGGCGTGAAACAACGGGGCCCCGGTGGCCCCGTTGTTCTTTCCCACGTACTGCGGGCTTGGGTTTGTCCGCCATCGTCCCGATAATGGGCGGATGGAAATCAGCACCGACAACCCCGATCACGGCTTCCAGTTTCCCGGCACCTTCGAGCTCAGCGCCATGGGCGCGGCCGAGCGCGGGCTGGAAAGCGAACTTCCGCGCCTGCTCGCCGCCACCGGCGTGGAGCTGCTGGAGGAAAGCATCAGCTGGAAGCATTCGTCCAGCGGCAAGTATGTCTCGGTCAAGATCGGCTTCCGCGCCGAAAGCCGCGCGCAGTTCGACGCTGCGCACCAGGCGCTGCGCGACCATCCGGAAGTGAAGTGGACGCTGTAGCGGTGCAGACGCTGGCGGGCCCGGTCCCCGCCCTGCCGGCGCAGTGGCGCGATCTCGGTCGACAGGAGTACGCGCCGGTGTGGCGCGCGATGCAGCGGTTCACCGATGCGCGTGATGACGCCACGGCCGACGAGGTGTGGGTGGTCGAACATGCGCCGGTGTTTACGCTGGGCCAGGCGGGCAAGCCCGAGCACGTGCTGGCGCCGGGCGAGATTCCGGTGCTGCAGGTCGATCGTGGTGGCCAGGTGACATACCACGGCCCGGGCCAGCTGGTGGTCTATCCGCTGCTGGATCTGCGCCGGCTCAAGATCGGCGTACGCGATTACGTGTGCAAGATCGAGCAGGCGCTGATCGACACGCTGGAGGAGTGGAACATCGTCGCCGAGCGCCGCGACGGCGCGCCGGGCGTGTACGTGGGCGGGGCCAAGATCGCCGCGCTCGGCATCCGGGTGCGGCGCGGCTGCACCTTCCACGGCCTGTCGTTCAACGTGGCGATGGACCTGGAGCCGTTCCACCGCATCAATCCCTGCGGCTACCAGGGCCTGCAGGTGACCTCGGTGCTAGACTTGGGCGGCCCCTCCGGGATGGACGCCGTCAAGGCGGTGCTGCTCGATCAGCTGGCGCGCCAGTTCGGTCTCGTCCTGCAGCCCGCGTCCGCGTTGCCCGACCTTTCGCTTCCGGCCTGAGCGCCCGTTATTGCCATGACCCAGCCTATCGCCCGTTCCATCCCCTTGCAGGTCGTCTCCGGCGACTCCGCCGCACCTGCGCCGTTGCAGACCGGCGTCAAGCAGATCGGTGGCGACAAGATCAATCGCTCGCCGGTGCAGTTCGTCGATGCGCCGGTGCTGCGCAAGCCGTCGTGGATCCGCGTGAGGATTCCGTCCGGCAATGCAGTGCAGAACCTCAAGGCCAAGCTGCGCGAAAACCGCCTGGTCACGGTCTGCGAGGAAGCCAGCTGCCCGAACATCCACGAGTGCTTCAGCCACGGCACCGCGACCTTCATGATCCTGGGCGAGGTATGCACGCGGCGCTGCTCGTTCTGCGATGTGGCGCACGGTCGGCCCAAGCCGCCGGATGCGAACGAGCCGGCCAGCCTGGCCACCACCGTGGCCGACATGGGCCTGAAGTACGTGGTGGTGACCAGCGTGGACCGCGACGATCTGCGCGACGGCGGTGCCCAGCATTTCGTCGACTGCATTGCGGCCATCCGGGTCAGTTCACCCAAGACCCGCATCGAGATCCTGACCCCGGACTTCCGCGGCAAGGGCCGCATGGACCGCGCGCTGGAGATCCTGGCGCTCAGCCCGCCGGACGTGTTCAACCACAACATCGAAACCGTGCCGGACCTGTATCCGAACGTGCGCCCCGGTGCCGACTACCAGTGGTCGCTGACCCTGCTGCAGCGCTTCAAGGCGCAGCATCCGTCCATCGCCACCAAGTCCGGCATCATGCTCGGCCTGGGCGAGACGATGGAACAGGTGCAGGCCACCTTGCGCGACCTGCGCGCGCACGATGTGGACATGATCACCATCGGCCAGTACCTGCAGCCGACGCCGCACCACCATCCGGTGATGCGCTACTGGACGCCGGAGGAATACAAGGCGCTGGAGGAGTACGGCAATGCGCTGGGCTTCAGCCACGTCGCCTCCGGACCGATGGTGCGCTCGTCGTACCACGCCGACCGGCAGGCGGCCGGCGCCGGCGTGGCTGCCTAAGGCAGGCGATCGCCCCCGTGCTCAGGCGGCTGCGGTCGCCCGCCCGGGCGGATGCACCGTCTGGCACCGCAGCTGCGTGCTGGCCGGGCGCATCCCACGTGGCAACTGCGTGCGAGCGGTTGTAACGATTTCGATGCCGAGCGACCCACGAGACCCCGCCTCTTGCGGGGTCTTGTCGTATCCGGTCTTCGCATTCTGGCCTGCAGGGTACGGTCGCGTTCACAATCCGCTACAGGCCCGGCGCTAGGCTGATTCAGCCAGCGGATGACAACGCCAGCAACTTTCGGCACTGTCATGCTGTCCGATCCGTTCACCGCCTTTCTTTCGTCGGCCCTGTGCCGAGAGCCATTCGATGACCTACAACGTTTCTGCGTCCATGAAGGCCGGCCTGCTGGCGCTGGTGTTGACCACCCCGATGGCATTGCTCGCACGCGCCGATACGGCGTTGCCGGCCGCAGCCACGCCCGACCAGGCCACTGCGACCAAGCTGGTCTATGGCCTGCTCTCCGATAGCCGTTACGCCTACCGTCCGCGCACGCTGGACGAGGCGATGACCAAGGACGTGTTCAAGCGCTATCTGGAAACCCTGGACGGCAGCAAACAGTTCTTCACCCAGACCGACATCACCGGCTTCGCGCCGCTGGAAGCGGGCGTAGGCGATGCGCTGCGCGGCGGCAAGCTGGACCCGGCGTTCCAGGTGTTTTCGGTCTACAAGAAGCGTGTCGATCAGCGCGTCAAGTACGCGCGCGACCTGCTCAAGCAGGACTTCGATTTCACCGGCAGCGACAAGTTCGAGTACGACCGCAAGGACGTGCCGTGGGCCGCCGACGACAAGCAGCTGGACGTGCTGTGGCGCCAGTCGGTGATGAACGACTGGCTGCGCCTGAAGCTGGCCGGCAAGAAGCCTGAGGACATCCGCAAGACGCTGGACAAGCGCTATGCCGCGCTGGCCGATTCGGTCAACGAGTTGAAGGCCGAGGACGTGTTCCAGTTCTTCCTCAACGCCTACACCAATGCGGTCGATCCACACACCGATTACTTCACCCCGCGCACGGCCGAAAACTTCAATCAGCAGATGTCGCTGTCGCTGGAAGGCATCGGTGCGCAGCTGCAGAAGCAGGACGACATGGTGGTGATCCGCGAGGTGATCCCGGGTGGTCCGGCGGCGGTGGATGGCACGCTCAAGCCGGGCGATCGCATCGTCGGCGTGGGCCAGGCCAAGAACGGTGCGATCGAGGATGTGATCGGCTGGCGCATCGACGATGTGGTGGCCAAGATCCGCGGCAGCAAGGACACCCAGGTGCGCCTGGAATACATCCCGGCCGAGTCGGGCATCGACGGCAAGCACCGCACGGTGACGCTGACCCGGCAGAAGGTGCGCCTGGCCGAACAGGCCGCCAAGGGCGAAACCATCACCCTGCCGGCCAAGGGCAGCGAACCGGAGCGTCGCATCGGCATCATCAAGTTGCCGGGCTTTTATCAGGATTTCGAGGGCCGCCGGCGCAACGCGACCGACTATGCCTCGGCAACGCGCGACGTCGCCAAGCTGCTGGCCGGCTTCAAGGCCGACAAGGTCGACGGCGTGGTGCTGGACCTGCGCAACAACGGCGGCGGTTCGCTGGACGAAGCGATCGAGCTCACCGGCCTGTTCATCGAGCAGGGTCCGGTGGTGCAGGTGCGCGAATCCGGCGGCCGCGTCACCGTCAATGGCGACAGCAATCCCAAGGTCGCCTGGGATGGTCCGCTGGGCGTGTTGATCAATCGCGGCTCGGCGTCGGCGTCGGAGATCTTTGCCGGCGCCATCCAGGATTATGGTCGCGGTCTGGTGATCGGTGAAACCAGCTTCGGCAAGGGCACGGTGCAGAACATCGTCGACCTGGACCGCTGGCCGGCTGCGGAAGGCCAGCGCTATGGGCAGGTCAAGCTGACGATCGCGCAGTTCTTCCGCGTCAGCGGCTCCAGTACCCAGCACAAGGGCGTGGTGCCGGACATCGCATTCCCGGCCAGCGTGGATGCCACCGAGTTCGGCGAGAGCACCTACGACAATGCGCTGCCGTGGACGCGCATTGCCGCCGCGCCGCATACCCAGTACGGCAACTTCGCGCCGCTGCTGCCCAAGTTGCAGGTCCTGCACACCGCGCGTATCGCCACCGACAAGGAGTTCCAGTGGTGGGAAGAGGACGTCAAGCAGTTCCGCGATGAGAAGGCCAAGAAGTACATCTCGCTGAACGAGGCCGAGCGCGTTGCCGAGCGTCAGAAGCAGGATCAGCAGCGCAAGGACCGCCAGCAGTTGCGCAAGCAGCTGGGCCTGCCGCTGGATCCGCTTGCCGAAGACAGCGACGACGGCCTGACCGGCAACGAGCGCGATATCGTCAAGGACACCGCACGCGAAAAGGCCGCGGAAAAGCGCCCGGACCCGTTGCTGCACGAATCGGCCGCCATCCTGGCCGATGCGCTGGGCCTGCTGTCGCAGGACCAGCCGCTGTCGGCGCAGGTGCTGCCGCAGTCGACCGCACCGGGACGCTGGGCCGACTGATCTGCCGAGCACCCGGCGACTCCATCGGGTTGAAGGAATAAAAAACGCCACCGCACTGCGGTGGCGTTTTTGTTGGCCGACCCTGCATATCGGTCTTGCCGGCGCGAGCGGGTGTGACTGCGGATCGACCAGCCGGCTGCCGTGCCGGTATGCCTTGCAGTGTTCAGTGCGTCCGATGCGACCTTACGCCATTGCCTGCCAGATGCCTTGCAGGCCCAGCACCAGCAGCGTGGTGAAAAAGAAGCGCCGGAACGTATCGGCGGAAATGCGATGGCGTACCCAGGCCCCCAGCCACATGCCGATGGCGGTGGGCAGCAGCGCCCACAGTGACGGAGCGATCGCCGCGCCCGGTAGCGCGCCGTGCCAGGCCAGGGCGATGGCCAGCGCCAGCGTCGCAACGCCGAAACACCAGCCCAGAGACCGGATCAACGACTCGCGCGGGAGCCGCAATGCGGTGAGGTAAGGCAGTGATGGCAGCACGAACACGCCGGTGGCGCCACTCAACAGGCCGGTGACCAGCCCGGCCACTGGCCCGGCCCAGGGTTCGTGACGCGCCTGCAGCGTCCACTGGCGGCGGGCCAGCCCAAGCAGGGCATACAGCGCCAGCAGCACGCCCAACCCGGCGCGGACCAAAGTGGGATCGGCGCCTGTCATCACTCCTGCGCTCAGCCAGGTGCCGAGCGTCACGGTTGCCAGCAATGGCCACAGGCGTCGCAACAGGGCGAGCGTGTCTGGTCCCCAGGCTTGCTGCACATTCGTCACCAGCGAAGGCAGCGCCAGTAACGTCGCTGCCTCGGCAGGTGTCAGCCATAGACCCAGCAGCCCCATGGCCACGGTCGGCAAGCCCATCCCGGCCACGCCCTTGACCCAGCCAGCCAGCAAGAAAATACCTGCGATCAGATACCAATGGGTGTGCAAGGTCTCCATGCAGGCAAGAATCCGGGCTTGTTCCGCTGCGGACAATGCGGGATTGTTTGATGCAGGCTTCGGTACAACCGAAGGCTGAGGCACGGGGCGCGGGGCGTGTGAGGATTCATGGCCAGCTAGGTGGCTGTTGGCTGGCCTGCCTTGGCGGCGGCCGGTGCACATCGATTGACGTACACGTGCCTGTGGAGCGCTCATGCATCTGGAATTTGTCGATCTACGCTTGTTCATCGCGGTGGTCGAGGCAGGCAGCATCACTGCTGGCGCGCAACGGGCGGCGTTGTCGTTGGCGGCTGCCAGCGCGCGGATTCGTGCGCTGGAGCTGCAAGTGGGCGCCGTCCTGCTGGAACGCGGGCGCCGCGGTGTCAGCCTGACCCCGGCTGGCGGTGTGTTGCTGCGGCACGCACGGCAGTTGCAGCGGCAGACCGAGGCGTTGCAGCTGGAGCTGGGCGGCTACGGTGGCGGCGGGCAGGTGACGCTGCGGCTGGCGGCCAATACCGCGGCGTTGTCGGCATGGCTGCCCGAACGGCTGGCGGATTTTCTCATCGCACACCCGCAGCTGGATCTGGCGTTGACCGAGCAGGGCAGCGACGAAGCCGCCGATGCGGTGCGCGAGGAGCGCGCCGACATCGCCGTGGTCGCAGGCCATGCCGATGTCAGTGGCCTGCAGGTGCTGCCGTTCCGTGAGGATCGGCTGGTGCTGGTGATGGCTGCCACGCATCCACTGGCTGGCGCCTCGACGCTGCGATTGAACGAACTCGCCGGAATGGACACGCTGGGCCTGGCCGGCGACAGCGCCTTGCAACGGCACCTGCGCGTACACGTGAACCGCGCCGGCGTGCAGTTGCGCACCCGTGCAAAGGTGCAAGGCATCGACGCGTTGTACCGCATGCTCGCACAAGGCATGGGCGTGGCGATTCTTCCGCACGCCGCAGTGCAACGCTCATGCGTGCGCGATCGGCTGGTGACGGTGCCCCTGGATGAAGCCTGGGCACCTCGGCAACTGTCGATCGTGCTGCGTCACGGGCCCGCGCCATCGACCATGCTGCAAGCGCTGGTCGATTGGCTGCAACGCGATTGACCTGCGTGCCGTCAGACGGGCCGGCATCGTGACAGCGTCACCTCGCCGGCACGATCAATGCGGCCAGGCGAATTCGGCCAGCACCGGGTAGTGGTCGGAGGGCAACACACCGCCTGGGCGGGTATCCAGCGTGGAAAAGCGTGTTGGTGTCAGGCCACGGAACAGGATCCAGTCGATGCGTCGGGTCGGTTGCGTGGTGAAGTCCTGGAAGGTTTTTTCCGGGCCTTGCGGCGTCGAGACGCGGGCACGTGCATCGCCAAGCGTGGCGGTGAGGATGCGGTAGGTGCCTTGGTCAGGATCGCTGTTGAAGTCACCGGTCAGCACCACCGGGATGTCGGCCGGCAGCGACGCGATGCGCGACAGGATGACGCGCGCGCTGTGCTCGCGGGCGGCCTCGTCCTGGTCGCGGTGGGCGAAGTGCGTGTTGAGCAGATAGAAGCGGCGCTTGTCGCTGCGGCGCTCGAACAAGGCCCAGGTCACCATGCGTGGCAGGTCGGTATTCCAGCTGCGGCTGCCGGGCACCTGCGGCGTTTCCGATAGCCAGAAGTCGCCCGATTCCACCACCGACAACGTGCGGCTGTCGTAGAACACGCCCATGTGTTCGCCGTTGCCGTCGGCGTCGCGGCCCTTGCCGAACCAGCGGTAATCAGGCAGCTGTGCAGCCAGATACTGCGCCTGCTCCTGCACCAGTTCCTGCATTCCGAAGACGTCCGGGTGCGCTTGTTCGATCGATGCCACCATCGCCGTGCGGCGCACGGCCCAGCGCTTGTCACCGTCGCTGTCCACCGGCACGCGCACGTTGAACGACATCACCCGCAAGGGCACAGGCGCGGGTGCGGCCAATGCAGGCAGGGCGATGCACAGCAGCGCGAGTGCGGCGAGCAAGGAATATGAGATAGCGCGAAAGGACAAGCGTGGCATGCAGGCGGATTCCTCAAGGACCAATCGGCGAGTCTAATCGGCCTGCATGACCGAAATGTCATTGCGACACCGCGCCGGCTTGACGTTATCGCGCATCGGCGTAGCATTTGCAGCAAGCCAGCGGATAGACCGCTGGCTGCCTAGCCAACCGTGAGGGATTCTCATGGCATCGCAGTACGACTATCTCGTGTTTATCGGGCGTTTCGAGCCCTTTCATAACGGCCACGCCGCCGTCGCCCGCCATGCGCTGGGCAAGGCGAACAAGCTCATCGTGTTGATCGGCTCTGCCGACACCCCCCGCACCATTCGCAATCCGTGGACCGTCGCCGAACGCGCGGTGATGATCGAGTCCGCGTTGCCGGGCGAAAGCTCGCGGCTGATCCTGCGCCCGTTGCGCGACCATCTGTACAACGAAAGCCTGTGGATTGCCGAGGTGCAGCGGCAGGTTGCCGAGGCCGTGCAGGCCGATGGCGGCACGCTCGATGCACGCATCGGCCTGATCGGCATGGACAAGGACGCCAGCAGCTATTACCTGCGCGAGTTTCCGCAGTGGCCGCTGGAAGACGTGCAACATACCGCCACGCTGTCGGCCACCGAATTGCGCCGCTACCTGTTCGAGGCCGGCGAGATCGGCTTCCACGGTGGGCTGCTGATGCTGCGTGGCAATGTGCCGGCGCCGGTGTACGACATGCTGGACGCGTTCCGGCGCAATTCGCCGAGCTACGCACAGCTGGTGGCCGAATACCGCTTCATCGAGCAGTATCGCGCCGCGTGGAAGGACGCCCCGTATCCGCCGACCTTCGTCACCACTGATGCAGTGGTGGTGCATTCGGGCCACGTGCTGCTGGTGCGTCGACGTGCCGAGCCGGGCAAGGGCCTGTGGGCATTGCCGGGCGGTTTCGTCGGCCAGGACGAAGGCCTGCTGGACGGCTGCCTGCGCGAGCTGCGCGAGGAAACCCGGCTGAAAGTGCCGGTGCCGGTGCTCAAGGGGTCGTTGCGTGGGCGCCAGGTGTTCGATCACCCCGAGCGCAGCTTGCGCGGGCGCACCATCACCCATGCCTTCCACTTCGAGTTTCCGGCCGGCGAGTTGCCTGCGGTGCGCGGGGGCGACGATGCCGACAAGGCGCGCTGGATTCCGCTTGCGGAAGTGATGGCGATGGGGCCGCGCCTGTACGAAGATCACCTGCATATCCTCGAATTCTTTCTGGGTCGCGGCTGAGAGCGACAACGGGCGCGTGCCGTCGTCCACCAAAGGCATCCGCGCGCAATCCAAGATCGGCTCGAACCGTAGCCTCCCGCCGGCGGACAGACCGCCGGTTCACCCGACGCGAAGGAGCTTCCGTCATGCATTACCTCGATAACCTGCTGCTCAACACCGACAGCTACAAGGCCAGCCACTGGCTGCAGTATCCACCTGGCACCGATGCGGCGTTTTTCTATGTCGAATCGCGCGGTGGCGTCTACGACCAGACCGTGTTCTTCGGCCTGCAGTCGATCCTGAAGGAGGCGATCAACCGGCCGGTGACGCATGCCGACATCGACGATGCCAAGGCCTTGCTGGCCGCGCATGGCGAGCCGTTCAACGAAGCCGGCTGGCGCGACATCGTCGATCGTCTCGGCGGGCAACTACCGATCCGCATCCGCGCCGTGCCCGAAGGCGCGGTCGTGCCCACGCACAATGTGTTGATGACGATCGAATCCACCGATCCCAAGGCGTTCTGGGTTCCGTCGTATCTGGAAACACTGCTGTTGCGCGTGTGGTACCCGGTGACGGTGGCAACGGTGAGCTGGCAGGTGAAGCAGGTGGTACGCGATTACCTGCAGCGCACCAGTGACGATCCGGAAGGGCAGTTGCCGTTCAAGCTGCATGACTTCGGCGCGCGTGGGGTGTCCAGCCTTGGTTCGGCCGCGCTGGGCGGTGCCGCGCATCTGGTGAACTTCCTCGGCACCGATACCTTGTCGGCGTTGCTGCTGGCGCGTGCGCACTACCACACGCCGGTAGCCGGCTATTCGATTCCCGCTGCCGAGCACAGCACCATCACCAGCTGGGGCCGCGAGCGCGAGGCCGATGCGTACCGCAACATGCTGGCGCAGTTCGCGCGCCCCGGTTCGCTGGTGGCGGTGGTATCGGACAGCTACGACATCTACCGCGCGATCCGCGAGCATTGGGGCACCACCTTGCGCGAGGAGGTGATTGCCTCCGGTGCGACGGTGGTGATCCGTCCGGATTCGGGCGACCCGGTGGATGTGGTCGAGCAATGCCTGCTGCTGCTGGACGAGGCATTTGGCCATCAGCGCAACGGCAAGGGCTACAAGGTGCTCAACCATGTGCGGGTGATCCAGGGCGATGGCATCAACCCGCAGTCGCTGCGCGCGATTCTCGAACGCATCACTGCTGCAGGCTATGCCGCCGACAACGTCGCCTTCGGCATGGGCGGTGCGCTGTTGCAGAAGGTGGATCGCGACACCCAGAAGTTCGCGTTGAAGTGCTCGGCCGTGCGCGTGGACGGGCAATGGATCGATGTCTACAAGGACCCGATCACCGACAAGGGCAAGCAGAGCAAGCGCGGTCGGCTGACCCTGCTGCGCGACCGTGCCGATGGCAGCTATCGCAGCGCGTTGCTGGATGAAGTCGACGCGCATGCCGACAGCGAAGATGCGCTGGTGACGGTGTGGGAGAACGGCGTCATGCAGCAGGAGTGGACCCTGGAGCAGGTGCGCGCACGTGCCGACGCCGCGCGCCGCTGACGTTCCCCGCGCGGATAGCGGCATGCACGCCTCCCTCGACGAAGACTCGTTGCTGTCTGCATCGCCGCTGTTGGCCGGGTTGCGCGCGGCCGCGCCCAGCCTGCGGCGGCGTGTGCCGCAGCAGGACGAGAGCAGCCGATGGCATGCATTGCGCATCGGCGAGCGCGCGTATCGGGCAGCGTTGCCGATCACCTTGACCCCGTATGCCTCGGTACGGCCATGTTCGGCGCGCTGCGGCTTCTGTTCGGAAAACCTGCGTCAACACCGTGGTGGCCCGGCGGCAGCGATGTTGCGGCCAGGGCCGGACTACTTTGCGCAGTTGCGCGCTGCGTTGCAGCTGCTGCACGGGGTGCCGTTGTCGTATTCCTTGTCCGGCCTGGAGATGACCGACGACCCGGACTGGTTGCAGGACTTGCTGCAGACCCTGGCGACGACGCCCGACGGCCCGTGCGTGGAGCAGCGTGTGCTGTACAGCAATGGTGCCGGCCTGGCGCGCGCGCGAGGAGCGCAGTTGCTCGATGCCCTGGTCGACTTCGGCCTGTCGTGGATCGAGCTGTCGCGTCACCACCCGCTGCAGGCCGGCAACGACGCGATCATGCGCTTTCGTCCAGACGAGCCCATTGCCGATGCGGCCATTTTCGCGCGGACGGCGCAACGCATCGCAGCGCGTCTGCCGGTGCGGCTGGTCTGCATCGTGCAGCGGGGCGGCGTGGACTGTGCCGATGGCGTGGCGCAGTACATCGCGTGGGCGCGTCGCTGTGGCGCCACGCAGGTGATCTTCCGCGAGTTGTCGCGTCTGGACGATGCGTACCGCAGCAATGGCACCTGGCGCTATATCGCGCAGCATCGCATCGGCATGGAAAGCCTCTTGGCGGACTGCATGCAGCAGCCGTGGTGGTCGCATTGGCAAGCCGACGGCATGACCGAGGGTTATTACTTCTGGAATCTGCGCATGCGCAGCGAGGACGGCCTGGAAGTGGTGTTCGAAAGCGCCGACTACGCGGCCATGCACGCACGCCACGCCACCGGCGACCTCTACAAGCTGGTGTTCTTCGCCAATGGCCGCCTGTGTGCGGGCTGGGACCCGGATGCCGATGTGCTGTGGGAGCCGGCCGGTGGATGAGCTCGATCAGCGCAGCTGGTGGACGCCCACACCGGATGACCCGTCCTGGGCACTGCCCGAGGCGTTGCGCGCAGCCGATCCACTTGGCGGGCGCGACTGTGGCTGGGTCAACCAGATGCGCCCGTTCGTGCGGCACTTCAGCGCGCCGGGCGCGCAGGTGTTCGACCCGTTCTGCGGATTCGGCAGCACGCTGCTGGCGGCCACGCTGGAAGGGCGTGGCGCGCATGGCATGGAGATCGATGCCGCAGGCGCGCAACTGGCACGCACGCGCCTGCAGCGGCACGGCGTGCAGGCGCCGGTGGTGGTCGGCACGCTGGTCGACACCGCGCCCGCCGCGGCGATCGACCTGTGCCTGACCAACGTGCCGTATTTCGGTTGCCGCTGGCACGGTGAGGTGCTGCCCGGGCAGCTGTACGCCAGTGCCGATTACGCGGGCTATCTGTCCGGCATGCGCGCGGTATTGCATGCGCTGCGCAAGCGGTTGCGACCGGGTGGGTTCGGTGTGGCGATGGTGGAGAACGTCGTCGTCGGCGGGCGGGTGATCCCGCAGGCCTGGGATCTGGGGCGGATCCTTGCCAGCCTGTTCACCCTGCGCGAGGAGCGGGTGCTGTGCTACCGGCGGCCGGGCGCAGCGCTGGCGCCTGCAGGCACGCAGAGCAATCGCAGCCACGAATACGCACTGATCTTCCAGCACTGCCGTGCGCGGCTGGACCTGCAGCAGGCAGCGCAGCTGCTGCATGCGTTGCGGGCAAACGGCCTGCCGGTGGAGGTGCACGGCAGCTACGCGCGCTGGCTGGAGTCGCCGGCGTCGGTGCCGGAGGGGCCGGCGGATCTGGACCTGATCCTGCAGGCCGAGCAGCCGCTCTGGGACCGCCTTACCGTGTGGCTGCAGGCGCAGGGATTCGTCCTGAGCCTGTGGGGCGAGCCGTGCCGGGCGCCGGTCGCGCTGGCGGCGGTGCGTGCGCACCACTATCTGCGCGCCGAGCGCATCGGTGCAGACGGCAGCCGCCTGCAGCTGGACCTGCAACTGCCAGCGGATGAACCGCCGTTGCCCTGAGCCGGCCAGGCGACGCCGCGCGCACATGGGTTGCGGCTATGCTCTGTGCCGGTTTTGGATGCCGGAATGTCTCCATGTCTCGTTCTTCCCTGATTGCGCACGGCGCCCTGCTTGGCGCGCTGGCAACCCTGGCTGGCTGCGGCGGCAGCAAGGGCGACACGATGCTGATGCGCGAGTCGTTCAATTCCGACGACACCTATTCGCGCAATGTGGCAGCCACCTCGCCGCAGGCCTGCGAGGCCGCGCGACGGGTGTTGTTGAGCCAGGGCTATGCGGTGACGCGTGCCGATGCCGCCGCGGTGGAGGGCAGCAAGAACTTCCAGCTCAAGGAAGCCGAGCAGAGCGAACAACTCAACCTGCGCATTTCCTGCGCCACGCAGGACGGCGGCAAGGCGCAGGTGTTCGTCAGCGCATTGCAGGACCGTTACGCGCTGAAGAAGAGTTCGACCTCGGCCAGCGTCGGGGTGGGCGTGCTCGGCTCGCTGTCGCTGCCGGTGGGCAGCAGCGGCGATTCGCTGGTGCGCGTATCCAGCACCACGGTGCAGGACGCGGCCTTCTACAAGCGGTTCTTCGATCGTCTGAATTCGTATCTGCCCAAGGTTACCGAGGCGGTGCCCGCGGCTGCAGCTGCGGTGCCGCCATCGCCTGCGCATGCAATGCCAGTGGCACCGGCGGCCCCCATGCCTGCGGCGACTGCGGCCACTCAGGCGGGCGAGGCGACCAACACGCCCGCTGCCGCGCCGTCACCGGTTGCAGCGCCGGTCGCTCAGCCCCCTGTCGCGCAGCCGCCGGTGGCACCGTTGCCGGTGGAAGCGCAAGACCCGCCACCGACGCCGGCCGAGGTGCCGCAAACCGAGCCGGCAACACAGCCGTGAGGACGTGATTCAGGCTCTGTGCCAAAGCCTGAATCGCTGGCCGCACGCTTCACGTTGCGTTCTCGACCAACTGGCGAAAGTGGAACCATGACTCGCCGAAGGGGCGAGATGGAGACAGACGATGAAGATGCGCAATTCCCTCGTGGGTATGTCCCTGATCGCGTTGATGGCGACGAGCACCTTGGCGCAGGCGCAGACGCGGTCGCATCAGCAGCGTTATACCGAAGCAGATGAAGGCCGCAAGTTCGGTGACGGAACGCGCGTGCGCTGCCGCAATGTCGAAGTGCAGAAGAACTCGACCGATCCCAATCGGATTGGTGGCACCGTCGCCGGCGCTGCCATCGGCGGACTGCTCGGCAATCAGGTCGGCGGCGGCAACGGCAAGAAGCTGGCCACTGTGGCTGGCGCGGTCGCCGGTGGTGCAGCGGGCCGCACCATCCAGGGCAACCGCCAGCAGACCAATGGCAATCGTCAGGTCGAGCGCGTCTGCGAACGTCGCTGAGAATGATGTATTGAATCCTTCGAGCCCCGGTCCTGCCGGGGCTTTCTACGTCTGAGGGTGCAGCGCCTTGCTGCCGATCCGCGTCACCGCAACTAGATGAGTGTTTTCCGCAGCTCCCGCAAGCGATTGCAGGCAGGACGCATGCGGCTTGCGTTCGCAGCCGCACCTGCGGCTGCACCGCATGGACGGCGTGGTCGCCTTGGCGTGCGCCTGTGCGCTGCCGCGTTGCTCGCCGCGCAGCTGCTGCAGTCCGCCTTGGCCACGCCGAGCGAGGCCGCGCGCAAGGCCCCGGTGGACTGCGTCGATATCCTGTTGCGCCAGCTCGGTTGGGAGATCGGCAACGCTGCGGTGAGTGCGCCGGTGATCCAGCGCGGCAAGCCATGCACGCGCGCGTCGCTGGCGCAGGCGCGCGCGGCCGGCGATCTGCAGCTGACGCTGCCGGCCAGCTGGAACGCGCAACAACGCGCTGCCACGCTCGTGGCCTTGCTGGACGATACGGCGACCCAATGCGCGTATGCGTTCGAACTCGGTGCGGCCACGCGGCGCGCCGCCACACGGCTGCAGGACAACCCGGGCTACCGGTTTTCGGCGCTGCAACTGGGCTGGATCGGCTTCGGCTGGCGCGGCGCGGCATCGCAGGGCTGGAGCGGCTTTCGCAGTTTCGGGCGGGGCTATCAACCGCGCGGCAGCAATGCGCAGGCGCTGGATGCGTTCTACCACGGGCAGGTGCGCTCCGAATGCGGGGTGGGACGGCAGGTGGCCCAATTGGCCACGCAGCGCGAACTGTATGGCGATGCGGGATTCGATCAGGTGTTCAGCGCCGGCGAGTTGTCGATCGGCACCTTTCTGACCCTGCACGACACCGACAGCATCCTGCTGGGTGCGCATGCCGGCGACTTCTTCGCCGACGGCAAGGCGGTCAGGACCGCGCAGCTGGGGCGCCAGGCGTTTGTCGGCGCGCCGGGGTTCATTGCGCATGTGTTCGACAAGTCGTCCCTGGACGACATCCACAACCAGGCCGAGAACTTCGTGGTGGTGGATGTGAGCGACGCAGCCGCGCAGGCGCTGGCCCAGCACGGCGGCTTTGCGCATTACGACGCGCGCAACCGGCAGATCTGGGAGCTGGCCAGGGAGCTGCGCGGGCCGGGCAAGCGGCGCTTCGAGCGGCTGCTGTACGAGCGCGATGCCGCGCTGCGTGCCACGCTCGACCCGCAGCAGCAGGTACGCCTGCAAACGCTGCAAGGCCTGTTGGATGACCCGTTCTACCAGGGCTTTCTGGTGTACGTGCATCCCAAGGGCATCAAGCCGATCGGGTACCACGTGGCGCGCCTGCTCGATCGCAACCCGCGCACGCCGTATGCCATCGACCTGACCTTGCACAACCTGCGCAGCACCCTGTACTGGCGCTGGATCGACTGGCAGCTGCAGCAGTGCGGCGCCGGCACCGCCGCGGAACAATCCATTGAGAATTCCGCCACGCCGGCGTACGCCGGGCGTGGCACCCTGCACTGATCAGATCATGAGGAGCGATTATGGAACTGGGTATGGTGGGTTTGGGCCGCATGGGCGCCAACATGGCCGAGCGCCTGGTGCACGGCGGACACCGCGTGCATGGCTACGATCCGGGCGAAAGCGCGCGTCGCAGTGCGCAGGCCAAGGGCATTGTCACCGCTGATGCGCTGGCCGCGCTGGTGTCCGCGCTGCCGAGCCCGCGCGTGGTGTGGTTGATGGTGCCGGCGGGCAAGATCGTCGACGACACTCTGGCGCAGTTGCTGCCGCTGTTGCAGCCTGGCGACATCGTCATCGACGGCGGCAATTCGTACTACAAGGATTCGCAACGCCGCGCCGCGTTGTTGCAGGCCAGCGGTATCGCCTTTGTCGACTGCGGCACCAGTGGCGGCGTCTGGGGCCTGCAGGAAGGCTATAGCCTGATGGTGGGCGGCGACGAAGCGGCGGTGACCACGCTGCATCCGGTGCTGGCCACGCTGGCGCCGGCCGCGGACAAGGGCTGGGGCCGGGTCGGTCCGAGCGGTGCGGGCCACTTCACCAAGATGGTCCACAACGGCATCGAGTACGGAATGATGCAGGCCTATGCCGAGGGCTTCGCGCTGATGCAGCACAAGACCGACTTTGCGCTGGACCTGCACCAGGTCGCCGAGATCTGGCGCGACGGCAGCGTGGTGCGTTCGTGGTTGCTGGATCTCACCGCCGATGCGCTGGCGCACAATCCGACCATGGCCGGGATTGCACCGTTCGTGGCCGATTCGGGCGAAGGCCGCTGGACAGTGGCCGAGGCGATCGACCTGGAAGTGTCGGCGCCGATCATCACCTTGTCGCTGATGGAGCGCCTGCGCTCGCGCGACAAGGATTCGTTCACCGACAAGCTGCTGGCCGCAATGCGCAACCAGTTCGGTGGTCATGCGGTCAAGACCACCACGGAAGCCGCGCCGACGATCGGCAGCAAGGACGTCTGAGCGATCGCGCCGACGCCTGCGCGCCTGCATGGCGCGCAGTGCAGGTCTGTTCCATCGCGTCTGTGTCCGGCGACTGCCGGCGTGCCCGCTGACTGAGTGCAGTGCGCATTGATGCGGTGCCCGCACTTGGCACCGCAGGACGCGGGCGCGCCATTGCCGATGCCGAATATCGGCTGGGCGCCTGCACCGGCGCCCGGCCGTGCATCAGCCGCGCGAAGCCGCGCTCGCGTCTTCCAGCCATTGCACCTGGCCCGAGGCGGCGCTGCGTTGCGCCAGCTCCAGCAGCTCCATCACCTGCACCGCGTCGGCGCCGCTGACTGGCGCCGGGCCGGTGCCTGCCAGGGCATCGCGGAAGGCGGCGTAGCACTGCCGGTAGTCGCCCGGCGTGGTGTCGGGTTGATGGGTGTGCACGCGGCCTTCGTCGTCCACGCGGGTCAGCGTGCCCGGGAGTGGGTCCACGCCCCAACCGGCGGTTCCGGGGCGGCGTCCGGCGCGTAGCTGGTCTTCCTGCGTGTCCAGCCCGTGCTTGAGATAGCTGCCACGGGTGCCGTGCACGGCAAAGCGCAGGCCACTGTCGGCCACCAGCGAGCCGGCATGCAGGATCACGCGCAGCCGCGGATACCGCAGGGTGACGTGGAAGTAGTCGTCGCTGCGCGCCTGGTTGCGTTGGCGCTGCAGATCCGCACCGATCGCCTGTGGCGTACCGAACAACTGCAGCGCCTGATCGAGCAGATGCGGCCCCAGGTCGTACCAGAGACCGGCGCCGGGGATGTCGCTCTCGCGCCAGCGGTCGCGCACCTGCGGCCGGAAGCGGTCGAAGTGCGAATGGAATTCCACCACCTCGCCCAACTGGCCTTCGTCGATCAGCCGGCGCACGGTCAGGAAGTCCGCATCCCAGCGCCGGTTCTGGAACACGCTGACGATGCGTCCGGCCGCTGCGGCAGCAGCCACCAGCGCGCGCGCCTGCGCGGCGTCCAGCGCGAAGGGCTTGTCGACCAGCACATGCTTGCCGGCTGCCAGGGCCTGCAACGCGAACGGCGCATGGGTCTGGTTGGGAGTGGCCAGCACCACCGCATCCAGCGCGGGATCGGCCAGTGCCGTATCCAGATCGGCAAGCACGGCGACCTCGGGAAAGTCGGCCTGTGCCTGCTGCGGCTTGGACGACACCACGCTGTGCAGTGTCAGGCCCGGAGTGCTGGCGATCAGCGGGGCATGGAAGGTGCGGCCGACATAGCCATAGCCGACGACGGCCAGATTGAACGGTTTAGGCATTGAAAACGGTTCATCGCAACGACGGAAGAGGCCTGCAT
The DNA here is from genome assembly GCF_003993515.1 of Xanthomonas sp. BRIP62415. NCBI lineage: Bacteria > Pseudomonadati > Pseudomonadota > Gammaproteobacteria > Lysobacterales > Lysobacteraceae > Xanthomonas > Xanthomonas sp. BRIP62415. Next base: position 24,306 of record NZ_QEZH01000012.1, read on the forward strand.
GGTATTGCACACACCCGTGTGCGCCGGGTTCACAACCCCTGCATCCGGCAGTCACGTGTGCACGACGAGCGCCACTGCAGACTCCAGCCACATTCAACAGGAGGGACTATCCGATGAAGAACATCACACAGGTACGTAAGCTGCTGGCCGTGGCGCTGTCGCTGGGTCTGGCGCTGGGCGCCTCGCAGGCATTTGCCGCGCCGCAGGAACACGCCGACCACAAGGACCATGCCGCAGGCATGAACGAGTCCAAGAAGCCGGTCACCGACACCTGGATCACCACCAAGGTGAAGGCCGACCTGCTGGCGACCGACAATGTGTCGGGCACCGACGTCAAGGTCGAGACCAAGAATGGCATCGTCACCCTGACCGGCACGGTTGCGACCAAGGCCGAGCACGACAAGGCCGTGGCAGTTGCCAAGGGCATCGAAGGCGTCAAGAGCGTCAAGTCCACCGGTCTGAAGGTGGTCGCTGCAAAGATGTAAGTGCAGCGGTAGCGAATGCCGGGCCAGCCGAGGCGAGGCGGCTGATCCGAGCACGAGGCGCACTCCCAGGAGTGCGCCTTTTTGTTGTCTGCGCCCGACGCAGGCAGGCCGACGGGCGGCGGGGCGCTCGCGCCATTTTCACGTTTACTGCACTTATCATATGCCCATTCAGCTATGTCGCCATCGGAGCGACCAGGCTGAATCGTTAATCTCATCTCTGGCCTGATCGGACACAATACCGACTTGCCTTCGGGGCCCTGGCAGCGAGCGGACACAGACCTAGCAATGCAGACAACGGTCCAAGCAGACAAATGGGATCGCTGGCGCCTGCCGTTACTGGCGGTTGCCGTGTTCCTGATTGTGGTGGTGCCGTCGTTGCTGCTGCAGCAGATGGCGCACAACGCCAACCAGGCCGCAGTGTGGGTCTCGCATAGCCAGGACGTGCAGGAGACTGCCCAGCGTCTGGAAGCGGCGATGCGCGACACCGAATCGGCGGCCTTGATGCGCTCGCACGGCGTGCAGCGCCCGGCCCTGCTGGAGCGCATGCGGCGCGGCCGGCGCGAGTCAATGGACGCCGTGCAGCGGTTGATCGTGCTGACCAAGGACAACCCCGCGCAACAGGTGCGGATGGGGCGCATCCAAAGCACCATCGAGCGGCGCCTGTTGCTGGCCGAGCGGGTTGCGGTGACCACCGACCCGGAGCAGATCCGCGCACTGATCAACGACATGACCCTGAACAACCCGATCCGCGTGCTGATCGACGAGTTGCAGGAGGCCGAGGGCAAGCTGCTGGAGTTGCGCAACGTGCGTGCCGAGACCGAGCGGGCGCATTACGCGGTGTTGAGCTGGGCCACGCTGGTGGTGCAGTTGCTGCTGCTGGGCACGGTGACCTGGTTGCTGCAGCGGCAGATCCGTCGCCGCCTGGCGGCCGAGCAGGAATACCTGCGCGCCAACGGCCGCGCGTCGTCGGTGTTGCAGACCGTGCGCGAGCCGATCGTGCTGCTGGATTCCAGTCAGCGCATCCTGCTGCACAACCCGGCGTTTGCCGAGCTGTACGGGCTGGAGGAGCGCGGCAACGAATCGATGGCGCTGGATGACGTGGGCGAGGGCGTGTGGCGCGATGCGCAGATCCATCAACGGCTGGCCGACGTGCTGCTGCGCGGCCGCGAGTTGTGGGATTACGAACACGAGCAGCGCGCTGCCGATGGCGTGCTGCGCACCATGCTGATCAACGCGCGGCGCATGCCGCTGCCGGACACCAGCGACGAAGACGTGGTACTGATGACGGTCAGCGACATCAGCCTGCAGAAGGCCTCGCAGCTGCGCATCCAGGAGCTCAACCGGCAGATGGAAGGCAAGGTGGAGCAGGTGTCGGAGGTCAACCGCGAGCTGGAAGCCTTCAGCTATTCGGTCTCGCACGATCTGCGCGCGCCGCTGCGCCATGTGGCTGGATTCTCCGACAAGCTGGCGCGCCATCTGGGCGATGCGGCGGACGAGAAATCGCGTCACTACATGGAAGTGATCAGCAGCTCGGCGCGGCGCATGGCCTCGTTGATCGACGATCTGCTGGTGTACTCGCGCCTGGGCCGCAGCGCGCTGCGGCTGCAGGCGGTGGACATGCAGTCGCTGGTGTCGGAAACGCGCGCGATCCTGGATTCCAACGTGCAGAGCGAGAACACCGGCCACCGGGTGGACTGGCACATCGCGCCGTTGCCGGTGCTGGTGGCCGACGAAAACATGATGCGCCAGCTGTGGATGAACCTGCTTGGCAACGCGGTGAAATACAGCGCCAAGCGCACGGTGGCCAGGATCGAGGTCACCTACACGCCGATGGCCGACGGCGGCCATCAGTTCAGCGTGCGCGACAACGGCGCCGGCTTCGACATGGAATACAGCGCCAAGTTGTTCGGTGTGTTCCAGCGCCTGCACAAGGCCAGCGAATACGCCGGCACCGGCATCGGCCTGGCCAGCGTGCGGCGCGTGCTGACGCGTCACGGCGGCCGGATCTGGGCCGAGGGCGCGGTCGATGAAGGCGCCACGTTCTATTTCGTGCTTCCCCCTGCGCTTGAAGCGCCCAACCAAGAGTTCACTGTATGACCGCCATCCGTACCATTCTTCTGGCAGAAGACAGCCCGGCCGATGCGGAAATGGCCGTCGATGCCTTGCGCGAAGCCCGCCTGGCCAATCCCATCGTGCACGTCGAGGACGGCGTGGAAACCATGGACTACCTGCTGCGCCGGGGCATCTTCGCCGATCGCGAGGAAGGCCTGCCGGCCGTGTTGCTGCTGGACATCAAGATGCCGCGCCTGGACGGGCTGGAAGTGCTCAAGCAGATCCGCAGCGAGGAGACGCTCAAGCGCCTGCCGGTGGTGATCCTGTCATCCTCGCGCGAAGAGAGCGACCTGGCCCGCAGCTGGGACCTGGGCGTCAATGCCTACGTGGTCAAGCCGGTGGACGTGGATCAGTTCTTCAACGCAGTCAAGACGCTCGGCACCTTCTGGGCGGTCATCAATCAGGCACCGGAGCTGGACTGACCCATGCTGCATGAGGGGGGCAAACTGGAGCAGCTGAAGATCCTTCTGGTGGAAGATTCACCGGAAGACGCCGAGCTGTTGTCCGACCAGCTGCTCGATGCCGGGCTGGATGCGGCATTCGAGCGCGTGGACAGCGAGCCGTCGCTGCGCGCTGCGCTGGATGCATTCCAGCCGGACATCGTGCTGTCGGACCTGAGTATGCCCGGTTTTTCCGGCCATCAGGCACTGCGCCTGGTGCGCCAGAACGGCGCCACGCCCTTCATTTTCGTCTCCGGCACCATGGGCGAGGAAACTGCGGTCAAGGCGCTGCAGGATGGCGCCAACGACTACATCATCAAGCACAACCCGACCCGCCTGCCGAGCGCGGTGATCCGTGCGATCCGCGAGGCGCGCGCCGACCTGGAGCGCCAGCGCGTGGAAAGCGAGCTGATGCGCGCGCAGCGGCTGGAAAGCCTGGCGATGCTGGCGGCCGGCTTGAGCCACGACCTGCGCAATATCCTGCAGCCGTTGCTGATCGTGCCCGACCTGCTGGCCGGACGCACCGACGATCCGCAGCTGCGCCAGCTGGCCAACGTGGTGGCCGAATGCGGCCGGCGCGGGCATGAGATGGCCGAGTCGATGCTCTCGTTCGTGCGTGGCTCCAACAAGCCGCGCGAGCAGGTGTCGATCGCCAGCCTGTTCCAGGCGGTGCAGATGTTGCTCAAGAGCAGCCTGCCCGACGGCGTGCGCCTGCAGATGGACACGATCCCGCTGGATCTGACCATCGAGGCCAACTACACCGAGTTGCAGCAGTGCCTGCTCAACCTGGGCCTGAACGCGATCCAGGCGATGCCCGGTGGCGGCATGTTGACCCTGTCGGCCGATCGCCACGATGGCACGCGGGTACGCATGAGCGTGGCCGATACCGGCGTGGGCATGAGCGATGACACCCGCGCGCGCCTGTTCAGTCCCTTCTTCACCACCAAGGCCGATGGCACCGGCCTGGGGCTGATTTCCTGCAAGCGCATCGTGGAAAGCTACGGCGGCAGCATCGTGGTCGACAGCCGCCTGGGCGAGGGCACGCGTTTTGACATGATCGTGCCGATGCGTGCGGCCGCGGTGACGGTTGCCGACACCGAGCCGCCGCTGGCGTTGGGGCATGGGCAGCGCGTGCTGCTGGTGGATGGCGAGGCCACGCGCCTGTCGCTGCTGGGCAATGCCTTGTCCAGCCAGGGCTACCAACCGCAGCTGGCCAGCGATGGCGCAGCGGCGCTGCAGCTGGTGCAGCAGCACGCGATGCCGGACCTGGTGATCATCGACAGCGACATCATCCAGCTGTCGGCGGTGAGCGTATTGCTGAGCATGCAGGAGCTGGGCTATCACGGCCCGGCGATCGTGCTCGAAGATGTCGGCGCGCCGCTGCAACGTTCGTACTTTCCGCCGGATATCCCGGTGCATGTGCTGCGCAAACCGCTGGAGATGCGCCGGGTGTTCCGCGCTGTGGCGCACGCGCTCGAAGTGGCCTGAGGCCAGGGTTTGGCGCGTTGCGGGCGGGCATGGGCGCATGCGGCACGATGGCAACAGTTGACGCTGATGCGGGCTGCATGCGCGAATAACGCATGACCACCGTGCTTCTCAGCCTCGGCAGCAATGTCCAGCCGACCCACTACCTGCGCCTGGCCGTCGACGCCTTGCGCGCGCGCTTCGGCCCACTTGCCATCTCCCCGGCGTATCGCACGCCGGCGGTGGGCTTCGACGGGCCGGACTTCGTCAACAACGCCGTGGCGCTGGACACGGACATGGACCTGCAGGCGCTGGACCAGTGGCTGCATGCGCTGGAAGATGCGCACGGCCGCGATCGCAGCGGCCCGCGTTTCAGCGACCGCACCCTGGATGTGGACGTCGTGTTCTTCGGCGATTGCATCGTCCAAGGCCCCGGACATCTGCGCATCCCGCGGCCCGAGCTCAAGCATGCCTTCGTGTTGAAGCCGCTGGCCGATATCGCGCCGGACTTCATCGACCCGCTGAGCGGGCAGACCCTGGCCGCGCTGTGGCAGGCGCATCCGCAGCACGGCGTCGCGTTCACGACGGTGGCGCTGGACGCGGCCCCGGCGCTGGATGTGGCGCGCTAGCGTCGTTGCAGCTCAACTGAGCTGGCGGCCGCCATCCACATGCAGGGTGTGGCCGGTAACGAAGCCGGCATCGTCCAGCAGCCAGCGCACCGCCTCGGCGATTTCCTCGGGCGTGCCGATGCGCGCCAGCGGCGTGCGCGCCAGCAGCGCCTTCCTGGCGTCTGCAGACTTGCCTTGCTCCGGCCACAGGATCGCACCGGGCGCGACCGCGTTGACGCGCACCTCCGGGGCCAGCTCCAGCGCGAGCGAGCGGGTGAGCATCTCCAGCGCGCTCTTGGAGGCGCCATACAGCGGATGGTTGCGCATCGGCTGCTGCGCATGCAGGTCGGTGAGGTTGACGATGGCGCCGCGGTGCTGGCGCAGCTGCGCGGCGGCCGCCTGGGCGATGAAGAACGGCGCGCGTGCATTGACGGCGAACAACTCGTCCCATTGCGCCGCCGTCGCTGCGCCGAGCGCGGTGGGATAGAACGCGGAGGCATTGTTGACCACGCCATCCAGGCGGCCGAACGCGGCGATGCAGTCGGCAACCAGCTGCGCCGGCGCCTCCGGCAAGCGCAGGTCGGCGTGCAGGGCCTGCGCACTGCCGGCGCGCTGCGCGCAAAGCTCCGCTACACGCGCGCCGAGCGCCTCGCCGGAGCGGTGCGCATGCAGGGCGACGCGGTAGCCGGCCGCATGCAGCGTGGTGGCGATCTGCGCGCCAATACGGCGTGCTGCACCGGTGATCAACACCACCTTGGAACTGTCTGTCATGGCGTACTCGCTCGGCGTTGCAAAGGGCTCGGCTATCCTGTGCATTGTCCCCGCAACCGGTGCCCGCATGCACGCCGACCTTCCTATTCCCGATCCGGACGCCCTGGCGCACAGCGAGCAGCTGGCCGCGCATCTGCGCGCCGAGATTGCCGCCGCCGGTGGTGCGATTCCGTTTTCGCGTTTCATGGAGCTGGCGTTGTATGCGCCGGGCTTGGGCTATTACAGCGCCGGCTCCAGCAAGTTCGGCGAGGCCGGCGATTTCGTCACCGCGCCGGAGCTGGGACCCTTGTTCGCGGCCACCGTGTCCGGTGCGCTGGCGCCGGTGCTGCAGCAGCTCGGGCCGCAGGCGCGCGTGCTGGAAGTGGGCGGTGGCAGCGGCGCATTTGCCGAAGTCACGCTCAAGCGCCTGCTCGAGCTGGATGCGCTGCCGGAGCGTTACGCAATCCTGGAGCCAAGCGCCGACCTGCGCGAGCGTCAGCGCGAGCGGCTGGGACGCAGCCTGATCCCGCCGGTGTTCGACCTGGTCGAATGGCTGGACGGTCCGTTCCCGGACGACTGGGATGGGGTGCTGTTCGCCAACGAGGTGATCGACGCATTGCCCACGCCGCGCTTCACGCTGCGCGACGGCGAGGTGTATGAGGAAACCGTGGTGCTGGATGCGCAGCAGCAGTTCGCGCGCGGCGAGCAGCCGGCCGACGCATTGCTGGGCGCGGCGGTACGGCACCTGGAACGCTATCTGGAGCAGCCCTTCGCCGATGGCTATCGCTCCGAGTTGCTGCCGCAGTTGCCGTACTGGATCCAGGCCGTGGCCGGCGGGTTGAAGCGCGGCGCGATGCTGTTCGTCGACTACGGTTACCCGCGTGGCGAGTTCTATCGTGCGCAGCGCGAAGACGGCACCTTGCGCGCGTTCTATCGCCATCGCATGCATGAGGATCTGTATCGCTGGCCGGGCCTGCAGGATCTGACCGCGTCGGTGGACTTCACCGCGTTGGCCGAGGCCGGCACCGGGGCCGGTTTCGAGTTGGCCGGCTACTGCACGCAAGCCAGCTTCCTGCTCGGCAACGGCCTGGATGCGTTGCTGGCACAGGCCGATACGCGCACCGATGAGGTAGGGCGCATGCGCTTGCGCGAGCAGATCAAGCGGCTGACCTTGCCCAGCGAAATGGGCGAGCGCTTCCAGGTGATGGGGTTTGCGCGCGATGTCGACTTTGCGCCGGCATTTCTGGCGGGCGATCTCACATGGCGGTTGTAAGCCCGGCGCTGCGGCCGTTCCATCGACCACAGTTGTGGGTAGGCCTGTGGATTGCCGCAATCCTGGTGGTGATTGCAGTGTGCATGGGGCCGCCGCCGGAATTTCCGGAACTGCCGTCCAACAGCGACAAGGGCGAGCACTTCTTGACGTTCGCGTTGTTGTGCTGGGGGGCGGTGCAGCTGTTCGCCACCCGGCGCGCGCTGTTGTCTGCGGCATTCGGACTGGTGCTGCTGGGGATCGGCATCGAGATCGCGCAAGGGGCACTGACCACCAACCGCAGCGCGGATCCTTATGATGCGCTGGCCGATACGCTGGGCATCCTCGCCGGCTTGTGCCTGGCGTGGACGCCGCTGCGGTGGGTGATGCTACGGATGGACAAGCGCATGTTCGGGCGGCGCAGATAGGTCTCGTGTGGAGCGGTTGATCTGTCGTTTTTTTTTTTGAAGGATCTTTGCCCGCCCAGCATCGCGGGACACGCTGCAAGGAGGAGTGGCCGATCGACGGCTCTGCGGATAGATCAGCTGTGGAGCGGGTGATGTGCGGTTTTTCTGCAGGGCCCTTGCCCGCCCACCATCGCAGGACACGCCGCAAGTACGTCCATGTAGGCTCTTACGCGGCATCCATGCCGCGTAAGGTCCCGCGACGGTGAGCGGGCAAGGACCTGTGGAGATGGTCGGTATGCGCAGTTACAAGCAGGGCATGGCGTGCCTTGTTTGAATCACGTTGCGTCCGATCAGTTCCTCGCGCAGGCCGAGCGGCAGACAGGCTTCCAACACGCAACCTGCAAGCGTCTTGTCTGCTCACCGCAAGCCCAGTAACACGCTTTCAAGAAAGCAGCCGACTAACTGTCTGGTGCGGCGTCCTCGCCGGTTGCGGGACCGTGTGGCGGCATGGATGCCGCCACCGAGCCCCCAGGGACGGGTTCACGGCGTGTCCCGCAAGTGGTGAGGGCGCCGCGCCCTCGACTTACCGTGCTTTTGATTCAAACATCCGATCGCGACTGAAGAACCATGCCGTTGCAGATCTCGGCTGCTTTGTACGTCGTGTATCTGAGTGGATCTGCATGGGGATAATCCGGTTGCATCACGATCGTCGACGACCGGGCGATTACGTCCGCGTATGACCGCCGCTCTCAGCCGGGCAGGCGGACTGCACGCTCGCGCAGCCACTTGGTCGCGACCCACTTTTCGCCGGCCAGTACCGGCGCGCCGGCGTGCAGGCTGCGTGTCATCGGATGCGGGCGGTCGTAGCTGAAGAACACTGCGTTGCCCTTGACGGCGGCCACGTCCAGATGCGCATCGGGAAAGCGCGTGGCGCCGCCGCGTTCCGGCGTGTTGAGATACATCACCAACGATGCGACGCGCTGACCGCCGGCCTGCAGCAACACCGGTGTGCCTGCGGCAGCAGGGTCGAAGTAATCGTAGTGCGGCTGATATTCGGCGCCGGTGGCATAGCGCAAGACCTGCAGTCCTTCGCCGTGGTCGACCGGCCAGTCGAGCAGGCGTGCGATGCGTGCTTCGATGCGTTGGCACAGCGCGTCCTGCCCCAGCTGCAGGCACATGCTGTGGCTGGTGCGCGCGGCATGCACGATCTGCGCGCCGTTGTCGTTGTCCACGGTGCGCGAACGCACCAGGCGTGGCTGCGCCAGCGCAATCAATGCATCGCATTCGGCATCGGACAGAAAATCGCCCAGCACCACCACGCGCGGCAGCAACAGGCTGACCAGCACGCGTACCTGGCGATCGCCCAGGTCCAGCAGCGAGGCATCGTTGTCCTGCAGCAGCGCCGGCACGCGTACCGGCACCGGCAGGCCATGTGTCTGCGCGTGTTGCTGGATGTGGCTACGCAGCAGGGCTTCGACTGCGTCGATGGCGTCCTGTTCGTTCCAGCCTTGATCCAGGAGCGGCTGTAGCGCCTGTTCGGGCGGCTGGCCGGCCATTGCCTGCGCAATGATCCAGTCGCCCAGGGCGGCGGGGATGGTGGTCGAGGTCATCCCGCTACAGTGCATGTCACTGTGTGGCAGGCATATGTCAATTGTGTCGTGGTAAGACAAATGACACAGACACCCCCTATAAAAGTGACGGGGATCTAGAACGTGCTCGCCACTGCAGTGGGCGGAACGCAGCCAATTCTTGACGACTCCTCTTCATACCGGACCTTTTTTGACCTGGAGATCAGCCGCATGTCCGTTCGCAATAGCAGCAAGACACTTCTCATGACGTTTGGTACCGCGCTGGCGTTGTCGGCCTGCGGTGGTGGTGCCGATCGTGTCGCCTCGCCCGGCGAGGGCGCATTTCCGCCGGCACCGACGCCGGCTCCCGCACCGACTCCGGCGCCCACGCCGGCACCGACGCCGGCTCCGGCTCCGACCGGCCCGGCCGCCGATTGCCCGACCGGTTTTTCCAATGTCGGCACCATCGCCAACAACACGCTGCGCGCCTGCCAGCTGCCGGACACCATCAACGGCAATCTGGTGGTGCCGGCACGTGCGGGCACGGCGTATTCGATCAGCGGACGCGTCAACGTGGGCACCGACCGCGGCGGCAATGCCATCGCTCCGGCCGCCGGCAGCACGCAGGGCATCCTGACCATTGAACCGGGCGTGACCCTGTTCGGTTCGGCCGGTAGCGACTACATCGTGGTCAACCGCGGTTCGCAGATCTTTGCCGAAGGCAGCGCCACTGCCCCGATCGTGTTCACTGCACGCCAGGCCCTGGAGGGCCAGGTCAGCGCCAACACCATCGGCTTGTGGGGCGGCATCGTGGTGCTGGGCCGCGCGGCCATCAACAACTGCCCGGGCACCACGGTCTCCGGCACGCCGGAATGCCAGGCGCAGGTGGAAGGCACCAACGCCTTCTACGGCGGTAACAGCGCCACCGACAACAGCGGTTCCCTGCGCTACCTGCGGGTGATGTATTCGGGCTTCGAAATTTCGCCCAACAACGAGCTGCAGGGCATCACCCTGGCCGGCGTGGGCAGCGGCACGCGCCTGGATCATGTGCAGATCCACAATAGCTCCGACGACGGGATCGAATGGTTCGGTGGCACCGTCAATGGCAGCCACATCGTGATCACCGGCGCCGACGACGATTCGCTGGATACCGACGCCGGCTGGAGCGGCGCCCTGCAGTTCGGCATCGTGGTGCAGCGCGCCGGCGGTGGCGACCGCATGAACGAGTGGAGCAGCCTGCGTCGCCAGCCGTATTCGCGTCCGAAGGTGGCCAACTTCACCTACGTGGGCAATGCGCGTGCCGGTGCGGCAATCATGCTCAACCAGGGCACGCAGGCCGCGTTCTACAACTCGGTCGTCACGCGTCCGGCCGGTGGCACCGGTGATGGCCTGGTGTGCTTCAACCTGGCCGATGCCGACACGCTCGGGACCTTCAACTCGGTGTTCTTCGCCTGCCCGACCGCCTTCGGCAGCGATGCGCGTGCGGCCACCCAGTTCGCGGCCGGCACCAATAATGTCGCCAATGGCGTATCCACGTTGCAGAACACCTTCGTCAATGGCGCCAACGAAAGCGCCGTGCCGGCCTTCCAGGGCTTGAACGGGGTGAGCAGCTTCTTCCAGCAGGTGAACTACATCGGTGGCGTGCGCGATGCCAACGACACCTGGTGGCAGGGCTGGACCTGCGGCCTGACCGCCGATCGTCCCTGCTGAGGCACAGCATCGCCAGGCAGCCCACGCGGCTGCCTTGTGATGCGTCCAGCTTCATCTTTCAGTTGCCAGGGCTCCCACGATGCGAACCTCCGCTGTCGCCCGTCTCTCGCGGACGGGCCTGTCTCTTTCCATTTCCACCTTGCTGTTTTCCGGCGCTGCGCTGGCGCAGTCGACCAGCACCGATGCCGGCTCCAGCAGCGGCACCAGCAGCGCCACCAGTGCGCCCAAGCAACTCGACCAGGTCGTGGTGCGTGGCGAATACATTCCCGAACCGATGCTGCAGACCTCGGAGGTGGCCTCGTTCGTCACCCGCGAGGACATGGAGCGCACCGGCGACAGCAGCGCGGCGGTGGCGCTGACGCGTGTCACCGGCCTGAGCCTGTCGCGCGGCAAGTATGTGTATGTGCGCGGCCTGGGCGAGCGTTATTCCTCGGCGTTGTTCAATGGTTCGCCGTTGCCCAGCCCCGAGCCGATGCAGCGGGTGGTGCCGCTGGACCTGTTTCCCAGCGATGTGCTGGACAGCGTGACCGTGCAGAAAACCTATTCGGCCGATTATCCGGGTGAATTCGGCGGCGGCGTGATCGATCTGCAATCGATGGCGGTGCCGGACAAGCCGTTCCTGTCGCTGACCGTGGGCGGCGGCGTCAACAGTGTCAGCACCGGCGAAAAAGGCCTGACCTACTACGGCTCCGGCGATGACGAGTGGGGCTATGACGACGGCACGCGCAAGCAGCCTGCCGCGTTGCGCGATGCGATCCAGAGCGGCCGGCGCGTGGACCTGGGCAGTTTTTCGCGCGAGGACATCCGTAGCATCGGCCGTAGCTTGAACAACGCCAACCTGTACGTGCTGCAGGAAAAGGACAGCATCGCCCCGGACGTCAATGTCGGCGGCAGCGCCGGTTACAGCATGGACGTGGGCGAGGCCAAGCTGGGCGTCATCGCGGTGGCCAGCTACGACAACGAGTGGCGCACGCGCACCGGCAAGCAGCAGGACGGCATCTTTGTCGGCGATACGGTCGAGTTCAATTCCAACTACGACTTCGCCACCACTCGCAACAACGTGCGCACCAACGGCATGCTGGGCCTGGGCTGGGAGTACGGCAGCCACACCATCGGCTGGACCACCTTGTATGTGCACGATGCGTTGAAGGTCGCGCGCAGCCGCGCCGGCCGCGACGAACTGGCCGGTTTCGATGTGCGCGACGACAACACCGAGTGGTACGAGCGCCAGCTGATCAACAACCAGCTGCGCGGCACGCACGCGTTCGGCGAGTACGACGACTTGAAGATTGAATGGCGCGCAGCGGTGGCCAACGCCAGCCGCGATGTGCCGTACGAAACCGGCATTCGCTACGAGCTGCTGAATGGCTACTGGGCGCACGATGCCTCGCGCGTGCAGAACTACACCCGCTTCAGCAAGGTCGACGACACCGTGGCCAGCGGCGGGGTGGATGTGACCTGGCGTTTGCCGATCGAGCGCGATGTCACTCTCAAGGGCGGTCTGGCCTATCTGGACAACGACCGCAGCGCATGGAGCCGTGAATTCCGCTTCCTGGCACTGGACGGCCCGTTGCCGTTCTACAACCAGTTCCAGCGTGTGGATTACCTGATCTCCGATTACAACCTCAGCAACGATCTGCTGCGCCTGCGCGAGACCACCGGCAGCTTTGGTGCGGCCGCGTACGATGCGACCTTGAAGGTCAAGGCGGCGTATCTGCAGGCCGAAGGCGAGATCGTGCCGACGCTGCGGGCCACCGTCGGCGTGCGTTATGAGGACGCCACGCAGGCGGTGCATCCGTACGACATCTTCACCGGCGTGCGCCAGGACAGCGTGGCACCGCTGGAGAACAGCTACGCGCTGCCATCGGCCACGGTGACCTGGAATTTTGCCGAGAACCAGCAGCTGCGCTTTGGTGCGTCCAAGACCATCGCCCGCCCGCAGTTCCGCGAAATGGCGCCGCAGCAGTACCTGGACCCGGATATCGACCGCCAGTTCTTCGGCAACCCGTTCCTGGTCGATAGCGAGCTGGTCAACCTGGATGCGCGTTACGAGTGGTTCTTCGAGCCGGGTGAGTATTTCACCGTCGGCGCGTTCTACAAGAGCATCGACAAGCCGATCGAGGCCATCGTCAACGATGCACCGGGCGGCGGCATCGTGCAGAGCTTCATCAACGCGCCAGAAGCCACCTTGTACGGCATTGAGCTGGAAGCCAAGAAGTATCTGGACTTGCCGATCGCGGCCGACTGGTGGGGTGACAACCGGGTGTTCCTGTCCGGCAACTACACGCGCACCACGTCGGAAGTGAGTGCCAGCGATGGCGACACCGTGCAGCCGTTCGGCTTCACTGCGCCGGTGCAGGCGACCTTGTTCATCCGTGATGGCTCGGCCCTGCAGGGGCAGTCCGACGACATCGCCAACCTGCAGATCGGCGTGGAAAGCGAAAGCACCCACAGCCAGGCCACCTTGATCGCCAACTATGTCGGCGAGCGGGTGTCCGCGCGTGGTCGCCCCGGGCAACCGGATTACATCGACAAGCCGGGCACCTCGCTGGATCTGGTGATCAAGAAGGGCCTGGTATGGTCGGGCAATACGCTGTCGCTGAACTTCGCCGCACGCAACCTGCTCAAGACCCGCTACCAGGAGTACCAGAGCCTGGGCAGCAACCGGGTAGACCTGTACGAGTACCAACCCGGCGTGACATATGACCTGAGTGTGACAGCGCGCTTCTGATCCGGCGCCTGCCACCGGTACCGCAAACGCCCGCCCTGCCTCGCATGGCGGGCGTTTTCGTCTGCGGGTGTGTTGCCGTGTGTCGGCCTGTGTCATCACTTTCTTCGAACTGACACATTGCGGCCGCATTCTGTCATCCGACCGCAATCCTGAGACGGATGTCCGCTTTGCAGCGCGTTTTGCCCTCCTTGAAACCCCTGATGTCGGCGCGTGGCCGCAGCGCACTGGCCTGCGTACTGCTCGCCTTGCTCGCGCTGCAATGCGCGCGCGTGTTGTGGGTGGTGATCACCCCGATCGGGCCGCTGGGTACCGCCCAGGTCGCCACGCCTGCACAGGCGGAGCTGCCCGCACTGCGCCGCGATGTGTTCCATCGCAGCGTTCCGGAGGCCAGCAGCGACGGCATCGTGTTGCATGGTGTCCGCGCAGGCGGCATGCAAGCGGCCGCGTTCCTGAGCAGTGGCGATGGCCGGCAAGGCGCGTATCGCATTGGCGATGTCGTGGTGCCAGGCGTGGTGGTGCAGGCGATCGCGAGCGATCACGTGCTGCTGCGTACCGGCAGCGGCGTGCGACGTCTGGCCTTGGTGGAATCCACAGCGTCTTCGGCGCCGCCCTCGCCAGCAACGAGCGCGGCAGCAGCCACCAGCGCCGCACCTGCGGTGATGTCGAATGTCGGCGCAGCGGCTGGCACGGCCACGGCAATGGCTGTCGACCCGCAACAGCTGCTCACCACCGCCGGCCTGCGTGCAAGCGAGGATGGCAGCGGGTTCACCGTGATGCCGCGCGGCGATGGGGCCTTGCTGCGCCAGGCCGGCCTGGCCCCAGGCGATGTGCTCACCCAGCTCAATGGCCGCACGCTCGATGCCGAACACCTGCGCGAGCTGCAGGACGAACTGCGCGATGGCCAGGCGGCCACGCTGACCTACCGCCGCGACGGCCAGACCCACACCATGACCTTGAAGCGCCCGCAATGACTGCTGCCCGCCCCGCATGGCTGCTTTCGGCCACCTTGTTGCTCGCACTGCCGGCGGTGCCGATGGTGTCGCTGCATGCCGCCGACGCACCGGCCGTGCGCCTGCAGGACGTGGACCTGCGTGCCTTCATCCAGGACGTGTCGCGTGCCACCGGCATCACCTTCATCGTGGACACGCGCGTGCAGGGCACGGTCAACGTGGCGCGCGCGCAGGCGATGTCGGAACAGGATCTGCTCGGCATGCTGCTGGCGGTCTTGCGTGCCAATGGCTTGATCGCGGTGTCCAGCGGGCCGTCGACCTATCGCATCATTCCCGACGATACCGCTGCGCAGCAGCCCGGCAGCGCGGCCAACGGCAACCTGGGGTTCGCCACGCAGGTGTTCACCCTGCAACGCGTGGATGCACGCAGCGCTGCGGAGATTCTCAAGCCGCTGATCGGCCGCGGCGGCGTGATCATGGCGATGCCGCAGGGCAACAGCCTGCTGATTGCCGACTACGCCGACAACCTGCGCCGTGTGCGTGGCCTGGTCGCGCAGATCGACACCGACCGCGCGGCAATCGACACGGTGAGCTTGCGCAATAGTTCCGCGCAGGAACTGGCGCGCACGCTGACCTCGCTGTTCGGGCAGGCCGGCGAACGCAGCAACGTGCTGTCGGTGTTGCCGGTGGACAGCAGCAATTCGCTGATCGTGCGTGGCGACCCGGCACTGGTGCAGCGCGTGGTGCGCACGGCGGTGGATCTGGATGGGCGTGCCGAACGTCGCGGCGATGTCAGCGTGGTGCGGCTGCAACACGCCAGCGCCGAGCAATTGCTGCCGGTGTTGCAGCAACTGGTCGGGCAGACCCCGGGCAACGAGGCGCAGCCCGGGCAGGACACGCGCTCCAGCGCGGTGGATGTGGCCGCCGCTGCTGCGGGCGCTGCGCAGACGCAGGTGATCACGCCGGCCGCCGGCAAGCGCCCGGTGATCGTGCGCTACCCCGGCTCCAACGCCTTGATCATCAATGCCGACCCGGAAACCCAGCGCGCCTTGATGGATGTGATCCGTCAGCTGGACGTGCATCGCGAGCAGGTGCTGGTCGAAGCGATCGTGGTGGAGATTTCCGATACCGCCGCCAAGCGCCTGGGCGTGCAGCTGCTGTTGGCCGGCCGCAATGGCACAGTGCCGTTGATCGCCACGCAGTACAGTGGCGCGTCGCCGGGCATCGTGCCATTGGCCGCGGCAGCGGCCGGCACGCGCAGCAACAACGGCGACGACGATTCGGTGCTGGAACAGGCGCGCAATGTGGCCGCGCAATCGCTGCTGGGCCTGAGCGGCGGCCTGATCGGGCTGGCCGGGCAGAGCAATGATGCAGTGTTCGGCATGATCATCGATGCGGTCAAGAGCGACACCGGCTCCAACCTGTTGTCCACCCCGTCGATCATGACCCTGGACAACGAGCAGGCACGCATCCTGGTCGGCCAGGAAGTGCCGATCACCACCGGCGAAGTGCTGGGCGCGGCCAACGACAACCCGTTCCGCACCATCCAGCGCCAGGACGTGGGCGTGGAGCTGGAAGTGCGCCCGCAGATCAATACCGCCGGCGGCATCACCCTGGCGATCAAGCAGGAAGTCTCGGCCATTGCCGGGCCGGTCAGCGCGCAGTCCTCGGAGCTGGTGTTCAACAAGCGCCAGATCGAAACCCGCGTGGTGGTGGAAAACGGCGCCATCGTCGCGCTTGGCGGCCTGCTCGACCAGAACGACCGCCAGACCGTGGAGAAGGTGCCGCTGCTGGGCGATGTGCCCGGGCTGGGCGCGCTGTTCCGGCACAAGTCGCGCAACCGCGACAAGACCAACCTGATGGTGTTCATCCGCCCGACCATCATCCGCGACGCGGCCGATGCGCAGCGCATGACCGCACCGCGCTACAACTACCTGCGCGATCGCCAGCTGGCCGATGGCGACCCGGAAGCCGCGCTCGATGCACTGGTGCGCGACTACCTGCGCGCACAACCGCCGCAGCTGCCGGCGGCGCCGTCGCCAGCCGTGCCGGCGCCGGGAACAACGCCTGCGCCCGGCGCGCGTCCCGTGCAGCGCTGATGCCATGAACACTGCGCGCACCGGCATTTCCTATGCGTTCGCCAAGCGCCACGGCGTGGTGCTGCTCGGCAGCGACAGCGCCGCGCAGATCGGCCTGCGCGAAGGCGGCGATGTGCAGGCCCTGATCGAGCTGCGGCGTGCGCTGGGCCTGCCATTGCAGGTCCGCACGCTGGCACCGTCGGTGTTCGACCGGCACGTGTCGGAGATCTATGCCGATGCCGGCATGGAGCAGGGCGTGCAGGTCGAGGCGCTGGACCTGCACGGCAGCCTGGATTCGTTGATCGACGATATCCCCACTGCCGATCTGCTCGACAGCCAGGACGATGCGCCGATCATCCGCCTGATCAACGGCATCATCGCCGAGGCCGCGCGCCTGGGCGCCTCGGATGTGCATCTGGAATCCTACGAATCGCGGCTGCGCGTGCGGCTGCGCGTGGACGGGGTGATGCGCGAAGCGGCCACCTTGCCCGGACGCATCGCGCCGTTGCTGGTGTCGCGCGTCAAGGTGATGGCACGGCTGGACATCGCCGAAAAACGCATCCCGCAGGATGGCCGCGTGTCGCTGGTGATGGGTGCCAAGGCACTGGACGTGCGCGTGTCCACGCTGCCCACGCGCAGCAGCGAGCGCGTGGTGCTGCGCATCCTGGACAAGGAACAGGGCACCTTGTCGCTGGCCCAGTTGGGCATGCCGCCGGCGGTGATGCACACGGTGGAGCGCGCCCTGCAGGTGCCCAACGGCATCGTGCTGGTGACCGGGCCGACCGGCTCGGGCAAGACCACCACGCTGTATACGGCGCTGAGCCTGCTCAACGATGGCTCGCGCAACATCCTCACGGTGGAGGACCCGGTGGAATACGCCATCGACGGCGTCGGCCAGACCCAGGTCAATGCACGTGTCGGCATGACCTTCGCGGCCGGCTTGCGCGCCATCCTGCGCCAGGACCCGGACGTGGTGATGATCGGCGAGATCCGCGACACCGAGACCGCGCAGATCGCCGTGCAGGCCAGTCTGACCGGTCACCTGGTGCTGTCCACCGTGCACACCAACGATGCGGTGGGCGCGGTCACGCGCCTGCGCGACATGGGCATCGAACCATTCCTGCTCGCATCGAGCCTGCGGCTGATCCTGGCCCAGCGGCTGGTGCGGCGCCTGTGCACGCAGTGCCGCGCCCCGCGCCCGCTGGATGCCGGTACCCGCCAGATGCTGGAGGCGCCGGCCGATGCAACGCTCTACGGCGCAGTGGGCTGCACGGCCTGCCATCACAGCGGTTACGCCGGGCGCGTGGGCATCTACGAAGCCATTGCGGTGGATGATGCGATGCGTCGGCTGATCGGCGACAACGCCGATGAAGATGCCCTGGCGGCGGTGGCCTTCGCACGCGCGCCGCGCCTGGGCGATGCCGCGCGTGCAGCGGTGCTGCAAGGCCTCACCACACTGGAAGAAGCGCTGCGGGTGACCCGCCAGCAGGACGATGCGCATGCCGCGGTTTGACTACACCGTGCTCGATCTGCACGGGCATAGCCGCCAGGGCGTGATCACCGCCGACTCGGCGCAGGGTGCACGCGCGCAACTGGAGCAGCGTCAGTGGGTGCCGGTGCGCGTGGAGGCGGCGGTGGCGGCCAGCAGCGTGCGTCCGGCGCGTTTCAGCGGCAAGGATCTGGTGCTGTTCACCCGCCAGCTGGCCACGCTGGTGGAGACCGCGCCGCTGGAGGAAGCGCTGCGCACCATCGGCACGCAGTCCGAGCGTCGCGGCGTGCGCCGGGTCACTAGCCAGACGCATGGGCTGGTGGTCGAAGGCTTCCGCCTGTCGGATGCGATGGCGCGCCAGGGCAGTGCGTTTCCGCCGTTGTATCGGGCGATGGTGGCCGCCGGCGAAAGCGCCGGCGCGTTGCCGCAGGTGCTCGAGCGCCTGGCCGATCTGCTGGAGCGGCAGGCACAGGTGCGCAGCAAGCTGCAGTCTGCACTGGTCTATCCGGCCGCGTTGGCCCTGACCGCCGGTGCGGTGGTCATCGTGCTGATGACCTTCGTGGTGCCCAAGGTGGTCGACCAGTTCGATTCGATGGGCCGCGCATTGCCATGGCTGACGCGCGCGGTGATCGGCGTGTCTAACTTCCTGCTGCATGCGGGCATTCCGCTGCTGGTGGCACTGGTCATTGCGGTGATCGCCGCATTGCGCCTGCTCAAGCGCCCGCAGCTGCGCCTGGCGGCCGACCGCGCCGTGCTGCGTGCGCCCTTGCTCGGCAGGTTGATCCGCGACCTGCATGCCGCACGCATGGCACGCACGCTGGCGATCATGGTCAACAGCGGGCTGCCGCTGATGGAAGGCCTGATGATCGCCGCGCGCACCGTCGACAACCGCGCTTTGCGGTTGGCCACCGACAATATGGTCACCGCGATCCGTGAGGGCGGCAGCCTGGCCGCGGCAATGAAGCGCGCCGGCGTGTTTCCACCCACGCTGCTGTACATGGCCTCCAGCGGCGAAAACAGCGGGCGCCTGGCGCCGATGCTGGAACGTGCCGCCGATTATCTGGAGCGCGAATTCGCCTCCTTCACCAGCGCGGCGATGAGCCTGCTGGAGCCGGCCATCATCGTGCTGCTCGGCGGGGTGGTGGCGGTGATCGTGCTGTCGATCCTGCTGCCCATCCTGCAATTCAACACCCTCGCGCTTGGTTGAGCGCGGCCGCCTATTCCTGGAGATCCTCATGCAGTCCATCCGTCATCGCCAACGTCCTTGCTCGCTGTCCTCGCAAGCGCGAACGCGCGGCTTCACCCTGGTCGAGTTGATGGTGGTCATCGTCATCATCGGCCTGCTTGCCACGGTGGTGATGATCAACGTGATGCCCAGCCAGGACCGCGCCATGGTCGAGAAAGCGCGCGCCGACGTGGCTGTGCTGGAACAGGCACTGGAAACCTATCGCCTGGACAACCTCAGCTACCCGAGCACCGAACAGGGCCTGCAGGCCTTGCTCACTGCGCCAAGCGGCCTGACCCGGCCGGAGCGCTACCGCCAGGGCGGCTATATCCGCCGCCTGCCCGAAGATCCGTGGGGACACGCCTACCAGTACCGTCGCCCGGGCCGCAACGGTGGCTTCGATGTGTACTCGTTCGGTGCCGATGGCGCCGAAGGCGGCGACGCCGACAATGCCGATATCGGCAACTGGCGCTGAGGCCGGGCAGTGTTCGCGCAAGCCGCCATGGCAAGCCAATCCCGTGGACGCGCGTCGCCGGCGCCTGCGCGCGGCTTCACCTTGCTCGAGTTGCTGGCGGTCCTGGTGATCACCGCACTCGCCAGCACGCTGGTGGTGCTGACCTTGCCGGATACGCGGCGCGACCTGCACGACCAGGCCGATGCATTGGCCGGTGCCTTGGGCCATGCACGCGACGAGGCGATCCTGAGCCTGCGCATGGTCGAGGTGACCGTGGATGCAGGTGGCTACAGGTTCCGCCGCCAGGCGCAGCAACGCTGGGTGCCGCTGGATGAAAAACCTTTCGCCGCGATGCGCTGGCCTGCCGGCGTGCAGGCGCAGATGCCGGTGGGCGGCACGCAGGTGAGCGTGCGCTTCGACCCCACCGGTGCTGCCACGCCGCAACGCATCGCGCTGGCCGACGGCCAACAACAGCTGCAGGTCGTAGTGGACGCCGCCGGCGTGGTAAGGGTCGATGCCCCACGGCCGTAGCCCGCATGCCTGCGCCGGATTCTCGCTGCTCGAACTGATGATCGCGCTGGCGATCTTCGGCATGGCCGTGGTCGGTCTATTGAACGTGTCCGGCGAAAGCACGCGTACCGCGGTGGTGCTGGAAGAGCGTGCGCTGGCCGCGGTGGTGGCGGAAAACCAGGCGATCGACGCGATGCTCGCGCCCACGGCCGCAGCACTGGTACCGGCCAACGGGCAGGAAACGCTGGGCGGACGCAGCTGGGACTGGCAGCGTCAGTCGATGCCGGCCGGTGCTGCGGGCATCGTGCGCATCCAGGTGCGGGTGCGGGCCGCAGCGCAGGCGCAGGAACTCGGCAGCCTGAGCGTGCTGCGGAGTGCCGAATGAGCCGCGCGCGTCGCAGCGCAGGGGGGGGCCGTGGCAGCGCGGGCTTCACCTTGATCGAGCTGCTGGTCGCCCTGGCGTTGTTCGCGCTGGTGGCAGTGGCGGCGGTGGTGGTGATGCGGCAGAGCATCGACCAGCGCGATGCCGTGCGTGCGCGCCTGCAGCAGGTAAGCGAGTTCCAGCTTGCCCATGGCCTGCTGCGCAGCGACCTGCAGCAGGCCGCAGTGCGGCGCACGCGCAATAGCGAAGGCAGCGCTGCACGCACCGCGTTCGTCGCAAGCCCGCCCGGTGTGCCGGGTCCGCTGTTCGGTTTTGTGCGACGCGGCTGGAGCAATCCGGATCAGGCGCCGCGCGCGTCCTTGCAATACGTGGAATACCGCCTGGTCGACGGACGCCTGGAGCGCAGTGCGCGTCCGGCCCTCGACGGTGCGGTCGCCGGCACGCCGCAGGTGGTGTTGCATGGCGTGCGCTCGGCGGTGGTGGGGTTCCACTATCGCGCGCAGTGGAGCGACGGCTGGAGCGGGGGGCTCGACGCGCTGCCGGATGCGATCTCGCTGGAGCTGGACCTGGAACAATGGGGCCGCGTACGCCAGTTGTTCCTGCTGCCGAAGGGGCGCGGATGACGGCGTTGAATGCACGCAGGCAGCAACGCGGCGTCGCACTGCTGACGGTGCTGTTGCTGGTCGCGGTGATGACGCTGCTGATGGTTGCGGTGCTGGACGATCTGCGCTTTGGCCTGCGTCGCACCGGCAACGGCGAGGCGATGACGCAGGCGCAGTGGTATGCGCTGGGCACCGAAACCGTTGCACGCGCGCGCCTGCAGGCACTGGCCAGGCGTGATCCGATGCGCACCACGCTGGAAGGCGGCTGGAACGATCAGCCGATCATCTTCCCGCTGGACGACGGCACGGTGAGCGTGCGCCTGCGCGATCGCGGCGGCTGCTTCAATCTCAACAGCGTGGTCGCCGGTGCGCCCGAGCAATGGCAGCGCAGCGACGACGGCGCAGCGCAATACCGCGCCTTGCTGGAGGTGCTGGGCATCGCACCGCAACAGGCACAGGCGCTGACCGATGCGCTGGTGGACTGGATCGACAGCGACAGCCAACCCGGCACGCAGGGGGCCGAAGACGCACACTATCTGCAATTGGCAGTGCCGCGACGCACCGGTGCGACCCTGCTGGCGGGCGTCGGCGAGCTGCGCGCCATTGCCGGCTACACGCCGCAGGTGATCGCGCAGTTGCGGCCGTATGTGTGTGCATTGCCGGAGGCGCGCCTGTCGCCGGTCAATATCAATACGCTGCGCCCGCAAGATGCGCCAGTGTTGGTGGCACTGACCGAAGGCGTGCTGGAACTGCCGGCCGCGCGCCGCGTCATCGCCGCGCGGCCGGCCGCAGGATGGCGCGACGTCAGGACCTTTCTAAGCCAGCCTGCGCTGATCCAGGCCGAGCCTTCCAATGCGGTGCTGGAACAGATCGCACTACGCACCAGTTACTTCTCGCTCTACAGCCAGGTCGACCATGCAGGCGCGCAGGTGATGCTGGATGCCTTGCTGCAACAAGACCCTGCAGGGCGCGTGCGGCTGGTGGCGCGTCAATGGAGTTCCGACGAATGAGTACCAGCTTGCTGTTGCTGCCCGCCGATGCCGCTGCGCCGGCGATCGCCGTGCGTGTGGATGCGCAGGGTCAGGTGCTGTCGCAGCGCCCGGCCAGCGCGCCGTGGGAACCGTCCGCACGTACCGTGCTGGTGGTGCCGGGCGTGGATGTACACCTGCGCTGGCTGTGCTTGCCCGGCCGCAGCATCGCGCAATCGGTCGCGGCTGCACGCCTGCAGCTGGCCGAGCACCTGGCGGTCGAGACGCCGGGCCTGCATGTGGTGATCGCCGATCGCGTCGAGGCCGATGGCACGCGTCTGGTCGCTGCGGTGGACAACGCGGTGATGCAGCAGTGGCTGGCGCGTGCAGCGCAGCTGGGTGTCGTTCCCGACGCGGTGGTGCCCGATTGCCTGTTGCTGGAGCCCGGCGCGGACGCTGCGGCGGCAGTGGTGGACTGGGACGGTCGCTGGCTGATCCGCGGCGCAGGGTTGGCCTGCAGCCTGGAGCCGGAGGCCGCGCGCATGCTGCTGGGCGAACGCGCACCGGCACCGCCGCCGGCACCTGACGCCGCGCAAACCATTGCCGGCTTTGCGCGATGCGCCATGCGCGCGCCGATCAACCTGCTGCAACACGCATTCGCCGCAAGGCCGGCCGCTGCACAGACGGTCACTCCGCGCCGTCTTGCGGCGCTGGCCGCGCTGGTGCTGCTGTCGCCGCTGGTGCTGTTGCTGGCGCAGACACTGCGCTACGAACTCGGCGCGCGCCTGCTGCAATCGCGCGCCGCTGCGCAGTTAGGCGTGCGCGATGCGGCGGCGGTACCGGCCGCATTGCAGGCACGCCGGCACGCGGGTGCGGCCGCCGATGTCCTGGCCGTGCAGCTCGGCAGCCTGTTCGCAGCGGTCGATGCCGTTCCGGCGGCGGAACTGGACCAGCTCGACTATCAGGCCGCGCAGCCGCTGCGCGGCACACTGCTGCACAGCAATGGCGCCAGCCTGCAACAGCTGTCCGGGCGGCTGGCCGAAGCAGGATGGCAGCTGCAGCCGGGCAGTAGCCAGACCGAAGACGAGCGCATGCGGACACCGTTCGCACTGGAGCCAGTGCGATGAATGCACGCCTGCAACGCAGCACGCAGTGGTGGCAGGCGCGCGCGCCGCGCGAGCGGTTGATGCTGGGCGTGATGTGCGCCGCGCTGGCCGCGTTTGTCGGCTGGTACGCGCTCTACACCCCGTTGCGGCACTGGCACGCCCAGGCGCAGGCGCGCTATGCCGTTGCGGCGCAGCTGGTCCTGGACGCCTCTGCACAGGCATCGGCAAAAGAGCCCGCCACCGCGCCGGGCACCGCGGCGTTGGCCGAGCGCATCGCCAGCAGTGCACGCGATGCCGGCGTCAGCATCACCTCGCAGCAACGCAATGCAGCGGGTGGGGTGGACGTGCAGATCGATGCGGTCAGTGCCGTCACCTTGTTCGGCTGGCTGCAGCGGCTGCGCCAGGCGTATGGCTTGGTGCCGACCCAGCTGCGCATCGTGCGCGACCAGGGCCAACTCCGGGTACGCTGCGGGTTTGCGGAGCCTGCACCGTGACGCGCCTGCGCTGGATCCTGATCTTCCTGCTGATGGTGGGTGTGGCGCTGCTGGCATGGCTGCCGCTGCGCCTGGTGCTGCCACGGGAGGGCCTGCCATTCTCGGCGCTGGACGTGGAGGGGCCGGTATGGGCCGGCACCTTGCGGCAGGTGCAATGGCAAGGCATCGCCTTCGGCGATGTCACGGTACGGCCGCGGCTGTGGCCACTGGTGCGCGGAGAGCGCCAGGTGCACCTGCAGGCCACGCAGCTGCAACTGCTGCTGGTGGATGGCGCGCAACACGGCATCCGCGATGCGCAGGGCCAGTTGCTGGTGCGCCAGCCAGCGGGCATGGCGTTGATCGATCTGGCATTGGAGCTGCAGCAGGTGGATCTGTTGTTCGATGCCACCGGCTGCGTGCAGGCCGCTGGGCGGGTCGGCCTGCAAGTGCTGGCAAGTGGGGCGGGCGAGCTGCCCGGGCTACCGCCGTTGCACCTGTCCGGACAACCGCGCTGCGTGGGCGACACCGCCGTGCTGACCCTGCTGCCCGACGCCGCGCTGCCTGCCGGCGTGCAGGCCGATGCACAGCTGCAGCTGTGGCGCGATGGACGCTGGCAGCTGCAGTCGCGTGTCGATCCGGGGCAGGACGCGGTGCTGGGCGTGGGCCTGCAACTGCTGGGCTTTGCCGCCACCCCGGAGCGCACCTTGCTGCGCGTCGACCAGGGGCAACTGCGCTGAGCGCAGCTTTGCTGGCCGGGCGTGGCGCGATTTTCCATCTGCACCATTCGCGTGCATGGGCACGGCCGGTGTCCTTGTCCCGGCCAACGCAGCGCCGCTTCTATCCAGTCCGCTGACATCGTTGTCGCCCTGGCGCGGCTTGCAGTCATCGCTGCAGCGCGTGGCTGCGGCGACGCGGCAGGCATGCCGCCCTCGATGACGTAGAAGCGCGCGGCACTGGACTGTGATGCCACCCACAATGCTTCCGCTGCATCGGCTACCGCCGGATCCTCGAGAAATTGGTCTGGTTACCAACGATTGGTCGGTGACTGGTCCTGTGACAACGATACCCGCGCCGCACCCAAATGACCCTGCACGCACCGTCGAAGTCTTTGAAAACAAGCCCTAGGGCGCGATCCCGGCCGGGCGGAAAACGCTTTCGACAGTGACTGTTGACAGGATCTTTTAAAGACCATAAGAATCAAATCCACTGAATTGGTATTTGCCAGTCAGGGCCGTTGATCAGCAATGGCAGGCGATGACCGTCCTGGGAGGGAGGCGGCATCGGCACCCACGGGGGGCCGTACGGGGTGCTCGCAGACAACAGATCGCAGGCGGTTCCGGACGTCCGGAACTGGTGGCCTGTGCGCGTGTGGGTGGGTTGCCCAACGCCGGGATCTGTCAGCGCTGATCGATCGGAATGCCAGCCGCGTCGTCGTCCAGCCATTCCACCTCAGGATCTCCCATGTCACCTGTCCCGCGTGCCGCGTTGCGTTGTTGTTCGCCCTCCTCGCTGTCCCTGGCCATTGCGCTGTCGCTGCTTGCCTGCGGCGCCAACGCGCAGGCGCAGGAATCGCCGCCAGCGGCATCGGCGCAGATTTCCCAGCTCGACACCGTCAAGGTCACCAGCTCCTACCAGAAGAGCCTGATCACCGCGATGGACAACAAGCGCGACGACGTGCGCATGACCGATGGCATCTCCGCGCAGGACATCGGCAAGTTTCCCGCCGAGAACATCGCCGAGGCGATCCAGCGCATCCCGGGCGTGCAGATCTCCACCATCAACGGGCGCGGCTCCACGATCAGCGTGCGTGGCCTGGGCCCGCAGTACTCGGCCACCACCATCAACGGCCAGGTGATCAAGAGCGCCGACTTCACCGACGGGTTCCGCTACGACATCATCCAGCCGGAAGTGGCCGCCGGGATCGAGGTGATCAAGTCGCCGTCGGCGGACATGGATGCCGGTGGCCTGTCCGGCACGGTCAACATCAACACCACCAAACCGCTGGACTACCAGCAGACCAAACTGCTGTTCTCGGCCAAGACCCAGTATGCGGAATTTGCCGGTGGCTCGCCCACGCCCAAGGGCGTGCTGACCTATATCGACCAGTTCAAGGTCGGTGGCGGCGAGCTGGGCGTGTTCCTCAGCGCCGGCTACCAGAAGCTCAAGGACCGCGCCGATTATCTGTGGATCGACCGCTGGTACACGAAGGACACCGACGCCGGCACCTTGTACATCCCGCGTCGTCCGCGCTATCGCTCGATCGAGCGCGAGACCACGCGCAAGATGTTCAACGGCGGCTTGCAGTGGAAGCCCAACGACCAGCTGGAGATGAACCTCACTGCGCTGTATTCGCAGGACAAGACCGCCAACGACATGAACCAGCTGGTGTACTCGTTCGAGCGCACCCCGCTGACGGTGCTGCAGACCAACGGCCTGACCGCCACGCAGGTGGCGGCATCGGACTACTGGCTGGAAAACAACCGCCAGATCGAACAACACGACCTGTCCACGCAGTTGCTCACCTACGACTTCAAGTGGAAGGGCGATGCCTGGACGCTCAGTGGCGCGGCCAATTACACCCAGGGCAAGACCGACGAGAACGAACGCGCCGCGATCCTGGGCCGGATTCCCTCGGCAACATTGCTGGACACCTCCAATCCCGACGCGATCTCGCTGACCACCGATGCCGACGCCACCGATGCCAGCGCCTGGGACAAGGCCAATCTGGTGCGCAGCGAGTACCCCAACGGTTCCATCCAGTCGCTCAGCAACAAGGAATGGTCGCTGCAGCTGGATGCAGAACGGTATCTGGAGCTGGGTGCGTTGAACGCGGTGCGCTTCGGTGCCAAATACCGCCGCGAGACCTTCGAGCGCGATGTGCGCCGGCGCGACTTCCTGTATCTGCTCAGGACCGGTGCCGTATCGGGCTTCGACATGTTCCCGGAACTGTCGGCCGCCAACAGCACGGTGAGCAATTTCCTCGACGGGCAGCTCGCCTCGCAGGACAGCTGGGTCACTCCGGATATCGCCGCCTACGCGCGCTCGCTGGCGGCCGCCGGCATCAGCGTGCCGGTGCTGTTCGCGCCGCAAAGCAGCTACAGCATCGAGAACGACATTTCCTCGGCCTATGCGATGGCGCGCATCGACACCGACATCGGCAGCATGCGCCTGCGCGGCAACCTCGGCCTGCGCTACGAAAACACCAAGCGCACCACCGACACCTACCTGACCCAGGCGCAGGCCGCCAGCGACGATGCCAATGTGGTGATCGGCACCGCGCGTGCGCCGTACGACTATTCCAACTGGTTGCCCAGCCTGAACCTGGTGCTGGACATGCGCGAGGACCTGCTGCTGCGCTTTGCCGCCGCCAAGGTACTGGTGCGGCCGATCCTGGACAGCAACACCGCCATCGCCTCGACCATTTCCACCGGCACCAATACCGGCGGCACGACGACCTATGTCGTCACCCAGGGCCAGACCGATCTGAAGGCGCTGACTGCCGACCAGGCCGACCTGAGCCTGGAGTGGTACTACGGCAACGGTGGCGCGCTGACCGTGGCCGGCTTCTGGAAGAACATCAAGAACGGCACCTTCAACAGCATCGTCTGCCCGGCCGCCTTCAACGGCACTGCGCTGTCCAGCAACGCAGCCGGCGACTGCGTGGACAGCGGCGGCGATATCTACGAGATCACTGCCACCACCAACGATCCGAGCAAGGTCAAGATCCGCGGCTACGAACTGGGCTGGACGCAATCGCTGGACGCCTGGTTGCCGATCGACGGCTTCGGGGTGACCACCAACTTCACCCGGGTGATTCCGCAGCGCGATACCGACTTCCAGATCCGCAACCTGTCCGAACAGACCTGGAACGCCACCGCGTACTGGGAGAGCGCGCATTATTCGGCGCGCGTCTCGCTCAACCACCGCAGCGAGTACGAACAGGACAGCAGCGACAGCTTCTTCGCGCGCGAAGGCCACACCATGAAGGCGCGCACCCAGCTGGATGCGGTGCTCGGCTACCAGGTCAACGACACGCTGAGCTTCCAGCTGGGTGGCCTGAATCTCACCAACCGCACCGAGGAGGCGTACAAGGACATCGCCAGCCGCTGGCAGATGACCGGTGTCACCGGTCGCAGCTACTACCTGTCGATGCAGTGGGACATGCTGTGATGAGGCGCGAACAAGCGCTGTGCGGCCATGCACCGCTGCGTGCGGCGGCCAGGGGTGAGTGCAACGCCGCCGCCGTGATGAAAGCGCGTTATGCCGCGGCCGCGGAAGTGGCTGCGCCGCGCGCCCCTCATGGGACGCCTGCAGCGCAGTCGAGCGGGCGCTGTCATGCGCAGGCGTGAGTTCCTTGCCGGCAGCGTCTGCGCCTCGTCGCTGCTTGGCGTGCCGGCGTTGCTGCCAGGTGCCGCGAGCGCCGCAACGACGCGCCTTGGTAGCGGCGACACGGCGCGTCCCGCGCCACCGCCAGCGGGCACCGATCACGCTGGCCAATGGCTGGATCTGGACGAAGGTTGGCGCTTCCATGCCGGCGATCTGCCGTTGCCGCGCCTGCTTGCGCAAGACGAGACCTACGACAACGCCAAGGCCGGCCGCGCCTGGGGCGCGGCGGCACCGGACTTCGACGACACCGGCTGGCGGCAACTGCAATTGCCGCACGATTTTGTGGTGGAGCAGGCGGTGCGCGCCGACGCCAATATCGCGCAGGGGTATCGCCCGCGCGGGATTGCCTGGTACCGACGCACGCTGCGGCTGGACGAGTCCCTGCGCGGCCAGGCGGTGGAGCTGCGTCTGGACGGCATTGCCAGCCATGCCACCGTGTGGGTCAACGGCATGCTGATGGCGCGCAGCTGGAGCGGCTACACCGGGCTGGTCATCGACCTCACGCCGGTCGCGCGCTACGGCAATGCCTTGAACAGCATCGCCATCCGCGTCGATGCCGAGGCCATGGATGGCTGGTGGTACGAGGGCGGCGGCATCTACCGGCACACCTGGCTGGTGCTGCGTGCGCCCTTGCATATCGCCGGCGACGGCCTGGCGGCGGTGCCGCGCGAAGGCGCTGGCGATGTCTGGCAGCTGCCGGTGCAGCTGGACCTCGTCAACAGTGGCGAACAGCCTGCCGAGGCGTGGGTGGATGTGGCGCTGCGCGACCCAAACGGTGCTGTCGTGGCGAGTGGCCAGACGCAACTGCGCGTGGCTGCATTCGGCACCGCGCAGGCGACGGTCAGCGTCGCGGTGGCGCAGCCGCAGCGCTGGAACGTGGACACGCCGGTGCTGTATCGCCTGCAGGCCAGCGTGCGTGGCGCAGACGGCCGCAGCGACCGTGCCGGGTGCGAAATCGGCTTTCGCAGCCTGCGCTTCGATGCCGACCACGGCTTCTTCCTCAATGGCCGCCCGCTCAAGATCAAGGGCGTCTGCCTGCATCAGGACCATGCCGGCGTCGGTGTGGCGCTGCCCGATGCCTTGCACGCGTTTCGCCTGCAGCGCCTGAAAGCGATGGGTTGCAATGCCATCCGCCTGCATCATGCGGTGGCACCGGAATTGCTGCAGGCCTGCGACCGGCTCGGCATGCTGGTGATGGCCGAGAACCGGCTGTTCAATCCCGCACCCGAGTATGTGGCGCTGCTGCGCAGCATGGTGCGGCGCCAGCGCAACCATCCCAGCGTGTTCCTGTGGTCGCTGCTCAACGAGGAGCCGCTGCAGGGCACCGCCACCGGTTACGCGATCATGGCGCGCGCCGCCAGCGCCGTGCGTGCGCTCGACGACAGTCGCCCGATCACCGCGGGCATGAACGATGGCATGTTCGCCACCCGCGGCGCGGCCGACGCGGTGGACGTGCTCGGCTTCAACTACCGCCAGTACAACTACGACCGGGTGCATGCCGCGCGGCCGCGCACACCGATGCTGTCCAGCGAGGACACCAGCGCCTTTCAGACGCGTGGCGCATGGTTCACTGATCTGGATGCGCATGTGGTGGCCGAAGACGACAGCCTGGCGGCCGACTGGGGCAATACCCATCGGCGTGCCTGGCAACTGATTGCCGAACGCCCGTTCGTGGCCGGCAGTTTCGTGTGGACCGGCTTCGATTATCGCGGCGAACCCACGCCGTTCGAATGGCCGTCGGTGGGGTCGTTCTTCGGCATCATGGACCAATGCGGATTTGCCAAGGGGGCGTATTGGTTGCGCCGCGCGTTGTGGATCGACGATGCGCCGGTGCTGCACCTGTTGCCGCACTGGAACTGGCCCGGCCGCGAAGGCCAGCCGATCAAGGTGATGGTGTTCTGCAATGCCGCGCAGGTGGAGCTGTGGCTCAACGGCCGCTCGCTGGGGAAGCAGGTGGTGGATCGGGCGCAGATGAATCAGTGGCAGGTGGACTATGCGCCGGGCGTACTCGAAGCGGTGGCCTGGCGCGATGGCCGCGAGGTGGCGCGAACGCGGGTGGAAACCACCGGCGCGGCGGTCGCGCTGCGGCTCACGCCGGACCGCACCCGGCTACGCGGCGATGGCCGCGATGCGCAACCGGTGACCCTGGAAGCGCTGGATACGCAAGGCCGCCACGTGCCCGATTGCAATGCACCACTGACGCTGCAGATCAGCGGTGGCCGCTTGCTGGGTGTCGGCAATGGCGACCCGAATGCGCATACGCCCGATCAGGGCATGCAAGTGGCCTTGTTCAACGGGTTGGCGCAGGCAATCGTGCAGGCCGGGCGTGGCGCAGGCGTGTTACGGCTGCAGGCGCGCAGCGCAGGCTTGCGCGATGCGGTGCTCGAGATCGCGTGCGCGGCGGTGCCGCTGCCAGCCACGGTGCCGATCGTGGCGCCGGCGATGGTGGTCGAAAGCTGGCGCCACACCGCCGCCTTCGCGCAGCCGCCGGCGCCGGATCTGCCGCGCCGCCCCAACGACAACAACAGCTGGAGCAATACGTTGCCCGGCACGCTGGAAACCGCACCCGAACGCGCCGGCTACGTGCTGTACCGCACCGAGTTCACGCCGTGGCAGGGCGTGCAGACCCACGGCGGCATGCTTGACCTGGGTCGTCTCAGCGGGCCGGCGCAGGTGTTTCTGGATGGCCGTGCAGTTGCCCAGGTACCTGCCGGCACGCCGATTCACGTGACGCTTGCACCCGCGACCGGCGCGCGCACGCTGGCGGTGATCCTGCAGGTCGCTGCCGATCAGCCGTTTGGATTCCACGACGTCGTCACCGTGCACTACCGGAACTCGCCATGATTGCCTCACCGTTTTCTCCGTCGTCGCCTGCGCGCCTGTTCGTCGGTGCCGTGCTGGGCGCGTTGCTCGCCATTCCGCATCTGGTGCTGGCCGCACCGCCCGCGCAGGCGGTACTGCAACGCCTGATTGGCGCACGCGCCGCACAGTTCGAGATGACGATGGCGCCGCGCGGCGACGGCGCGGACTGGTACCGCATCGACGCCGGTGGCGATGCGGTGCGCATTGCCGGCTCCTCGCAGGTGGCCTTGGCGCGTGGCGCCTATGCCTATCTCGGCCAGGCCGGTGCGGCCTCGATGAGTTGGGAGGGCGACCGCGTGGCGCTGCCGGCGCAATGGCCGGCCTACCGCAGCGGCCAGGTGCGCACGCCGTTTGCCCACCGCGCCTATCTCAACACCTGCACCTACGGCTACACCACGCCGTTCTGGGACTGGCCGCGCTGGCAGCGCGAGATCGACTGGATGGCGCTGCACGGCATCGACATGCCGCTGGCGATGGAAGGGCAGGAGGCGATCTGGCAGGCGCTGTGGCGCGAGTTCGGTGTGGGCGATGACGCGCTGGCGGAGTATTTCTCCGGCCCCGCGTTCACCCCATGGCAGCGCATGGGCAATATCGAAGGCTATCGCGCACCGTTGCCGCAGCACTGGATCGACAGCAAGCGCGTGCTGCAGACGCAGATCCTCACCCGCATCCGCGAGCTGGGCATGCAGCCGGTGCTGCCGGCGTTTGCCGGCTACGTGCCCAAGGCATTCGCGCAGGCGCATCCCAACGCGCGCATCTACCGCATGCGCGCCTGGGAGGGCTTCCACGAAACCTATTGGCTGGATCCGCGTGATCCCTTGTTTGCCCAGGTCGCGCGGCGGTTCCTGGAGCTGTACACGCAGGCCTATGGTGCAGGCGAGTTCTATCTGGCCGACGCCTTCAACGAGATGCTGCCGCCGGTGGCCGACGACGGCAGCGACGTGGCCGCCGCCAGGTACGGCGACAGCATCGCCAACTCCGACGCTGCACGTGCCAAGGCCGTGCCGCCAGCGCAACGCGACGCACGCCTGGCCGAGTACGGGCAGGCGTTGTATCACTCGATCGCGCAGGTCAATCCGCAGGCCACCTGGGTGATGCAGGGCTGGTTGTTCGGTGCCGACAGAGCGTTCTGGCAACCGCAGGCGATCGCCGCGTTTCTCGGCAAGGTACCCGACGCGCGATTGATGGTGCTGGACATCGGCAACGACCGCTATCCCGGCACCTGGAAGGCTTCGCAGGCCTTCGACAACAAGCAGTGGATCTACGGCTACGTGCACAACTACGGCGCCAGCAATCCGCTGTATGGCGACTTCGCGTTCTATCGGCAGGATCTGCAGGCCTTGCTGGCCGATCCGGATAAACGCAATCTGCGCGGCTTCGGTGTGTTCCCGGAAGGGCTGCACAGCAACTCGGTGGTCTACGAGTATCTCTACGCGCTGGCCTGGGAAGGACCGCGGCAGTCCTGGTCGCAATGGCTCACCCAATACACCCGCGCGCGCTACGGCCGCAGCGATGCGGCCTTGCAGCGGGCCTGGTCGGATCTGGAAGCAGGCATCTACCGGACCCGCTACTGGTCGCCGCGCTGGTGGAACAAGCGCGCCGGCGCCTACCTGCTGTTCAAGCGTCCGACCGCCGACATCGTCGGCTTCGACGACCGCCCCGGCGACCCGCAACGTCTGCGCCGCGCCATCGATGCCTTGCTGCAGCAGGCCGGCCGCTATGCCGACGCACCGCTGTACCGCTACGACCTGGTCGAAGACGCGCGGCACTACCTGAGCCTGCATGCCGACCGTCAATTGCAGGCGGTGGTACAGGCCTACGACGCCGGCGAGTTCGCGCGCGGCGATGCGCTGCTGGCGCGCACCACGCAACTGGTGCAGGGGCTGGATGCACTGGTCGGCGGCCAGCATGAAACCCTGGCCGACTGGACCGGCCAGGCCGCGGCGGCCGCCGGCAACGATGCCGCACTGCGTCGCGCCTATGTCGGCAATGCGCGTGCGCAGGTCAGCGTCTGGGGCGGCGACGGCAACCTGGCCGACTACGCGTCCAAGGCGTGGCAGGGCATGTACGCGGATTTCTACCTGCAGCGCTGGACACGCTTTCTGCGCGCGTATCGCGCCGCGCGCAAGGCCGGCACGCCGTTCGACGCAGCGGCGGTCAACACGCAGCTTGCAGCCTGGGAACGCCAATGGGCCGAGCAGGACGCGCTGCCGAAGCGACAGCCACCGCGCGATCCCTTGGCCTTGCTGCACACGTTGCTGGCGCAGGTGGATGCGCAGGATGGCGTGCAGAACGCAGCGGGAAGCGCCAGGCAAGACGCGACGCAAGGCTTCGACCAGGGCAACCTGCAAGAGATTGCGCACGGCGCCGCGCACAGCACCACGCAAGGAACTGCGCAATGAACAGATCCGCATTGCATCTGATGCTCGTGCAAGAGCACGGTAGCGCCGATGCAAGGACGCAGGGCATAGGCAGCACCTATGCATGTCATCTCCATCGGCAGTCACTGGGCAAGGAGCTGCGATGAACGCATACCCATTCCCTGCTGCAGCTGGCACCGCAACCACACCGCCGACGCGCGAACGCTTCCTGTCGCTGGACGTGTTCCGCGGCCTGACCATCTTCCTGATGATCCTGGTCAACACCGCCGGGCCGGGCGCGCAGCCATACGCACAGCTGACCCACGCGGCCTGGTTCGGCGTCACGCTGGCCGATCTGGTGTTTCCCTCGTTCCTGTTCGCCGTCGGCAGCGCAATGAGTTTTGCGTTGGCCACCCGCATGCCGCATCGGCAGTTCCTCGGCCGTGTGGGCAGGCGCGCCGCGCTGATCTTCTTGTGCGGCGTGCTGATGTACTGGTTTCCGTTCTTCCATCCGCAGCCCGATGGTGGCTGGGCGTTCACGGCGGTCGATCAACTCCGCCTGACCGGCGTGCTGCAGCGGATCGGCCTGTGCTACCTGCTCGCGGCGCTGCTGGTGCGCTATCTGCCGCCACGCGGTATCGCGCCGGTCTGCGTGGCGCTGCTGCTGGGCTACTGGGTAGTGCTGTATGCGTTCGGCCAGCCCGGCGCGGAGTTGAGCAAGACCGGCAATGCCGGCACCCGGCTGGATCTGTGGCTGTACGGGCGCGCGCATCTGTATCGCAAGGATGACGGCTTCGACCCCGAGGGCCTGCTCGGCACGCTGGCGGCCACGGTCAACGTGCTGGCCGGGTATCTGAGCGGGCGCTTCCTGCAACGGCACGGCAAGACCGCTGCCGCCACGCGCAGCATGCTGCTGGCGGGCGCGGGGCTGGTGCTGCTGGCGCTGCTCTGGCACCCGGCCTGGCCGCTGTCGAAGAAGCTCTGGAGCGGGTCCTTCGTCGCCTGCACGGTGGGCCTGGATCTACTGGCGCTGGGCGTGCTGGTCTACCTGCTGGAGCTGCGTGGCTGGACCGGCGGCAGCGGGTTTTTCACCGTGCTGGGGCGCAACCCGCTGGCGATCTATCTGTTCTCCGAATTGTTCGTGGTGGTGTTGCGGCTGCTGCCGGCCGGCAGCTCCGGCCTGGACCTGTACGCCTGGGCCGGCATCCGCGTGTTCCAGACCATCGCGCCGGGCCCGCTCGGGTCGCTGTTGTGCGCGCTGAGCTACACGCTGCTGTGCTGGGGCGTGGGCTGGTGGATGGACCGGCGGCGCTGGTACCTGCGGCTGTGACGGCATCGCCAGCCAGGCGATGGCGCAGCCACTGGGCGCCTGCACGCGCCGGTGACGGGAAGCGGGCGTTGACCACGGCGTCCAGTCAGCGGGCCGCGGGAACGCGGGTCAGCGCCTGCCGCGCTGCCGGGGCCGACTGCGGCTAATGCGCCGCAGGCAAATTGGTACTATATTGGACCTAACGAATCCAAGTCGGTCCGGAGGACAGGCAATGGCCAAACCGAAAACCGAAACCAGGACGGACACCGACCCCCGGATGGACGCGCTGACGCTGGATGCCTCCGCGCCGACGCCGCTGTATCTGCAACTGGCGAGCAAGCTGGACGAGCAGATCCGCGGCGCGCAGTGGAAGGCCGGCGAAGCGCTGCCGGCCGAGCGCCAGCTGTGCGAGCGGTTGCAGATCTCGCGGGTGACCCTGCGCCAGGCCGTGGACGTGCTGGTCGAACAGGGCCTGGTCTCGCGTCGGCAGGGCGCCGGCACCTTCGTCACCACGCAGATCCAGCATCAGCTCAGCGGCCTGACCAGTTTCAGCGAGACGCTGCGCATCAAGGGCTACGAGCCCGGCACCCGCTGGCTGGAGCGGCGGCTGCGCCCGGCGCATGGCGAAGAGATCCTGCGCCTGGGGCTGTCGCCGGACGCGGCGGTGGCCTCGCTCACCCGCCTGCGCAGCGCCGACGAGCGCGTCATGGCCTACGAGCACGCGGTGCTGCCGCAACGCATCGTCGCCGACCCGCAGCAGATCGGCGATTCGCTCTACAGCTACCTGGATGCGCAGGGCACCCCGGTGGTGCGCGCCCTGCAGTATTTCCGCGCGATCAATCTGCCTGCGCGGCTGGCCGAGCACCTGCGCATGAAGACCGGCGAGGCGATCCTGCATGTGGTGCGCGTGGGCTATGCGCGCGACGGCAGTGCGATCGAATTGACCGACACCTATTGCCACAACGATTTCTACGATTTCGTCGCCGAACTGCGTCGCTGATCCAGCGCGGCGCCCCCCAACCGACAACTCAAGAGCCCGCCGATCCATGACTACCGCCAGGCCCGCAAATCCCGTTGTCTCGATCGCCATCGTCGGCGTGCTGTTCTTCATCATCGGCTTCTTCACCTGGATCAACGGGCCGCTGATCACCTTCGTGCGGCTGGCGTTCGACCTCAACGAGGTCAATGCCTTCCTGGTGCTGATGGTGTTCTACCTGTCGTACTTCTTCCTGGCGCTGCCGGCGTCGTGGATCCTCAAGCGCACCGGCATGAAGAAGGGGCTGGCGCTGAGCCTGGTGGTGATGGCGGTGGGCGCGGCCGGCTTTGGCCAGTTCGCCACCCAGCGCTGGTATCCGGGCGCATTGGGCGGCCTGTTCGTTATCGGCAGCGGCCTGGCGCTGCTGCAGACGGCGATCAATCCGTACATCAGCATCCTCGGGCCGATCGAAAGCGCGGCGCGGCGGATCGCGCTGATGGGTATCTGCAACAAGATCGCCGGCATCCTGGCGCCGATCCTGATCGGCACACTGGTGCTGCACGGCATCGGCGATCTGTCCGCGCAGGTGGCCAGCGCCGATGCCGGCACCAAGGAACAACTGCTCACCGCCTTCGCCGCCAAGATCCACGCACCGTATCTGGTGATGTCCGGCGTGCTGCTGTTGCTGGCGATCGGCGTGCTGTTCTCGCCACTGCCGGAGCTGCGGGCCTCCGAAGCCAATGCCACGCCCGGCAGCGCGGCCGGCGTGCAGAAGTCCAGCATCTTCCAGTTCCCGCATCTGTGGCTGGGCGTGCTGTGCCTGTTCGTCTATGTGGGCGTGGAAGTGATGGCCGGCGATGCGATCGGCACCTACGGCCACGGTTTCGATCTGCCGCTGGACAGCACCAAGATCTTCACCTCCTACACGCTGGGCGCGATGCTGCTGGGCTATCTCGCCGGCCTGGTATTGATCCCGCGGGTGATCTCGCAGGCGCGCTACCTGAGCGTGTCGGCGGTGCTGGGCGTGCTGTTCTCGCTGGGTGCGCTGCTGACCCACGGCTATGTGTCGGTGGGCTTCGTGGCCGCGCTTGGTTTCGCCAACGCGATGATGTGGCCGGCAATCTTTCCGCTGGCCATTCGCGGGCTTGGCCGCTTCACCGAGATCGGCTCGGCACTGCTGGTCATGGGCATTGCCGGCGGCGCGATCATTCCGCAGCTGTTTGCCATTCTCAAACAGCACTACGACTTCCAGGTCGTGTTCGCTGCGCTGATGGTGCCGTGCTATCTGTACATCCTGTTCTATTCGCTGCGCGGTTACCGTGTGGGCCTGCCGGCCCAGGCCAAGTGAACCGGGCGGCATGATGCGTTCCGACGAACAAGGTACACCCATGCGCAGGCCCACCATCAAAGATGTCGCCGAGCGCGCCAAGGTCTCGTTGAAGACCGTGTCGCGCGTGATCAACAACGAACCTTCGGTGATGCAGGCCACGCGCGCGCGCGTGCTGCGCGCCATTGCCGATCTGGACTACGAACCCGATCCGTCCGCGCGCAACCTGCGCAGCGGCACGCCGTTCGTGATCGGCCTGGTCTACGACAACCCCAACCCGTACCACATCATCGGCATCCAGAATGGCGTGCTGGCCGCCTGCCGCGAGACCGGCTTCGGCCTGCAGATCCATCCCTGCGATTCCACCTCGCCATTGCTGGCCGAGGAGCTGGCCGAATGGGTGCAGCGCTCGCGGCTGGCCGGCGTGGTGCTGACCGCACCGATGTCCGAACGCCCCGAGCTGATGGCCGGCCTGGCCGCGCGCGGCATCAAGAGCGTGCGCATCATCGCCGCCACCGACGATCCGGGCGATGGTCCCTGCGTGTATATCGACGACCGTGCTGCCGCCTACGAGATCACCGAGCATCTGGTGCAGCTGGGCCATCAGCGCATCGGCTTTTTGTGGGGCGGCCCGCAGCACCGCTCCAGTGGCGAGCGCTATGCGGGCTACGAAGCCGCGTTGAAGGACTACGGCATCACCCTGGACAAGCACCTGGTGATTCCCGGCGATTACACCTTCGACGACGGCTTCCGTGGCGCGCGCCGCCTGCTGTCGCTGCGCGAGCCGCCGACCGCCATCTTCGGCAGCAACGACGAAATCGCCGCCGGCGTGCTGGCCGCGGCCAAGTCCACCGGCATGAACGTGCCGTACCAATTGTCGATCGCCGGCTTCGAGGACAGCCCGTTCTCGCGCCAGTCCTGGCCGGCGCTGACCACCGCCAAGCAGGCCACCGACGACATCGCGCGGCATGCCGCACGCCTGTTGATCAGCCAGTTGCGCAGCGATGCCTACGACGACCAGCCCGCGCAACTGCAGAACCGCGGCTTCGTGCCGCAGCTGGTGGTGCGCGGTTCCACCGCACCGGCGCAGACGCCGGCCGCCAAATCCTTTCCCCCCGAATCCGCCTGAGCCTGATGAGCCTTCCCACCGAAACCGAGACCTTGATGTTCCGCGAGGCGGCGCAGACTGCCGACGTGGTCGCCGCACAGTTCGCCCGTAATGCCGACACCGTTGCTGCACTCGCGCAGTCGCTGCGCGATACGCCGCCGCCGTTCGTGGTGACCTGCGCGCGCGGCAGTTCCGATCACGCCGCAACCTACGCCAAGTATCTGTTCGAAACCCAGCTCGGCATCGTGACGGCCTCTGCATCGCCGTCGGTGGGCTCGGTCTATGCAGCGCCGCTGCAGTTGCGCGGCGCGCTGTACATCGTGATTTCGCAGTCGGGCAAAAGCCCGGACCTGTTGCGCAATGCCGAGGCCGCCAAGGCGGCCGGCGCGCGCGTGGTCGCCCTGGTCAATGTGGAGGATTCGCCGCTGGCGCAACTGGCCGAGGTGGTGATTCCGCTCGGCGCCGGCCCGGAAAAAAGTGTCGCCGCCACCAAGAGTTATCTCGCCTCGCTGGCCGCCGTGCTGCACCTGGGCGCGGTGTGGAAGAACGACCCGGCCCTGCTCGCGGCGGTGGATGCATTGCCGCAGCAGTTGCGCAGCGCCTGGCAGGCCGACTGGTCCGCACTCACCGCCGGCCTGGTGCCTGCGCACAACCTGTTCGTGCTCGGGCGTGGCCTGGGCCTGGGCGCGGCGCAGGAAGCGGCGCTGAAGTTCAAGGAAACCTGCGGCCTGCATGCCGAAGCGTATAGCTCGGCCGAGGTCAAGCATGGCCCGATGGCGCTGGTGGGGCCGGGCTTCCCGGTGCTGGTATTTGCGCAGCCGGATGAAACCGGCGCGGGCACGCGCGCGCTGGCCGAAGAGTTCCGCGCACGCGGCGCACAGGTGTGGCTGGCCGCGCCCGATGGCGATCTGCCGCTCGTCGACGCCGTGCATCCGGCCAGCGCACCGCTGCTGACCGTGCAGAGCTTCTACCGCGCGATCAACGCGCTGGCGCTGCAGCGCGGCCATAATCCCGATCTGCCGCCGCATTTGAACAAGGTCACGGAAACCGTTTGAACATGGATGCTTCCCCGATTCAGGCGTTATGCAATGCACGCGTGCTCACCGACGACGGCCTGCAGGATGGACTGGCCGTATTGCTGGCTGGCACGCAGATCCTGGCGATCGTGGCGGCCGACGATGCGCGTGTTGCGCAGGCGCACACGCGCGTGGATCTGGGTGGCGGCACCTTGCTGCCCGGGTTTATCGACATCCAGGTCAATGGCGGTGGCGGCGTGTTGTTCAACAACGCGCGCGACCCGCAGGCCCTGGCCACCATCGCCGCAGCCCATCGTCGCTACGGCACCACCGGCATGCTGCCGACGCTGATCAGCGACACCGCCGAGGTCATGGCCGAGGCGATCGACGCCACGCGCCAGGCCATCGCGCAAGGCGTGCCCGGCGTGCTCGGCATCCATCTGGAAGGCCCGTACCTGAGCCCGGCGCGCAAGGGCACCCACGATGCGCACAAGTTCCGCCTGCCCGACGCGCACGAGATTGCCGTCGATACCTCGCTGGACAACGGCGTCACCCTGATCACGCTCGCGCCCGAGCGCGTGCCGCTGGACGACATCCGCGCCTTTGTCGCCGGTGGCGCGATCGTGTTCGCCGGCCACACGGCAGCGACGTACGAGCAGGCGCACGCTGGCATTGCCGCCGGCGTCAGCGGGTTCACCCATCTGTACAACGCGATGTCGCAACTGACCGGGCGCGAGCCCAGCGCGGTGGGCGCCGCACTGGAAGACCCCGCTGTGTGGTGCGGCATCATCGTCGACGGCGTGCACGTGCATCCGGCCAGCCTGCGCCTGGCGCTGGCCGCCAAGCCGCGCGGCAAGCTGTTGCTGGTCACCGACGCCATGCCGATGGTCGGTGCCGACAGCCCCAGCTTCGACCTGTACGGCGAAACCATCACCGCGGTGGACGGCGTGGTGCGCAATGCCGACGGCGCACTAGCCGGCTCGGCGCTGGACATGGCCACCGCGGTGCGCAACAGCGTGCAGTGGCTGGGCGTGGACCTGGCCGAAGCCGCACGCATGGCATCGACCTATCCTGCGCAATGCATCGGCCTGGGCGACCGGCTGGGGCGCATCGCACCGGGCTATCAGGCCGACCTGGTGCTGGTGGATGCCGATGTGCAGGTGCTCGGCACCTGGGTGGCCGGGCAGGGCGCGTAAGCATATCGGCCGGGCCGCAGACGCCCGCGTCAAGCGGGCTTGATGACTGCGCGACGCCGCATGTGTTGTTCAACCACCGCGGTTGTTGCGCGCGATCTGCGGCTGCAGTGCCCCTCGTCGCCACGTCCGGCGGGTTGGATGTCGCAGCTCGCGTACGGCATGCAGCGCATTCAGATGACTGCTAGAGTTGCGTCCGACCTCAGCTTGCGACGGGTGAAGGATGAACTACGCATGGACGCGATGGTGGCTGCTGCTGAGCCTGTTGTGCAGCGTGCATGCGATGGCAGCGATTCCACACTGGTACGCGGCTGCCGGTGGCGCTGATTACCAACTGACTGCCGTGCAAGGCGACGTGCAGTCCGGTGAAGGGGCGCAATTGCGTCTGACCGCAGTTGCCGCGCGCACTGCGCCGTTCGGGGCTGCCTCCGCAGCGTTGGACGCGGTTTCCTTGCGCGGCCAGTCGTTGCTGTTGTCCGGTGTATTGGCAACCTCCAACGCATCGCAGGGCGCTACGTTGTGGATGCGCGCCGACGATGCGCATGGCAAACGCCTGGCGTTCGAAAGCTCACAAACCGACCCGGTCGTCGGTACGACGCGTGCAAGCCGCTCCATTGCGCTACAGGTACCGATGGGTGCGCAGAAGGTATTGATCGGTGTTGTGCTGCGAGGCGATGGAGCGCTGGACGTAAGCCAGCTGCGTTTGACTGCAGAGCCGCTGGCCGATGCGGCATCGGCCAGCGCGATCCTGGATGTCGCCATCCCCGCGATCCGGGAGAACGCCTTGCACAGCGCCCGTATCGATTGGACCACGCGTGAGCCGCAGCTGCGTGCGCAGGCCGCACACATGCGCGAAGTGGACGCCTATGTCGCCATCGATGCATTGGTCGCCCAGCTCGATGACGGCCATAGTTTCCTGATGCGTCCTTCCAGGCGACATGCCGTGGAAGCCGTTGCACAGCGCGAGCGGCCCGCCATGCAGGCGCGTCTGCTGCCATCCGGCATCGCCTATCTCGAGGTCCCCGGCCTGATGACGTCCTCCAAGGAAGTCAGCAATGCTTACGGGACATCGCTTGCAACGGCGCTGGATCAAGCCGCCGCACAGGCCAGCTGTGGCTGGATCGTCGATGTACGCAACAACACCGGCGGCACGATGTGGCCAATGATCAACGGGCTGCATCCGCTACTGGGTGATGCAGTGCTCGGCAGCTTTGTCGATGCGGCAGGCAAGCAATCGCCCTGGCGGGCACGATCTTCGGCACGCGCGACTGCCTCGCTGCAAATAGATCGCCCGGTCGCGATCTTGATCGGCCCCAGCACCGCAAGTGCGGGCGAGATGGTCGCGATCTCCTTTCGCGGCCGTGCAAATACGCGCAGCTTCGGTCAGCCAAGCGCCGGCCAGACCACCGGCAATCGCTCTGTGGACCTGCCTGGCGGCGCTGTCCTTGCGATTGCCAGTAGCCACACGCAGGATCGCAACGGGCGTCGCACCGACGGCCGGCTGCAGCCGGATGTCCTGCTTGGCCCGCAGGTGGATATGATCGATGCTGCTGCACAGTGGCTGCGGACGCAGGCCTGCATCCGTTCTAGGTGATCGCCTGTTCGAGGGCTGACGTATCCGCCAGACATGTGACGATCGACCGGTGTCGGTGCGCTTTCAGCCGTATGGAACCGACGTGGGCGCAATGGCTTGCTTCGCCGCCGAGTGCCGCGATCGCAAGGCGATCTGCAGTGCGCGAACACTGCCTGCGGAACAACAAACGCTTGCACGCATCGCATCGATGTCTGCAAACACGCTGCATTGCGGCATTTGGCTGCGCGGCCTATGGCGGCCGTCCTCTAACGGCAGTGGTCTATTCATCGAGGCGAAGGAATGCGTTCACGATTGCGTTGTCATTCCAATATCTGCACTCAAGGCGCGGTTTCAGGCATGAAAGTGGCTATTTGTGTCGTTGAGTTGACAGCGCCGCGTGGGGAAGGCACCTTCGCTGATAACGTTGTCAGCGATCAGGAGCGTGCTCCGACTTCATGAAAGACGTTGCCGGCCGGTCACGCATCGGCCTGGCGCCTTGCCCCGCACGCCGCCACCGGCCTGCGGGAAGACGCTGCTCGCCGTCCGGTGTACAGGGGGACGGATCGCGGGTGTGGCGCGCGCTCTGCGCGTTCTCAAGCAACCGGACGGTTGCGACCCGACGCATCAGCCAAGAGGTCCACGCAATGCTGCAAGCCCGTGTGTGTGAGTTGTCCCGTGATTCCGCCAACGCTGCCGAGCGTGCGCCATGTCGCTCGCGACTGAGCGTTGCCGTCCGTCGCCTGCTGCTGGGTGGCGCTGCCCTTGCCGGTGCCGGCATGCTTCCCGCGTTTGCGCAGGAGGCGGAGCCCGCCCAGCAACAGCCGCCCGCGCAGACCAACCCATCGGTGTCCACGCTGGACGAGGTCAAGGTGGTTGGCTATCAAGCCAGCCTCGGCAAGGCACTCAACGTCAAGCGCAACGCCGATGCGATCGTCGATGCGATCAGCGCCGAAGACATCGGCAAATTCCCCGATACCAACGTCGCCGAGTCGCTGTCGCGCCTTTCCGGCATCACCGTGGACCGGCAGTTCGGCGAAGGCGAGAAGGTCAGCATCCTCGGCACCGATCCGGCGCTCAACCGTGTGCTGCTCAACGGCCAGACCATTGCCTCCACCAGCTGGGGCGGCGACCCCAACGACCCGGACAGCCGCTCGTTCAACTACAGCACGCTGGCGCCGGAAGTGGTCGGCCTGATGGAGGTCTACAAGACACCGGAGGCGCGCATCGACGAGGGTTCGATCGGCGGCACCGTGATCGTGCACACGCGCAAGCCGCTGGAGCTCGAGCGCAATGCGCTGACCGGTACGGTGAGCTACGGTTACAACGACCGGTCCGACGAAGGCAAGCCGAACGCTTCGGCCCTGTACAGCTGGAAGAACCAGGATGAAACGTTCGGTGTCCTCACCTCGGTGATGCATTCGCAGCGCGTGCTGCGTCGCGATGGCGTGGAGATCTTCGGCTACGACGATGTCGCCGGCGCTGCGTTTCCGCCGGCCGTGGTCGGCAATAACACCGGCGTGTTTCCGACCTCGATCAACACCGCCTTGTTTCAGCAGACGCGCAAACGCGATGGTGTCAGCGCTGCATTGCAGTGGAAGCCGGATGCCGATTTCGAGCTCAACCTGACCGGCCTGTACGTCAAGGAAAGTTTCGACAACTACAACCAGAGCCGCTACGGGTACTGGGGCTCCAACCCTGGCGATGCGCAGGCGCTGGGCTTCGAGAACGGCGTGGCGACCTCGGGCACCTTCGGCGATCAGTCCACCACATTCCTGGATGGCTACCTGCGCAACAGCGATGTCAGCACCGGCAGCATCCATCTGCGCGCGGACTGGCATGGCGACGGCTGGAATGCGTCCAGCCAGGTGGGGTATACCAGTTCGCAAGGCGGCGCCGAGCGCATCTACGGCATCCAGTTCCGTAATCTCGCCGGTTACAGCTACGACATCGACGGGCGCCGCACTGCGATGGACTACAGCACCGACCCCACCAACGCGGCGGCGATGCAACTCAACAATGCCTCGGCCAGCCACAGCCCGCAGTACGACAAGGAGCGCTACCTTCAGCTGGATTTCGACCATGCGGTGGAGTGGGGGCCGTTCACGCAGATCCTGACCGGCATCAAGCTCACCAATCACGCCACCGGGCAGTCGTCCTACAGCCGTACCTGGACACCGAACGACGGCAGCACGCTCGCAGATTTTTCGCCAGGCACCACGCCGTCCGGCTACCTGGACGGCCTGTCCACCAGCGCCGACATGCAACGCTGGTCCACCATCGGCCGCGGTGCGATCGGTCGCTACATCGGTGGCCTGGAAGGCGATGCCGGCCTGCCGATCAGCTATGCCGGCAACTACAGCATCGAGGAGCAGAACCGCGCCTGGTTCCTGCAGGGCAATTTTTCCGGCGAGCGCTATCGCGGCAACATCGGCGTGCGGTACGTGCACACGCGTGATTCCACCGATGGTTTCAGCTACGCGCCCGGTGGCG
This sequence comes from Xanthomonas sp. BRIP62415, assembly GCF_003993515.1. NCBI lineage: Bacteria > Pseudomonadati > Pseudomonadota > Gammaproteobacteria > Lysobacterales > Lysobacteraceae > Xanthomonas > Xanthomonas sp. BRIP62415. The sequence continues at coordinate 68,667 of NZ_QEZH01000012.1, forward strand.
GCTACACGCCGGTCAACTTCCTCAACAGCTACGGCAAGTGGCTGCCGTCGTTCAACATCGCCTACGACCTGCGCGATGACCTGATGCTGCGCCTGGCTGCCTCCAAGGTGATCGCGCGGCCGCGCTACACCAACATGACCCCGTACGTGGCCACCGACGACACCACGCTTACCGCGTCCACGGGCAATCCCGGCCTGAGTCCGTATGAGTCCACCAACCTGGGCGCATCGCTGGAGTGGTATTTCTCCGACAGCAGCCTGCTCAGCGGCGAGTTCTTCTCGCGCGATATCTCCAACTACATCCTCACCACGGTGGAAGACCGGGTGTTCTTCAACAACGCCACCGGCGGCTCAAGCACCTACCAGACCTCCGTGCCGACCAACGCCGGCGATGCCAAGGTGCAGGGCGTGGCGCTCAACCTGCAGCACAACTTCGGCAACGGGTTCGGCGTGGTTGCCAACTACACCTATTCCGATTCGAAAACCGATGGCGATTACAGCCTGCCGTACAACTCGCGCAACGCCTACAACATCAGCCCGTACTACGAGCAGGGCAAATGGAGCGCACGGGTGAACCTGGGCTGGCGCTCGGAATATTTCACCCAGATCGGTCGCCTCAACGGGCAGCAGATGACCGATGCGTTCACCCAGGTCGATGCATCGTTCGGCTACCAGGCCACCGAGCGGCTGCGCGTGGCACTGGAAGCCACCAATCTGCTGGACGAAACCTACTTCAGCTACATCGGCAACAAGAACCAGCCGTACTATATCTACAAGAACGGCCGCTCCTTCATGCTGAGTCTGAACTTCAAGCTGTGACGCATGGCCAGGCGGCTGCTGTTCTGCAGCCGCCTGGTTGAATGGCGAACACCCTACGTGTGCCCCGCATCCCTGACGTCGACCGGGTTGGGTGGTCGCCAGCCCGGAGCGGTGCAGCCACGCCCTGCCTGGCGCTCTCGCATTTTTGTTGCGTTGCTACGACGGTATGCGCGACGCCTTGGCTATGCGCTGGTCTTGCGCGCCGCTGCAATCGCCGCAATCCGTGCCTTCGCCAACGCCTCGCCGATTTGCGGGCCTTGCAGGCCTTCTGCGGCCAGGTCGCGCGCATTGATGGCCAGCGCAGCAGCATGCAGGCGTTTGAGTTGGTCGCGCTGTGGATACGCGGCCTCTTCGCTGCCCCGCCGGCCACGCTTGTCGGCTTCGCAGACCAGCGCGAGTTGTGCGACACGCTCGGGGCGGCGGAAGGCATCGCAGCGCACCAGCAGCTCGTGCACGGTGCGGTCGCGCAGCTCGGCCAGGCGGTGCACGTTCAGATGTTCGCGGCAGGCGGTGATGGCGAGCTGGCGATAATCCTGCGGCACCTTGAGGCGCTCGCACACTGCCTGCAGCGGGGCGACACCGCGCTGTTCGTGCATGATGTGGCGCGGCCATTCCTCCGGCGGTGTGAGCGCCTTGCCCAGGTCGTGGGTCAGTGCGGCAAAGCCCACCAGCGCATCGCCGGGCGCCAGTCGCGCGGCCATGTCGCTGACCATTTCCTGGTGAATGCCGGTATCCACCTCCGGATGAAACTCGGCACGTTGTGGCACGCCATACAGCGCATCGATCTCGGGCAGGATGACGCGCAACGCATCGGTGTCGTGCAGCGTGCGCAGGAAGGCCGACGGCTGCGCACTCTCCAGCACGCGGCGTAATTCCTGCCACACGCGTTCGGGCACCAGGCTGTCCAGCTCGCCGCTGGCGGCCATCTCGCGCATCAATGCGGCAGTTTCGGGCGCAAGAGTGAAACCGAGCGGCGCCAGCCGCGCCATGAAGCGGGCAGCGCGCAACACACGCACGGGATCTTCGACAAAGGCCGGCCCCACGTGCCGCAGCACGCGCGCTTGCAGATCGCGCGCGCCGCCATATGGGTCGAACAACTCGCCGGTGTCTTCGTCGCGTGCAATCGCGTTGATTGTGAAATCACGGCGCAGCAGGTCTTCTTCCAGCGTCACCGATGGATCGGCATCCACCACAAAGCCGCGATAGCCGCGCCCGGACTTGCGCTCGGTACGCGCCAACGCATATTCCTCGCCGCTACGCGGATGCAGGAATACCGGGAAATCTTTCCCCACCGGTTTGAAACCCAGGCGTTCCATCTGCGCCTGATCGGCACCCACCACGACCCAGTCGCGGTCGCCAGCGGGCTGGCCAAGCAGGGCATCGCGGACTGCGCCGCCAACGAGATAGATCTTCATCGCGACATGATGCCCGATGCGGTGCGCGGGTCGAAACACCATGCATCAATTGCTGTGGGATTTCCGCGCAGCGTTTTTGGAATGCCAGGTGACGCCAACATGCAAATCTCGGCAGCTGGTCCCGATTGGTCAATGCGGGTCATTCAGTCGTAGCGCTGAGAGCGGCGGATCTGCGGCTTGGCTGCAGGGCCCTCGCCCGCCCACCATCGCGGGACACGCCGCAAGTACGTCCATGTAGGCTCTGGCGCGGCATCCATGCCGCTCAAGGTCCCGCGACGGTGGGCGGGCAAGGACCTGTCGAGATGGTCGGTGTGCGTGGTCAAGGGTAGCGAGTGTGTATTTTGCAGAATGATTTATCAGCCGAAGTCCCAACGTCCGGCTGTCTGATGCACGTCGCGTGACAAGTGACCTTGACCCGACTGCCGGCCATTTTTCTGGTGCGGTGTCCTCGACGACCTAAGCTTTCGACCTGAACTTTTGATACGTTCCCAAGGCAGACGTAGTGCTAGGCATTTTGATCCGACAACCGACCAACTTCCGGGTGCGGTGTCCTCGCCGGTTGCGGGACGGTGTGGCGGCATGGGTGCCGCCACCGAGCCCCAGGGATGGGTTCACGGCGTGTCCCGCGAGCGGCGAGGGCGCCGCGCCCTCGGCGCTGCGAGTTTCCTGCAGGGCCCTTGCCTGCCCACCATCGCGGGATACGCCGCAAGTACGTCCATGTAGGCTCTTACGCGGCATCCATGCCGCTCAAGGTCCCGCGACGGTAGGCGGACAGGGACCAGTCGAGATGGTCGGTGTGCATGGGGCAAGCGCTGCCTGGGACGCGTTGTTCGGTAACGGCGCGCCCACCCAGCCCTCTCACCCGTGGCCGAGCGACAACCACCCGCAACCGCGCAAGCGCGACCACCTCATCCGGCGGTGGTGCCTGGCGGCTGACTTGAAGCTTAGTCCTGCGCCGCGTTGGTGGTCGCCTGGCCTGGCGTGCACACGGGCTTCAGGCGCTTGTCCACCAGTTTGCCCATCAGGCGATCACTCAGCGGCAGCATGTCGCCGTTGAGTTGCCAGTCGTAGATCACGCTGAAAGCCAGCACGCGTGCGACGTACTCGCGGGTTTCCTTGTAGCTGATGGTCTCGATCCAGAAATCCGGCTCGAAGTTGGGGCGTTGCGATTGCCAGCGGCCGGTCGGCCCCGGGCCGGCGTTGTAGGCGGCGATGGTGAGGTAGGGCCGGCCGTAGGTATTGAGCAACTGGCGCAGATAGGCGGTGCCGATGGCGATGTTGGTGTCCGGCTCGTACAGGCTGGTGGCGCCCGCGTAGCCGGGCAGGGCGATGCCCTTTGCCACCGCCGCGCCGGTGCCCGGCAAGACCTGCATCAGGCCCATCGCGTTGGCAGGCGAACGCGCGCGTGGATTGAAGATGCTCTCGGCACGGATCTCTGCTGCCACCCAGGCCGGGTCGATCGCGTTCTTGGCCGCTTCGCGGCGAATGCTGTCGTCGTGATGCAGCGGAAAGCGCAACGCATACAGGCGCTGTTCGTCCGGCTGCTTGCCGAGCGCGAACACCGCGCGGTCGAACCAGCCGTTTTCGCTGGCTACCTGCACCGCCAGCCGGCGCTGGGTGTCGTCGAAGCGGCTCGCGGCATCGTTCCACTCGGCCACCGCCCAACCCGGCCGGTCGATCTGGAACAGGGCGATGGCGCGGATCAACGCCGGATCGCGTGCAACGGCGGCCTTTGTTTGCGGATTGTCCTTGGGCTCCCACGGACACAGCCGATAGGGCTGCTGCAGACGGTCGGCGGCCAGGAAGCCGTGGAAGGTCGGCGATTGCGCGGCTGCGCGATACAGCGGCTGTGCGGCTGCGGCCGCGCCGGTCTTCTCGGCCAGGCGCGCTTCGAAGTACTGCCAGCGCGAATCGCTGCGCTGGGTCGCCGGCATCTTGCGGATCGCCGCCAGGGCCGCCGGCCAGTCGCCACGCGACATCGCTTCGCGCGCGCGCCATTCGTGCAGGCGCTCGTCGTATGAGGCATCGGGGACTGCATTGAGGCGCCGTGCCGAATCCGGCAGGTAGGACGCCACCGTCCACAGCGCGATCTGGTACAGCACCTGGCCGCGCTGCGCCTCGCTGAAGCCAAGCGCGGTCGCCAGCTGTGGCAACTGCTGCTCGGCCGCGTCCGGATCGCTCTTGGCCAGTTTGGCCAGGCCGTCGACGGCGATGCGACGGCTGCGCTCGGTCTTTGGCCAACCGAGTGCACGCGGGTGCACCTTGTCCAGAAACGCGGCGTAATCGTTAGCCAATGCCAGATCGGCCGCCGGCAAGCCGCGCGCGGCCGTGCGCATCACCGCAGGCTGCTGTGCATCGGCCGCCGCCTCCACGCGCTCCCAGCGCAGCGCCGGGGTGAGTTCGCCCCGCGCTTCCAGCCCGGCAACCACCGGATCGCAGGCATCGGGCAGGCCCTTGCCGGTGCGCCACAGGGTCAACGCGTCGCGGCTCCACTGTGCATCCAGCTTGCCGGTCGCCTGGCGCGCGGTCAGCTGCGCGCAGCGCAGGCCCAGGTTGTCGGTGGGCTTCCAGTTGGCCAGCAGCGTGTTCCAGTCCTGGCGGCGTGCCACCGCCGGCAACCAGGTGCCACGGAAGCTCTCGGCCACCGGCTGGCCTGCATAACGCTGCAGGAATCCCTGCGCCTGTGCCGTGGAGACGTTGTCGATGTTGCGCTTGAGCGTGGCAAATTCCAGCCAGCCATAGAGCGGGTGGCGGTTCAATGCGGCCAGCTGACCGGCATCGGACTGGCCGCGCTCTGCAGCCGCGATGGCATCGCGCATGGCGGTCAATTGCGGGTCCAGGCTCTGGGCATGCAGCGCAGTACTGCCAAGGCACAGCAAGCCGACGAAAACAGTGGCAAGACGGGGGGTATAGGTCATTGCGCGATGATACCGAAGCACGCCGGCGCGCCTGAGTGAATGCGCAGCAGACCGGTGCCGCCCGTCGCTGCCGGCAGCGATGGGCGTGCGATGCCGGTGCGTACCGCGCGTGTGCACCGTGGCCTGCCGCCGCGGAGCACTGCGGACCACTTCCCACTGCGTCACGGCTGGCTTGCGGGGCGTTAAGGTTTCGTTTAAAAGTGGGGGCGGACCGCAGGGCACGGGGGCGTGCGGACACTCAAGAATCCTTCTGGAGAGAGAGAGGATGAAGCGTCTGATTGGCCCCCGTCGGTCATGCCTGGCCGTGCCGTTGTCCTTGTGTCTGGTTCCTACACTCGCCTGGGCGCAACAGCCCGAGGCCGCCCCGAGCACGCGCACGCTCGACAGCGTGCAGGTCACCGGCACGCGCATCCGGACCGCAGAGTTGCAGGGCCAGGTGCCGATCCAGACGCTCAACCGCGCCGACATCGAACGCACCGGCCTGACCTCGATCGGCGAGGTGCTGCAGGAACTCACCGCCTCGGGGTCGGCGCTCAACGCCAAATTCAATTCGTCCGGCAACTTCGGCTTCCCGCCCGATGGCGGTGGTGTGGGCGCCGGCTCGGCGCAGGTGGACCTGCGCCACCTCGGTTCCAAGCGCGTGCTGGTCCTGGTCGATGGCATCCGCTGGGTCAACGAATCCTCGGCCTCGGGCGTGGGCTCGTCGACCGATCTCAACACCATTCCGTTGGCGATCGTGGAGCGCATCGAGGTGCTCGAGGACGGCGCCTCGTCGCTATACGGCTCGGACGCGATTGCCGGCGTGGTCAACATCATCACCCGGCGCAGCTTCGACGGTGCGCAGGTCACGCTCAACTACGGGCAATACGGCAAGGGCGACGGCGCCAACCAGGGCATGGACCTGGCCTGGGGTACCAGCGGCGAGGACTTCAGCCTGTTTCTGGGGGCCAGCTACGTCAAGCAGGATCCGATCTACGCGCGCGATCGTGCGCAGGCCCGCTTCCCGATTCCGGGCACCGGGCTGACCTTCGCCAGTTCGGCGACGCCGGATGGCCGCTTCCAGTTCGTCGACCCCAACACCGGCGTGCGCCAGAACCTCACGCCCAACGCCGGCGTCGGTGCGCCGCAATACGATGGCAGTGCCGGCTGTACGCGCAGCGACGATTACCACTGTTTCGGCACCGCTGACCGCTACAACTTCGCCGAACAGAATCTGTTGCTGACGCCGTCCGAGCGCAAGGGCGTGTTCGCGCAATTTCGCTATTACTTCAACGACGACGTGCAGTGGTACGTCAAGGCGCTGGGCAACCGGCGCGAGTCGACCAACCAGGCCGCGCCCGAGCCGATCTTTCTCGGCCCCGATGCCGGCACCGGCAATCCGCTGGCCGACAACATCGTGATTTCCGCGCTCAATCCCTTCAATCCATTCGGCTTCGCGTTGAACTCGGCCACCAACCTGATCCAGATCGGCCGCCGCCCGGTGGAGGGCGGCGCGCGCCGGTTCGAGCAGCAGGTCGACACGCAGTATTTCGGCACCGGCCTGGTGGGCACCTTCGAAGGCGCGGCGCGGACGTGGTACTGGGACGTCAACGGCATGTACAGCAAGAACAAGGCCGAACAGACCAACTACGGCAGCTACAACCTCTACAACATCAATCTGGGCCTGGGCGATCCGGCCGCGTGTGCGGCGGTGGCTGGCTGCGTGCCGCTGGATATCTTCGGCGGCGCCGGCAGCATCACGCCGGAGATGTTGCGCTGGATCCAGCCGGTGGTGCGCGACCGCAGCCAGAACGAGTTGAGCCTGTTCACCGCCAACCTCAGCAGCGAGTTGTTCCAGCTGCCCGGCGGCGCGGTGTCGTTCGCCACCGGCTACGAGTACCGCAAGTACGAAGGGTCCTACCAACCCGATCCGCTCACCGTGGCGGGGCGCTACAACGGTGTACCGTCATTGCCGACCTCGGGCAGCTACGACGTCAACGAGGCCTATCTCGAACTCAATATTCCAATCTTCGCCAATTCGTCGCTGGGCGACAAACTCGACTTGAACATCGCCGGCCGTTATTCGGATTACTCCACCTTCGGCGGTGAGTTCACGCCAAAGTATGGCTTGCGTTGGCAGGTCACCGATGAGTTGGTGTTGCGCACCAGTTACGCGGAGGGCTTCCGTGCGCCGACCATCGGCGAGTTGTTCGGTTCGGCCGCGCGCGCCGATCTGCAGTTGTCCGATCCATGCTCGATCGGGTTGGGCGGCACCGCGCCGCGCGGCAGCGCCGCCAACTGCGCATCGCTCGGCGTACCGGCCGGCTATCAACAGGCCAACCAGCAGATCTCGGTCACCACCGGCGGCAACGAGCAACTGGATCCGGAGCGCTCGCGCAGCTTCAGCGCCGGCTTCGTGTTCAGCCCGGGCTTTGCCAGCAATGCCAGCTGGTCCGATCGCCTCGATCTGGAGATGACGTTCTATCGGCACCATGTCGATGGCGCGATCCAGGCGATCAATGCGCAAACGCAGCTGGACCTGTGCGTGGATACCCTGGACGCACTGTATTGCAATGGCATCGGGCGCGCGTCCACCGGCGGCATCAATGCGTTCAACAATCGCTTGACCAACCTGGGCTCGATCAAGACCGACGGTTGGGATGTGGATTTGTTCTGGACATTGCCGGAAACGGCGTTTGGCCGTTTCAAGGTGTCCTGGCAGAACACCTTCGTGGGCCGTTACGAGGCGCTCGGTGCGGCGGGGCAACGGCAGCCGCAGGGGCCAGGCATCGAAGTGGTGGACAGCGCAATCCCGGAATGGACCAGCAACGCGGTGCTGGACTGGTCGCTGGGCCGCTGGACTGCATCATGGACCGCGCGCCACATTTCCAAGCTCACCGAGCAATGCGGCGATGCGGTGGAATTTGCGGTGTGTTCCGATCCTGCAGTGGGCATCAATCGCCTGGATGCGATCACCTATCACGATGCACAGCTGGGTTATCGCGTCGATTGGCTCAAAGGCCTGCAACTCACGGCCGGCTTGAACAACGTCTTCGACAAGGATCCGCCGCTGTGCCTGTCGTGCTCTCTCAATGGTTATGACGCGTCCACTTACGACATCCCTGGTGGGCGCTTCTGGTATGCGCGGGTCGACTTGAAGTTTTAGTCTGTCTGGGCAGTCGTAAAGCGGAGAGCGGCTGATCTGCGGATTTGCTGCAGGGCCCTTGCCCGCCCACCATCGCAGGACACGCCGCAAGTACGTCCTTGTAGGCTCTTACGCGGCATCCATGCCGCGTAAGGTCCCGCGACGGTGAGCGGGCAAGGACCAGTCGAGACGGTCGGTGTGCATGGTAAGAGCGGTGCTGATGCGCCTCGTTCGATCATGAAACATCGGCTCCACGTGATGCACGCCGCACCCTCGACGCTGTGAGTTGGCTGCAAGGCCCTTGCCCGCCCACCATCGCAGGACACGCCGCAAGTACGTCCTTGTAGGCTCTTACGCGGCATCCATGCCGCGTAAGGTCCTGCGACGGTGGGCGGGCAAGGACCAGTCGAGATAGTCGGTGTGCAGGGTAGGAGCGTTGCTGATGCGCCTCGTTCGATCATGAAGCATCGGCTCCACGTGATGCACACCGCACCACAGACAGCTTTTTCGAACAAGCGCCGACCAACTTTCTGGTGCGGTGTCCTTGCCGGTTGCGGGACCGTGTGGCGGCATGGATGCCGCAACCGAGCCTCCAAGGATGGATTCACGGCGTGTCCCGCGAGCGGTGAGGGCACCGCGCACTCGACCCGGGCGGCGCACCGCGTTTTCTAGCGTCACCCGCGCACGGGCGCATCGCCGGCCACGTAGTAGTCGGCCGTGCTGCGCGGCAGTGGCGTGCGGCCACGCATGCGATCGGCGATCTTCTCGGCGATCATGATGGTGGTGGCATTGAGGTTGCCGGTGATGATGCGCGGCATGATCGATGCATCGATCACGCGCAGGCCTTCCATACCGTGCACGCGGCCCTGTCCATCGACCACCGCCATGTCATCGCTGCCCATCGCACAGGAGCAGGACGGGTGATACGCCGTCTCTGCGCGCGCGCGCACGAAGGCGTCCAGCTCGGCATCGGTCTTGCAGTCTGCGCTCGGGCTGATTTCGCGGCCGCGGTAGGCATCCAGTGCGGGCTGGGCGATGATCTCGCGGGTGATGCGGATCGCATCGCGGAATTCCTGCCAGTCCTGATTGGTGGATTGGTAGTTGAACAGGATCGACGGATGCTGGCGCGGGTCGCGCGACTTGGCATGCACGCGCCCGCGGCTGGGGGTGCGCATCGAGCCTACATGCGCCTGGAACCCGTGTTCCTTCACCGCATTGCTGCCGTTGTAATTGATCGCGACGGGGAGGAAGTGGTACTGGATATTGGGCCAGTCGAATTCCTCGCGCGTGCGGATGAAACCGCCGGCTTCGAATTGATTGCTGGCGCCGGTGCCGGTACCGGCGAACAACCACTGCGCACCGATGGCCGGCTGGTTCCACCATTGCAATGCCGGATACAGCGACACCGGCTTGGTGCAGGCGTACTGGATGTAGACCTCCAGATGATCCTGCAGGTTCTGGCCGACGCCGGGCAGGTCGTGCACCAGTTGCACATCGAGTGCTCGCAGCAGGTCGGGCGCGCCGACGCCGGAGCGCTGCAGCAGCTGCGGCGAGGCAATTGCTCCGGCACACACCAGCACTTCGCGGCGCGCATGTGCGTCGATGCCTTCGCTGCTGTTGCCGACCAGGTAGTGCACGCCGATTGCGCGCTTGCCGGCAAACAGGATGCGGTCGGTGGTGGCATGGGTGACGATGTGCAGGCCCTCGCGCGGGCGCGCCATGTCCAGATAGCCGCGCGCCGTGCTGGCACGGCGCCCCTGTGGCGTCACCGTGCGGTCCATCGGCCCGAAGCCTTCCTGCTGATAGCCATTGAGATCGTCGGTGCGCGGGTAGCCGGCCTGCACGCCGGCATCGACCATGGCGTGGAACAGCACGTTGTTGTCGTTCTTCGGCGTGGCCACGCTGACCGGGCCTTCGCCGCCGTGATACGCGTTGGCGCCGATGTCGCGTGTTTCGGCCTTGCGGAAGTACGGCAGCACATCGCGGTAGCTCCAGTCCTCCAGGCCCGGGCGCCTGGCCCAGTGGTCGAAGTCCAGCGCGTTGCCGCGGATGTAGCACATGCCGTTGATCAACGATGAGCCGCCCAGCCCCTTGCCGCGCCCGCATTCCATGCGCCGGTTGTCCATATGCGGCTCCGGCTCGGTCTCGTAGGCCCAGTTGTAGCGGCGGCCCTGCAACGGAAAGGCCAACGCCGCCGGCATCTGGGTGCGGAAGTCCAGCCGGTAATCCGGCCCGCCCGCTTCCAGCAGCAACACGCTGACGCCCGGATCCTCGGTCAGGCGCGCAGCCAGCACGTTGCCTGCCGAGCCGGCGCCGATGATGATGTAGTCGTATTCGCGTTGCATGGGGTTCTCCTTGTTGCGGTGCCGGTGTGAAGCGGCTTTCAAAACGATTGCGCGGTGGACCGGCGGCCGCTGTTCGAAACGGCAGCGTTCAAGCCGGCAGCGCGGTCCGCAGGTTGCGGCTGGCGCATGGCGCGGTGCCGCCGGCGGCTGCCTGCCTGGTGGTGTCGGCCCGTCAGAACACCGACGCGTAGCGTTCCAGTTCGACCTGGATGGATTTGGTGCGGGTATAGGCCTGCAGCGTCGCCAGGCCGTTTTCGCGGCCCACGCCGGATTGCTTGTAGCCGCCCACCGGCATCGGTGCCGGCGATTCGCCCCAGGTGTTGATCCAGCAGATGCCCGCTTGCAGGCGATGGATCAGGCGATGCGCGCGCGCCAGATCCGGCGTCACCACGCCCGCGGCCAGGCCGTAGGTGGTGGCATTGGCGCGGGCGATCGCTTCGTCCTCGTCGTCGTAGGTGAGCAGGCTCAGTACCGGCCCGAAGATCTCCTCGCGCACGATGGTCATCACGTCGGTGCAATCGCTGAAGATGGTCGGTGCGACATAGCAGCCCTGTGCCAATGCGCCGTCGCGCAGACGTTCGCCACCGCACAGCAGGCGTGCGCCCTCGGCCTTGCCCTGTTCGATGTAGTCGAGCACCCGCTGCATGTGCGCGGCGCTGACCATCGGGCCGAAGGTGGTGCGTTCGTCCAGCGGGTCGCCGATGTGGATGCGTTGCACGCGTGCCAGCAGCCGCGCCTCGAAGGCGGTGCGCAGCGCGCGCGGCACGAACACGCGCGTGCCGTTGGTGCACACCTGCCCGGAGCTGTAGAAGTTGGCCATCATCGCGATGTCGGCGGCCAGATCCAGGTCCGCGTCGGCGCAGACGATCAACGGCGACTTGCCGCCCAGTTCCATGGTCACGTCCTTCAGCGACGAACTCGAGGCACTGGCCATCACCTTGCGTCCGGTCGCGGTGCCGCCGGTGAAGCTGATCTTTTCGATCTGTGGGTGTTCGGTAAGCGCGGTGCCCACGCTGGCGCCGTCGCCGGGCAGCACGTTGAACACGCCATCGGGCAGGCCGGCCTCGGTGAACAGTTCGGCCAGCTTGAGCGCGGTGAGCGGGGTCACCTCGCTGGGTTTGAAGATCATCGCATTGCCGGCCGCCAGCGCGGGCGCGGCTTTCCACAGTGCGATCTGGATCGGGTAATTCCATGCGCCGATCGCGCCGACCACGCCCAGCGGCTCGTGCCGCGTGTAGAAGAAGCTGCCTTCGCGCAACGGCACCTGTGCGCCTTGCAGCGCCTGCGCCACGCCGGCGTAGTACTCCAGCACGTCCGCGCCGGTGACGATGTCCACGCTGCGGGTCTCGCTCAGCGGCTTGCCGGTGTTGAGCGTTTCCAGTTCGGCCAGCGCGTCGTTGCGCTCGCGCAGCAGCGCCACTGCACGCAGCAGGATGCGCGAGCGTTCCACCGTGGTCAGTACCGCCCATTGCTGCTGGCCGGCCTTGGCGCTGTCGACCGCAGCATCCAGGTCGTCGGCGCCGGCATTGTGCACATTGGCCAGCACCTCGCCGGTGGCGGGATTGACCACCTCGAAGGTGTGGCCGCCGCGGGCGGGAACATAGCGGCCGCCGATATACAGCAACTGGTCGGGGAAACGTGGCATGGCAAACCTCCTGTGGGGCGCACGCGGCAGCGGCGGCACCTCAGCGCGTGAGATGCAGGAACTGCAGGTGACGCTCGTATTGATCGATGATGTCGTTGATGATCTGTTCGCGGCTGTAACCGACCAGGTCGTAATCCTGGCTGCCTTCGTACAGATACACTTCGGCGCGGTAATAGCGTTGGTTGCGCAGGCGCTGCGCGGCAAATGACGGTGTCAGGTAGCCGCGCATCACCACCTGGTAGCGGAAGCCCTGCTGCTCGCCGTGGTCGACGCTGATCTCCATGTCGTCGTCGTCCAGCCGGCTGCTGACCTGCCAGCCTTCTTCCTGCAGCTGCGCGGTGACCGCTTCGATCGCCGGGCGCACCTGGTCGTGCATGAAACGATAGACCTCATCGCGCGCCGGGAAGTGCATCGCCTGGCCCAGGCGCTGACGCCAGCCGCGGTGGTGCCGCGATTGCCCTATCAGCGGGCTGGGGCTGTAGAGCTGCGCACGCTTGCGCTGCGATTCCTGGCTGAGCGCGCGCGACAGGCCCCAGGCCATCAGCAGCAGCACCGCGGAGAACGGCAGCGAGGCCAGCACCACGGCCGATTTCAGCGCGTCCATGCTGCCGGCCAGCAACAGGCCGCCGGTCACCACCGCGGTGAGCACGCCCCAGAACACGCGCAGCCAGCGCGGGCCATCGTCGTGCGGTTCGCCGCCGTGGGAGGACAGCGTGGACAACACCACCGTGCCCGAATCGGCAGAGGTCACGAAGAACACGAAGCTGATCGCCACCGTCACCGTAATCACCGTGCGGCTCCACGGGTAGCCCTGCAGCAGCGTGTACAACACCGTCTCCGGTGCAGCGATGGCCTGTTGCGCCAGCGCACCCTGGCCGTGATGCAGCACCTGGTCCAGCGCGCTGTTGCCGAAGATCGACAGCCACGCCAGGGTGAAGCCGAGCGGGATCAGCAGCACGCCGAGCACGAACTCGCGAATGGTGCGGCCGCGCGAAATGCGTGCGATGAACAGGCCCACGAACGGCGCCCAGCCGATCCACCATGCCCAGTAGAACACCGTCCAGTTGCCGAGCCAGTCGCTGCGGCCGCCGTAGGCGTACACATCGAAACTCTTGTTGACCACACTGCCAAGGTAGTCGCCCAGATTCTGCATCAGTGCGTTGAGCAGGTACTGCGTGGGGCCGGCGAACAGCATGAACAGCAGCAGCGCGATCGCCAGCAGCATGTTGATGTCAGACATCCAGCGCACGCCTTTTTCCACGCCGGACACCGCCACCACGATCGCCGCACCCATCATCGCCACGATCAGCGCCACCTGCACCCAATGGGCGTGCGGCACCTCCATCAAGGTGCTCAGGCCGGCGTTGAGATGCAGCACGCCAAAGCCCATGTCTGCGCCCAGGCCGAACACGGTGGCCACGATGCCCAGTGCATCCACGGTGTAGCCGATCGGCCCGTTGATGCGCTTGCCGATCAGCGGATACAGCGCCGAACGCAAGGCCAGTGGCAAATTGTGCCGGAACGCGAAATACGCCAGCGCCATCGCTGCCAGTGCGAACACGCCCCAGCCGTGCAGGCCCCAGTGCAGGAACAGCAACTGCATCGCCTGCCGCGCCGAGGCTTCACCGCTACCGGTGCCGCCTTGCGGCGGTTGCAGGTAATGGGTGAGCGGTTCGGAGACGCAGAAGAAGAACAGCGTGATGCTGATGCCCGCAGCGAACAGCATGCCGGCCCAGGAGAGATAGCTGAATTCCGGCTCGTCGTGATCGGCGCCGAGCTTGATGTTGCCGTAGCTGGACAAGGCCACGCCGAGCACGAACACCAGATACACCGTCATCGCCAGCAGGTAGTACCAGCCGACATTGCGCGAGGCCCAGGTCTGCGCGTCCAGCAGCACACGGCCTGCATCCAGCGGAAACAACGACACCAGCAACGCAAATGTGCAGACCACGGTTGCCGCCAGCACGAACACCGGGCGCAGGGTGCGCACCGGCAAGGGCTGCGGCGCTACCGCACTCATGCCGACACACTCATAAGATGCGTATCACGTGCTGTGTTCCCAACGAAAAACCGCCTGCGTTATCGCACAGGCGGCGTCGAGGGGGTGTCATCGGTCGAGTCCGCCAGTGCGAACCCGTAGCCACTTTGCGTGGCTGTCAGCGCAGCAGGTGCAGCGGCACGCGGATATCCATGCCGACCGCAAGATGGTCGGAGAACGCTGCGGGAATCGCTTCGATATGTTCGATCGTCAGGCTGTCGCTGACCAGGATATGGTCGATCGCCCGGTCCGGACGCCAGCTCGGAAACGTATGCACCTCGCAGCTGGGCGGTTGCAAGCGCGTGTGCCGATACAGCGCCTGCATTTCCGGCCGGTCGGCCATGCAGTTGAAATCGCCCATCAACATCGCGTTGGGATGCTCGGACAACAACTCGGCGATGAAGGCCAGCTGCGCCATGCGCGAATTGGCGCCCAGCGACAGGTGCGCCACTGCCACCGCCAGGCCTTCGCGGCCCTGCCCGAACTTGGCCAGCAGGATGCCGCGCCCGCCGATCCGGCCGGGCAGGGCATGGTCCTGCACTTCCAGCGGTTCCAGCTTGCTCAGCAAGCCGTTGGCGCTGGAGGCGACCCCGCCCATGCGGCGGTTGGGCTGGTGGCTCCAGTAATGGAAGCCGGCGCGCTCGGCCAGATAGTGGGTCTGGTTGGTGAAGCCCGAGCGCAGGCTGCCCGGGTCGGCCTCCTGCAGGCCGACGATGTCGCGCTCGCCGGCCAGTTTGGCGATGCTGTCCAGGCTGGTGCGCTTGCTGCCCAGCGGCAACGCATGCGACCAGCTGCGCGTGACGTAGTCGCTGTACCGGCGGGTGCTGGAGCCGGCCTGGATATTGGCCGTCAGCACCCGCAGGGTGCGCGAATCCGAAGCGTTCACGGGGCTGCGATCGACAGGATCACTTGGCCAGCGTGGCGCGTTCGCGCGCGATCAGGTGATCGGCGATGCGCAGCATGTCCGGGAAGCTCTGGCCCTTGACCAGGTACTTGCCGTTGACGATCAGCGACGGGGTGCCGGTGAGCTTGCTGCGGGTGGCGAACTGCTTGGCACGGTTGGTCTTGGCCGACACGCCGAAGCTGCTCATGGTGTCGATGAAGGTCTTGGGGTCCACGCCGTACTTGGCGTAGAACGCGGCGATGTCCTGCACCGAATCCTTGCCGCGCTCGCCCTTGAGGGTCTGCTCGGTATGGATGGCCTTGTACAGCGCTTCGTGGGTCTTTTCCTGCACGCCCAGGGTTTCGGCGGCGTAGAACGCACGGCCGTAGTCGTCCCACGGGCCGCCGAACATCGCCGGCACGTAGACGAAATGCACGTCCGACGGCAGGCCGGCCTTCCACGGCCCGATCAGCGGCTGGAACGCGTTGCAGGCGGGGCAGACATAGCCGAAGACTTCGGCCACTTCGATCTTGCCGGCAGCCTGCTGATAGGGCTGGCCGCCTTCGATATCCAGATAGTCGGTGCCGGCGACCGGCTCGGGGCCGTTCGGTGCGCGCGGTGCGGCGCTGGGCGCGGCGGCCGGCGCGGTGCTGGCGCTCTCGCCTACGGCAGGCGGCGCGGCGGGGTCGGCGGCCGGCGTGGCAGCGGCCGGAGCAGGTGCCGTCTCGGCGGCCGGCGTGGTGGCGGCAGGTGCGGTATCGGACGAGCCGTCCTGGGCCTTGCAGGCGACCAGGATCGGCAGCAGCGCCATCAGCGTCAGGGCGAAGCGGGTCTTCATCGGATTGGATCTCCAGCGTGGGGCGAGGAAAGGGCCGGACGGCCGCGGGGCGCATGATGCCACGGGCGGCCGTTGGTGGCGGTTACGCGGTTCAGCGCTTGGCAGGCGCGGCGTGTTCGCGGGCGATCAGGTAATCGGCCACGCGCAGCATGTCCGGGTAATTGCGCGCGCCGATCAGGTAGCGCCCGTTGATGATGATGGCCGGGGTGCCCGGGAGCTTGCTGCGCTTGGCGAATTCGCGCGCCGCATCGAGCCTGGCATCCACCGCCTGGCTCTTGTAGGTCTCGATGAAGCGCTGCTGCGGCACGCCGTAGCCGGCGTAGAACGCGGCCAGTTCCTCCGGGGCGACGTTCTGGGTCGGCACGGTCTGCTTTTCGTGGATGGCCTCGAACATGGCGCGATGGCTGCGCTTGGCCACGCCCAGGATGTCGGCGGCGAAGTAGGCGCGTGCGAACGCATCCCAGAACCCGCCGAATGCCGCCGGCACCGGGGTGAAGCGCACATAGGACGGCTGCTTGGCCACCCAGGCCTCCAGGGTGGGCTCGAAGTGCGCGCAGTGCGGGCAGGTGTAGCCGAACACTTCGGTCACTTCGACCTTGCCGGCCAGTGGCGCGTACGGCTGGCCGCCGTCGATCACGATGTAGTCGTCGCCTTCCACCGGCGGGGCGTTCTTGTCGGCGGCGCAGGCCGCCAGCGGCAGCAGCACCAACAGCAGCAGGGACAGACGGGAAAGCAGATTCATGCGGGCTCCGTGGGGATGGGGAGGGGAGAGCGGGAAACGACGACGCCGGTCGCGGGACCGGCGTCGTGACACGGTGTGGCGGTTGCGGCAGTCAGTTCATGAGCGTGCGGGCGTTGCTGTGGGCGGTTGCTGCGCGGCGGCCGCATCGTCGGCGCGGTCGTGCAGACCCTGCAGATAGCTGGCCAGCGCCTGGATCTCCTGCTCGGTCAGCGGGTGCGCCACCTGCGCCATGATATTGAACAGCGCCGGGTTGCGCTCCTGGGTGGTGCCGGCCTGGTATTCCTTCAGGCGCCGCGCCACGTACTCGGCATGCTGGCCGCCCAGGCGCGGATACGCCGGGCCCGGATTGCCGCTGCCGGCCGGGCCATGGCAGGCCATGCAGGCCGGCACACCGCGCGCGATGTCGCCGCCGCGGTAGAGCTTCTCGCCGACCTCGTAGAACTTCAGGCCCTGGTACGGCCCCTCGTTGACCACCGCGTCGTCGGCCACGCCGGCGGCGGATTTCTGCGTGGCGAAATAGGCACCCAGGTCGCGCATGTCCTGCGCGGTAAGGTCCTTGACGAACGGCACCATCACCGCCGACATGCCGGTATTGCGCTCGCCGCTGGCGATCAGGGCGACCTGGTGCGCCACGTAGCGCTCGGTCTGGCCGGCGATGCGCGGGTACATGGCCACCGCCGGATTGCCGTCCGGGCCGTGGCAGGCCGCGCAGGCGGCGGCCTTGGCCTGGCCGGCCTTGGCATCGCCCCAGGTGGTCTTGGACAGGTCCACCTCCAGCGGGGCAATGCGCACCGGCGGCGGATCGGGGATCGGCGTGACTGCCGATTGCGCAAACGCCACGGCGGCAATGACCGGCACGGCGACGGCGGCGAGGACTAGCACACGAGCATGGCGCATCAGCTAAAGCTCCGTATGGACCCGGCCCGCGCGCGTTGGGTGCTGGCTGTGGCAGGCGTGCTTCGATTATCGACACGCCTTTGCGCCAGGGTCAACGAACAGTGCAGCAAAACCGTCAGGCCCCGAACGTGCGATCCTAGGGAGATGTCGCTCCTTATCGAACAAGCCCGCTACCACCTGTCCGCCCACAACGCCCGGCAATTGCCCGACGATGGCGGCTACGAGGTCGCCTTCGCCGGCCGCTCCAACGCCGGGAAATCCAGCGCGCTCAATGCGCTGACCCGCCAGAACGCGCTGGCCCGCGTGTCCAAGACCCCTGGCCGCACCCAGCAGCTGGTGTTCTTCCAGATCCAGCCCGAGCGCTATCTGGTGGATCTGCCCGGTTACGGCTACGCCAAGGTGCCGCAGGACCTGCAGGCGCACTGGCAGGCCTTCATCGACCGCTATTTCCGCACCCGCGAGGCCTTGCGCGGGCTGGTGGTGGTGATGGACATCCGCCATCCGCTCAAGGATTACGACCTGCAGATGCTCGGCTATGCGGCCGAGCGCGGCCTGCCCGCGCATGGGTTGCTGACCAAGGCCGACAAGCTCGGCCGTGGCCAGCAGATGCAGACTCTGCAGAAGGTCAAGAAGGAAGTGACCTCGCGCTTCGGCGACAGCGTGACCGTGCAGACCTACTCGGGCGAGTCGCGCCAGGGCGTGGACGAGTTGCGCGGCATCGTCGGCGG
Organism: Xanthomonas sp. BRIP62415; assembly: GCF_003993515.1. Lineage (NCBI taxonomy): Bacteria > Pseudomonadati > Pseudomonadota > Gammaproteobacteria > Lysobacterales > Lysobacteraceae > Xanthomonas > Xanthomonas sp. BRIP62415. Next base: position 87,058 of record NZ_QEZH01000012.1, read on the forward strand.
CTGGCTGGGCCTGGACGTCGCGGCGCCTGCCGCAGAGTGAGCCGGGCCGGGCTGGCGGATGACGCCTGGCCCTGCAGACAGCCCACAACGGCGAGCCAGGGCTCGCCGTTTTTCATTGTGGCACCGGGCCGAACTCGGTCGGCACCCAGGCGAACGCGGCGCCCTCGCGGCGGACATGGCCCAGGCCCGGGAACGGCAGATGCGCGCCGGCCACCCACCAGCGGCCGTCGGCGGCCTGCGCCAGCAGGCGACGCCGTGCGGCGATTGCCTTGGTGCGATCGCTGTCGGCCTCGAACGATGCGTCCGGCTGGGCAAACTGCACGGCGTGGTAGTGCAACACATCGCCCCACACCAGCAGGGTGCTGCCAGCGCCGCCGTCGAAGCGGTAGGAGACGTGGCCGGGCGTGTGGCCCTGGCTGTCCAGGGCGGTGATGCCGGCCGGCAATGTGGTTTTGCCCGGCTGGAAACGGCGCAGCCGACCCTGGGCCTGATAGGGCGCGACGGCCGCGCGCGCCAACGGGAAGGCGAACTGCAGCGTCGGCGCGGCAGCGGCCTCCGAGGCGGGATCAAGCCAGTACGCGGCATCGGCGTCGGACAGCCACACCGTGGCGTTGGCAAAGGCCGGTGTGCCCTGCGCATCGAGCAGGCCGCACAGGTGGTCCGGATGCGCGTGGGTGAGCAGCACATCGTCGACCTGGGCGGGGTCGACACCGGCGGCGCGCAGGTTGGCCAGCACCTGGCCCAGGCCGGGCCCCAGGCACTGCGCGGTGCCGGTATCGACCAGGCTGAGGTGGCTGCCGTCCTGGATCAGGTAGGCGTTGACTGCGGTCTGCAGCCCCTTGGCGTCTTCAGGCACGTAGCCCCGCGCAAGCAGGCGGTCGCGCTCTGCCGGGTCCACATTGGACAGTTGTTGACGCGTCAGCCCCACGCGGCCGTCGAACAACGCGGTGACGCGCAGCGTGCCGATGCGCTGCAGGTAGAAACCGGGAACCTGCGCGTGGGTGGATGCGGGCGCAGCGGCGTGCGCCAGCGTGGCGCTTGCGGCCAGTAACAGCGGCACCAGCGTACGCAGGACGGAAACAGACATGAGCAACTCCAGGACAGGCGGCAACTGCCGCGGTGTCGCCATGCTGGCGGCAGCGAGCTGCGCGATTCGCTCAATGCGCTGCGCCAAGCGCTCGCGTTGGCGCCCTAGCGGCTATTGCCGATGCTGGCCGGGTCCAGCCCGTAGCGCTGCTGGAAGCGCTGGCTGAAGCTGCGGGTGGAGCGATAGCCGGCGCGCGCGGCCACGGTCTTGAGCGGCCAGCGCGTGCTGTAGAGCAGGGCCATCGCGTGCGCCAGCCGCGCATCGGTGATCAGTTCGCGCAGCGAGCGTTGTTCGGCGGCCAGATGCCGGCGCAAGGTGGCGCCACTGATGCCCAGGCTGTCTTCGATATCGCGCGAGCGCCACGCCCGCTGCGGTTGCGCGACGATCAGCGTACGCACCTGCTCGGCGATGCTTGGCGCCGGCGGCAGCAGCAGGCCGCCATGGCCGCGACGGCACACGTGGATGACCAGTGAGGCCAGCGCCAGGCGTGCTTCGGTATACAGGCCGCGTTGCAGCGCATCGCGCCATTGCCGCAGCGGCAGTGCGACATCGATCGCCGGCAGCCGCGCGATGTCGGCGCCCGCCTCGGGCAGCGGCTCGTTCCACAACGCGCGCGCAGCGGCCAGTGCCTCCTCGCACAGGGGTACCACCGCGCTCATGTAGAGCCCGGTCTGCGGGTCGGGCGTGTTGATCAGATCGATCCGGCAACGGCGCGTCGCCAGGAACAGATCGCCCGGCACGAGTTGCAGCGACTGGGTCGCGCTGCGCACCTGTTGGCGGCCCTGCAGCACAATCGCGAACTGCGGCTGGGTCAGGTCCACCGAGCGCGCCCCGTGTTCGCGCCGTGCGCTCACGCAGGCGTAGCCGTCGGCGCGCTCGCAGTGCATCAGAGTGGTCATCTGCGCGAGCAGGGCGTCGGTGGGTGTGGGCGCAACGGTCATGGCCGGGCGATGCTACAGGATCGCGGGTGCGCGGCCTGGGTGATCGAACGCCGTGCATCCTGCCTGCGGGGATTTGCGGGTGGCCGTGTTCAGCGTGAACGGCTGCGGCCTGCCGCACCCTCCGTCACGCCCGCCCTCGGGCGGTGGGGTCGCGCTTGCTGCTGCGTCGGCCACGCCGTGCGCATGGATGGAAATCTCAGACCCGGTCGATGGCAGCAATTCTTTCCATGCCCTGCGGTTATAGTGCGGGCCTTGCGGTGGCAGGGGAGGACCCCCACATCGTTCCCCTAAATTTTTCCTGCGAGCCTGCCCTTGTCGAGTCCCAGCCACGTTGCCGAAACGCCGATCACCGAACGCGCGGAACTGGTCCAGGTGCTGGCCTCCGGCGAGAAGCCCAGTGCTGACTGGCGGATCGGCACCGAGCACGAAAAGTTCGGCTTCCAGCTCGACGACCTGCGCGCGCCCACGTTCGAAGGCGCGCGCGGCATCCAGGCGCTGCTGACCGGCCTGACCCGCTTCGGCTGGGAGCCGGTGCAGGAAAACGGCCACACCATCGCGCTGCTGCGCGACGGCGCCTCGGTGACGCTGGAGCCGGCCGGCCAGCTGGAGCTCTCCGGCGCGGCGGTGGAAACCCTGCATCACACCTGCGTGGAAACCGGCACCCATCTGGACGAAGTGGCCCAGGTGGCCGGCGAGTTGCAGCTGGGGTTCCTGGGCATGGGTTTCCAGCCGAAGTGGCGCCGCGACCAAATGCCGTGGATGCCCAAGGGCCGCTACCAGATCATGAAGAACTACATGCCCAAGGTCGGCTCGCTCGGCCTGGACATGATGACCCGCACCTGCACCGTGCAGGTCAACCTGGATTACGCCACCGAAGCGGACATGGTGAAGAAGTTCCGCGTGTCGCTGGCGCTGCAACCGATCGCCACCGCGTTGTTCGCCGATTCGCCGTTCACCGAAGGCAAGCCGAACGGCTACCTGAGCTACCGCTCGCACATCTGGACCGACACCGATGCCGATCGCACCGGCATGCTGGATTTCGTGTTCGAAGACGGCTTCGGCTACGAGCGCTACGTCGATTACCTGCTCGATGTGCCGATGTATTTTTCCTACCGCGACGGCGTCTATGTCGACGCCAGCGGGCAGAGCTTCCGCGATTTCATGCAGGGCCGGTTGCCGGCACTGCCGGGCGCGTTGCCGACGCTGCGCGATTGGTCCGATCACATGACCACCGCGTTCCCGGAAGTGCGTCTGAAGAAGTACCTGGAAATGCGCGGCGCCGACGCCGGCCCGTGGGATCGGCTGTGTGCGCTGTCGGCATTCTGGGTCGGCTTGCTCTACGACGACACCGCGCTGGATGCGGCCTGGGATCTGGTCAAGGATTTCAGCACCGCCGAGCGTCACGCGCTGCGCGACGGGGTGCCAAGGCAGGCACTCGGCCTGCCATTCCGCAACGGCACGCTGCGCGAGCTGGCGGTGGAAGCGGTCAAGATCGCCCGCGAGGGCCTGCGCCGGCGTGCGCGGCTGAATGCCGATGGCCAGGACGAGACCGGCTTTGTGGACGTGATCGCCGAGATCGCCGAGAGCGGCGTGACCGCCGCCGAGCGCAAGCTGGCGCTGTATCACGGTGCATGGAACGGCGACATCGATCGGGTGTTCCGCGAGTTCGCGTACTGAGCGCTTGCGGAGTGCCGCAGCCGTAGCGCCTCGCCGGGCTGGCACGCGGCGCGTTGCTGGCAGGCATGGACCCGGGCGCGACGGTACCGCCGAGCGCGCATGCGCAAGACCGCATTCCCGCCCGGCTTTAGCGTCGCTCCGGCATGCACGGCAGGCGCACCGTCACGCGTAGGCCGCCACCTGCCGCACGGTTGTCCAGGCGCAGGTCGCCGCCATGCGCCAGCACGATGCTGTGCGCCACCGACAACCCCAGCCCGATGCCGCCGGTGTCGCGATTGCGCGAGGACTCGCCGCGCACGAAGGGCAGCAGCAACTGGTCGCGCTGGGTCGGGTCGATGCCGGGGCCGTCGTCGTCGATCCACAGCACGCCGTCCTCGCCATCGCGCTGCAGCTGCAGGCGCGCGCGCTTGCCGTACTTCAGCGCGTTCTCCAGCAGATTCATCACCGCCCGACGCAATGCCAGCGGGTCGCCATCCAGGGTGATTTCCGGGCCGGGCAGCAGTTCGGCATCGGCGCCGATGTCGGTGGCATTGTCGACCACGCTTTCCACCAGCAGGCGCAGATCCAGCGGCGCGCGCTTGCCGCGGTGGCGATCGTTCTGGATGAAATCCAGCGCGGCGGAAATCATCGCCTTCATCTCGTCGATGTCGGCCAGCGCCTTGTCGCGCAACGGTGGCTGCAGGCCGTCCAGGCGGAACGACAGGCGTGCCAGCGGCGTGCGCAGGTCGTGCGCGATCGCCGCCACCATGTGGGTGCGCTCGTTGATCAGGCGATTCAGGCGTGCCTGCATTGCATTGAACGAGTCGGCCGCGCGCACGATCTCCGGCGGGCCGCTGCGTTGCAGTGCGGCCGCATCCGGATTGCGGCCCAGCCGGTCGGCGGCCTCGGCAAAGCGCTTGATCGGCGCTGACAGCGCACGCGAGAACCACCACGCCAGCGGCACGTTGGCCAGCAGGCCGGCCAGGAACAGCAGCACCACGTGGGTCTTGAACTCGGCCGACAGCTGCCGTGGCGGCGATTCGACCGTGCGCCAGCGGCCATCGGGCTGCTGCAGCGCGGCGGTGAAGCCATCCAGCAACGGCACGCCCGGGGTCAGCCGCTCGCTTTCCCAGGCGGCAGGGGGAGCGTCCGGACCCAGCCCGTTGCCGACCGGCGGGGTGCCGGGGGCACGATCGCCCGGCCAGGCGCCTGGCGCTGGCGGCGATCGCTGCGCGGCATCGCGGCGATTGCCGGCGGGGCTGGCATCGCCGCCAGCGGCCCGGGGGCGCTGCGGCTGGTCGGGCATGCGCGGCGGCCGCGCCATGCCGAGCTGCGGGCCCTGGCGATCGTCGGCGCTGCGGTAGAAGCGCACGCGCTGTTCGGGGACATCCAGCCAATGGGCCAGCAGCATTTCCGCAAACCCATCGCGCACATGGCCTGCCGGCGGCAGCGGGGCCTGGGCCGATTCGCGCACCGTCAGGGTCTGGGTGCCGGCCGGCATGCGGGTGGACAGCAGCGCCACCACCTCCGGCGGATGCACCGGCGGCTCGTAGACCGGGGTGCGCATCACCAGCAGCGCGATGCCGACCGCCTGGGCGGTGAGCAGCGCCACTGCCAGCAACACGAAGGTCCGGGCAAAGATCGACAGCCCGCGACGTGCCGGTTTGCTCACAGACGCGAAACGCCCGGCAGCAGCATGTAGCCCTCGTTGCGCACGGTGCGGATCAACTCGGTATGCACGCGCTCGTTGATCTTGCGGCGCAGGCGGCTGATCTGGCTGTCGATGGCGCGGTCGTAGACGTCGGTGTCCCGGCCACGGGCGTAGTCCAGCAACTGGTCGCGGCTCAGCACCCGCTGCGGATGCTCGACGAAGGTGCGCAGCAGCGCGAACTCGCCATCGGACAGGTTGATGAAGATGCCGGTGGGGTCGCGCAGGTCGCGGCGGACCACGTCCAGCCGCCAGCCGGCAAACTCGTAGACGTTGCCGCGCTGGTCGGCCTGCTCGCTGCTGGCCTGGCTGCGGCGCAGCAGGGCGCGCACCCGCGCCAGCAGCTCGCGCGGATTGCAGGGTTTGGCCAGGTAATCGTCGGCACCCACTTCCAGGCCGATGATGCGGTCGGTGTCGTTGCCCAGCGCGCTGAGCATGATGACCGCAGGTGAACCACGCTCGCTGGCCAGCGCCCGCGCCGCGCTCAGGCCGTCTTCTCCCGGCATCATCACGTCGAGTACGATGAGGTCCGGGCGGCGCTGCGCGATGCGCTTGCGCATCTCCGCCACGTTTTCGGCAACCTCGACCTGGTAGCCGTGGGCGCTGAGGAACTCGCCGATCAGCTTGCGCAGGTCCGGGTCGTCGTCGACCACGAGAACGCAGGGTTGTTGCATGTCCATGGAGGTCATCGTCGGTGGCGCGGAGCTTGGCCCGCGCAGGGTGGTGGCTACCGGATACATGGTGCTCGCAGTTGCAAGGCTGGAGCACGCATCATAATGATTGAATTTGTCAACCTTTGGCACACGCGTGACGCACCATGACAGAACGGAACATCGTGCAGGAAACCGGGCAAACGACACTGCGCCGCTGCAATGGCGAGTGTACGCATGACAAGGCGTTTCCGATGATGCGGGTGATCAGCCGCGACAACGGCGTGGGCCTGACCCGGGACATGGTGCTGATGGCGCAGACGCTGCGCGCCGGCGGCATCCCGGTGCAGGAAGTGGGCTTCACCAGTCAGCGGCTGCACGACACCGCGCGCGAAGCCCGTCTGTGGGCCAGTCGCGCGCTGTTCGGGCGGGTGCCGGTGCAGATCTTTTCCGAGCGTGTGTATGCGCGCTGCCTGCCGCTGGGCCAGACCAACCTGCTGGTGCCCAATCCGGAGTGGTTGCTGCCCAAGTGGCTGCCACGGCTGCCGCAGTTCGACGCGGTGCTGTGCAAGACCCATCACGCGGAGCGGATTTTTCGCAGCCTGGGCTGCACCACGCGCTTCATCGGCTTCACCAGCCCGGATCGCCACGATGCGCAGGTCCCGCGTCAGCGTGCGTTCTTCCACCTGGCCGGGCGCAGCACCGCCAAGGGCACCCAGGTGCTGCTGGAGACCTGGCAACGGCATCCGGAGTGGCCGCTGCTGACGGTGGTGCAGAGCCCGCGTACCGCCGGCAAGCCGGTGGTGGCGCCGAACATCGACCACCGCGTCCGCTATCTCGACGATGCCGAACTGCGGCGGCTGCAGAACGCACATCTGTTCCATCTGTGTCCGTCCGAGGCCGAAGGCTTCGGGCATTACCTGATGGAAGCGCTGAGCGTGGGCGCGGTGACCCTGGCCACCGACGGTGAGCCGATGAACGAACTGGTCAGGCCCGAGCACGGCGTGCTGATCCCGGTGGCCGAGGTGCGCCAGCGGCGTCTGGCGTCGTACTACTACGTGGATGCGGCGGGCATCGCGCAGGCGGTGGAAACCGCGCTGGCGTTGCCGCAGGCGCAGCTGGATCGGTTGTCGGCCAATGCGCGCGCGTTCTACCAGGCCAACAATGCCGCATTCGCAGCGCGCTTTCGCACTGCGGTGCTGGCGTCGTTGCCCGCAGAGGTGGCGGACGTCAGCGCGGGCGTGGCCCCGGCAATCGTCGAAAACTGACACGTCCGCCCGGCCTGGCCTTCACCACGGTCCGGGCATATCGCCTGCAGCGCCCGGTGCCCGCGTGGTTGCAGGCCTTGTGCGCCGCGTGGCGGCGTACGCCAGCGGGCGGCGCGCAGCGGCAAATGCACGACATGGCGCGATGCGAGGCTCTCCCTGACCAAGCGGGGACATCCCGCAGTGCCATGTGCGTGCAGGACGCGCATGTGCGCCATCCAGCCAGGGAGATCGACGATGGTCCAGACACGCACCACAGCCGCCATCACCGCACTGCTGGCAGTGCTCGGCCTGGGCGGCTGCGCCAGTATCTGCGGCGCGCCTGCCGGCGGGCCGCCGCCTGCGCCGCCACAGGCGCGTCGTGGCCCGCCACCCCATGATTCCGACTTCGACGCCGCGCTGCAGGCATGTGCCACCGTGCAAGGCATCGCATGGGCTGCGCCTGACGCATCGTCCCTCGGCCCGCCATCGCCAGCGCTGCTGCAATGCCTGCAGGCCCAGGGTTTCGGGCCGCCGCCCCGGCATGGCTGATCCTGCTGGTCTTGGAGATCACGTCCACCGTCGCTGCCAGCTACCCGCGGCGATGCTGCAGCTGGTGAACTCCGCACGTGCGACAGTCGCCCTGCTCGCTGTAATGCGCAACCCGAGCGAAGCGGACGCTTGCCGCGCTTGGCGATCTCTGCACCGGAGGTCCGGCAGCCGGCAGGCCGAATTAAACGATTCCCCTCGGCTTCGCTTCAGCCGTCTTGTCCGCACGCGCGGCACCGGCAACAACCCGCTGTGTCGAGCACGCTACTGACAAGCCCTTCGCCATCGAGTGCGCACTGTGGGGGCTCACCCGGTACGAATGATCGATCGCGATGGGCGCAGGCCAGGGCCGGACACGATGAGTGCCATGCCCGACAACACCAGGCAGGACAACGCGGCACTGCAGGACGAACTCGCCGGCATGCGTCGCCTGCATGCCTTGCAGGTCAGCCTGGCGGCACAGGCCGACGCCCGTATCGCGCTGCAGGACATCACCGCGCTTGCCTGCGCCTTCGCGCGTACCGACTGCGGCTGCGTGCAACTGGTCAGCGCACACAGCAGCGAGATGGAGTTGCGCGTCTATCGCGGACATGACGAACGCAGCGCCTTCGTCCAGCAATTCCTGAAAGACGGTTTCCAGGCCACCTGCGACACCGTGCGGCGCGAACGCCGGCAGTTGGTGATCGAGGACATCGAAACCTTCACCCCGTTGAAGGGAACGCCCGATTACGAGGCAGCGCTGTGCAGCGGCATCCGTGCTGCCCAGTTCACCCCGTTGTTCAATCGTGCCGGTGGCCTGCTGGGATTGCTCGGAACCCAGTTCACCGTGCCGTATCGGCCCGCGGAACACGAACTCAGATTGCTCGAACTGCTCGCATGGACGGCCGCCGACTACATCGAGCGCTATCGGGCCGAGCTGGCATTGCGTACCAGCGAGTCGCGGCTGGCCGCGCTGTCGGCGGCAAGTTCCGAGGTGTATTACCGCATGAGTGCGGACTGGGACGAGATGCACCAGCTGACCGCCGGCACGCGCGCCGCCGATGCGCCGGCGACCAGCCGTTCGTGGATCATGGATTACATTCCCGCAGAGGATCAGGCGCTGGTGCGCAGCAGGATCGATGCAGGAATCCGCTCGCGCAGCGCGATCGTGTTCGAGCACCGGGTACGACGCGCCGATGGCAGCATTGCGTGGATGGCGACCAAGGCGGTCCCGGCACTGGATGCGGAGGGACGCATCACCGAGTGGTTCGGTGCCGGAACCGACGTCACGGCGCGCAAGCAGGCCGAGGAATGCCTGCGCGATAGCGAGGCGCGGCTGACGTACGTGCTCGACCAGGTCCCCATCGGGATCGGCCTGTTCGATCTGCAAGGTCGCTTCACCTACCGGAATCCACAACTGCGGGACCAGCTGGCTGCGCGGGTCCCCTCGTGCGCGCCGCCGCTGGAGCAGCCGCGCGCCGGTGTCGATCAGCAAGGGCAGGCGGTTGCGATCCAGGACTTTCCCTGCGCCCGCGCGCTGCGTGGCGAAGACACGATCGCGCCGGTGGACTTCCTCGATCCCCATGACGCTGCACAGCGCTGGTTGCGGATTACCGCAGTAGCGCTGCGCGAAGCCGGCCGCGTCACCGGTGGCGTTGCAGTGTTGCAGGATGTCACTGCGCAACGCCGGGTGCAGATGGAGGTGGGCGCGCTTGCCGAGCGCAATCGCGACATTCTCGAAAGCATTTCCGATGCGTTCTACGGCGTCGATGCGGACGGGCGCTTCACCTACATCAACCAGAAGGCCGAGTTGCTGTGGGGGCGCGCGCGCGATCAATTGCTCGGGACCTTGCTGTGGGAACAATTTCCCGATTCGATCGGGTCGCTGCCGTATCAGGCCTATGTGCAGGCCTCGCAGACCCGCCAGGTGGTCAGGCTGGAAACCGTGTCGCCGGCATTGGGGTACTGGGTGGATGTCAGCATCTACCCCACCAACGATGGCGGAATGTCGGTCTACTTTCGCGACATCTCCGACAAGCGCCGGGCCGACGAGCGGCTGCGTGCCAGCGAAGAACGCTTCCGCACCGCGTTGACGATCGAAACCGTCGGCGCGACGTATTTCGACATGGGCGGTCGCCTCACCGATGCCAACGACACGTTCTTGAAGATGAGCGGCTACAGCCGTGCCGACGTGGAAGCGGGCACGCTTTCCTGGCAGGCGCTGACGCCACCCGAATTCAGGGGCGTGTGCGAGCAGGCCTTCGAGGAGCTCAAGAGCAAGGGAAGTGCCACGCCTTACGAGCGCCAATATCTGTGCAAGGACGGAACCCGGCGCTGGGCCCTGTTTGCGTCCAAGTGCCTGCCGGATGGCACCGGCTTCGAGTTTGTACTCGACATCACCGACCGCAAGCTCACCGAGGCGGCGCTACGCGAGGTGCAGGACCGCAACGCCTTCCTGCTGAAACTCTCCGACGCCTTGCGGCCGCTGCCCGATCCGGCCGCCATCCAGGCCGAGGCCGCGCGCGTGCTCGGCGAGCATTTGAACGCCGGCCGCGCCTACTACGTGGACGTGGATGCCAGGGCGCACCAGTACGTGGTTGAACGCGACTGGCATCAGCCCGATGAAACCAGTCATGCGCGTCGCTTCGCGTCGACGGACTGGCCGATGCCCTGGCTGCTCGACGCGCAGACCTGGGTGGTGCGCGATGCCGTCGCTGACCCTGCATTGCCCGACGATCGGCGCCCGGCCTATGCGGGCCACGAGATCGGCGCGCTGATCGTGGTGCCGCTGATCAAGGGCGGCCAGCTGGTGGCCACCTTCGTGGTCAATCAACGGACCGCGCGTAACTGGAGTGCGGCCGAGATCCGCCTGGCGGAGGAGACCGCCGAGCGCACCTGGGCGGCGCTGGAGCGTGCGCGCGCACAGGCCGCGCTGCTCGAAAGCGAAGAGCGCTACCGGGTGATCGTGGAGAGCGCGCTCGACTACGCAATCTTTACCACCGATACGCGCGGGCATATCCAGACCTGGCCGCCGGGTGCCGAAGCGGTCTTCGGCTGGACCGCCGAGGAGGCGATCGGCCAGCACATCGCAATGACCTTCGTGGCCGAGGACCGCCTGACCGGCGTGCCGCAGCGCGAGATCGAGCAGGCGCATTACACCGGCGGCGCGCCGAATGTTCGCTGGCATCAACGCAAGGATGGCCGGCGCGTCTTCATCGAAGGCGCGACGCGGCCGCTGCGCGACGGCAGCGCCGAGCCGCTGGGCTATCTCAAGATCGGCCAGGACGTGACCCGGCGACGGCAGTGGGAAGATCGCCAGCAGGTGCTGCTGGCCGAGCTGCAGCACCGCACCCGCAATCTGATGGGGGTGGTGCGCGTGGTCTTCAATCGCACGCAACGCAGCAGCACGACCATCGCCGAGCTGACGCTGATCTACAACGACCGCCTGGACGCCCTGGCGCGTGTGCAGGGGCTGCTGTCGCGCCTGAACGAAGGCGATCGCATCCTGTTCGATGAATTGATCCGGGCCGAGCTGTCGGCGATGGGCGCGATTGATGCGCACGGCCATGGCGACCGCGTCACCCTGGACGGCCCGGACGGCGTGCGTCTGCGCTCCAGCACCGTGCAGACCTTCGCGCTGGCCCTGCACGAACTGGCCACCAACGCCACCAAGTACGGCGCGCTTGCACAGGCCGGCGGACAGTTGCAGGTGCGTTGGCGCTTGCTGCGTCCGGCCCAGGGCACCCGCCTGCGCATCGAGTGGAGCGAGACCGGCGTGCACATGCCGGCGCCTGGCGAGGCGCCGCAAGGGTCCGGCTACGGCCGCGAGTTGATCGAACGTGCGCTGCCATACCAATTGCAGGCCGAGACCACCTACGTGCTGGGGCCGGACGGGGTGCGCTGCACCATCGAACTCCCGGTGTCGGAGAGCATGCGCCTGGACCGCGACGAGGGCTGACACTGCGTGCCGCGCCTGCACATGCCGGCCAGTGCCGTGCTGCAGTGCAACGACGGCGGCTGCCGGCGCGCGGAATCCACAGCACCCCGATACAACGCGTCGATCACCTGCAGGCGCCTGGATGGACGTGCAGCGCCATGGCTGACGCGAAAGGTGTAGCGGCGGCCGCCCGGTCCCGGCTGCGGCCGCCCGGGCTTTGTTCGGGCAGGCGTGTTCGCAGGCGTGGCTTTTTTCGAGCGGATCCATATACTACCCCCCAGTATTTGACCGGGGGCGCCATGCCGCATTCGCCACAGGAGAAAAAGCGCGCGCTTGCGCGTGTGCGACGCCTGCGCGGGCAATGCGACGCGCTTGAGCGCGCGCTGGAGGCGGGCGCAGACTGTGCCCCTGTCCTGCAGCAGATCGCCGCGATCCGGGGTGCCGTCAATGGACTGATGTCGCAGGTGCTCGAAGCGCATATCCGCGAAGACTTCGGCCACGCCGCCGCTTCCGATGCGCAGCGTGCCGAGCGGGTGCAGGAATTGCTCGGGCTGGTCCGGTCCTACCTCAAATGAACTCCCACCGGGCCGGCGCATGCCGTGCCCGTCCTTGAATCTCATCGTCAGGAGCGCCATCACATGAAATCCCGTGCAGCAGTTGCATTCGGACCCGGCAAGCCGCTGGAAATCGTCGAGATCGACGTCGCACCGCCGAAGGCCGGCGAAGTGCTGGTCCGCATCACCCACACCGGTGTGTGCCACACCGATGCATTCACCCTGTCTGGCGATGACCCGGAAGGCATCTTCCCGTCCGTGCTGGGCCATGAAGGCGGCGGCATTGTTGAGCAAGTGGGCGAGGGCGTGACCAGCGTCAAGGTGGGCGATCACGTGATCCCGCTGTACACCGCCGAATGCCGCAAGTGCAAGTTCTGCCTGTCCGGCAAGACCAACCTCTGCCAGGCGGTGCGCGCCACCCAGGGCAAGGGCCTGATGCCCGACGGCACCACGCGCTTCTCCTACAACGGCGAGCCGATCTACCACTACATGGGCTGCAGCACCTTCAGCGAGTACACCGTGGTGCCGGAGATTTCGCTGGCCGTGGTGAACCCGGACGCGCCGCTGGAAAAGGTCTGCCTGCTCGGTTGCGGCGTCACCACCGGCATCGGTGCGGTGCACAACACCGCCAAGGTCAAGCCGGGCGAAAGCGTGGCGGTGTTCGGCCTGGGCGGCATCGGTCTGGCGGTGATCCAGGGCGCGGTGCAGGCCAAGGCCGGGCGCATCCTGGCCATCGACACCAACCCGGGCAAGTTCGACCTGGCGCGCAGCATGGGCGCCACCGACTGCATCAACCCCAAGGACTATGACAAGCCGATCCAGGAGGTCATCGTCGAGTTGACCGATGGCGGCGTGGACTTCAGCTTCGAGTGCATCGGCAACGTCAATGTGATGCGGTCGGCGCTGGAGTGCTGCCACAAGGGCTGGGGCGAGAGCGTCATCATCGGCGTGGCCGGTGCAGGCCAGGAAATCAGCACCCGTCCGTTCCAGCTGGTGACCGGCCGCGTGTGGCGCGGCTCGGCCTTCGGCGGAGTCAAGGGACGGACCCAGTTGCCGGGCATGGTGGAGCAGTCGATGACGGGCGAGATCGATCTCGACCCGTTCATCACCCACACCATGCCGCTGGAAGAGATCAACGAGGCCTTCCACCTGATGCACGAAGGCAAGTCGATCCGCACCGTGATTCATTTCTGACCGTACGGCCAGAATCGGCGCGCGGCCGCTTCCGCGCACGTGGTACCCGATACTCCGGGAGGGGCATGATGACCAGCGTCTCGATTCATCCTTCGGTAGACAGTGGTGTAGCGCGTGGAGGTGCGGAAAGTTTTCAGGGCGGAACCCTTGCGTGCCACTGCGCCAGCGACAAGGTGACCGTGGACGTGGCTGCGCAGACCGCGCACAACCACGCCTGCGGCTGCAGTAAATGCTGGAAGCCGGAAGGCGCGACATTTTCGGTGATTGCAGTGGTGCCGCGCGACAAGGTCACGGTGACCGCGCATGCGGAAAAGCTCAAGGTCGTCGACGAAACTGCGGCGATCCAGCGGCATGCATGCACCGGCTGCGGCGTGCACATGTTCGGTCGCATCGAAGACAAGGAACACGCGTTTTACGGTCTGGACTTCATCCATACCGAGTTGTCGCAGCAGTCGGGCTGGTCGCCGCCGGGCTTTGCGGCGTTCGTGTCCTCCATCATCGAAACCGGCACGCCGCCGGCTGCCATGGACGGCGTGCGCGCCCGTCTCAACGAGCTCGGGCTGACCCCGTACGACTGCCTGTCGCCGGGATTGATGGATGCACTGGCTGCCAACGTGGCACGCAAGAAGGGCCTGCTGCACTGATCGCCCAACCCCGCGGCCGGCACGCATGCCGGCCGCAGGTTCTTATCGAAGGAATCTCATGGAACGTATCGAACACCATGCCTGCTTCGGCGGCTGGCAAGATGTCTATCGGCATCAATCGCAGAGCTTGAACTGCAGCATGCAGGTGGGCGTCTATCTGCCGCCGCAGGCCGCCGATGGCCCGCTACCGGTGCTGTACTGGCTCAGCGGCCTGACCTGCACCGAACAGAACTTCATCAGCAAGGCCGGCGCGCAGCGCTACGCGGCCGAGCATGGCGTGATCCTGGTCGCCCCCGACACCAGCCCGCGTGGCGACGATGTGGCCGACGCGGACGGCTACGACATCGGCAAGGGCGCCGGCTTCTACGTCGATGCCACCGAGCAACCGTGGGCGGCGCATTACCGCATGTACGACTATGTGGTGAACGAATTGCCGGCATTGATCGAAGCGCGCTTTGCCACCACCGGTGCACGCGCGATCAGCGGCCACTCGATGGGCGGCCATGGCGCCCTGACCATCGCATTGAAGAATCCCGGCCGCTATCGCAGCGTGTCGGCGTTCTCGCCGATCGTCGCACCCAGCCTGGTGCCATGGGGCGAGAAGGCGTTTGGCCAGTATCTGGGGCCGGACCGCGCAGCGTGGCAGGCGTACGACGCCACTGCGTTGATCGCACAGGCACAGGAGCGCCTGCCGCTGTTGATCGACCAGGGCGATGGCGATGAATTTCTCGAGAACCAGCTGAAGACGTCGCTATTCGAAGAGGCCGCCACCGCGGCCGGCTACCCGGTCACGGTGCGGCTGCAGCCCGGTTACGACCACAGCTATTACTTCATCGCCAGCTTTATCGGCGAGCACATCGCACACCATGCCGCGGCGTTGCGTGGTTGATCGTTTTGGGCAAGCGGGTGGTGCTGCGTGCCATGAGACGGCGCATGGCGGTGGTGCGCATCGCGTTGCGTTGCCGCGCTGCCGTATTGCGCGCGCCGTGGCATGAGTAAGGTGTCGAGCTGAACTCCCTTCTCCCCCGAGAGAAGGAGCCCCGCAGGGGCGGATGCGGGGAGGGCCGAAGCCCGGCGGAGGGGAGGCCAGCTGGTAAAACGGCTGACGTGCGGCCTGGGTCCCTTCTCCCCTCGGGAGAAGGTGCCCCGCAGGGGCGGATGAGGGTACGGGCTCACTGGCGGATGAGGGACGGGCGACGCCCGGTGGAGCGGGTAGCTGGCCTTGTAGAGGAGCCGATCTGCGCGTGGCTGCGGGGCCTTTGCCCGCCCACCCTCGCGGGACACGCCGCAAGTACATCCGTGTAGGCTCTTACGCGGCATCCATGCCGCGTAAGGTCCAGCGACGGTGGGCGGGCAAGGACCAGTCAGGATGGTCGCTGTGCATGGTGCAAGCAGGGCATGACGGCGTTGCCTGGATGACCGCGCGTCCAGCCAGCACGCAAGTTGATGCGAACCACCAGGAACGGCTAACGCGCCACTTGCGCCGCAAGCTTGCCCAGCCGCCGCATCGCGCGCTCCAGCGTATCGCTCCACGGCTGGCCACAGGTCAGGCGCAGGTGATCTGCGTAGTCGCCACGGCTGGAGTACAGATGGCCGGGCGAGGTGCCGATGCGTTCTGCCAGCGCGGCTTCGAACAGGGCCTGGCCACTGCCGGCGTCGGGCAATTGCAGCCATAGCGATAACCCGCCGGCCGGGTCGCCCACGCGTGTGTCCTGCGGCCAATGCCGCACGATTGCATCGCGCAGCCGCTGCCCGTTGTCGGCCAGCGTGCGGCGCAGCTTGCGCAGGTGCCGTTCCAGATCGTGTTGCGCCAGATAATCGGCCAGTGCCAGTTGCGGCAGGCTGGCGCTGCCGACAGTGGAAAAGTACTTGGCGCGTACCAGGGCGTCGGTCCAGTCGCCACCGAGCAACCAGCCCACACGCAAGCCGGGTGACAGCACCTTGGAGAACGAGCCGCAGGTGATCACGTTGGCATGGGTGTCGAAGTGGCGCAGCGGGCGCGGGCGCTGGCCCGACCAATCCAGTTCGCCATAGATGTCGTCTTCGATCACCACCGTGCCATGGCGGGCGCAGCTGTCGAGCAATGCGCGCTTGGCGCTGTCGGGAGTGAGGCTGCCGTTTGGATTGTTGAAGTTGGGGATCAGCACTGCCGCACGCACCGGGGTGCGCTGCAGCAGCGCATCCACACGTGCGACATCGATACCGTGACCGGGGCGATTGGGTACCTCCAGCACCTTGAGGCGCAGCGCGGCCACCGCCTGCAGGATGCCGTGATAGGTGGGTGTTTCCACCAGTACCACATCGCTTGGTGCGGTGAGCGTGCGCAGCGCCAGGCTGATCGCTTCCATCGCGCCGGCGGTGATCACCACTTCGTCGGCATCGACGGTGGTTGCGCAGTGTGCATACCGCTGTGCGATCTGGCGGCGCAGTGCGGCGTGGCCCTGCGGCGGTGCGTAATCCAACGCAGCCGTGCGCTGGCGACGCAACTGCCGCGCCAGGGCTGTGGCCAGGTGCGCGGTGGGCAACAGCGCAGGCGCGGGCGTTGCGGTGTGCAGCGGCACCAGGTCGGTACGCGCCAGGGTCTCGAGCACGCGCTGCAAGGCCGGGTTGTCGACCATGCCCGGTTTGCGCCGACGCGGGAGGAGCGCTGCGGCCGGCAATGCAGACGCCGTGCCGCGCACGAAGTAGCCCGAGCGCGGGCGCGCTTGCACGCGGCCTTCGCGTTCGAGTTGCAGGCAGGCCTGCACGGCGGTGGCGGTGCTGATGCCATGGTTGGCAGCCAGTTGCCGGATCGAGGGCAGGCGCTCGCCGGCACGCAGGGTGCCGCCTTCGATCTGCTGCCGCAGTTGCGTGGCCAGCGATTCATACAGCAGCATCTGCGGGTGCCTCCCATCTGTATTGGTCGATTTGCAGCGTATCTGAATCTGTCATGGTCGTGTAGCACGTTGCAGACTGGGCGTGCCCGGTGAGTACGCCGGGTATGTCTTCTCGTCCGTGAGGTTGGCCGTGCTGCTTGCTGTGTTTGCTGTTGCCCGCTATTTCCGCCCTTCCGATGGCGTTGGCGAGGGTCCGCTCACCCAATCGATCGATGCCGCGCATGCACCACGCTGGGCACAGCGGCTGGTCAGCACGCGGCTCACTGCGCTGCAGGGCCTTGCGCGGGGCGGCGAACTGCAGTGCCGGGTCGTACCGCAGCACGTCTACGTGCGCGGCAGTGCCGTCCAGTATCTGCAGGGAACCATTGCGCCATGAGCACGCCCGTGTATGTGCAAGCGGCATCGGCCGGCGCTGGGCGACGTGCGATCTGGCAATTGCTGGTTGCCGAGGTGTTGATTGGATCGGTCGGCGTATTCGTGCACGAAAGCGGGCAGGATCCGGTGACGGCGGTGTTCTATCGCTGCCTGTTCGGCGCGCTGTTTCTCAGCGTGTGCGGAGTGATCGGTGGACAGCTGCAAGGACTGTGGCGCGAGCGTGCGCTGTTGCGTGATGCCACCATCAGCGGCGTGCTGCTGGTGTTGAACTGGGTGGCATTGTTCGCGGGGATGGCGCGCTCGTCGATCGGCGTGGCGACCATGGTCTACCACGTGTTCCCGTTCGTGATGCTGCTCCTGGCCGCATTATTGCAGGGCGAGCGCACGCGGCGTGCCGATCTGGGCTGGACGCTGCTGGCATTCGTCGGCGTGGCCTGCTCGGCAGATCCGGCACGCTTGTGGCAGGCGGCGGATCGTGGCTACCTGATCGGCATTGCGCTCACGCTGTTGGCAGCGTTGCTGTGCGGTGCCTCGTTGCTGATGTCGCGTCGCATCAGCCGTGAGCGGCCGCTGGCGGTGGTGACCGTGCAGTGCTGGGTCGGCACGTTCCTGCTGGCCGGGTTTTCCAGCGGCGCGGCATTGCATCCGGGCCTGCATTGGCTGTGGCTGGTTGGCCTGGGCGTGATCCACAGCGGCATCGTCTATGTGCTGTTCTATTCGTCCTATCGCCATCTGCATGTGGCCACGATCGCGGTGCTGGCGTTCGTGTATCCGCTGGTGACGCTATTGCTGGACTATCTGCTCTACGGCCACGCATTGGTGCCGGTGCAGTGGTTGGGCCTGGCGCTGATCGTGGTTGGCACGCTGGCGGTGAATCTGAAATGGCGCTGGCCGCGGCGGGTGGCACACGGCGCACCGACCTGAGGATATTGCCGCCGCGCTGTACGCACGGCGGCAATAGAGTCAACGCACGTCGCGCAGTTCCCAGTGGTGCCCGGCCAGGGCCTGCATGCGCTGCTTGAGCAGGTCGCCGGGGATGCTGGTGGTGGCGACCAGGTCGATCCGCAGGTCGCCCTGCTTGCCGGTCACCGTCGCCGAGGGATCGGTGACGCCCAGGCTGGGGTCCACCGCATCCGGGTCGGCCTGCAGCAGGCGCCAGCGATCGAACCAGGCCGGATCACGCAAGGCGGCCTGCAACTGTTCGGCAAAGGCCTCGGCACCATGGGCGGTGAAGCTCACGCTGGCATCGCCGCCACGGGCGAGCTTGGGGTCGGGCAGGCTGATCGAGTAGCTGACAGGCATGTGCAAGGACTCTGATGGATGACGCCGGCACGTTAGTGCAGCGGCAGTGAGCGTTCCGTCGACAGGCCGCATATGTGGGAGTCTTCAAGTGCGGAGTTGCTGCCTGTTCCGCGGGTGGCTGGGGCGCCGCGCCCTCTATGCTGCGGGTTTGCTGCAGGGCCCTTGCCCGCCCACCATCGCAGGACACGCCGCAAGTACGTCCATGTAGGCTCTTACGCGGCATCCATGCCGCGTAAGGTCCCGCGACGGTGGGCGGGCAAGGACCTATCGAGTTGGTCGGTGTGCATGGAAGAGCAGTGCTGGATGCGCCTTGTTCGATCATTGAAGCATCGGCTACAGGTCTGATGCACACCGCATGAGAGACAGCTTTTTTAGATGAGCGCCGACCACTTGTCTGGTGCGGTGTCCTTGCCGGTTGCGGGACCGTGTGGCGGCATGGATGCCGCCACCGAGCCCCCAGGGATGGGTTCACGGCGTGTCCCGCAAGCGGTGAGGGCGCCGCGCCCTCGATGCTGCGGGTTTGCTGCAGGGCCCTTGCCCGCCCACCATCGCAGGACACGCCGCAAGTACGTCCATGTAGGCTCTTACGCGGCATCCATGCCGCGTAAGGTCCCGCGACGGTGGGCGGGCAAGGACCTATCGAGTTGGTCGGTGTGCGTGGAAGAGCAGTGCTGGATGCGCCTTGTTCGATCATTGAAGCATCGGCTCCGGGTCTGATGCACACCGCACGACAGACAGCTTTTCAGATGAGCGCCGCGCCCTCGACCGGCAGAGCGTTGCTACAGCTTCATAACGCCCCGACTCAAAAGCTGGTCGTCCTGAGTCGGCACCGGAGGGTGTGGACGAACTAGAAGTCGTGGTTGCCTGGAACGGCTGCACGGTCGGGATACGCGACTGCACACCGTCGCTGCGCAGCATTTATGCGGAATTTACGCGAGGGCTGTCGCAGGTCCATAGCGACTTTACGTAGCCAGGGAAGACACTGCGCAGGTTGGCGGAGCGGTTCCGCCCTGGACGATTCCGATGCATCCCTTGACCTGTCTGCTCCATCGCCGCTGCGCGCGCGGTGCGGCAGCGCTTTGCCTCGTCGGCCCGCAGATGCTGCATGCGCCGCCGCACACCGTCTCCATCGCGCCGCGTTGCGCGCGTCTCTAGGAGTAGCCGACATGCCTGCCTGGTTGTCCCTGTTGTGCGGCGTGGCCGTGCTCGTTGCCGCTGCGTACCTGTTGTACGTGGTCCTGCGCCCCGAAGACTTCTGATGCGAGTGCGCTCCAATGATTGAAACTCTTCTTGTCTATGCGCTGGCCATTGTGCTGGCCTGGCCGCTTGGCCGCTATCTGGCGGCGGTGATGCGCGGCGCCCCGATGCGTGGCGATGCGCTGTTCGGCTGGATCGAACGGCCGCTGTATGCACTGCTCGGCACCCGCCCACAGCAGGGCATGTCGTGGCGCGGCTATGCGGTGGCGTTTTTGCTCAGCAACCTGGTGGTTGGCCTGCTCACTTGGGCAGTGTTCATGACCCAGGCGTGGCTGCCGTTCAACCCGGACGCCGTCCCGAACATGCGCTGGGATACCGCGTTGCACACCATGGTGTCGTTCGTCACCAACACCAACCAGCAGCATTACTCGGGCCAGGCGCAGTTGTCGTATCTGGCGCAGATGACCGGCATCGTCGGCCTGCAGGTGGTGACGCCGATGATGGGCCTGGCATTGGCGGTGGCGACCTTGCGTGCTTTGTTCGGTGGGCGAGTTGCCGCAACGGTGTCCGATGCCACGCTGCTGCCTCCTGCGACAGCGGGCGCCAAGTCACTGACGGCTGGGCCGGACGAGCCGGAGCTGGGCATGCCGCGCCAGGGACGGCAGCCGTCGGGTTCCGGCGTGGAGGACCTGCCGGACGCGGATGTCGGCAATTACTGGGCCGATGTGATCCGCGCCAGCGTGCGCGTCCTGCTGCCGTTGTGCCTGCTGTGGACGGTGCTGCTTGGCTGGCAGGGCGTGCCCTCCACGTTGCAGGGTGCGGCCACTGCCGCACCGCTGGACAGCAGTGCCGGCATGCCCAAGCAGACCATACCGGTCGGGCCGGTTGCGGCGATGGTCGCGGTCAAGCAGCTTGGCACCAATGGCGGCGGCTGGTACGGCCCCAACAGTTCGGTGGCGCTGGAAAATCCCACGCCGCTGAGCAATCTGCTGGAGACGCTGGCGCTGGTGCTGTTGCCGATGAGCGTGGTGTTCATGGTCGGCTACCTGACCGGGCGCAAACGTCTCACCGCCCTGGTATTGGGCACCATGCTGACGATGTCGGCCGCGTCCACCGCGCTGTTGCTGTGGTCCGAAGCGCATTCGGCCAGCGCCAGCTCGCCTGCCCTGATGGAAGGCAAGGAGGTGCGCATCGGCGCGGATGCGTCCGCGTTATGGGCGGCGTTGACCACACAGACCTCCAACGGCTCGGTCAACGCGATGCACGATTCGCTGGCGCCGTTGAGCGGCCTGGTCACGCTGGTGGACATGCTGATCAACGCGATCTGGGGCGGCGTCGGCTGCGGTCTGCAGCAGTTCGTGGTGTATCTGCTGCTGAGCGTGTTTCTGGCCGGTTTGATGACCGGGCGCACGCCGGAGCTGTTCGGCCGCAAGATCGAAGCGCGCGAGGTGCAGTTGCTTGCGCTGCTGATCCTGCTGCAGCCGTTGGTGGTGCTGGGCTTCACCGCGGTGGCACTGGCGGTGCCTGCATGGACGGCCAATTCCAATCCCGGCTTCCACGCGATCAGCCAGGTGTTCTACGAGTACACCTCGGCCTTTGCCAACAATGGCTCCGGTTTCGAGGGGCTGGGCGATGCCACGTACTGGTGGAACCTGAGTTGCTCGGTGGTGCTGGCATTGGGCCGCTACCCCGCGTTGATCCTGCCGCTGATGGTGGCCGCGCGCATGGCCGTGAAGCGGCGTGCGCCCGAGTCGGCCGGCAGCCTGCAGGTCGAAACACCGACCTTTGCGCTGACCCTGATGGCGATCGTGCTGGTACTCACCGTGCTGCAGTTCATGCCCGCGCTGGTGCTGGGTCCTATCGCTGAACACCTCGCCCTGGCGGCGTCCTGAGAGTTTGAGCAATGTCTACGATCGATACGACTGAAAAACGCGAGCGCGGTGACGCAGCGTTGTTCGACGCCGCCGTGCTGGTGGCGGCGATGCGCGCAGCCTTCCGCAAGTTGGCGCCGCGGCATCTGCTGCGCAGCCCGGTGATGGCGGTGGTGATGGGCGGCACGGTGCTCGCGGCGGTGATCACCGCCAGCGGGCATGGCAATGCCGGGTTCGGCTGGGCGGTGACGGCGATCCTGTTCGTGACCGTGCTGTTCGGCAACTTTGCCGAGGCCATCGCCGAAGCGCGCGGGCGTGGACAGGCCGCATCGCTGCGCCGTGCGCGCAAGGATCTGGTCGCGCGCCGGGTGGAAACCGCACTCGGCGGCCGCGAGACCCGCGTGCCGGCGGCCGAGCTGCGCCCGGGCGACTACGTGATGGTGTCCGAAGGCGAATTCGTCCCGGCCGATGGCGAAATCGTGCGCGGTGTTGCAACGATCAACGAAGCGGCGGTGACCGGCGAATCGGCACCGGTGCTGCGCGAGGCCGGCACCGATCGCAGTGGCGTGATCGGCGGTACGCGCGTGCTTTCCGACGAGATCGTGTTCAAGGTCACCGCCGAACCGGGGCAGAGTTTTCTCGATCGCATGATCGCCCTGGTGGAAGGCGCCAACCGGCAGAAGACGCCGAACGAAATCGCGCTCACCTTGTTGCTGGCGGCGATGACGCTGACCTTCCTGATCGTGGTCGCCTCGTTGCCGGCAATTGCCGGTTTCGTCGGGGTCACGCTGGATCCGCTGTTGTTGATCGCGCTGCTGGTGTGCCTGATTCCAACCACCATCGGCGGGCTGTTGCCGGCCATCGGCATCGCCGGCATGAACCGCGCGCTGTCGGCCAATGTGCTGGCCAAATCCGGCAAGGCGGTGGAAGTGGCCGGCGACGTGGACGTGCTGTTGCTCGACAAGACCGGCACCATCACCTACGGCGACCGCCAGGCCACCGCGTTCCATCCGCTGGCCGGCATCGACCGTGCGCAACTGCGCGATGCGGCCATGCTCGCCTCGCTGGCCGACCCGACGCCGGAAGGCAAGTCCATCGTCAAGCTGGCGCGCCAGCAGGGTGCCGTGGCTGTCGAGCCGGAGGGCGCGCATTTCATCGCCTTCACCGCGCAGACCCGCATGTCCGGCGTGGATGTGGCCGGGCGCAGCATCCGCAAGGGCGCTGGCGATTCGATCGTGGCGTATGTGCAGGGCATGGGCGCGACGGTGTCACCGGAATTGCAGGGACGTATCGAAGAGGTCGCACGCGGCGGCGCCACACCGCTGGTGGTGGCCGAAGGCCGGCATGTGCTGGGCGTGGTCGAGCTGAGCGACGTGGTCAAGCAAGGCATCAAGGAGAAGTTCGCGCAGCTGCGTGCGATGGGCATCAAGACGGTGATGATCACCGGCGACAACCCGCTCACCGCCGCCGCGATTGCCGCCGAAGCCGGCGTGGACGACTACATCGCCCAGGCGCGGCCGGAAGACAAGCTGGCCCGCATCCGCGCCGAGCAGGCCGGCGGGCGGCTGGTGGCGATGGTGGGCGACGGCACCAACGATGCGCCGGCGCTGGCCCAGGCCGACGTGGGCCTGGCGATGAACTCCGGCACGCAGGCCGCCAAGGAGGCCGGCAACATGGTGGACCTGGATTCGGATCCGGCCAAGCTGCTGGCGGTGGTCGAAGTGGGCAAGCAGCAGCTGATCACACGCGGTGCGCTGACCACGTTCTCGTTGGCCAACGACGTGTCCAAGTATTTCGCGATCCTGCCGGCATTGTTTGCCGCGGCGATTCCGTCGATGGCCGCGCTCAACGTGATGCAGTTGTCCAACCCGCGGCATGCGGTGCTGGCGGCCTTGATCTTCAATGCGCTGATCATCCCGGCATTGATCCCGCTGGCCTTGCGCGGCGTGCGCTTTCGTCCGTCCAGCGCCACGGCCCTGCTGCGCCGGAACATGCTGATGTACGGCGTGGGCGGCGTGTTGCTGCCGTTTGCCGCCATCAAGTTGATCGACCTGGCGCTTGTCGCCACCCTGGGGAACTGAGTCATGACGATTTCTTCGAAAACCGGTACGCCCGCTGCGCTGCCGTTGCGCGACGACGGCGCCCTGCGCGGGGCAGTGATGCTGGCGCTGTTCATCCTGCTGGGTCTGGGCTTGAGCTATTCGCTGGTCGCCACCGGCATCACCGGCGCGCTGTTCCCGGTGCAGGCGCACGGCTCGCTGCTGCGCGATGACGCGCGAGTGGTCGGCTCGGCCCTGGTGGCCCAGCCGTTTGCCGATGCGCGCTATTTCCAGCCACGCCCCTCGGCCGCCAAGTACGACCCGACCGCGGCGGCCGGCAGCAACCAGGCGCGTTCCAATCCAGACCTGCAGACCCGCATCGCCGCCACGCGCGCCGAGGTGGCGGCACGCGACGGCATCGCGCCGGAGGCAGTTCCCGGCGAATTGCTGACCCAGTCCGGCAGTGGCCTGGACCCGCACCTGAGCCCGGCCGCGGTGCAGGTGCAACTGCGCCGCGTCGCCACCGCGCGCGGCTGGCCGGAGCAACGCGTCGCCGCGCTGGTCCAGGCCGCCACCGAATCGCCACAGTTCGGCCTGCTCGGGCAGCCGCGGGTGAATGTGCTGGCGCTGAACCTGGCACTGGATCACGCCGGGAATGGGGAGTCGGGAATCGGGAATGGGTCAAAGCCACAACGCTAGATCTGTCAGCTCGCGGTAGGCTCCACACATCCCCAATCCCGACTCCCCAATCCCGGCCTCCATGATCGACGCCCGCACCCAACAAGCCGACGCGCTGATCGGCGAACTGCAGCGCGAACACGGCGGGCGTCTGACCGTTTTTCTGGGCGCCGCGCCGGGCGTGGGCAAGACCTACGCCATGTTGTCGCGCGCGCGTGAGCGCCTGCGCCAGGGCATGGACGTGGTGGCCGGAGTGGTGGAAACGCACGGCCGCAGCGAGACCGCCGCACTGCTGGATGGCCTGCCGTTGCTGGCGCGTACCCGCATCAGCTACCAGGGCCGGCAGCTGGAAGAGCTCGACCTGGACGCCTTGCTCGCGCGCAAGCCGAAGCTGGCCCTGATCGACGAGCTGGCCCACCGCAACGTGCCGGGCAGCCGGCACGAGCGGCGCTGGCAGGACATCGTGGAACTGCTCGATGCCGGCATCGATGTCTACACCACGGTCAACATCCAGCATCTGGAAAGCCTCAACGACATCGTGCTGCGCATCACCGGGGTGCGCGTGTCCGAGACCGTGCCCGATGCGGTGTTCGATCGCCTGCGCGACATCGTGCTGGTGGATCTGCCGCCACGCGAACTGATCGAACGCCTGCAGCAGGGCAAGGTGTATCTGCCCGAACAGGCCACCCAGGCCTTGCAGGCGTTCTTCTCGCCCTCCAACCTCACTGCCCTGCGCGAGCTGGCGATGCAGACCGCGGCCGACCGCGTCGACAGCGATCTGCGCGACACCCAGGCCGCGCGCGGCCTGCCCGGCACCGCCGCCTTGCGTCGCCGCGTGGTGGTGGCCATCGATGGGCGTGGCGGCTCGGATTATCTGGTGCGGGTGGCGCGGCGGCTGTCCGAGCGGCGCGATGCGCCGTGGACGGTGGTCACCGTGCAGACGCGCACCGTGGCCGATGCCGCCTGGCAGCTGGAGATCGACCGCGCGTTCGCACTGACACGCCGGCTGGGGGGCGATACCGCGCTGCTGCATGGCGCCAACGTCGCGCAGGCATTGCTGGATTTCGCTGCGCAAAACGGCGTGTCCACGCTGGTGCTGGGGCGCACGCGCGAACGCCCGCTGGCGCGCATGTTCAACCGCACGCTGACCCAGCAACTGCTGCAGCGTGGCGCGCATTACGAACTGGTCATCGTCAGCTCCGCCGATGCGCGTGCACGCGCGCGCCAGCGTTGGCGTAATCCGCGCCAGTGGCTGCAGCGCTACGACCTGGCGTTTGCGGCGATCGCCGCCGCTGCGGCGGTCGCGGTGGCGTGGGTGATCCAGCGCTGGACCGACATCGACGACCTGTCGATGGTGTTCATCGTCGCGGTGGTGCTGGTGGCCTCGCGCACGCGCATGGCCGCGGCGGTGATCGCCGCGCTGCTGAGTTTTTTCGCCTACAACTTCTTCTTCATCGAACCGCGCTTCACCCTGCACATCAGCGCGCGCCAGGGCGTGGTGACGGTATGCCTGTTCCTGATCGCCGCGCTGGTCGCCGGCCGCCTGGCCTCGCGCCTGCGCAGCCAGGTGCTGGCCCTGCGCGCCGCCAACGCGCATGCCAATGCACTGCAGGCGCTGGCCCGCGAGCTCAGCACCGCCGCCGACCTGGGGCAGGTGCTGGAAGCCGGCCGCCGTGCGCTGGCCACTGCACTGGATGCCGAGGCCTGGTTGCGGCTGGAGCAACGCGAGAGCGATGCGCCGGCCAGCTTCGGCGCACTCGATCGCAGCGCGGCGGAGTGGACCCAGCGCCACGGGCAGCCGGCCGGCCACTTCACCGATACGCTGGCCGGCGCGCAGTGGTGGTGCCTGCCGGTGCGGCACGAACGTGGCAGCCTGGGCGTGGCCGCGCTGCGCTTTCGTCAGAGCGTGCAGCGGCCCGGCCTGGAGCAACGTCGGCTGGCCGAAGCGATGGTGGAGGACATCGGCCAGGCGGCGCTGCGCACGCGCCTGGTCGCCGATCTGGAGGGCGCGCGCGTCAGTGGCGAAACCGAGCGCCTGCGCTCGGCATTGCTGTCCTCGGTCTCGCACGATCTGCGCTCGCCGCTGGCCTCGATGATCGGCTCGGCCAGCAGCCTGGCCAGCTACGGCGATGCGATGGACGCGCAGGACCGCCACAGCCTGCTGGACACCATCCAGCTCGAAGGCGAGCGGCTGGATCGCTACATCCAGAACCTGCTCGACATGACCCGGCTCGGCCACACCGGCCTGACCTTGAAGCGCGACTGGATCGGCGTGGACGAGTTGATCGGCTCGGCCACGCGGCGGCTGCAGCGCTACCAGCCGGCGGTGCGCCTGCAGCTGGAGCTGGCTGCCGACCTGCCGGCGATCTGGGTGCACCCGGCACTGGTGGAGCAGGCCATCTTCAACGTGCTGGAGAACGCGGCGAAATTTTCGCCAGCCGGCGTGGCCGTCACCGTGCAGGCGCGGCTGCAGGCCGGCGCCCTGCAGATCGATATCGGCGACCAGGGCCCCGGCATTCCCGAGGACGAGCGCGCACGCATCTTCGACATGTTCTACAGCGTGGAGCGTGGCGACCGCGGCCGCCATGGCACCGGGCTGGGCCTGACCATCTGCCAGGGCATGATCGGCGCGCATGGCGGCAGCGTGGAGGCGCTGGCCGGCGCCGATGGTCACGGCACCACGATCCGCATTACGCTGCCGTTGCTCGTTCCCGCCGCGCCACCTCGCCCCGATGCCGACTGACCCCACTGCCATCCCGCCTGCCCGCGTGCTGATCGTCGACGACGAGCCGCAGATCCGCCGCTTTCTTGACATCAGCCTGCGCGCACAGGGGTATCGCGTGCTGCAGGCCGGCACCGCCGAGGAAGGCCTGGCCATGCTGGCCGGGCAGGGCGCCGAACTGGTGGTGCTGGACATCGGCCTGCCCGATCGCGACGGCCACGAGGTGCTGCGCGAGATCCGCCAGTGGTCCAGCGTGCCGGTGATCATGCTCACCGTGCGCGCCGGCGAAACCGAAAAGGTCGCCGCGCTCGATGCCGGCGCCAACGACTACGTCACCAAGCCGTTCGGCGTGCAGGAACTGATGGCGCGCATCCGCGCGTTGCTGCGCCAGGCCGGCGCCGGCAGCACGGTGGAGGAGAGCGTGTTCGACGACGGCCGCCTGCACATCCACCTGGGCCTGCGCGAGGTCACCCTCGATGGCGAAGCGGTGCCCTTGAGTCGCAAGGAATACGCCCTGCTCGCGCTGCTGTTCAAGCACGCCGGCCGCGTGGTCACCCAGCCGCAGCTGCTGCGCGAGGTGTGGGGCCCCACCCATGAAGACGACACCCATTACCTGCGCATCCTGGTCGGCAAGCTGCGCCAGAAACTGCACGACGATGCCGCCGCCCCGCATTACATCGTCACCGAACCGGGCGTGGGGCTGCGCTTCATCGGGGTGACGCGCTGAGGCGGCTGCGTCACTCGAGCGGTGGCAACACCTTGCCCGGATTCAGGATCCCGTCCGGATCCAGCGCGGCCTTGATCGCACGCATCGCCGCCAGCGTCGGTGCGCTGAAGGCCTGGGCCATGAAATCGCGCTTGGCCACGCCGATGCCGTGCTCGCCGGAGAGCGTGCCTTCCAGCGCCAGCACCAGCGCAAACAGGCGCGGCAATGCGGCATGGGCGCGTGCGTCTTCGTCGGCATCGGCCGGGTCGTACATGATGTTGACGTGCAGGTTGCCATTGCCGGCATGGCCGAAAGCCACAATCGGCAGCGCGAATTCCGCAGCCAATGCCTCCACGCCGGCCACCAGGTCGGGGATGCGCGACACCGGCACCACCACGTCTTCGTTGATCTTGCCGGGCTTGATCGTGCGCAGCGCCGGCGACAGTGCGCGGCGTGCCGCCCACAGCTTGTCGCGCGCGCTGCCATCGGCGGCCACGTCCAGGCTCACCACGCCCTCGCCCTCGGCTGCAGCGTGCAAGGCCTGCAGTGCGTAGGGCAGGGTGTCGTGATCGCCATCGGCTTCGATCAGCAGCATCGCGCCGGCCTCGGGGACATCGCTGCCGTTGCGGCGCAATAGCGCAATCGCACTGGCATCCATGAATTCCAGCATTGTCGGCGTGGTCGGTTGCGCCATGATGCGCGACACCGCTGCCGCGGCGCTGGCCGCGTCGCGATACAGCGCGCGCAAACCGGCTTGTGCGATCGCACGCGGTGTCAGCTTCAAGGTCGCCTCGACGATGATCGCCAGGGTGCCTTCGCTGCCGACCAGCAGATGCGTCAGGTCGTAGCCGGTGGAATTCTTCGTGTACGCACCGCCGCAGCGGATCACCTCGCCGGTGCCGGTCACTGCGACCAGGCCGAGCACGTTGTCGCGGGTGGCGCCGTATTTCACCGCGCGCGGGCCGCCGGCATTGGTGGCCAGGTTGCCGCCGACGCTGCAGATGTCCGCGCTGGACGGATCCGGTGGCCAGAACAGGCCGTGCGGCTGCAGGGCCTGCTGCAGTTCGCCGTTGAGCAGGCCCGGTTGCACCACGGCGCAGCGGTCTTCCGGGCGCAAGGCCACGATGCGATTCATGCGCGCCATCGACACCACCACGCCGCCGGAAAACGGCACTGCCGCACCGGTGGTGCCGGTGCCCGCGCCACGCGCCACGATCGGCACGCCATGGGCGCGACAGGCCTGCACGATCGCCACCACCTCCTCGGTATCGCGCGGCAGGGCGACGGCGGCGGGCAAGGCCCAGCGGCGCGAATCGTCTTCGCCATGGCGGCGCCGCGCGTCGGCGCCGGTCAGCCAGCCATCGGGGCCAAGCCGCGCGGCCAGCAAGTCGGCCAGGGCAGTGGGAAGCACATCGGTCATGACAGGTGATCCTGTGGTGCCGCGCGCTGGATGCATCTCCATCCCAGCGCGGCGGCGGTGAGCGGCAGCCAGACCCAGCGCAGCTCGGAGAGCAGCGTGGCCAGGCCGCGCGCATTGAAGAAACCATTGACGAAGGGCGACACGCGGATCGGCCGCCACGGCGCGAACCAGCGCGCCTCGCTCCATGGCCAGGCCAGCGCAACGCCCAATCCGCCGGAGGTCATCGCATCCAGCAGCGGATGCGATGCGGCGCAGACGAACAAGAACGTTGCTGCCTGCAGCGCGTCCGCACGCAACAGGCGATGTGCAACACCGCCCAGCAGCGCGATCAGCCCGGCGAACAGCAACGAGTGGCTGGCGCCGCGATGGCCGAACGCATCGGCGTACGGAACATGCAACGCGAACGCCAGCACATCGGCGTCCGGCAACATCGCCGCGACGATGCCGGCAGCGAGCAGGCGTGGCGACAGGCGGCCGCGTTCACTGGCGCACCAGAGCGCGAGCGGCACGGCGGCGTGGGTGATGATGGTGGGCATCGCGCGTGGGCCGTTGTCAGCAGTCGTCGGCGCGGAAGGCGTCGCGGATCCAGTTCAGCACCGGCGGCTCGCCACTGGCTTCCACCACGTCAAAGCGGCACGGCAGTGTCGCCAGTGCCGGGTGATAGGCAAGGAACAATTGCGCGGCCAGTACCAGCTTGCGGCGCTTGCGCGCATCCACCGATACCGCGCCACCGCCGAAGCGGTTGTCGCGGCGATAACGCACCTCCACGAACACCAGCGCCTGTCCGTCGCGCATCACCAGATCCAGTTCGCCGCCGCGGTAGCTGGCATTGCCCACCACCAACCGCAGCCCGGCCTGCTCCAGCAGCGCGCGGGCGGCCGCTTCCACCGCCGCACCACGTTGCTGACGCGCTGCCGGCATGGTGTCAGCGGCCGTCGGCGATCGGCACCGGGCGGCCACCGTTGAAGGTGGACCAGGCCGGGGTGCGCAGCACATTGCCGAAGCCGTCCAGATGCAGGGTGCCGGTGGCGCCGCGCAGGCCGCCATCGGTGCCGGTGGCGAGCTTTTCCAGGTACGCGCTGATCTTCCAGGCGTCGTAGCCGAACGCGAACAGGCGCGCACCCGGTCCGCGTGCGCTGGGCAACGTGCTGGCGACCTGGGTGGAGGCCGGCAGCCCGGACACGCCCAGGGCGGTCCAGGTCTCGCTCGGGTAGACGATGCCGTCCAGGGCCAGGTCGTCTTCGACCTTGCCGGTGCCGGCCACCAGCTGCGAGGTGCCCACGCGCGACTTGCCGGCGAACCCGCTCAAGGCCAGTTGCGGCGCCAGCGCGCGCGCGGTGTTGCCACGCACCGCCAGGAACACCGCATCGGCGGTGCCGTAGTTGCGCAGCTGCGCACCGATGTCGCCCGGCACCTCGGCCACGCTGATGCTGCCGGCGATGGTGCCGCCGCGTTCGCTGAAGCGGTCGCGGAAGGCCTTGATGGTGCGCTTGCCGTTGTCGTCGCTGGTGCCGACGATCAGCACGTTGCGACGTTCGCGCGAGAGCAGGTATTCGGCGGCCATGATGCCGTCGTCTTCCGGCGCCAGCGAGAAGCCGGCGCTGCCGCTGGGCGGTGCCTTGTTGTCGGTGGGGCGGTTGAGTGCCAGCACCGGCACCGCCAGCTGGCCGCGTGCGAACATGGCGCTGACTTCGTCGCGCCCCAGCGGGCCGACCACGTAATCCACCCCGGCGCTCACTGCCTTGTCGTAGGCGGCATTGGCGCCGGCGGCAGTGCCGGCGGTGTCGAAGAAGCGCAGTTCCGGGCGGCGGCGGGTTTCGGCGTAGTAGCCGGCCAGCAGACCGTCGCGCACCGGCGCCGAGGCGGTGGCCAGGTTGCCGCTGAGCGGCAGCAGCACGCCCAGCTTGATCGGCGGGCGATAGCCATCGCGTTCGGCCGGCGGGCGCTTGCTGGTGTCAAAGCCCCATTGCGCGTCGCGGTCGAACGCGCGCGGCAGCGCCAGGCCGCGGCTGATCAGGGCGCGGCCGGCGAAGTTGTACAGCGGATCGCCCGCCGGCAGCGCCGCGGTGCGGCCCTTCAGCGTGGCGTCGTCGAGTGCGGCCAGCAGGCGCACGATCGCGCGCTGGTTCTCGCTGCGCGGGGTGCCGGTCAGGCTGGCATCGGCGCGTGCGCGGTCGGCGGCAGCGCCGAACAGGTCGCCGGTGCCTTCCAGTGCGGCGGCGCGTGCCAGCAGCCAGCGGGTCTGCAGCGGCTGGGGCAGGCCTTGCGGGCTGTCGCCCAGGGCCTGCAGCGCCTGCGCGGCCTGCTTGTCGATCACCGCCAGCTCGCCGGTCAGCAGCGCGAAGCGGGCGCGGTCTTCGCCGCCGAGATGCCGCGCGGTGACCTGCGCCAGCAGCGTGCGCGCACGTGCGTCATCGCCGGCGTCATGCCAGCCGAACGCGGACGCGGCCAGCAGGCGGCTGCGCTGCGCACCGCTGGCGCCGGCGGCCTCGGCTTCCAGCTGCTGCGCCGCCTCGCGCGGCTTGCCCTGGTCCAGCAACGCCAGCGCCGCGCTCTGGGTCGGCGAGGCGGTCTGGGTGACGCTGCTGGTGGCGCAACCGGCGGCCAGCATCACCATCAGCGACAGGGCGGAGATCCTTGCAACACGCTTGTTCATTTCAGATCCATTGGACGGGGCCCGCCGGGGCGGACTGTTAAAAACGCTACGATTCTACCCTTTGCCCTACGGAATACCGTCGATGACCTCCCCTGGAACCCTGCACGTGGTCGCCACGCCGATCGGCAACCTGGCCGACCTGTCGCCGCGTGCGCAGGAGGTGCTGCGTGGCGTGGCCGCGATCTGCGCCGAAGACACCCGCCACACCCGCCAGCTGCTCGGCCACTTCGGCATCGACCGCCCGCTGCTGGCCCTGCACGACCACAACGAGGACGCCATGTCCGAGCGCATCGTCGCGCGCCTGCGCGAGGGCGAGTCGCTGGCCATCGTCAGCGATGCCGGCACCCCGCTGGTCAGCGATCCTGGCTTCAAGCTGGTGCGCGCCGCCCGCGCGGCCGGGATCCGGGTCAGCCCGGTTCCCGGCGCCTGCGCGGCGATCGCCGCGCTCAGCGTGGCCGGCCTGCCCAGCGACCGCTTCGGCTTCGAGGGCTTTTTGCCGGCCAAGAGCGCCGCGCGTCGCGAGCGCCTGGCGCACCTGGCCGGCGAAACCCGCACCCTGGTGTTCTACGAGTCCTCGCACCGCATCGTCGAATCGCTGGCCGACCTGCGCCTGGCCTTCGGCGACGAGCGCCCGGCGGTGATCGCGCGCGAGCTGACCAAGCTGTTCGAAACCGTACTCGACGGCACCCTGGCGCAGTTGCAGGCCAAGGTCGAAGCCGACGACAACCAGCGCAAGGGCGAGTTCGTGGTGATGGTGCAGGGCGCCGCCGATGCCGCCGAAGGCCTGCTGGCCGAAGGCCGCCGCGTCTACGCCAAGCTTGCCGAGCACCTGCCGCCGTCCACGGCCGCCAAGCTGGCCGCCGAACTGACCGGCGCGCCGCGCAAGGCCTTGTATGGCGGCTAGGTGTGCTGTTGCAGGAGCAGGTATACGTGCACTGGGATTTTTCTCGGTAAGGCCTTTCGCGCCCGGGTGCGCTCCTACGGGCAATTGCGGGCCTACCGGCAACGGCGGGGGGAAGTCGCGGCGCCGTTGTGCACGGTGGCGATAGCGTATAGTGCGCCCCGGCGGAGTCGGCCAGACAGTCGCGTCACTCGCAAGAGTGCCGAGGAAAGTCCGGGCTCCATAGGGCAAGGTGCCAGGTAACGCCTGGGCGGCGCGAGCCGACGGAAAGTGCAACAGAAAGATACCGCCTACGTCCCTCGTCACCCCTCTGCCGCCACTGACGCGTGTCGGCGATGCGCAGCATCGCCAAGTGCGTTTAGAGGCTGCAGAGGGGTGGCGAGGGGCCGGTAAGGGTGAAATGGTGCGGTAAGAGCGCACCGCGAGTCCGGTAACGGACCGGCACGGCAAACCCCACCTGGAGCAAGACCAAATAGGGATCCATTGGCGTGGCCCGCGCTGGATCCGGGTAGGTTGCTTGAGCGCTGCGGTGACGTAGCGCCTAGACGAATGACTGTCCACGACAGAACCCGGCTTACCGGCCGGCTCCGCCACCTTCGTTCGGGCGTTCGCCCTTCTCGAAGGTGCCCACGCTTTGTACCGCCGTTGGCGGTACAAAACGCGGGTCCCGCTCCGGGCATGCCACACCCCCGCGGCTGTCGCCGCGCCCCCTTGACTCAAGGGGGCTTGCACTCGGGTGCACTGCTGGAGCGTCGGGTCGTCCGCCATCGATGGAACTGCTGTCGATGGAATTGCTTGGTAATGACTGCTGTTTTCTGCTCCGGCTTGCGGAGGGGAATGGCGGGTCCAGACCTTTTTGCCTTCCACCGCTTGCGGGGGAAGGTGCCCGAAGGGCGGATGGGGGCAGCGCGGGAATGCGTGGCGGATCCCACCCTCATCCGGCGCTGGGCGCCCCCTTCTCCCGCGAGCGGGAGAAGGAGAGCGAAGCGGTCTGCTTCCTCCCGGCTTGCGGGAAGGGGAAGAGCGGTCCCGGAGAGCTCTGCCTTCCACCGCCTGCGGGGGAGGGTGCCCGAAGGGCGGATGGGGGCAGCGCGGGAATGCGTGGCGGATCCCACCCTCATCCGGCGCTGCGCGCCACCTTCTCCCGCAGGCGGGAGAAGGTGAGCGATGCGGTCTGCTTCCTCCCGGCTTGCGGGAAGCGGAAGAGCGGTCCCGGAGAGCTCTGCCTTCCACCGCTTGCGGGGGAAGGTGCCCGAAGGGCGGATGGGGGCGCCGTGGGGACGGGGTGCCCATTCCCTCATCCGGCGCTGTGCGCCCCCTTCTCCCGCAGGCGGGAGAAGGGGTGCTGGGCGATCTGCATTTGCCCGGCCTACGGGAGCGATGCGTGGGCCAGGCCCTTTGTTTCTCGCCTCATCGTCCCGCCACGCAGTACCGGTGTCTCTAAATCTCCAGCCGCGTCTCGCCCTGGAAGATGCCGTTCGGGCCGAAGCGCCGTTCGTGGATGAAGCCGTTGCCGTGGTGGTCCACCGCGACGATGGTGCTGGCGCGGGTGCCGTAGCTGGCGCCGCTGATGAAGGCGGCCGACAGCAGGCGTTCGGTGGGCAGGTCCACGCCGGTGTGGGGCAGGGCGTGGTCCGGCGCGATGGCGGGGTTGCCCAGGGCGGTCCACAGCGGTTGCAGGTCGTCGCTGCCTGCGGCGCACCAGTCGTGCAAGGCCGCGGTCAATGCAGCGGTCTTGGGCCAGTGCGCGTCCAGCGGGCCGTTGGACATGCCGTGGATGCCAGGCGCCAGCGTGCGTGCCAGTGGCGGGTGATTGCTGAGGTGTTCGCAGCGCTCGGCGTCGCACACCACCAGATTGAACGGCGGGAACTCGTGCGCGGCGGCCGCCAGGTCGCCGGCGTAGACGGCCGCGTCCAGGCTGCCGGCCAGGTAATCGGCAATCAGGTGACCGCGCGAGCGGCCGGACGCGCTGGCGAGCGGGTCACGCACGTTGGTCACCACCGCGGCGCGGCCGTCACTGCCCAGGCCCACCCAGCTGCCGCCCGAGCGCAGGTCGCGGCCCGCCAGGACCCCGTCGGCGGGTGCTGGCCAGCGCGCCAGCGCAGCGGTCGGGCGCTCGTGGAATTCATCGCGGTTGCCCACCAGCAGCAGGCGCCAGCGCGGGTGGGTTTTCCAGGCAAGAGCGACCAGGCACATGCCGCCGATTGTCGCCTGTTTGCGCATTGACCATGTGCAGCTGGCGCAGTGTGAAGTGAGACTGCGGTCGGGTTTACATCGCCTTCACGCCCCTGAATTTTCGTTCAATCTCAAAATCTGAGATGAAACAGCAACTTGTGGATAACCTTTGAACAAGTCTCTAAAGAGTGCCGCAACTCATTGATGCGACTGGCGATTTGTGGCCCTCAAAGTTGTTGACAACCTTTGACGCGCTGCTAAGGTGGGCAACGGAGGGAAAACCAGGTGTTTTGTGGTTTTTCGTGGTTCAATGATCCCCCAGCGGGTATTCGAGGTTGTATTCGGTGTTTCAGGGCGAAACTGCCATCACGGTGGACGACAAGGGGCGTATGGCGGTGCCAACCGCGTACCGCGACCTGGTCACGCGCGTGAGCGGCAATCGCCTGGTGCTCACCTACAACCCGTTCGAAGCCGGCTGCCTGTGGCTGTATGCGGAAAAGGAGTGGGAGCGGGTGCGTGACGATGTGATGTCCAAGCCCAACACCCAGCGCGTGGTCCGCACGCTGCAGCAGAAACTGGTGGGTTCTTCCGCAGTGCTGGAGCTGGACGCCAATGGCCGTCTGAGCATCCCGGCCAGCCACCGCAACGCGGTCGGCATCGAGAAGAAGGCCGTGCTGCTGGGCATGGGCGACAAATTCGAACTCTGGAGCGAGCAGGCACATCGCGCACTGATCCAGCAGACATTGTCTGACGGGGATCTGGGCGATGAATTGCTCGATCTCAGGTTGTGAGCCGGGGTGCCCGGATGCGCGGTGAAGCGCAGCCCGGTCACCCGGTGTCGCAGCCGCCGGCGGCCCACGTGCCGGTGCTGTACACGCAGGTTCTGGACGGCCTGCAGGTGATCGAAAACGGAACTTATCTCGATGGCACGTTCGGACGTGGCGGACACGCCCGTGGCGTGCTGCAACACCTTGGCCCGGGAGGTCGACTGCTGGTGATGGACAAGGACCCCGACGCGATCGCCGTGGCCGAACAGTCGTTCGGTGGCGATGCGCGCGTGTCCATCCATCGCGGCAGTTTTGCCGGTCTTGGCCAGGTGGTCGCTGCGGCAACCGTCGACGGCATCCTGCTGGATCTGGGCGTGTCCTCGCCGCAGCTGGATGTGGCCGGGCGCGGTTTCAGTTTCGGCAAGGACGGCCCGCTGGACATGCGCATGGACCCGGATGCCGGCCAGAGCGCGGCCGAGTGGCTGGCGCAGGCCAGCGAGCGCGACATCGCCGACGTGCTGTGGACCTATGGCGAAGAGCGCCAGAGCCGCCGCATCGCGCGCGCCATCGTGGCGCGCCGCGCCGAACAGCCGCTGCTGCGCACCGCGCAGCTGGCCGAGCTGATCGCCTCGGTGATGCCGCGCGGCGACAGCAAGACCCATCCGGCCACGCGCAGCTTTCAGGCGATCCGCATCTATATCAACCGCGAGCTGGACGACCTGGAAGCCGGCCTGGATGCCGCCCTGGGTGCGCTCAAGCCCGGCGGCCGCCTGGCGGTGATCAGCTTCCACTCGCTGGAAGACCGCATCGTCAAGCAGTTCATGGCCCGCTACGCCAAGGCGCCGCCGAGCAACCGCCGCCTGCCCGAAGCCCAGCCTTTCGTGCCGACGCTGCAGCTAATCAGCGGCGCCATCAAGGCCGACAACGACGAACTGAGCGTCAACCCGCGCGCCCGCAGCGCGGTGTTGCGGGTGGCCGAAAAGCTGGGAATGGGAAATGGGGAATCGGGAATGGGCAAAGGCAACAGCGCCGCTGCTTCCCGATTCCCGAATCCCGATTCCCGATTCCCGGCGTCTCCGAACGGAGACGCCGCATGAGCCGCCTGCTGCTCATCGTGCTGCTGGCCTGCAGCATCGCCTCGGCGATCGGTGTGGTGTACATGCGCCACATGCATCGCAAGCTGTTCGTGCAGTTGTCCAAGCTCGAACACACGCGCGATGAATTGAATATCGAATTCGGCCGGCTGCAGCTGGAGCAGGCCACCTGGGCGGAAAGCAACCGCGTGGATCAGGTTGCGCGTGCGCGCATCGGGATGAAGTTCCCGGAGACCAACGACATCGTGGTGGTGCGCCCATGACGGTGCGGCAGGACAACCGTTTTGCACCGCGAAGCCGCCCGCAGGGTGGCGCACATGTCGGTGTTGCGCTCATGACAAAACGGCAGGACAACCGTTTTGCACCGCGAAGCCGCCCGCAGGGTGGCGCACTGGGTGGCGCACACGGAGGTGCGCCATGAAAGCCGGCCGCAACCGCGCGCGCAGCAACTTCAACCTGCGTGGCCGCCTGACGCTGGTCGGCATCGCGCTGGGCCTGTGCTCGGTGACGCTGATCGGCCGCGCGGCGTTCGTGCAGCTGGTCAACCGTGACTTCTACCAGCGCCAGGGCGAGGCGCGCTACCTGCGCGAGCTGCCGATCGCCACCTCGCGCGGCATGATCACCGACCGCAACGGCGAGCCGTTGGCGGTGTCCACGCCGGTGGAATCGATCTGGGTCAATCCGCAGGAGCTGTTGCGCAATCCGGACCGCATTCCCGAGCTGGCCAAGGCGCTCGGCCAGCCGCTGGACGAATTGAACGCCAAGCTGGCGCAGAAGGCCGGCAAGGAATTCATGTACCTGCAGCGCCGGATCAACCCGGACAAGGCGCATGCGATTGTCGATCTGAAGATTCCCGGCGTGTTCTCGCAGCGCGAGTTCCGGCGCTTCTATCCGCAAGGCGAGGCGATGGCCCACGTGCTGGGCTTCACCAATATCGACGACCGCGGCCAGGAAGGCCTGGAGCTGGCGTTCGACGAATGGCTGCGCGGCAAGCCGGGCTCCAAGAAGGTGGTGCGCGATGCGCGCGGCGCGATCGTGGAGAGCGTGGATCTGGTGCGTCCGGCGCAGCCGGGCAAGGACCTGACGCTGAGCATCGATCGCCGCATCCAGTTCCTGGCCTACAAGGAGCTGCGCAACGCGCTGGTCGAAAACAACGCTGCCGGCGGCTCGATGGTGGTGATGGATGTGGCCACCGGCGAAGTGCTGGCGATGGTCAACCTGCCGACCTACAACCCCAACGCGGTCACCGGCATCAACCCCTCGGCGCGCCGCAACCGTGCGGTCACCGATCTGGTCGAGCCGGGCTCGACGATGAAGCCGCTGACCGTGGCCACCGCGCTGACCGCCGGCGTGGTGACCAAGGACACCGTCATCGACACCAACCCCGGCTACATGTCGGTGGGGCGCTTCACCATCCGCGATGTGCCGCGCAACAACGGCGTGCTCAACGTCACCGGCGTGATCACGCGCAGCTCCAACATCGGCGCGGCCAAGATCGCGGCCAAGGTGCCGGACCAGACCTTCTATCAGTCGATCCGCAACTTCGGTTACGGCGCTGCGCCGCATAGCGGGTTTCCCGGCGAATCGGCCGGTGTGGTGCTGCAGCCGGCGCGCTGGAGCGGCCCGTCCAAGACCACAATGTCGTACGGCTACGGCCTGTCGGTGACGCCGCTGCAGATCGCGCAGGCGTACGCCACGCTGGGCAATGGCGGCAAGCTGACCCCGCCGACCTTCGTGCGCGGCCAGCACAACGAAACCCGCCAGGTGGTCACCCCCGAAGTGGCGCGCCAGGTCATCGACATGATGGAAACCGTGGTCACCCAGGGTGGCGCCAAGGGCGCGGCGATCCTGGGCTACCACGTGGCCGGCAAGACCGGTACCGCGCGCAAGAACGGCGCCAACGGATACGAGCGCGGGCATTACAACTCGCTGTTCGCCGGCCTGGTGCCGGCCACGCGTCCGCGCTTTGCCACCGTCATCGTGATCAACGATCCGCAGGGCAAGGTGTATTACGGCGGCCTGGTGTCGGCACCGGTGTTCCATCGGGTGATGGAAGGCGCGCTGCGGCTGATGGACGTGCCGCCGGACGACATCCAGTCGTGGCTGGCCGCGCAGGCTGCCGGCAAGACCGGGCAGCCGGTGGTCAAGCCGCAGCCGGCCGACCTAGACCCGGCATTGGTGCCGGATCCGGTGGACGAAGTGTCCGCCGGCATCCCGACCGCGATCGCACCGCCGGCCGCGCCCACCACCGCCCAGCCCGCGCCGTTGCAGGAGAGCCGCCAGTGAGCCGCGCCATGCCGCTGTCGCAGCTGTTGCCGGACGTGCGGCTTGCGCACGACGTGCAGGTGTCGGGCCTGGTGATGGACAGCCGTGTGGTGCGTGCAGGCGATGCCTTCGTGGCGATCGCCGGTTTCGGCGCGCACGGCCTGGGCTTTGTCGACCAGGCGCGCGCCAATGGCGCGGTGGCGGTGTTGTTCGAGCCGCCGGCGCCGGCCGATCTGCCGGTACCGGTCGATGCGATCGCCGTGCCCGGTCTGCGTGCGCGCCTGGGCGCGATGGCCGATCAGTTCCACGGCCAGCCTTCGCAGGCGATGCGCATGGTCGGCGTCACCGGCACCAACGGCAAGACCTCGACGGTGCAATTGCTGGCACAGGCCCTGACACTGCTCGGCACGCCCGCCGGCACGCTCGGTACCCTGGGCGTGGGCCTGTACGGCAGCGCCGTGCCGACCGGGTTCACCACGCCGCTGGTGCTGCAGACGCATGCCTTGCTGGCGCAACTGCGCGACGAAGGCGCGCAGGCCGTGGCGATGGAAGTCAGCTCGCATGCGCTGGACCAGGGCCGCGTGGATGCGGTGCATTTCGACGTGGCGGTGTTCACCAATCTCACCCGCGACCATCTCGATTACCACGGCGACATGGCGCAGTACGGCGCGGCCAAGGCCAGGCTGTTCGCGCGCGCCGGATTGAAGGCCGCCGTGGTCAACCTGGACGATGACTTCGGCCGCACGCTGCTGGCCTCGCTCGACCCCGCGTTGCGCGCGATCGGCGTGAGTTCGCGCGCGCAGGCCCAGGCGAGCGTGCGTGCACAGGCGCTGCAGCTGGATCACAACGGGATCAATTTCGCGCTGCATATCGACGGTCACGTGCATCCGGTGCACTCGCCGCTGCTGGGCCGTTTCAACGTGGACAACCTGCTGGCCGTGGCCGGCGCGTTGTCTGCGCTGGACATCGCGCCGGCACGGATCGCCGAGGTGCTCGGTCGGCTGCAGCCGATCCACGGGCGCATGAACCGCCTCGGTGGCGCGCATGGCGCACCGTTGGTGGTCGTCGACTACGCACACACGCCCGACGCGCTGCAACAGGCACTGGCCAGCCTGCGCGCGCATGCGCAGGACCGGTTGATCTGCGTGTTCGGTTGCGGTGGCGAGCGCGACACCGGCAAGCGCCCGCAGATGGCGGCCATTGCCGAGGTCAACGCCGACGTGGCGATCGTCACCGACGACAACCCGCGGGGCGAAGATGGCGATGTGATCGTGGCCGACATCCTGCGCGGCTTCGCGCGTCCGGATGCGGCGATCGTGCAGCGCGACCGCGCCGCGGCGATCCATCAGGCCATCAGCATGGCCGGTGCCTCCGACATCGTGCTGATCGCCGGCAAGGGCCACGAGCCATATCAGGAAGTGGCCGGTGTGCGGCATGCCTTCGACGACGCCATCGTGGCGGCGCAGGCCTTGTTGCCGCGGACCGGGCTGGGAGTGCGCGCATGAAGCTCACTCCATTGTCGTTGATCGCCCACTGGGCCGGTGGCGAGCTGCATGGCGAGGACGCCATGATCGACACCGTCGGCAACGACACCCGCACGCTGGCCAACGGCAGCCTGTACGTGGCGCTGCGCGGCGAGCGTTTCGACGGCCACGACTTTGCCGCAGACGCGGTGGCACATGGCGCCAGCGGCCTGCTGGTCGATCGGCTGCTGCCGGCGCTGAGCGTGCCGCAGGTGCTGGTGGGCAATACCGAACTGGCGTTGGCGCGTATCGCCGCCGGCATGCAGCGCGACCGCGCCACGCGGGTGATCGCCTTGACCGGCTCCAACGGCAAGACCAGCGTCAAGGCCCTGCTGCTGGCCATCCTGAGCGAGGCCGGGCGTGTCGACGGCATCACCGTGTACGCCACGCCGGGCAACCGCAACAACGAAATCGGCCTGCCGCTGGCGGTGATCGCCGCCCCGGACGATGCGGATCTGGCGATCTACGAAATGGGCGCCGGCAAGCCGGGCGATATCGCCTATCTCACCGAGATCGCGCAGCCGCACGTGGCCCTGGTCAACAACATCGCACCCGCGCATCTGGAACGCCTGGGCAGCCTGCTCGGCGTCGCCCGCACCAAGGGCGCCATCTACGCCGCATTGCCGGCCGATGGCGTGGCGGTGATCAATGCCGACGATGCCTTCGGTGTCTGGTTCGAGCAGCAACTGCAGGCGCAGCCGGTGCAGGGCCGCCGCGTGTTGCGTTACGGCCTGCAGGCCAGTGCCGAGATCACCGCGCATGGCCTGCGGCTGCAGGCGGGCGGGGCGCAGTTCACGCTGGTGACCCCGCAAGGCCAGGCGCAGATCGCGCTGCCGTTGCCGGGCCGCCACAACGTGCTCAACGCGCTGGCTGCGGCCGGCCTGGCGTTGGGTGCGGGCATCGCCCTGCCGGTCATCGCCGCCGGTCTGGCGCAGGCACGCCCGGTGGCCGGTCGTCAGATCACCCACACCCTGCCTGGCGGCGCGGTGTTGATCGACGACAGCTACAACGCCAATCCCGGTTCGCTGGACGCGGCCATCGACACGCTGGCCGCGGCATCTGGCCAGGGCTGGCTGGTACTCGGCGACATGCGTGAACTCGGCCCGGAAGGCGCAGCCTTGCATGCGGCCGCCGGACGTCGCGCGCGCGCGGCCAAGCTGCAGCGCCTGTACGCGCTGGGCGAGCTCAGTGCCGCCGCCGCGCAGGCGTTCGGCGAGGGCGGCCGCGTGTTCGCCACCCATGCCGCATTGATCGCGGCCTTGCAGGCGGATCTGGCGCAGCTCGCCGTTTCGCCGACTCAAACGCAGGAATCTTCTTCGATGTACGAACACACCGGTGCGGCGGCGCAGACTGCCGCCACCACGGCGCACACCCCGCCCACGCTGCTGGTGAAAGGCTCCCGTGGCAGCGCCATGGACCGCATCGTCACCGCGCTGCTGGCCCCGGCGGAGGACGCATCCCATGCTGCTTGAGCTGGCGCGTTGGCTGCAGCAACTGGAGAGCCTGTTCGGGCTGTTCAACTATCTGACCTTCCGCGGCATCCTGGCGGCGCTGACCGCGCTGTTCCTGTCGTTGTGGATGGGCCCGGCGGTGATCCGCAAGCTGGCCCAGTTCAAGGGTGGCCAGCCGATCCGCCAGGATGGCCCGCAGACGCATTTCTCCAAGGCCGGCACGCCGACCATGGGCGGCTCGCTGATCCTGCTGACGGTGACCCTGTCGGTGCTGCTGTGGGGCGACCTGCGCAACCGCTACGTGTGGCTGGTGCTGGCGGTGATGATCTGTTTCGGCGCCATCGGCTGGTACGACGACTGGATCAAGATCGTGCGCCGCGATCCCAACGGCCTGAAGTCGCGCTGGAAGTACCTGCTGCAGTCGATCTTCGGCCTGGCAGCGGGGCTGTTCCTGTACTACACCGCCGACGTGCCGGCCGCGATCACCTTCTACATTCCGATGTTCAAGTCGATCGCGCTGCCGCTGGCCGGCGTGAGCTTTGTGGTGATCGCCTATTTCTGGATCGTCGGCTTCTCCAATGCGGTGAACCTCACCGACGGCCTGGACGGCCTGGCGATCATGCCGACCGTGCTGGTGGCCTGCGCGCTGGGCGTGTTCGCCTATGCCTCGGGCAATGTGGTGTTTGCCGAATACCTGAAAATCCCGCTGATTCCGGGGGCTGGCGAGCTGATCATCATCTGCTCGGCGATCGCCGGCGCAGGCCTGGGCTTTCTGTGGTTCAACACCTATCCGGCCATGGTGTTCATGGGCGACATCGGCGCGCTGTCGCTGGGCGCGGTGCTCGGCACCATCGCGGTGATCGTGCGCCAGGAACTGGTGCTGGTGATCATGGGCGGCGTGTTCGTGATCGAGACGCTGTCGGTGATGATCCAGGTCGCCAGCTTCAAGCTGACCGGCAAGCGCGTGTTCCGCATGGCGCCGATCCATCACCACTTCGAACTCAAGGGCTGGCCGGAGCCGCGCGTGATCGTGCGCTTCTGGATCATTTCGGTGGTGCTGGTGCTGATCGGCCTTGCCACGTTGAAGGTGCGCTGATGAACGACATGTCCCGCCAAGCCACGCGACTGGACGCCATCGGCGGCCGCTACGACCCGTGGCTGCTCGGGGCCGCGGCCACGCTCGCCTCGCTGGGCGTGGTGATGGTGGCGTCCAGCTCGATCGAGCTGTCCGACAACCCGTTCTATTACCTGACCCGCCACCTGCTGTTCCTGGGCATTGGCGTGGGCCTGGCGTTCTGGGCGATGCGTACCGAGCTCAAGACCATCGAGCAGTACAACCAGGTGCTGCTGCTGGCCTGCTTCGGCCTGCTGATGGTGGTGTTCGTGCCCGGCCTGGGCAGCAGCGTCAACGGCGCCAAACGCTGGATCAACCTGGGCGTGTCGAAGTTCCAGACCGTCGAAGCGGTCAAGGTGCTCTACATCGTGTGGCTGTCCAGCTATCTGGTGCGCTTTCGCGACGAGGTCAACGCGACCTGGCCGGCGATGCTCAAGCCGCTGGGCGTGGCGATCGCCCTGGTCGGCCTGCTGCTGATGCAGCCGGACTTCGGCTCGTCCACGCTGCTGCTGGCGATCACCGCCGGCATGCTGGTGCTGGGCGGGGTGAACCTGCCGCGCATGTCGATGCCGATCGTGTTCGGCCTGCCGGTGTTCGCCTTCATCGCGATCCTGGAGCCGTACCGGCTGCGCCGCATCACCTCGTTCTTGGACCCGTGGGCCGACCAGCTCGGCTCCGGCTACCAGCTGTCCAACGCCTTGATGGCGGTGGGCCGCGGCCAGTGGACCGGCG
This sequence comes from Xanthomonas sp. BRIP62415, assembly GCF_003993515.1. Lineage (NCBI taxonomy): Bacteria > Pseudomonadati > Pseudomonadota > Gammaproteobacteria > Lysobacterales > Lysobacteraceae > Xanthomonas > Xanthomonas sp. BRIP62415. The sequence goes on from NZ_QEZH01000012.1 coordinate 131,065, forward strand.
TGGGCCTGGGCGCCTCGGTGCAGAAGCTCAACTACCTGCCCGAAGCGCATACCGACTTCATCTTCTCGGTCATTGCCGAAGAACTCGGCTTTGTCGGCGTGTGCGGGGTGATCGCGCTGTACGCGCTGCTGGTCGGCCGCGCGTTCTGGCTTGGCATGCGCTGCGTGGAAATGAAGCGTCACTTCTCCGGCTACATCGCCTTCGGCATCGGCTTGTGGATCAGCCTGCAGAGCTTCGTCTCGGTGGGCGTGAACCTGGGCATCCTGCCGACCAAGGGCCTGACCCTGCCGCTGATTTCCTCCGGCGGTTCGTCGGTGCTGATGACCTGCGTGGCGATGGGCCTGCTGCTGCGCGTGTCCTACGAGATGGATCGTGCCGAGCGCCTGCGCAGCAAATTGTCGCCGCAGGGCGCGGGCGCGCCGTCGGCCGAGCCGGCCGAACCGGTGGTCGAATCGGTCGCGCCAGCCTATGCGCCGGCGCACAAGCCGCAGCGTGACCCGGTTGCCGCCGCACCCGCAGCCGCAGCCGCACCGGTCGCTGCCGCATCGGTGGCACCGGCGTCGGCCATCCTGCGCGGCACCAGCCGCATGCAGCCGCGTGTGGAACCGACCTTCGGGAGGATTGCATGAGTGCCCATGCGAATCCCTCGCAAACGCCCGCACATCCAGGTGCGGGGGGTCGACCAGTGATGATTCTGGCTGGCGGCACCGGCGGGCACATCTTCCCGGCTCTGGCCGTGGCCAAGGTGCTGCGCGCGCGTGGCGTGCCGGTGACCTGGCTGGGCGCCGATGGCGCGATGGAAACCCGGCTGGTGCCGCAGCACGCCATTCCACTGGACACGCTGGCCATCAGCGGCCTGCGCGGTAAGGGGCTGGTGAAATTGCTCGGTGCACCGGTGCGGGTGATGCGCGCAGTGCGCGCCGCCGGTTTCGTGCTGCGCAAGCGCCAGCCGCGTGCGGTGATCAGTTTCGGCGGCTTCGCGGCCGGCCCGGGTGGCCTGGCGGCGCGGCTGCTCGGCGTGCCGTTGCTGGTGCACGAACAGAACCGCGCGCCCGGCATGACCAACAAGGTGTTGTCGCGGTTTGCGCGCCGCGTGCTGACCGGTTTCCCGGGCAGCTTCACTGGCGAGGAAGCGGTGGGCAATCCGGTGCGCGCCGAAATCGCAGCGCTTCCCGCGCCGGCCACGCGTCTGGTCGGCCGTGGCGGTGCCGTGCGTGTGCTGGTGCTCGGTGGCAGCCAGGGCGCGCGCGCATTGAATCAGGCCGTGCCAGCGGCACTGGCCGCGCTCGGCCACCCGGATGTGGACGTGCGCCACCAGTGCGGCGAGAAGCTGCGCGCCGAAGCCGAGGCGGCGTACGCGCAGGCGGGCGTCAACGCCAGCGTCGAACCGTTCATCGCCGACATGGCCGCCGCTTACGCCTGGGCCGACCTGGTCGTGTGCCGCGCCGGTGCATCGACGCTGGCCGAACTGTGCGCCGCCGGCATCGGCAGCGTGCTGGTGCCCTTTGCCGCAGCGGTGGACGACCACCAGACCCGCAATGCCGAATACCTGGTCGGGGCCGACGCCGCGGTGCTGCTCAAGCAGGACGACACCCTGGCCGTGCGCCTGCAGCAGGTCTTGCAGACCCTGCTCGCCGACCCCGCACGCCGCCTGTCGATGGCACAGGCCGCCCGCACCCTGGCCAAACCGGATGCAGCCGAACGCATCGCCGACATCATTCTGCAGGAAGCCGGGAGTGGTGAATCGGGAATGGGGAATGGGCAAAGCTCAGAACAATTGCAGGAACACACATTGATGCACGCAGACAAGCGCACCGACCAAGTATCCGTCGCTGCAGGCGCTCCGCTCCACACGATTCCCGATTCCCGATTCCCGATTCGCACCTCCACAGGAGGTGCCGCGTGATCCGCCGCCTGCAGGACAGTGGCGATCTGGTGCGTGCATTCCCGCGCGTGCATTTCGTCGGTATCGGCGGCACCGGCATGAGCGGCATTGCCGAAGTGATGCTGACGCTGGGCTATGAAGTCTCCGGTTCGGACAACTCCGATAACGTGGCGACACGGCGGCTGGCCAAGCTGGGCGCGCGGGTGATGCGCGGGCATTCGGCGGCCAACGTGCTCGGCACCGATTGCGTGGTGGTGTCCAGTGCGATCCGCGAAGACAACCCCGAGCTGATGGAGGCGCGCAGCCAGCGCATTCCGATCATGCCGCGTGCGGCGATGCTGGCCGAGCTGATGCGCTTCCGTCGCGGCATCGCGGTGGCCGGCACGCATGGCAAGACCACCACCACCAGCCTGGCGGCGGCCGTGCTGAGCGAAGGCGGGCTGGATCCGACCTTCGTCATCGGCGGGCAGTTGCTGGCCGCCGGTGCCAACGCCAAGCTCGGCGGTGGCCAATGGCTGGTGGCCGAGGCCGACGAGAGCGATGGCAGCTTCCTGCGCCTGAATCCGTTGATGGCGGTGATCACCAACATCGATGCCGATCACCTGGAAAACTACGGCAACGATTTCGCACGCATCCAGGCCGCATTCGCCGAGTTCCTGCAGCGCCTGCCGTTCTACGGGCTGGCGTTGCTGTGCATCGACGACCCGGAAGTGGCCGCGCTGGCCGGCAAGACGCCGCGCCATGTGATGAGCTACGGCATGAGCGAGAACGCCGACGTGCGCGCCGAAGACGTGGTGCAGGACGGCCCGCGCATGCGCTTCACGCTGCGCCTGCCCGAAGGCACCACCACGCCGGTGACGCTGGCATTGCCGGGCCGTCACAACGTGCTCAACGCACTGGCCGCTGCCGCGATCGGCTGGCAGCTGGGCGTGGCGCCGGAGACCATTGCGCGTGCGCTGGAAAACTTCGCCGGCATCGGCCGCCGCTTCAACGACCTGGGCGAAGTCACCACCAGCACCGGTGCGCGCGTGCGTGTGGTCGACGACTACGGCCACCATCCGCGCGAGCTGGAAGCGGTGTTCGCCGCCGCCCGCGGTGGCTGGCCGGACAAGCGCCTGGTGGTGGCGTTCCAGCCACATCGCTACAGCCGTACCCGCGATCAGTTCGACGCCTTTGCCGCGGTGCTGAGCACCGTCGATGCGCTGGTGCTGAGCGAGGTCTATCCGGCCGGCGAGGCACCGATTCCGGGCGCCGATGCGCGTGCACTGGCGCGTGCGATCCGTGCGCGCGGCCGCAGCGAACCGGTGGTGGTCGGGCAGATTTCCGGCCTGGCCGAAGTGCTGCCGGACGTGCTGCAGGACGGCGATCTGCTGCTGATGATGGGCGCCGGCGATATCGGCTATGTCGCACAGCACATCATCAACAACGGCTTCACCGGAGCCACGGCATGAGCGCGGTGATTCCCAATGCACGCATCAGCGATCCGGCCGCGTTCGGCCGCGTCGCCGTGTTGCTCGGCGGTACCTCGTCCGAGCGCGAGGTGTCGTTGAATTCCGGCGGCAACGTGCTCGAGGCATTGCGTGCGCGCGGCGTCGATGCGCAGCCGGTCGACGGCATTCCGGCCCTGGCGCAGGCGCTGGTCGAGCAGCGTTTCGATCGCGTCTTCAACGTGCTGCACGGCCATAACGGCGGCGGCGAAGACGGCATCGTGCAAGGCCTGATGGAAGCCTTCAAGGTGCCGTACACCGGTTCCAACGTGCTGGGCTCGGCGTTGAGCATGGACAAGATCCGTACCAAGCAGGTGTGGCTGTCGCTGGGCCTGCCCACGCCGCGCTATGCGCGCCTGGCTGCCGGTGCCCATGCCGATGACATCCATGCCGCCGCGCGGCAGATCGGCCTGCCGGTCATCGTCAAGCCGGCCAACGAAGGCTCCAGCGTCGGCATCAGCCGCGTGTTCGACCAGTCCCAGCTCGAAGAGGCGGTGGTGCTGGCGGCGCGCTACGACGGCGCGCTGCTGATGGAGCAGCTGATCGAAGGCGACGAACTCACCGTGGCCGTGCTCGGCGAGGTCGCGTTGCCGTCGATCCGCATCGTGCCCAAGGGCCAGTGGTACGACTACGACGCCAAATACGTGGCCGACGACACCCAGTACCTGTGCCCGGGCCTGGATGGCGATGCCGAGACGCAGATTCGCCAGCTCGCGCTCGATGCCTTCCGCGCCGCCGGCGCGCGCGGCTGGGGCCGCGTGGACGTGATGCGCGACCGCGCCAGCGGCCAGTTGTATCTGCTGGAGGTCAACACGGCCCCGGGCATGACCAGTCACTCGCTGGTGCCCAAGGCCGCGCGCCAGCTCGGCATCGATTTCGAAGAACTGGTCTGGCGCGTGCTGGAGCAGACGCTATGACGCCGGGAATCGGGAATCGGGAATCGGGAATCGTGAACAGCGGCTGCGCTGTTGCCGTTGCGATTCCCTATTCCCGATTCCCCATTCCCACGCGCGGAGCGCGCGCATGAACGCCACCCTGCGCATCCTGGCGTGGTTGCTCGCGGTGGCGCTGGTCGCGTTGCCGGTGGTGGCCGTGCTCAATGGCTGGGTCGGTGCCGAGCGCTGGCCGTTGGCGCGGCTGCGGGTGTCGGGCGATTTCAAGCGCGTGCCGGCCGAGCAGTTGCGTGCGGTGGTCCTGCCGTATGCGCGCGCGGGCTTTTTCGCGGTGAAGTTGCAGAGCGCGCAGGACGCCATCGCGCGCCTGCCTTGGGTGGAAAGTGCGCAGGTGCGCAAGCGCTGGCCGGACGTGCTGGAAGTGCACGTCACCGAGCACAAGCCGTTCGCGCGCTGGGGCACCGACCGCATGTTGTCCGAGCAGGGCCGGTTGTTCCGCACCCCGCCGTTGTTGAAGGACTTCAAGCTGCCGCAGCTCGGCGGCCCGGACAGCAAGACCCAGGACGTGGTGGCGCTCTACAACGAGTCGCGCGCGCTGTTCGCGCCGACCGGGCTGGATGTGGAACGTCTGGAAATGGATGCGCGCGGCAGCTGGTCGCTGGGCCTGAGCAACGGCGTGCAGATCGTGATCGGCCGCGACGACGCCCGCGCCCGCCTGCAACGCTTCGCCCGCGTGCTGCCGCAACTGGCCGACCCGCAACGCCCGATCGCCCGCGCCGACCTGCGCTATACCAACGGCTTCACGGTGGAACGGCGAATGGAGAATGGGGAGTCGGGAATGGGCAAAAAGCCAAAGCCAGTGTCGCCCGCTGCGCCGCACACGCTTGTCCTGAACTCTCCCCGCATCCGTGCACCGCTGTTGACCATTCCCCATTCGCTATTCCCTATTCCCGGCTTTAAGACATGAACCGCAAAGGCGACAAATCCCTCATCGTTGGACTGGACATCGGCACCTCCAAGGTCGTCGCGCTGGTCGGCGAGTACTCGCCCGGCAATCCGATCGAAGTGATCGGCATCGGTTCGCATGAATCGCGCGGTCTCAAGCGCGGCGTGGTGGTGGACATCGAATCCACCGTGCAGTCGATCCAGCGCGCGGTCGAAGAGGCCGAGCTGATGGCCGGCTGCGAGATCCGTTCGGTGTATGCGTCGATTTCCGGCAACCACGTGCAGTGCAAGAACTCGCCCGGCATCGTGCCGATCCGCGACGGCGAAGTGACCTGGAGCGATCTGGAGCGCGTGCTGGATGCGGCCAAGGCCGTGGCCATTCCCGCCGACCAGCGCATCCTGCATGCGATCCCGCGCGAATACGTGCTGGACGATTCGCAGGAAGGCATCCGCAATCCGGTCGGCATGACCGGCGTGCGCCTGGAGGTGCACGCGCACCTGGTGGTGTGCGCGCAGTCGGCCGCAGCCAACATCACCAAGTGCGTGCAGAAGTGCGGCCTGCAGGTGGACGACCTGGTACTGTCGTCGCTGGCTTCCAGCGTGGCGGTATTGACCGCCGACGAGCGGGAACTGGGCGTGGTGCTGGTGGATATCGGCGCCGGCACCACCGACCTGGCGGTCTACGTGCAGGGCGCGATCTGCCACACCGCCTCGCTGCCGATCGCTGGCGACCACGTCACCAACGACATCGCGCACATGTTGCGCACGCCGACCCCGGAAGCCGAGCAGATCAAGGTGCGCTACGCCTGCGCGCTGGCGCAGCTGGCTACCGCCGAGGAAAGCATCCAGGTGCCGTCGGTGGGTGATCGCCCGCCGCGCCGCATGCCGCGGCATGCGCTGGCGCAGGCGGTGCAGGGCCGTTACGAGGAAATCTTCGAGATGGTGCAGGCCGAACTGCGCCGCTCCGGTTTCGAGGAAATGGTGCGTGCCGGCATGGTGCTCACCGGTGGCGCCTCGAAGATGGAAGGCGTGGTCGAACTGGCCGAAGAAATGTTGCAGATGCCGGTGCGCGTGGGCATTCCGCAGCACGTCACCGGCCTGGGCGAAGTCGTCGGCAACCCGGTGCACGCCTCCGGCGTGGGCCTGTTGCTGATGGGCAGCCAGATCGAACACCCGCGCCGCCCGTCGATCCCGACCGGACGGGCCGGCAGTTTGTTCAAGAAATTGAAGAATTGGTATCGCGGGGAATTCTGAAGAATCGGGATTCGGGATTCGAGAATTGGTTGAAGCAAAGGTAAAGCGGTTGCGGCAGATTTGAGTGGAGAGCGGTGAGAGCGGGCAGGGCGTAAATACTTTTGTGGTTCCGCTGAGAAAGTGAAGTTGGTGTGGAGATCGCTCGCAGTTGCGATTCCCCATTCCCAACTCCCCATTCCCGGCATTCAAACAACAACATTCGCCGACGTGCGGGTGTTGGGCTGGCGAACGGAGCAATCCGATTCCCCATTCCCGATTCCCCATTCACGGCATCTAAAGAGGACACTGACATGGCACATTTCGAACTGATTGAAAAAATGGCTCCCAACGCGGTCATCAAGGTCGTTGGCGTGGGCGGCGGCGGCGGCAACGCGGTCGCGCACATGGTCAACACCAATGTCGATGGCGTGGAGTTCATCACCGCCAACACCGACTCGCAGGCGATCAAGAACTGCGGCGCCAAGCTGCAGCTGCAGCTCGGCACCAACGTGACCAAGGGCCTGGGCGCCGGCGCCAATCCGGAAGTCGGCCGTCAGGCCGCGCTGGAAGATCGCGAGCGCATCATGGACGCACTGCAGGGTGCGGACATGGTGTTCATCACCGCCGGCATGGGCGGCGGCACCGGCACCGGCGCGGCGCCAGTCGTTGCACAGCTGGCCAAGGAAATGGGCATCCTGACCGTGGCCGTGGTCACCAAGCCGTTCCCGTTCGAAGGCCGTCGCCGCATGCAGGTCGCGCTGAAGGGCATCGAGGAACTGAGCCAGCATTGCGACTCGCTGATCACCATCCCCAATGAAAAGCTGATCACCGTGCTCGGCCGCAACGCCACCATGATCCAGGCCTTCCGCGCTGCCAACGACGTGCTGCAGGGCGCCGTGCAGGGCATCGCCGACCTGATCGTGCGTCCGGGCCTGATCAACGTCGACTTCGCCGACGTGCGCACCGTGATGTCGGAAATGGGCCTGGCCATGATGGGTACCGGTTCGGCACGCGGCGACGATCGCGCGCAGGCCGCTGCCGAAGCCGCCATCCAGAACCCGCTGCTGGACGACGTCAACCTGGCCGGTGCCAACGGCATCCTGGTCAACATCACCGCCGGCCCGGACTTCACCATGTCCGAGTTCGACGAGATCGGCCGCACCATCGAGGCGTTCGCCTCGGAAGATGCGACCGTGGTCGTCGGCACCGTGCTTGACCCGGACATGCAGGACGAAGTGCGCGTCACCGTGGTGGCCACTGGCCTGAACCGTGCGGTTGCCCGCCAGACCCAGCGTCCGGACCAGCGCGCGCCGATCAAGCTGGTGCGCAACGCCACCACCGGCCAGCCGGAGTTCGGCGATTTCGACACCAGCGGCGGCGATGCGGTGTCCAAGGCCGTCGGCGGCAGCATGGGCCTGGGCCTGCGTCGTCCGAGCAGCGACTCGGTCGGCAGCGGCAGCGGTAGCAACAACGGTGGCGGCTCCGCTGCGCCGGCCGCAGACCTGCCCAACGACTACCTGGATATCCCGGCGTTCCTGCGCCGCCAGGCCGACTGAGGAGCGTCGGCCGCGTCGCTACGGCGGCGCGGTCCGTCCCGCCCCGGGGTTTGCCCCGGGGATGCTGTGCCATGTCCTTTCTGCCGGATCGGCCACGATCCGGCAGCTTTTGCAGTTGCGTGACCCGGGAATTACAGTTCCCGTCACGCGCGACTTGTTAAAATTCGGATAATCTCTACGGATTAGACAGCCGGTTCAGCGTCTGTCTGCATTGTTCATCCAGACTTCGCATATGACCCAGCAACGCACTCTCAAGAACACCATTCGCGCCACCGGCGTCGGCCTGCACAGTGGCGACAAGGTGTACATGACGCTGCGACCGGCCCCGGTCGATCATGGCGTGGTGTTCCGGCGTGTGGACCTGGAGCCGATCGTCGAAGTTCCTGCCGATGCCGAACTGGTCACCGAGACCACGCTGTGCACCGGCCTGACCTGCAATGGCGCCAAGATCCAGACCGTCGAGCACCTGATGTCGGCGCTGGCCGGCCTGGGTGTGGACAACGTCATCGTCGAACTGTCCTCGGCCGAGTTGCCGATCATGGACGGTTCGTCCGGCCCGTTCGTGTTCCTGCTGCAATCGGCAGGCATCGTCGAGCAAAACAAGGCCAAGCGCTTCATCCGCATCAAGCAGACGGTGGAAGTGCGCGAGGGCGACAAGGTCGCGCGCTTCGAGCCGTACGAAGGCTACAAACTCGGCTTCACCATCGAATTCAATCACCCGATGATCCCGGCCAAGCAGTCGCGTCAGGAAATCGAGTTCTCCACCTCGGCCTACGTCAAGGAAATCTCGCGCGCCCGGACCTTCGGTTTCATGCGTGATCTCGAGTACATGCGCGAGCGCAATCTGGGCCTGGGCGGGTCGATGGACAATGCCATCGTGCTGGACGAGTTCCGCGTGCTCAACGAGGACGGCCTGCGCTACACCAACGAATTCGTGCGGCACAAGATCCTGGACGCGATTGGCGACCTGTATCTGGCCGGCGGCGCCATCCTGGGCGCCTACGAAGGCTTCAAATCCGGCCACGCACTCAACAACAAGCTGGTGCGCGCGCTACTGGCGGATCAGGCCGCCTGGGAATGGGTCAGCTTCCCCGAGGGCAGCGTGCAGCCACCGGTCACCTACGCCAGCCCCGTCTACGCCTGATGTCGGGGAATGCCGTAATCGGCGTTCGAAGTGTGAACTGCGTCGGATTTACGGCCCGTTCTTAACTTTTATTTAAGACTTCTCTAACTCCTGCGCGGCCCAGGCCCGCTAGGATGCGTCGGGTCGTGCGCGGCCTTCGCAACTCTTTCACGCCGCGATGGCCGTCGCGTAACAGGCGGCACCGACTCACCGTTTGGTGGGTGGAACGTCCTGCAGGGAGGCCAGCGCATCGCGCAGACCTCGGTGCGTGGCCTCCGACACAGGACGTGGACGCTCGCGATTCTGCTGCGTTGGGGAATGCAGCGGGGTGGTGGTGGTCTTGATGGTCACTGCGGTGGCCTTCAGTCCGATGGATCGGGCGGCATCCAGTAATTGGGTCTCGGCAAGTCGCAACTTGGCATGCCAGACAGGTGAATCAACCAGAAAAACCAGCTGTTCGTCTCTGACATTGGCCAGCCGGCAACGGGTGGCCAGATGAGGCGGTAACAGGGGGCGCAACTGCCGGTCCAGCGCATCGAGCCACAAGGCGCGGCGCAAGGGGTCGCCAGCCTTTTCACCCAACGCGGCCTCGATGGCCGGTTGTGGGACGGAAGGGTTGCGTGCGTTGGACTTGGGCTTGGACATGACACTCATATGGCGTTGAAGAAAGTTGTAATCAAATCTCGCGAAACCCGGGCGCAACGGTTGGCCCGGCAGTTCCAGGGCTTCGCTGCGGATCGACCGATGGTAGTCCTCGGTGCCGTGCTCGGGCTGGGCATGTTGATCGGCATCGGTGCCAGCACCGCCACCGGCATGGTGACCAATTCCGCGTTGCAGGCCAAGGTTGCCCGGCAGCAGGCCGAGCTGGCCCAGGCGCAGCGCGCCTCGCAGGCGCAGGTCAACGCACTGGCCGCGCGCATGGGCGAGCTGCAGGCGCAGGCCACCCGTCTCAATGCATTGGGCGAGCGGCTGACCGAAATGGGCAAGCTGAAGGACGGCGAGTTCGACTTCGACGCGCCGGTCGGCGTCGGTGGCGGCGATGAGCCGGTCAGCGACATGCCGGTCGAATCGCTCAAGCAGACGCTAGGGCAGGTCGAACAGCAGTTCTCCGCCTCCGGCCAACAACTGAACGTGCTGGCCACGCTGATGTTCGATCATCAGCTCGAACAGAATTCGGTGCCCTCGCGGATGCCGATCCGCAACACCTACATCACCTCCGGCTTCGGCGGCCGCGCCGATCCGTTCGACGGCGGCTCGGCCTTCCACAAGGGGGTGGACTTCCACGCCAACGTGGGCGACCCGGTGATGTCGGTCGCCGATGGCGTGGTCAGCTACGCCGGCGTGCGCGGCGGCTACGGCAACGTGGTGGAAGTGGACCACGGCAACGGCTACGTGACCCGCTATGCGCACAATTCCCGCCTGGTGGTGAAGGTGGGCGATCTGGTCCGCGCCGGCCAGCAGGTGGCCAGGGCCGGATCCAGTGGCCGCTCCACCGGCGCGCACGTGCATTTCGAAGTGTGGGCGGACGGGCGGGTGGTCAATCCGCGCAAGTTCCTGGGCGATACCAATACGCCGGTGGGCCGCCGCGGGCGCGGTTGACGACGGCGCGGGTGGTGCTTGATTCGTGAAGGCCCGCCCCAAGCTACAATAGGGTGTTGCCATCGACAGGGCGCAGTGCGCCCTGTTTCGTTTACGGCGGCCGGGTCTTGGGGACCGGCGTCGGTCAAACCGTTCCTTTTCAACCGGTTTCTTCAATGATCAACAGTCTGCTTACCCGTGTCTTTGGCAGTCGTAACGAACGCCAGCTGCGCCAGCTCAACCGCCTCGTCACCCAGATCAATGCGCTGGAGCCGACGATCGAGAAGCTCTCCGACGCCGAGCTGCAAGCCAAGACCCCGGAGTTCAAGCAGCGACTTGCCGCCGGCGAGTCCCTGGACAAGATTCTTCCCGAAGCCTTTGCGGTGTGCCGCGAGGCCAGCCGCCGCGTGCTCGGCATGCGCCATTACGACGTGCAGCTGATCGGCGGCATGGTGCTGCACCTGGGCAAGATCGCCGAGATGCGCACCGGTGAAGGCAAGACCCTGGTGGCCACGCTGCCGGTGTACCTCAACGCGCTGCAGGGCGAGGGCGTGCATGTGGTCACGGTCAATGACTACCTGGCCCGACGCGACGCCGCGCAGATGGGCAAGTTGTACAACTGGCTGGGCCTGAGCGTGGGCGTGGTGTATCCGGGCATGCCGCACAGCGACAAGCGCGAGGCCTATGGCAGCGACATCACCTACGGCACCAACAACGAGTTCGGCTTCGACTACCTGCGCGACAACATGGCGCTGTCCAGGGCCGACCGCTACCAGCGCAACCTGCATTACGCGATCGTCGACGAAGTCGACTCGATCCTGATCGATGAGGCGCGCACCCCGCTGATCATCTCCGGCCCGGCCGACGAATCGCCGGAGCTGTACATCCGCGTCAACCGCATCGTGCCGCAGCTGACCCGGCAGGAAAGCGAAGAGGGCGAGGGCGATTACTGGATCGACGAGAAGGGCAAGCAGGTGCATCTGTCCGAGGCGGGCATGGGCCACGCCGAAGAATTGCTGATGCAGGCCGGCATTCTCGAGAATGCCGAGGACGGCCTGTATGCCGCGCAGAACCTGAGCGTGGTGCATCACCTCAATGCCGCGCTGCGCGCGCATGCGATCTACCAGCGTGACGTGGACTACATCGTGCGCGATGGCGAAGTGGTCATCGTCGACGAATTCACCGGCCGCACCCTGTCCGGGCGTCGCTGGTCCGACGGCCTGCATCAGGCGGTCGAGGCCAAGGAAGGCGTGCCGGTGCAGCGCGAGAACCAGACGCTGGCCAGCATCACCTTCCAGAACCTGTTCCGCATGTACAAGAAGCTGTCCGGCATGACCGGTACGGCCGATACCGAAGCCTACGAATTCCAGAGCATCTACGGCCTGGAAGTGGTGGTGATCCCGACCAACCGCCCGACCGTGCGCAAGGACCATCCGGACCAGGTGTTCCTCAACCGCAAGGGCAAGTTCAACGCGGTGCTGGCCGACATCGAAGACTGCGCCAAGCGCGGCCAGCCGGTGCTGGTGGGGACCACCTCGATCGAGACCTCGGAGATGCTGTCCGAGCACCTGCGCAAGGCCGGGGTCAAGCACGAAGTGCTCAACGCCAAGCAGCACGAGCGAGAAGCCACCATCGTGGCCAACGCCGGCCAGCCGGGCGCGGTGACCATCGCCACCAACATGGCCGGTCGCGGTACCGACATCGTGCTGGGCGGTTCGCTGGAAACCGAACTGCATGCCATGGGCGAGGACATCAGCGACGAGCAGCGCCTTGCGGCCAAGACCGAATGGCAGCGTCGCCACGACGCGGTCAAGGCGGCCGGCGGCCTGCACATCATCGGTACCGAGCGGCACGAGTCGCGGCGTATCGACAACCAGCTGCGCGGCCGTGCCGGTCGTCAGGGCGACCCGGGTTCCTCGCGCTTCTACCTGTCGCTGGAAGACAACCTGATGCGCATCTTCGCCTCGGACTGGGTCCAGAAGGCGATGCGCATGATGGGCATGAAGGAGGACGACGTCATCGAAGACCGCCTGGTCAGCCGGCAGATCGAAAAGGCCCAGCGCAAGGTGGAGGCGCACAACTTCGACATCCGCAAGAACCTGCTGGATTTCGACGACGTCAACAATGATCAGCGCAAGGTGATCTACGCCCAGCGCGATGAATTGCTGGATGCCGAATCGGTCAAGGACAACGTCGACGGCATCCGTGGCGATGTGATCTACGACCTGGTCGCGCGCTTCGTGCCGCCCAATTCGGTCGACGAGCAGTGGGATCTGAAGGGGCTGGAAGCCACGCTGGAATCGGAGCTGGGCATGCCGCTGGCGCTGAGCGAGATGGCACGTACGCAGGAAGAACTGGACGCCGAGCAGATTGCGGCCAAGGTGCAGGCGGCGGTGGATGCGCACTTTGCCGAGAAGGAAGTGGCGGTGGGCAGCGACACCATGCGTGCCTTGGAGAAGCACGTGATGCTGACCGTGCTGGACCAGGGCTGGAAGGAGCATCTGGCCAAGATGGATTACCTGCGCCAGGGCATCTATCTGCGCGGGTATGCGCAGAAGCAGCCCAAGCAGGAATACAAGAAGGAAGCCTTCGAGCTGTTCTCCGAGATGCTGGAGAACGTCAAGCGCGAAGTGATCAACCTGCTGGCGCGCGTGCGCATCCGCAGCGAGGAGGAAGTGGCCGAGCTGGAAGAGCAGGAACGCCTGCAGGCGCAGGCGCGGCTGATGGCCTCGCAGTTCCAGCATCAGGACGCCGGCGGCTACGGTGCCGACGAGGAAGTGGAACAGATGCAGGGCGGCAACGCCCCGGTGCCGGTGTCGCAGGTGACCCGCGACGAGCCCAAAGTAGGCCGTAACGATCCGTGCCCCTGCGGCAGTGGCAAGAAGTACAAGCACTGTCACGGTCAACTCAGCTGAGCTGAGTTGACCGTGGTGCAGCCCGCCTGGCGGGCTGCACACCAGGCGTCCGCGTCGCGGACGCCTGGTACACGGTCCTTGCTTCCGATCCCCGCGCCTCTGGCGGGCCCCTTACCAAGGGGGCTCTGCTGACGGAGGGATTCGTTGGAGCTGCTGATACTCAGGCATGGAATGTGGGTGGCGGGGTGCAATGACCCCACTGAATCTCACGCTTTTTCCAACTCTCCGCCTAGTCCCTGTCAACGGCTTGGCTTGCGTGGTTGCCAGGCACGGTCTGCAACCCGTGGCATAGACGCCAGGAGCGTTCGACCAGCTCGATGGGCGCTGTCCTGGTGAGCCTGGGCTTGGCGCGGTTCGCCCCACGCTTGTCCATCGCGCGCCGGTGGCAACCATGCCTGCTGCACGCAGGCTTTTCCGCCTGCGACACTGCGGGGCGTATGCTCGATCCACGTCCTGCGGGGGAGTGCGTCATGTCGCAGCTGTCGAGCCAGCAACTGAAGGTGTTCGTGCCTGCGCGCGACTACGCGCTGTCGCAGCGGTTCTATCGCGCGCTGGGCTTCGTGCAGGAGGACGAGGTGGGCAATGTGACCTGCTTCCGGCATGGCACGCATTGCGCGTTCCTGCTGCAGGATTTCTACCTGCGCGAGCTGGCCGAGAACCTGATGCTGCACCTGTGGGTGGACGATGCCGACAGCTGGTGGCAGCACGTGCACGATGCCGGCCTGGACGCGCAGTTCGCAGTGACCTGCAGCGTGCCGGAAGACCGTCCATGGGGCGCACGCGATTTCACCCTGCACGATCCCAGCGGAGTGCTCTGGCGCATCGGCCATCCACTGTAGACGTGAATCGGGAATCGGGAATCGGGAATGGGGAGTTGCAAAGGCGGGCATGGTGCGTGCTTCAAACGATTCCCGATTCCCGAATCTCCAATCCCCGCCCTCAAGCGATTGCGCTGAACCGCTCACTCGCGGCACTCTTGTGCCCATGCCCGATTCTCTGAGATCCATCCACGTCGTCGCCGGCGTGATCACCGACGCCCGCGGCCGCATCCTGCTGACCCGCCGCACCGAGACCCGCGACATGCCCGGCCTGTGGGAATTTCCGGGCGGCAAGCGCGAACCCGGCGAAACCTCCGAACAGGCCCTGGTGCGCGAACTCAACGAAGAGCTCGGTATCGAGGCGCAGGTCGGCGAGTGGTTGATGGACGTGCCGCAGCTGTACCCGGACAAGCGGCTGCGCCTGGAAGTGCGCCACATCACCGCCTGGAAGGGCAGCCCGCGCGGCCGCGAAGGCCAGGCAATGACCTGGGTGGCCGCGGACAAGCTGACCCGGTATTCGATGCCGCCGGCCGACGTGCCGGTGGTCGGCGTGCTGCGCCAGCCCGACCGCTATCTGATCACGCCCGAGCCGGACGATGACGCGCTGTGGCTGGAAGGCCTGGAGCGTGCACTGCAGGACGGCATCACGCGCATCCAGCTACGTGCGCGGCAGGCCGAACCGGCACGCTGGCAGGCCTTGCTGCAACAGGTGCTGCGCCTGCGCGGCCGTACGCGCGCGCAGCTGCTGCTCAATCGCGACATCGCACTGGCCGGCGAACTCGGCATCGGCGTGCACCTGGGCGCGGAGCAGTTGGCCAGCCTGCAGGAGCGCCCGTTGCCGGCCGAACAGCCGGTTGCCGCCTCGTGTCATGGGTTGGAGGATCTGCGCCACGCCCAGCGTCTGGGCTGCGATTTCGCGGTGCTGGGGCCGGTGCAGGCGACCGCATCGCATCCGGGTGCGACACCCCTGGGATGGGAGGGGTTCGAACGCTTGCGCGAGCAGGTCTCCTTGCCGATCTACGCACTCGGGGGCATGCAGGTCGACGACCTGCGCGAGGCACGTGCGCATGGCGCGCAGGGCATCGCGGCGATTCGCGCGCTGTGGCCGCAGTGACTGCGCCGTCAGCGACCTTGGTGGTGTTCGGCGGATTGCCCGGCGTCGGCAAGAGTTCCATTGCCCAGGCGCTGCTGACGCACTGCACTGCGTTTTATTTGCGTATCGATACGATCGAGCAGTCACTGCGCGAAAGTGGTGCACTGGCCAACGACGTCGGACCAGCCGGCTACATGACCGCCTATGCGCTTGCCGCGGCCAATCTGCGGCCGGGTCACGTGGTGGTCGCCGATTGCGTGAACCCACTGCCGGTCACCCGTGAGGCGTGGCGTGATGTGGCGCGCCGCACACGCAGCCGCCTGTTGGAGATCGAAGTAGTGTGCAGCGATCGCAAGATGCATCGGCAGCGCGTGGAATCGCGGCAGAGCGAGGTGCCCGGATTGCGCATGCCGGATTGGTCCTCCGTGCTCGCGCATGACTACGTGGCGTGGACCGAGCCGCATTGGATGATCGACAGCGCCGCGCTGAATCCGCAGCAGGCGGCTAGGCAGATCATGGACCGGCTCGCCGCGTAGCCTGCGGGCCTCACCTCCTGAGGCATGGGGTCCAACGGACTCTCGGAGCCGATACGCTCTACCGACGCAGGTACTTCGCCACTGCAATCCGCCGGCGTCCGTCAAGACGGGCGTTGCGCTAGAACGTCACCCAGAAGCAGTTGTACTGCCGACGCAGCCGCAATACGCTGCGCGCGGGTGTGCCGCTGGCGAGATTCTGCTCCAGGCGCAGGCCCCAGGGGCGTGGGCGGCCCGGGGGTGCCGGGAGTGGGGTGTCGGTCGCACTGCCGTCCAGTGATGGAGCCGCCGCCGACGTGTTCGCATCGGCTTGCCAGGTCGGCGGATCGCGTTGCGGGTACATCGGGACGATATCCAGCAACGGACGTTGCACGATGGCTTCCAGCCGGCTCAGTACCTGGCTGGCGGCCGCGTCGGACTGGCCGCTCCACAGGTACAGGCTGGAGAGCCGGTTGACGTCGCGGCTGTCCACCGCCAGTTGCAGCAACGACACCAGTTCGCTCAGCCGGCGCGGGCAGCCGTAGCCAGACAGGCCGGTAGTGCCCTGCGTGCGCGTGGCCGGCGGCGGGCGCGCCGCGGCGCCGACATCTTCGCAGCGGCGGTCGGTGAACATGGTCTGCCCGTCTGCTGTCACGCAGCGGCGGATCTCCTGCGCCTGCCCGCGCATGGCCGGGCAAAGGCAGGACAGCAGCAGCAACGGCAGCAGGAGGCGGGGCATCGACGCAGCGTAACGGGCCGTGCGTGAGCCGGCGCGCAACGTGCCAAGACAGCGGTAGCCTGTACGGCGCTTGCGCATCACGCGCGCCTGCCGGTGCCGTGCCCGCACAGACAGCCAGCAACGGCATGGCATCGCTGGCGTGGCTCAGCGCCCGAGCAGCTGCAGCACCTGCGTGGTCGGCTTGGCCAGGTTGAGCGTGTAGAAGTGCAGCGCAGGCGCGCCACCGGCGATCAGGCGCTCGCACACGGTGGCCACTACTTCCGCACCGAAGGCGCGCACCGCCTCGGCATCGTCGCCGAAGGACTGCATCTTCTTGCCGATCCAGCGCGGAATTTCCGCGCCGCATTGCTCGGAAAAACGCCGCAGCTGCGAGAAATTGGAGATCGGCATGATGCCGGGGATGATCGGGATCTCCACGCCCATGCGCTGCACCGTGTCGCGGAAATGAAAGTACGCATCGGCGTTGTAGAAATACTGGGTGATTGCGGCATCGGCACCGGCATCCACCTTGGCCTTGAAGTAACGCAGATCGCTCAGTGCGTCGGTCGCCTGCGGATGGGTTTCCGGATACGCACCGACCTCGATCCGGAACGCATCGCCATGCTCGGCGCGGATGAAGGCGATCAGGTCCGAGGCATAGCGCAGGTCGCCCGGATGGCCCATGCCCGAGGGCAGGTCGCCGCGCAGGGCGACGATGCGGGTACAGCCGATCGCGCGATACAGCTTGAGCAGCTCGCGGATCTCCTGGCGGCTGCCGCCGACGCAGGACAGGTGCGGGGCGGCCTCGAAACCGTGCTTCTGCTTGAGGTGGCGCACCGTCTCGGAGGTGTAGCTGAGCGTGGAGCCGCCGGCGCCGAAGGTGCACGAGACGTACTCCGGCGCGTAGCCCTTCAACCTGGCCGCCGTGCGGTCCAGCTGTGCGCGCTGGTCGTCGGTCTTGGGCGGGTAGAACTCGAAACTGAGAGGCGTCATCGCGGCGGGTCCGGCGGATCGTGCCGGCATAATATCGCTTCATCGCGATGAATGCATATTTGGTTGCGAGTGTCCTGGATGCGGCTGCCTCGGGGAACTCGTGCATGCCTGCGCCATGTGCGACAGGGGTTGGGGCCGCTTCGGGCGCCAGTCTCCGGGGTGCGGCGTACACGGTAAGCTCCAGTCCCCCAGGCCATTTGATCGGAGCGCGACATGCAAGAACAGCAAATGGATGTCATCGCCGAATCGCTGGGCCGCATCTGGGTTGCGTTGGCACGCAGCGTCGGTGATCTGGCGCTTGCCCTGGCCGAGCAACCCGGCGTGGATGGCGACAAGTTGCTGAGGGACTTCGCCGCCCGCCTGCCGTCGGATCAGGATGACGGCACCTCCAAGGTGTTCGAGGCGATTCGCCAGTACATCGACCAGGACGCCGCGCCCAGCGCGCAGTGATGCGTTGCCACGTGCGTCTGCAATGCAGGCGCGCGTGCTGATGCGGTGTGGTCTTGCGATGCGCTTGCCGGCAACGGAATGACGGCCCGGTCTGCGGGCCTGCGGGCGATTGCCGCATAGAGGCGCACCCGGACTGGCATCAGTGCGGTGGCGTGCGTCCGTTGCAGCACCGCTTCAACGCGTGCGCCGGCCATCGCGTAGTCGCTCGCCCTGCGTTGGTTGAGAGTGGGGTCACGCCGCGCGTGGGTGAGGTGTGGCGACCGGGCGTGCGCCATGCCTTGACGCAGGGATCCCTACACTGGGCGCACTTTCTACGGAGTGCTGCGCATGAGCGATACCACGATGACCGCAATCGCCATCCGCGATGGCAAGGGCGATGCGGATGCGCTTTACCCCGACGAGCAGCCGCGTCCCCGCCCCGCGCCGGGGCAGGTGCTGATCCGCGTGCATGCGGCCGGCATCAATCGTCCCGATCTGCTCCAGCGTGCCGGCCACTATCCGCCGCCGCCCGGCGCACCGCAGACGCTCGGGCTGGAAATCGCCGGGGAGATCGTGGAGCCGGCCGGCCGCTGGAAGGTGGGTGATCGGGTATGTGCACTGCTGGGCGGTGGCGGTTACGCGCAATACGCAGCGGTCGATGCGCGGCATGTGCTGCCGATTCCGGCCGGCATGGAGATGGCGCATGCCGCGGCGCTGCCGGAAACCGTCTTTACCGCGTACGCCAACCTGTTCGAGCATGGCCGGCTCGCCGCCGGGGAATGGCTGCTGCTGCACGGCGCCACCTCCGGGATCGGGGTGACGGCGATCCAGATGGCCAAGGCCGCCGGTGCGCATGTGCTGGCCACCGCGCGTTCGGCGGGCAAGGCGGCGCAGGCACGCGAGCTGGGCGCCGATGTGGCGATCGACTCCACCACCGAATCCTTTTTCACCGTGGCCAAGGCGCACGGCGGGGTGGATGTGTCGCTGGACATGGTGGGCGCTGCAGTATTCGCCGACACCCTGGAGGCGCTCAATCCGCGCGGACGTATCGTCTACATCGCCTCGCAGGCCGGCTCGACCATCGAGGTACCGATTCCGTTGCTGATGCGCAAGCAGGCCATCCTCACCGGCTCGACGCTGCGCCCGCGCAGTGCCGACGAGAAGGCGCGCCTGGCTGCGGAAGTGGAGCGCGTGGTGTGGCCGTGGATCGCGCAGGGCAAGCTGCGCGTGCTGCTCGACAAGCGCTTCCCGCTCAGCGAAGCCGCTGCAGCGCACCGCTATCTGGAGCAGGGCAGCCACCTGGGCAAGGTCGTGCTGGAGATGTGAGTGCATGCGGCGGCCTGCCTGACGCGTGCGTGTCGGGCAGGTGGCGCGGACCGTCGCAGCGTGAGGTTGCCGGCCAGCGCATCGCCATGCGCGTCCAGGCAGCTGTCTGCAGTCGGCGTGGCTGCCACGGCAGATCATGCAGGCGTGTCGACCACCGCTTCGAGGTGGTGCCCATCCGGATCGATGACGAACGCGGCGTAGTAATCGTCGCCGTAACCCGGTCGCAGGCCGGGTGCGCCGTTGCAGCTGCGCTTGTTGCCGCAATGGCCGCCCTTGCACGGCCACCGGGCGCCGCAGGTATAGCAAAACAAGCAGGAGCGATGTCTCGCAGCGAACCGCGGCCTGACCGTACACTGCGCCGTTGCGTGCGCTTGTGCATCGCGCCGCTGCTGCAGTGTCCGTGTACAAGCGCCTGAAACGGGCGATCGCGGGTCCCGCCACTTCACCATCAGCCCGAAGGTTTCGATGAAGCATCCAGACGCATTGCGCATTGCCCTTGTCGGCATCGGCAAGATCGCCCGCGACCAGCACGTGCCCACCATCGCCGCGCGCGCCGATGTGCAACTAGTGGCCACCGTGAGCCGGCATGGCACGGTCGACGGCGTGCCGGCCTATCACACCCTGGAAGAGGCCTTCGCTGCGCATCCACAGATTGAAGCGGTCGCGCTGTGCACGCCACCGGTGGGGCGGCATGCGCAGGCACAGGCCGCGCTGGCTGCCGGGCGCCATGTGTTCCTGGAAAAACCCCCGGCCGCCACCCTGGCCGAGATCGACGACCTGCGCGCATTGGCGCAGCGCGCGCAACGCAGCCTGTTCACCAGCTGGCATTCGCGCTGCGCCGCCGCAGTGGCGCCTGCGCGGGCGTGGCTGACCGACAAGCAGATCCTGCGCGCGCATATCACCTGGAAGGAAGACATCCGCCATTGGCATCCGGGCCAGGACTGGATTCTGGAGCCGGGCGGCATGGGCGTGTTCGATCCCGGCATCAACGCGCTGTCCATCGTCACGCATCTGTTGCCGCGCCCCTTCGCGCTGCGCCAGGCAGAGCTGCACACACCGGAGAACCGTCAGGCACCGCTGTACGCCAGGCTCGGCTTTGTCGATACCGCCGGTGTGCCGGTGACGGCAGAATTCGACTTCCTGCAGACCGGCCATCAGCGCTGGGATATCGAAGTGGACACCACCGATGGCCTGCTCATGCTCAGCGAGGGCGGCGCCAGGCTGAGCATCAATGGCCAGCCGCAGCCAGTGGAGGCGGCCGGCGAGTACGACGGTTTGTACCGCCGTTTCGTGCAGTTGGTGCGTGCCGGCGAGTCGGAGGTGGACGTCACCCCGTTCGTGCATGTGGCCGATGCGTTCATGCTCGGCGCGCGCAAGGTCACCGCGCCGTTTGCCTGGTAAGTCGGCGCGGTATCGCTCGCGTTCCAGCATGGCGTGGAATGGAAGTGCGCTGTGCGCAACACCCCGACTGAGGTCTCGACGACCCGGGCAATGACACGGCACCAGGCGCATGCAGCGATGTGCCTGGTGCCTGCGCGCCTACCTGCTGTCCAGCGCCACGGTGCCAGCTGCCACGCCGCTCGCATCCAGCGGCCTGGCACGCGTCGCAGTGCGCGCAGCGTGCTGGCGCAGTGCGGGAGTGATCTGCGCACGGAAGCGCCGTACCACCCATGTCTCGTCCAGTAGCGCAAAGGCGAAAAAGCCCAGCAGCGTGCCGGCAACCAGCGTGGGTGCATGTGCGAACGTGCCGGGCAGCAACAGGCTCAGCCACAGGAAGATGTTCGGCGAGGTCTGCAGCAGGTGGATGTCCGAGGCGATCGCCGCGGATACGCCCTTGTCCGTCACGCGCTGGTAGGCGGACAGATACGCTGCGCTGCCCAGGCGGCAGGCCAGCAGCAGCGCAAACGGCAGCAGCAAGGCGGCCCATGCCTGCCAACCCCCATGCCGCAGGGCGTCTGCCAACGGCCTGCCACCCGCTTGCAGCCCCACCAGCAAGGCCAGCGGCACCATCGTCAGCGAGCCCGCCCAGCCCCAGTTGGTGGCCAGTTTGCCGGCTGCGATCGGCCGCGCACGTCGCCAGCCCTGTGCCAGCAGGGACGGCGCCGCCAGCGCGATCAGCAACACCACGAAGAAGCGTTCCAGTGCATGCGCATTGCCCAGCACTTCGTGGTGATCCAGGAACAGCAACAGCAATGCAACCGGCAGCACGATCGACAGCACCAGCGTGTAGCGCGCCGCAAAGAAATAATCGCCGCCGCGCGCAAGCGAGAAGGTGGGCACCGACAGCGCTGGTGGCACGATCAGCAGCAAGCCGAGGACATGCACCCATTCGTTATGCGACTGCGTGAGCAGCACCATGGCCAGCCCGGCGCGTGCCGCACTGACCACGCTCAATGCGAGGTTCTCCGGTCCTCCGGTCAGGCGCAACGCACCCGGTTCGATACGGACCGACAGGAAGAACGCATTCACCGCCAGCAGCGCCACGATGATGGTGGAGATCAGGCCATGCGGTAGTGCGAGGCCCATGCACGACAGCGCAAAGCCGGCCACGGCGGCGATCAGCATCCATTGCAGCAAATGGATTTCGGTCTGCTCGCCCAGGTAGTTCAGACGCGAGGAACTGCGCGCGGTCATGCGCTTGAGCTCCTCCCACGACAACGGGCGCGAGTTGGGCAGCCGGAAGTCGATGTACTCGGCGGGCGGCAGGCCCGAGGCGATCAATGCGAACACTTCGACGATGTACTTGTGCGCCACCACCAGCACCTGCTTGCCCTGGCGGTCCAGCGGTGCCAGCACCGTGTCGTAGTAGTGCTTGCAACGCGCGTACATGTCCATCCAGTGCTCGCCGTCAGGCGGTGCACCATCGGCATCATGAAAACAGGCATCGAAGAGGCCATGGCCGATCGACTTCTTGATCAGCGTCTTGTTCTTGCCGGCGAAAATGCCGAAGTCGCGCTCCTTCAGCGCATCGCTGTACAGCACCTGCGGAGCATCAGGGGCGCCTTCCAGGATGATCGCCGCGGTGGCCTGGGCGCGTTCGAGCGTCGAGACATGCACCTGGTCGAAACGCAGCCCGCGTTGTCGAACGAAGTCGGCTGCCTGCCGAGCCTGTCGGCGGCCCAGTGGCGTCAGCGGCGAATCCTGCGCACCGGCAAAATAGTTCTGCTCGTTGGCGAGCGACTCGCCATGGCGGACGAAGTACAGAGGCATCGGCTTGCTCCGGTTGCTCGATTGTTCGGCGGTCGAGAACGTTGTCCGATGACCGGGCAACGCCCTTCGCTGCACTCGGCACGCCTGCCTGCAGGCGACAACGGCGTGCATCGGGCTGCCACATAGGTCCGGGGCGCAGCAGGATTCGTTGCATCAACGGACTCTCCGTGCCGGTTTGGTTCAGCGCCTGTCCAAGTTTGTGTTGATGGCCACTGGATACAAAGCGGCAGCCGCGGCACGACTGCCCGCCATGGCCGCATGCGGGTGCCTGAAAGCACGCAGCCTGCGCGCGCATGCTGCGGCGCAGGCCGCGTATCGAGCGGCTGGTGACGCGGTGCTGCACAGGAGTGCGAATGCTTACCTGCCCGGTCAACGGTCACCTGCGTGCGGCCGATTCAACAACCGTGGCGATCGCTCAGCGACGCCACATGCGCGCGCCACGCGCCGGCAGCGTAAAGGTGTGGGAGCTGCCGGTGATGCGGACCACGTTGCCGGAGCCCAGCGCATCGGTGTAGTCGGCATTCCAGTACAACACGCTGTTGTTCATGCCCACCGTGGTGGTGACCGGATTGCCGCACTTGTTGATGCCAACGATGCCCAGGCTGCCACGACGGAACAGGATATGGCAGGCGCTGGACGACAGCACCTGCATGTCGGTGCCCTGCATGCCGTTGTGGAAGCCGATCATGCGACGCAGATCCTCGCGTTGGTAGGCGTTGACCCAGCGGTTGTCGCCGCTTTCGTTGTTGTCGGTGTAGATCATCGGCATGCCACCGTTGCGGCCGATCAGATACGCGTACGCCAGCGTCTCATCGACCGGGTCGAGGATGGCGTAACGGAAGCCGGCATTGTTGGGGATGTCGTGGGTGACGGCGAAGGTCACCGCGCGATTGCCTGGCAAGGCCTGCCCGGTGGATGCCGGATCCACCAACTGCTGCAGGCTCGCGCCAATGCCGAATGCATTGCGGACCGCGTTGAACAGCGGGAAGTCGTAGGCCGCATGCGGTGTGGATTGCAGATACGGTGCCAGGAATTGATCGTAATCGCCGTTACCGGTGCCGCCGCCGGTGATGACTTCGCCAAACACGTACACGCCGGAGCGGATGCCGGCATCGAACACGCGGTTGAGGTGGTCGAAGGACATGTGCTTAGCCGCGTCGACCCGGAAGCCGGTAACGCCCAGGCCCTTGAGTGCCTGCAGATAGGCGCGCTGTTGTTGCACCACCCACTCATTGCCGAGCAGATCCGGCAGGCCCGGATCGCTGCCGCCGCCGCAGATACGGTAATTGCGCACCTGATAGGCGTCGTTGTAGTTGGTGATGCACTGCGCAGGGCCGAAATCGCTGGCGCTCAGGAAGTTCGATTGCAGGGTGCCGAACAGGCGCAACGTATCGTAACGGCCCGGATCTGCAGCATATTGCGCGAGCACGGCGCTGCCGGGGTAATTGAGGTCCGAACGTGTCGCCGCCTCGTTGGCCATGTGGTTGAGCACGACATCGGCATAGGTTTCCACGCCGTTGTTGGCCAATGCCTGCACCATGCGCCTGAAGGCGATGGTGTCGCCGAGCGGGTTGTCGATCAGGCGGATGTCCTGCGGCTGGTAGCGCGCCCACCAGGCGCTGCCTTCGGAACGGTACGCCGGCGCAACCAGGACCTTGCGATACCCGGCATCGGCAATCTGCCTGGCGCGCGCTTCCACGGTGGCATACGGCCAGTTGAAGGCATGCAGGATGACATCGGCCTGGACGTTGGCTGTCACCAGCAGCAAGGCCAGCGCGGTGAGCAATGCGCGGGCGCCGCGCTGCAGGGCCGAGGTTGGAGAGTGGGCAGGTGTGGTGCGCATCGGGTGGTTCTCCAGTGGTAGGCGCAGGCCGGCGTGTGCATCACGCTGCCCGCGGCAAGGCCTCCGGCCCCTGTTCCGGAGAGCGCGCGCACGGCGTGCAGCGCGCGGTGATGCTAAGCGTGCATCGCGACGCAGCATCGGTGTTGTGCATACGTATTCAATGCAATGGACCGCGGAACTGCGCACGGCGTTCGGCGGCAACAGGGTGGCCGGTCGCACAATGCAGCGCAGCGGCGAGCGGCGCCGCGCTTGGTTTCGGCCGGGAGCTCGCGGAAGCCGGGTGCCGGGCGCGCTAAACTAGCGGCCAGTTCATTGCCGATCCTTCCCATGCGTAATCCATTGCAAGAACAACTGCTCAAGGCCGGGCTGGTCAAGAAGGCCCAGGTGGACAAGGTGGCGCGTGAGCAGGTCAAGCAACGTCATGCCAAGGGCGGGGCGGCATTGCCCGCAGATGCCGACAAGGTGGATGCAGCGCGCCTGCAGGCCGAGCGCGCCGAGCGTGATCGCGCACTGGCCGAGGAGCGCAAGGTGCAGCTGCGGCGGCAGGAACTGCTGGCCCAGGTCCGGCAGATCGTGGAGACCAACAAGATCAAGCGTGAGGGCGAGATCGACTACCGCTTCAACGACGGCAGCGTCATCCGCAGCGTGCTGGTCAACACTGCGCTCCGCAGCCAGCTGGCCAGCGGCGCGCTGGTGATCGTGCGGCATGGCGATGGCTTCGAGCTGATTCCGCGCGCCGCTGCCGACAAGGTCTACAGCCGCGATGCGGACGCTGTGGTGCTGGATCATGGCCGTAGCAGCACGCCAGCGCCGCCGGACAGCGACGACGACTACTACAGCCAGTTCAAGGTACCGGACGATCTGATCTGGTAAGTGGTCGCGCCGCAGGGCGGCAGGCTACCCTGGCGTCCTTCGCCATCCGACCACGCTCATGTCCATCGTTCTCACACCGTTTGCCCGCACCCGTCTGTTTCCCCGCGATGGTCGTCGCAACGCCATCCAGGATTGCACGCCCGAGCAGTTCATCCAGCGGCTCAACGAAGAAACGCCGGTGCGCGTGATCGCAGGCTATGCGCCGTTCTGCCAGCTGCATGTGCACCGCAACTGGACCTTGACGCGCTGCCTCACTGCGCCGATTACCGACGACAACCGCCATCAGTTGCGTTCCGGCTATGAGGCACGCAGCACGCAGGAGTTGCCGGTGCTGGTGCGTTGGTTCGAAGGTGTGGAGCCGCCGGTGGCGACGTACTTGCTGCCGATCCTCTACAGCCGCGATCAACTGGCCAGGGAAGGCGCGCCGATCGACGCCGATTGGGGCGTGGTCGGTTGCCTCTACACCACCGAGCCGGAAGAAATTCCGATGGCGCCCATCACCATGCTGCGCAACGCACTGGGCGTGGACGAGGGCGGCTCCGGTGTGGCACTGGACCGCGATGCGTACTGGCGCAGCGTTGCGTTCTGGGAACGCAATGCGAACTGGCGGCCGTAGCAGGCCGCCAGCTGCAGCGCATCGTGCGATTTTTCGCGCGGCAGGGAAAAGGGCGCTGCTGCTTAACTCGGGCCTGTCGATGTCGCCGCATGCGGCGAGCGGAGGTCGATCGCCGTGTGGGGCCGCTTCCACGCATGGCCATCACCATCCGGCATCCTGCAAAGAAAACGGGCGCCTTGCGGCGCCCGTTCTGTTCAAGCGGTGACATCCGGGCAATCAACCGCCCGGCTGATCAGTAGCGGTAATGATCCGGCTTGTACGGGCCGGCCACGTCCACGCCGAGGTACTCGGCCTGGTCCTTGGTCAGGGTGGTCAGCTTGACGCCGATCTTTTCCAGGTGCAGACGTGCCACTTCTTCGTCCAGGTGCTTGGGCAGGATGTAGACCTTCTTCTCGTAGCTGTCGCGCTTTTCCCACAGGTCGATCTGCGCCAGGGTCTGGTTGGCGAACGAGTTGGACATCACAAAGCTCGGGTGGCCGGTGGCGCAGCCCAGGTTGACTAGGCGGCCGTCGGCCAGCAGGAAGATCGCGTTGCCGTTGGCGAACACGTACTTGTCGACCTGCGGCTTGATGTTGATCTTCTCCACGCCCTTCAACGCATTCAGCGCATCGACCTGGATCTCGTTGTCGAAGTGGCCGATGTTGCAGACGATGGCCTGGTCCTTCATCGCCTGCAGGTGCTCGACGGTGATGATGTCCTTGTTGCCGGTGGTGGTGACATAGATGTCACCGCGGCCCAGGGTGGATTCGATGGTGTTGACCTCGAAGCCTTCCATCGACGCCTGCAAGGCGCAGATCGGGTCGATCTCGGTGACGATCACGCGGGCACCGTAGGCACGCAGCGAGGCGGCACTGCCCTTGCCGACGTCGCCATAGCCGCAGACCACCGCAACCTTGCCGGCCAGCATCACGTCCATCGCGCGCTTGAGGCCATCGGCCAGCGACTCGCGGCAGCCGTAGAGGTTGTCGAACTTGCTCTTGGTGACGGAGTCGTTGACGTTGATGGCCGGGATCAGCAGCTTGCCGGCTTCGGCGATCTGGTACAGACGGTGCACGCCGGTGGTGGTCTCTTCGGAGACGCCCTTCCAGTCCTTGACCACGCGGGTCCAGTAACCCGGACGCTCGACGGCCACGCGCTTGAGCAGCGCCTTGATCACGCCTTCCTCGTGCGAGGAGGCCGGCTCGTCGACCCAGGTGCTGCCGTTTTCGAGCTCATAGCCCTTGTGGATCAGCAGGGTGACGTCGCCGCCGTCGTCCACCACCAGCTCCGGGCCGGTCTGGGTGCCGTCGGGCAGGGTGAAGGTCAGCGCGTCCAGGGTGCAGTCCCAGTACTCTTCCAGCGTCTCGCCCTTCCAGGCGAACACCGGCGTGCCGGAGGCGGCGATCGCGGCGGCCGCGTGGTCCTGCGTGGAGAAGATGTTGCACGAGGCCCAGCGCACGTTGGCACCGATGTCCTTGAGCGTTTCGATCAGCACCGCGGTCTGGATGGTCATGTGCAGCGAGCCGGTGATGCGCACATCCTGCAGCGGCTTGGTCTGCGCATGCTTGCGGCGGATCGACATCAGGCCCGGCATCTCGTGCTCGGCGATGTCCAGTTCCTTGCGGCCCCAATCGGCCAGGGAAAGATCGGCGATCTTGTAGTCCGTCTGCGCGACGGTTTTTGCGACAGCGTTCATGCAATAGCTCCGGTAGGCAAACAAATGTCTGCAGTTCCGGGCGCCGTTGAACGATGAATGCTGGTCGAGCCTGGCCGTAGTTTCCTGCACCTGTGGTGCAGTAGGCAGATCAGTCCGCCATACCGGTCGCAGCGCCCCTCGACGAGAGCATCGATTATATCGGCAGCACCCCCCTCCGGCATGAATTGGTGTGCACCCAACCAACGGCAGGGGGAGCGGTGCGCGGGCGGCTGCTATGGTCCGGAGTCGATCGACACTGGGGATGGACAATGCAGGCGATACCCGATGCACGGCACGGCAGGCGGCGGCAGCGATGGGTCCTGGTCGGCGCGCTGGCGCTGAGCGCAACACCACTGGCTGCAGCGGCAGCCGTCGCACCGGCCGCCCAGCCCGCCGCGGCGGCAAGCACCGGCTACCAGCTGCCCTCCAAGGCGCTGCAGGCGGTGGTGGATGCCCCGCGCGCACCGCTGCTGCACCTGTCGCCCAAACGCGACCTGGGCGCGATGGTGCAGTTGCCTGCATTGCCGGACATCGCCGAAGTGGCCCAGCCCGAGCTCAAGCTGGCCGGCCTGCGCATCCATCCCAAAACGGTTGCCAGCAGCCGGTTTGCCTTTGCCGACAAGCTGTGGCTGCTGTCGGTGGCCGATGGCAGCGAGCGGCAGATCACCGGTCTGCCGACGCCGTTGGCGCTGGCTACGGTGAGCTGGTCGCCGGATCAGCGTTATCTGGCGTTCCGCCGCGAGGACGCGGCCAGCGGGGCCAACGAACTGTGGCTGGTGGACGTGGCGGCCGGGCAGGCCAGGCGCCTGGTCGCCGGCTTGAACACCAGCGTCGACGACGCCTTGCACTGGTTGCCCGATGGCAGCGGCCTGCTGCTGCAACAGCAGGTGGCCGGGCAGGGCACGCCACCGGCGCGCGACGCGACCCCGGACGGCCCGGCGATCCAGCAGACCAGTGCCGCGGCCGGCGTGCGCTCGCTGCCGACCTACCAGGACCTGCTGCGCAACGAGGCCGACGCGCGCGTGTTCGAGTACTACGCCACCGGCCAGCCCATCATCGTCGGCGTGACCGGGCAGGTGCGCCCGATCGCCACGCCCGGCATCTATCTCAACCTGTCGGTATCGCCGGATGGCCGCTACCTCCTGAGCGAACGCGCCGAACGGCCGTTTTCATACGTGGTGCCGGTGGACAATTTCGCCCGCCGCATCGAGGTGCTGGACCTGCAGGGCAAGCTGGTGCGCCAGATCGCCCAGCTGCCGTTGGTCGAAGGCCTGCCGACCGGCAACGACGCGGTGCCCACCGGCGTGCGCGATATCGCCTGGCGCGCCGATGCGCCGGCCACGCTGGTCTGGGCCGAGGCGCAGGACGGCGGTGATCCGGCCCGCGCGAGCACGGTCCGCGATGCGGTGCTGATGCAGGCCGCGCCGTTCGCGCGCGCGCCGGTGACGCTGGCACGGTTGGGTAGCCGGTATGAAGGCATCCAGTGGGGCCGCGGCGATCTGGCCATCCTCAGCGAAAGCTGGTGGAAGACCCGCCGCACCAAACAGTGGCGCATCGCACCGGACCAGCCACAGCGCGCACCCGAATTGCTCTGGGACCGCTCCTCGCAGGACCGCTACAACGATCCCGGCACGCCGGCGACCGTGGCCGACGGCAAGGGCCGCACGCTGCTGCAGACCGGTGCCGACGGCAACAACCTGTTCCTGCTCGGCAAGGGCGCTTCGCCGGAAGGTGATCGCCCGTTCGTGGATCGCTTCGATCTGCGCAGCAAGCGTGCCACGCGTCTGTTCCATTCGCAGGCGCCGAGCTATTCCGCGCCGCTGGCGTTGCTGGACGCGCAGGGCACGCAGTTGCTGCTCAGCCGCGAATCGCCCGAGGAGCCGGCCAACTACGTCGTGCAGACGTTGGGCGACGCAGCGCCTGCACCGCGGGCGTTGACGCATTTCGCCCACCCGCTGCCGCAGTTGCGCGGCGTGCAGAAGGAGCAGATCCGCTACAAGCGCGCCGATGGCGTGGACCTCACCGCCACGCTGCTGCTGCCGCCCGGTTACGACCCCAAGCGCGACGGCCCGCGGCCGCTGCTGATGTGGGCCTACCCGGGCGAGTTCAAGAGTGCCGATACCGCCAGCCAGGTCACCGACTCGCCGTACCGTTTCAACGCGATCAGCTACTGGGGCCCGCAGGCGTTCCTGGCGATCGGCTATGTGGTGCTCAACAACCCGACCATGCCGATCGTCGGCGAGGGCGATGCCGAGCCCAACGACACCTACGTGCCGCAGTTGGTCGCCGATGCGCAGGCCGCGGTGGACGAAGTGGTGCGGCGCGGGGTCACCGACCGCGAACACATCGCCATCAGCGGGCATTCCTATGGCGCCTTCATGACCGCCAACCTGCTTGCGCACACGCGGCTGTTCAAGGCCGGCATCGCGCGCAGCGGGGCCTACAACCGCTCGCTGACGCCGTTCGGCTTCCAGGCCGAGGAGCGCAACTACTGGCAGGCGCAATCGGTGTACCAGGCGATGTCGCCGTTCAACTACGCCGACAGGATCAAGGACCCGCTGCTGCTGATCCACGGCCAGGACGACAACAACACCGGCACCTTCCCGATCCAGAGCGAGCGCATGTTCGCCGCGATCAAGGGTCTGGGTGGTACCGCGCGGCTGGTACTGCTGCCCAACGAATCGCATGCGTATCGCGCACGGCAGTCGATCCTGCAGATGCTGGCCGAGAGCGAGCAGTGGTTGAAGACCCATCTCGGCGAACCGGTGAAGGAGACCGGCGCGACGCGTACGCGTTGATCGATGGTGGGCCGGCACCGGCAGGAGCGCGCTTGCGCGCGATGCGGGGTTACCGGTGAAGCGTCGTCGCGCCCGGGTGCGCTCCTACGTGGATGCGGTCTGCGCGTCCCGGGACGCATCGCTGCGCCGCCCACGCGATTGCCGCGGTCACCCGTAGGAGCGCACCCGGGCGCGACGGGGCATGACCAGGACAACCCCACCCCGCAGGCGCGGCTTGTCCGCGATGGGCGTTACCCGGACAGCCCCACCTCGCAGGAGCGGGCTTGCCCGCGATGGGCATTACCGGGAAAGCCCTATCGCGCGCCAGCGCGCTCCTACGAGAGTCATCGGACAAAGCGCTGGCACACGATGGTTGATGATGAAACCGTCGTGCCGGTCGCGATCATCTAATCCTTTTGGGTTAGTCTTCGACGACTTTGCGCTTGAGAGGGTGTGCGTTTCCGATGAACGAGTACCGCAGCAGTCTTGTGTTCGCTACCCCCGACCTGCCCTTGCGCGACGATGTGCGTCGGCTCGGCGCCCTGGTCGGTGACCTGCTCGCCGAGCAGGTCTCTGCGGAATTCCTCGAGGAAGTCGAACGCGTCCGCACCACCGCGATCGCGCGGCGCGAGGGCGATGCGCCGCCGTCCACGCTGAGCGCGCAACTGGCCGGGCGTGAACCGCGCCAGGCCGAGGCGCTGGTGCGTGCCTTCAGTACCTATTTCCAGGTGGTCAACATCGCCGAGCGCGTGCACCGCATCCGCCGCCGCCGCGAATACCAGCGCAGCGGCACCGACACGCCGCAGCCCGATGGCCTGCACGATGCATTGCGTCGGCTCAAGGCGCAGGGCGTGAGCCTGGACGAACTCAGCGCGTGGTTGCCGCGCATCGACGTGGAGCCTGTGTTCACCGCCCATCCCACCGAAGCGGTGCGCCGCGCGCTGCTGGAAAAAGAGCAGTTGATGGTCGCCAGCCTGGTCGACAACCTGGACGGCATGCGCACGCCCAACGAGCGCGCCACCGACGCGGCGCGCTTCCGCATGGCCCTGACCGCCTCCTGGCAGACCGCCGACTCCTCGCCGGTGCGTCCCACCGTGGAGGACGAGCGCGAGCATGTGGGGTTCTACCTCACCCAGGTGCTCTACCGCGTGGTGCCGGTGATGTACGAAACCCTCGAACACGCCATCGAAGAGACCTACGGCAGCGTGCCGACCCTGCCGCGGCTGCTGCGCTTCGGCACCTGGGTCGGCGGCGACATGGATGGCAACCCCAATGTGGATGCCACCACCATTGCCGGCACGCTGGATGCGCAACGGCGTGCGGTGCTGGACCGCTATCAGAAGGAACTCTGGCAACTGGCCAGCCTGCTCAGCCAGTCGACCACGCTGGTGGCGGTGAGCCCGGCGTTGAGCGAGCAACTGCAGCGCTACCGCGCGTTGTTGCCGGAAGACGCCGCACGCTCGCGTCCGCGCCATGGCGACATGCCGTACCGGCTGCTCAACGATCTGATGCGCGCGCGCCTGCAGGCCACGCTGGACGATGCCGAGGGCGCCTATACCAGCCCGTCCGAGCTGGAGCACGATCTGCAATTGATCCTGGACAGCCTGCAGGCCAACAAGGGCCTGCACGCCGGTTGGTTCGCGGTGCGCCGCCTGTTGTGGCGCGTGCGCAGCTTCGGCTTCCACCTGGCGCGTCTGGACGTGCGCCAGGAATCAAGCGTGCATGCGCGCGCGGTGGCCGACGCATTGGGTCAGGCAGACTGGGACGAACAGGACGCCACCCAGCGCGCCGCATTGCTCGGTCCGTATGCCTCCGGCGAACAGGCATTGCCGCGCGTGGATGACGAAGGCAATGCGCGGCTGGATGCGGTGTTCGCCGCGCTCGCCGACGCGCGCAGCCGCCATGGCGCCGATGCGCTGGGCAGCTACATCATCTCGATGGCGCACAACCGCGCCGACGTGCTGACCGTGCTGGCGCTGGCACGGCGCGGCGGCCTGGTCGATGACGCCGGCACGGTGCCGCTGGATATCGTGCCGCTGTTCGAAACCGTGGACGATCTGCGCGGCGGCACCGGCACCGTGCAGGACCTGCTCGCCGACCCGGTCTACCGCCAGCACCTGGCTGCGCGCGGCGATACGCAGATGGTGATGCTGGGGTATTCGGACAGCGGCAAGGACGGCGGCATCACCGCCTCGCGTTGGGGGCTGCAACGCGCGCAGGTCGAACTGCTGGAGGCTGCCGCCGAACTCGGCGTGCGGCTGACCTTCTTCCACGGCCGCGGTGGTTCGATCGCGCGTGGCGGCGGCAAGACCAGCCGCGCGCTGGATGCCGCGCCGCGCGGCAGTGTCGATGGCCGGCTGCGCGTGACCGAGCAGGGCGAGGTGATCCATCGCAAGTACGGCATCCGTGCCCTGGCGCTGCGCTCGCTGGAACAGATGACCGGCGCGGTGCTGCTGTCCAGCCTGCGTCCGCGTGCGCCCGAGCCGCGCGAGGAGCGCTGGCGCCCGGTGATGGATCTGGTCGCCGAGCGCAGCACCGTGGCGTATCGCGCCTTCGTCGGCGCGCCGGATTTCATGCAGTACTTCCGCCTGGCCACGCCGATCGATGTGATCGAACGCATGACGCTGGGCTCGCGTCCGTCGCGCCGGCTCGGCCAGGACGCGGCCTTGTCCAACCTGCGCGCGATTCCGTGGGTGTTCGCCTGGAGCCAGGCGCGTGCGGTGATCCCGGGCTGGTACGGCGTGGGCAGCGGCCTGCAGGCGGCAGTGGATGCGGGGCACGAGGAGACCTTGCGCGAGATGGCGCAGGACTGGCCATTCTTCCGCACCTTCCTCGACGACGTGGCGATGGTGCTGTCCAAGGGCGACCTCACCATCGCCGAGCTGTTTTCGCGCTTGTCGGGCGACCTGCATGCGCGGTTCTTCCCGGGCATCGGCGCCGAGCTGGCGCTGACCAAGGGCTGGGTGAAGGCGTTGACCGGCCAGCAGTCGCTGCTGCAGCACGACCCGCGGCTGGCCTTGTCGATCCGCCTGCGCAACCCCTACATCGACCCGATCAGCGTGCTGCAGGTGGACCTGCTGCAGCGCTGGCGCGCCACCGATGGCGAAGACGACGAATTGCTGCGCGCGCTGGTGGCCTGCGTCAACGGTGTCTCGCAAGGCGTGCAGAACACCGGCTGATCCGTTCGCTGCTCCGGCCGTCGGAGGCGGCTGCCGGAGCAGGCTGCCGGAGCAGACCGTTGGTCGGAGAGGGCGCAGATTGGTGAAGCGGACTCTGGTGTTACCGGACAAATCTGTCCGATAATGCCGCGATGACGACTTCCCGCCCTGATGCCGCGCTGCGCCGCCGGCAGATACTCGATGCCGCCGACGAAGTGTTCAGCGAACACGGCGTCAACGCCCCGCTGGAACTGGTGGTCGAGCGTGCCGGCCTTGGCCGCGCCACGCTGTACCGCAATTTCCCCGACCGGCTCGCGCTGATGACGGCGCTGATGACCCGTGGCCTGGATGGCCTGGAACGGCTGGCCGCCGATCTGGCCGAGCGCCCGGACGGGCTGGCCGTGCTGCTGCACGATGTGGCCGAGCACATCGCCCAGTCCGCGCCGCTGGTGGATTTCTGGCGTTCGATCGAACGCGCGCACCCGGCCGTGGACGCGGCCGACCGGCGTGTGGTGCGCATCTTCCTGCCGTTCGTGCACCGCGCCCGCGACGCCGGCCTGTGCCGTGCCGATGTCGATGACGAGCAACTGCTGCTGGTGATCGACATGCTCGGCAGCTGCCTGCGTGGCAACGACGAATCCGAACGCAAACGGCTTGCCCATCGCTCGGCCGACTTGTTGATGCACGCACTGGGCATGCAGGTGCCGGAAGGCGGCACCCGATGAAACCGGCCACGCGTTCGCGCATCGGGCGCTGGGCGCTGCGGGGGGCGCTGGTGCTGGCCGCGCTCTGGGGCGGGCTGGCGATCTACTTCGCGCTGACCGGCAATGCGTTCGTGCGCGCGGCGTGGGTGGGCTCGTGGTGCGCGATGGCAATCGCGGCGTTGTGGGGGTTGCGGCGTGGCCGCGAGAACTGGGCCTTGGTGGGCATCTTCAGTGCCGCCTTCGCGGTGCTGGCGCTGTCGTGGTGGATGATGCAGCCCAGCCAGGAGCGCGACTGGGCCGACGATGTCGCCCAGCGCCTGCAGCCGGAGGTGCACGGCAACATCGTCACGCTGCACAACGTGCGCAATTTCGACTGGCATGGCGAAACCGACTACCAGCCGCGCTGGGAAACCCGCCAGTACGACCTGGATCGCCTGGTCAGTGCCGATCTGGCGCTGTCGTACTGGATGGGCCCGGCGATCGCGCACACGTTGGTGTCGTTCGGTTTCGACGACGGCTCGCATGTGGTGTTCTCGCTGGAAATCCGCAAGGAGCGTGGCGAATCGTTCTCGGCATTGGGCGGGTTCTTCCGCAGTTTCGAAGAAACCCTGGTGGCCGCCGACGAGCGCGACATCCTGCGCGTGCGCACCAACGTGCGCGGCGAGGACATGTACCTGTACCGGCTGGCGCTTCCCAAGGCCGGGCTGCGCCGCATGTTCATGGGCTACGTGGGCCTGGCCAACGACCTGAATCGCGCGCCGGCGTTCTACAACACGCTCACCAGCAACTGCACCACGATCGTGTTTGCGTTGGCGCGCCAGTTGCAGCCCACCTTGCCGCTGGATCATCGCCTGTTGCTGTCCGGCTACGTCGACGAATACGCCTACGATCACGATGGGCTGATGCCCGGCTACGACTTCGCCACCCTGAAGCAGCGCGGACATTTCACCGCACGTGCGATCGCCGCCGACAAGGCCGCGGATTTCTCCGAGCGCATCCGTGCCGGCATGCCGCAGGCGCCAGCACCAGCACCAGCCGGAAGCGCAGTGCGATGACGCCGCGCCTGCGTGGATGCCGCGCCGCTGCCGTGCTGGCAGGACTGCTGGCGAGCCTGTGGCTGAGCGGCTGCGCGATGGTCACGGTGCAATCGCACAGCAGCGGCGACTACATCGCGCGCACGCGCGGCGATGTGCTCAGTACCGGCGCATTGAGCCAGGCCAGCAGCGAGACGGTGCAGGTGGCCGGTCTGCAGCCCAAGGCCTGCCGCAGCGACCCGCTGCCCTGCCTGCAGCAGCTCACCACGGTCGCAGGCATCGGCAACGAGCGCCGGCTGGCGACGCAGGCCGAGCTATGGACGGCGCAGGCGATTGCCCTGGGCGGGCGCGACCCGGCAACGATGAGCGATGCGGCAGTCGACGCCTGGCTGGAAGCGGCGCGGCATGCCTACGCCTACCTGTTCTTCACCGATCGGGCGCCCAGTGCGCGTGCGTTCGAGAATCGCCAGACGCAGGTACGCGACTACTACAACTATGCGGTGCAGCAGGTGATCGAACGCCTGTTCGCGCGCGCGCAGCAGACCGGCCAGACCGAGCGCGAACCCACCACCCTGGGGCGCTGGCAGGTCAGGATCGACATGTCTGCGTATCGCTTGCCGGGCGGTGGCAACACGCCGCGCGCGATCTTCGCCGCCTCGGCGTTGCGCTTCGATGGACTGCGCAGCACGTATCGACGCGACGGCTTCGGGGCCGAACTGGTGGCCGAGGTGGACCCGCAAGTGGTCGGCGATCCGGCCGGGCTGGCCTTGCAACCAACCGCCACCGTCGCAGCACCGGAGCGTCCGCTGCCGACCTTCAGCGAGATGCCGTACGCACCGGCAACGCTGCTGCTGCGTTTCGATGGACAGACGCTGGATGCGGTGCTGCGTGGCCATGCCGCCACCGTGGTGCCCTACGACCCCTATCGCCAGAACGAGGTGGTGCTGCATGGCCAGCGCGTGCCGCTGGCGGCCAATTTCACCGCCGCCTATGGGCTGTGGCTGGCCAGGTCCGGGTTTGCCGCGCAGTCGCTGCGGTCGATGCTGGGCCGCGCGCGCGGCATCGACCGCCCGCATCTGTATCTGATGCAGCCCTACGACCCGGACCGGCGCGTGCTGCTGATGCTGCACGGGCTGGCCAGCAGCCCGGAAGCCTGGGTCAATGTCGCCAACGAAGTGATGGGCGATGAAGCGCTGCGCCAGCGCTACCAGATCTGGCAGGTGTACTACCCCACCAGTGCGCCGGTGGCGGTCAACCGCGCCGAAATCCAGGCCCTGGTGGAGCGCAGCCTGCAGCACTTCGATCCGGCCGGCACGGCGCTCGCATCGCAGGACATGGTGTTGATCGGCCACAGCATGGGCGGGGTGATCGGCCGCCTGCTGGTGTCCTCCTCCGGCGAGCGCCTGTGGAATTCCCTGCTGGAAAACTACCGCCTGGACGGCGAGCGCGGCGCACGCATCCGCGCGAAGTTGTCGCCGCTGCTGC
The DNA here is from genome assembly GCF_003993515.1 of Xanthomonas sp. BRIP62415. Taxonomy (NCBI): domain Bacteria; kingdom Pseudomonadati; phylum Pseudomonadota; class Gammaproteobacteria; order Lysobacterales; family Lysobacteraceae; genus Xanthomonas; species Xanthomonas sp. BRIP62415. The sequence continues at coordinate 167,944 of NZ_QEZH01000012.1, forward strand.
ATTTTTCGCCAATGCCGCAGATCGACCGCGCTATCTTCATCGCCGCGCCGCATCGCGGCACGCCCCTGGCCGAGGGTGGGCTGGGGCGTTTCGTCGGCCGCCTGGTGCGTTTGCCGATCGCCTTGCTGGATCGCTTCGGCGATGTGTTTCAGGACCTGGCCAGCAGCGAGCGTGGCGGGCAGGGGGGCGACCCGCGCCGCAAGCGGCGCCTGCTGCCGCCGACCAGCATCGACAACCTGCGCGATACCGATCCGTTCGTGCGCGCCAGCATGGACCTGCCGATTTCCCCGCAGGTGCATTACCACACCATTGTCGGGCGCGAGAAACCGCAGGTGCCGCTGGCCGACTCCGACGATGGCCTGGTGCCGTATCGCAGCGCGCACCTGGACGGTGCCGAGTCCGAACTGGTGGTGACCTCCTGGCACAGCGTGCAGGAAACGCCGCAGGCGATTCTGGAGATCCGCCGCATCCTGCACGAGCAATTGCGCTCCGAGGCGGTGGGCGCAACGGATGCGCAGGGCAAGCCAGCGGCCGCAACGCCCGCGACATTCTGATCGCGCTGCAGCGCACTGCCGGAAGGCGTGGCTTACAGGGCACGCACTGCGGATGTGGAATTTGCCAGCGGCCGACAATGCGCCCTGCCATCCGATGCGCGTCCCGCACTAGCGCATTGTTTATCTGGCCCGTGCTATCAGGCGGTTTCCCGAAGACGCCTGAAGCAGGGAAGAGGCAATGCGTACGATGCGGTCGGCAGTGATCCGGGTGCCCCTGCTATTGGCCGGCCGCGGCCGCGACGAAGGCCAACGGCAGGCGGCCGGTCCCGCGGGCACCACGCCGCTGCCAGCACAGACCGCAGCGCCTTCATCCGCAGCGCCACCCGTGGCCGATCAAGCGCTACCCGGATTCCCGGCCATCCCGCCGATCGTGATTGCATAAGCACGCAGGACAACGACGATCCCGTGCAGGTGGCGCAGCATGCGCGTGCTGAGGACAGATGTGCCGATGCGTTGATGCCGGCCCATCGCAAGTCATCGTGCCGCGGCCCTGTGCAGGGCGTCCTGACGGCCGGTGCGAAGGCTATCCACGCAAGGTGGCGCACCGTGCGGCGCGGTGCGGTTCGTAAGGGCGCCTGCCGCGCCCGTCACCGCGGCCGCGCGGCTGATGCGCAGCATCATCGTCGCGTGGTGCCTGCCCGGACATGTTCGCGAAGTTCCGCCGGATGTCGTCTGCCTGGCACATTGGCAACGTAGATTCCGCCATGACCAACGGGATGACCACCAAGCATGTGTTCTGGGCACGCGATGACAACGGGGCAGGGTAGTGACCCGACGCCTGCAGGCGATGACGGCAGCGACGCGATGGGGGTTGCGTTGTTGCCATCCTGCAAAGGCGTCGCGCCGTTGCGCGCAGGCATCAGGCCGGCATCGACGACAGCGTCTTGGCTGCGATGGCTGGTGCCGGCGCTCAGCTTCGGCGCGCTGCTGCTGATCGGCTGCACGCCGCGTCCGCCCGGACCGCCCGCAGTCGCAAAGACCGCGCAGGCCGCGCAACTGGAACGCGTGGTGGTTGTCTTTCGGCACGGCGTGCGCGCACCGCTGCAGGGCGAAGCCGCCGCGGCGCACTACGCCGACGCGCCATGGCCGCAATGGTCCACAGCGGCCAGCCTGCTGACGCCGCGTGGGCGCATCGGCGTGCAATTGAGCGGCGACTATCTGCGCCAATGGCTGGTGCAGCAGGGCGTGTTGCCACCGAGCGGGTGCCCGGTACCAGGCAGCGTGTCGGTCTGGGCCAATACCGACCAGCGCACCATCGACAGCGGCGCCCTGCTGGCCGCGGCGCTGGCACCGGGCTGCGGGATCGTCGCCGGGCATCGCCAGGCCGGCAGCAACGATCCGTTGTTCCGACCGATCGAAGCCGGCGCAGTGCCGTTCGATGGCGCAGCGGCAGTTGCGGCGATCAAGAGAGAAACCGGTGGCCCAGCCGCGGTGTTGCGAGGGCACGCGGCCGAGCTGCAGGCGATGCAGCAGATCCTGGGCTGCACGCGCACACCCTGCGACTTTGCGCAGATGCCGTCCACGCTGACGCCGTCGGCCAACGGGCGCGGCCTGGCGCTGGGTGGGCCGATCGATCTGACCTCCGGCACCGGCGAGGTGTTGCTGCTGCAATACGCCGAAGGGCTGCCGCTGGCGCAGGTCGGCTGGGGCCGTGCCACACCCGAGCGGCTGGCGCAGGTGTCCCGACTGCATGCCTTGTTGTTCGACATCTATGCACGTCCGCATTACATGGCCTCACGCTCGGGCGCACCGCTGGCGCGCAACGTGCTGCAGCGCTTCGGCAATATGCAGGCGCCAACGGTCTCTGTTTTCGTCGGCAGCGATACACATATCGCCGCGTTGAGCAGTTTGCTGGGCCTGCACTTCCATCTGCCCGGCTACGGCGCCAATGATCCGCCGCCGGGTGGCGCGTTGGTGCTGGGCCTATGGCGCGAACCGAACGGGCAGCAGGTAGTGCGTGCGCAGTATCTGGCGCAATCGCTGGATCAACTGCGGACGCTGGCGCCGTTGGATCTGGCGCACCCGCCGTTGCAGCAGACGTTGGCGCTTGGCATTTGCACAGCTGGGCAACGCATGGCATGCCCGTTGCCGGAGTTTATGTACTCGCTTGAGAAACAGCTGCAGCTCGATCGGTAACCGTGCAGCAGCAATCCTGATCTGGAAAAGGCGATCACCGGTTGTTCCTTCTCCCACCGGGAGAAGGTGCCCCGCAGGGGCGGATGAGGGTACGCGCGACGCCTGGTGTCATCGAATATGCAAAGAGGCTACGCCCCGTACCCTCACCCCAATCCCTCTCCCGCAGGAGAGGGGCTTTTCTTTTTTCAGCCTCCGACGATGATCGGTGGTGCTTGCGCGCGTGCCGGTGTGGGGCCTTGAGCGGCATGGATGCCGCGCCAGAGCCTACAAGGACGTACTTGCGGCGTGTCCCACGCCGGTACGCGCGCAAGCACCCGCAGCAGACCGAAGCTTCTACGGAGCACCAGCAGATCTCATGCGCAGGTTGGTCGGTGTGCGGAGTTGGTCGGCAGCGCGGCGCCGCATCCAGTGTCGGGACACGCCGTGAATCCATCCCTGGAGGCTCGGTGGCGGCATCCATGCCGCCACACGGTCCCGCCCCCGGACGCGGCACCGCGCTCCCAGCGTTGCCACTGCTGATCGGCAGGCGATTACGCTTGCAAGCGCCTTCAGTGGCCGAAGCCTTCAGTCACAGAGCGTCAGTGACTGGAGCATTCGCACAAACCCACTAGATGTCCAACGCGCAGATTCGTCAGTAAGCGGTGGCCGCATCAAAAACCCGGACACGCAGTGAATCCAGCCGTGGGGTTCGGTTGTAAGCATCCATTCCACCAAAACGCACATGGGCCGCATCAGCGGCCCATGTGCAATTCACTGCATCCGCTCCCGCAGGAGCAGTCTGCTTACTTCAGCTTGGCGTCGGCGCGCAGCGCGTCGGCGCGGTCGGTCTTTTCCCACGAGAACGCGGTGGCGTTATGCTGCTCCCCGGTTGCGTCGGTGTAGGAGAAGTCCTTCGGCTTGCGGCCGAAGTGGCCGTAGGAGGCGGTCTGCTGATACATCGGGTGGATCAGGTCGAGCATCTGGATGATGCCGAACGGACGCAGGTCGAAATGCTTGCGGATCAGCTTTTCGATCTGTTCGTCGGCGATCTTGCCGGTGCCGAAGGTGGTGACCGAAATCGAGGTCGGCTCGGCCACGCCGATGGCGTAGGAAACCTGCACTTCGCAACGGTCGGCCAGGCCGGCAGCCACCACGTTCTTGGCCACATAGCGCGCGGCGTAGGCTGCCGAGCGATCGACCTTGGACGGATCCTTGCCGGAGAACGCGCCGCCACCGTGGCGCGCCCAGCCGCCGTAGGTGTCGACGATGATCTTGCGGCCGGTCAGGCCGCAATCGCCCACCGGCCCGCCGATCACGAACTTGCCGGTCGGGTTGATGTGGAACTTGGTGCCCTTGTGCAGCCACTTGGCCGGCAGCACCGGCTTGAGGATTTCCTCGCGCACGGCCTCGACCAGGTCCTTCTGCTTGATGCCCGGATCGTGCTGGGTCGACAGCACCACCGCGTCGATCGCGGTCGCAACGCCGTCTTCGTAGCGCAGGGTGACCTGCGACTTGGCGTCCGGACGCAGCCAGGACAGCGCCGAGTTCTTCTTCTTGCGGATCTTGGCCTGCTGCTCGACCAGGCGGTGCGCCAGATGGATCGCAGCCGGCATGTGACTGTCGGTCTCGTTGGTCGCATAGCCGAACATCAGGCCCTGGTCGCCGGCGCCCTGCTGCTCGGGGTTCTTGCGGTCCACGCCCTGGTTGATGTCGGGCGACTGCTTGCCGATCAGGTTGAGCACGCCACAGGTCTCGCCGTCGAAGCCGACGTCGGAGCTGTTGTAGCCGATGTCCAGAATGACCTTGCGGGTCAGCGCTTCCAGGTCGATCCAGGCACTGGTGGTCACTTCGCCGGCAACGATCGCCACGCCCGTCTTGACCATCGTCTCGCATGCCACGCGGGCGCGCTTGTCCTGGGCCAGGATGGCATCCAGCACTGCGTCGGAGATCTGGTCGGCGATCTTGTCCGGATGGCCTTCGGAGACCGATTCGGAGGTGAACAGGTAGCTGGACATCAGGCTTATATCCCTTGATTCGGATGAAAAGATGGGTGCGGATGATACACCGTCCGACAACCCTGTGCATTGTGCGCCTGAACAGCCCGGTGTGGCGTTAAACCCGTGTCGTGGCACGGGTTTGCACGGTCATCGGGGTGTCGTCAGCTTGCCATGCAGTGGTCGTATCGAGCGGTCAGCATGCGCGCGTACCTGGCGCCTTGGCTGCTTGCGGCCGGGGCGCCGCAGGGGAATCAGCGATGCCGTTGGACAGCGTGCCGGGGCGAGGGCGCATGGCTGCTATGGCGCCCACGACCCGCGATGCGGTGTCCGAGGCAGCGCGTCGCGGCTTGCGGCGGGGCGTGCATCTACGCGCGTGCGCTGCCGGCGCCTGCGGGCGGCGCACGCACCCCGCCTGCGCCGCGCCCGATCGCAGCGCCGAGATTCCTGCCCCGGAGACGCCCGCATGCACTTGTCCACATTGCATCCACCGGTCCGTGCCTTGTTCCTGTCCGACCTGCACCTGGGCTCGCGGCATTGCCATGCCGCCGAGATCGCCGCCTTCATTGGCCGCCAGCGGTGCCAGAAGCTGTATCTGGTGGGCGACATCATCGACCTGTGGTGGATTTCGCAGCGGCGCGCGGTCTGGGACGTGGCGCATCAGCAGGTGATCGCGGCCCTGCATGCGCAGGCCCGGCGTGGCACCGAGATCATCTACGTGCCCGGCAACCACGACCGTGCCATCCGCCGCTTCTGCGGCCTGGTGATGCCGGCCATGCAGGTGCGCCGACGCAGCGTCCACACCTTGCTGGACGGGCGCCGGCTGCTGGTCACCCATGGCGACGACTACGACGCGCAGACCCATTTCGGCGGCCTGCAGGAACGATTTGGCGACTGGCTCTACTACCGCATCCTCACCGGTAATCAGCTGACCAATCGTCTGCGGCGTCGGCTGGGCATGCGCTACTGGTCGCTGGCCGAGTTTCTCAAGCGACGCAGCGATGCAGCCGAGCGTTACATCGGCCGCTTCGTGGCGGCCGGCCTGGCCGATGTGGTGCGCCGCGATCTGGACGGCATCGTCTGTGGGCATATCCATCGCGCCGCACTGCGCATGCAGGCTGGCCATCTGTACGCCAACACCGGCGACTGGGTGGAGAGCCTGACGGCGCTGCGCGAGACGCAGTGCGGCGTACTGCAACTGGTCAACCATCACGGCGAGGTGCTGGCCGAGCTGGCGCCGCAACCCCACGCCGCGCAGCAGCGCGCGGCGTGAGGTCGTCATGCGTAGCGCATGTCGGCAGGCCGCGGCTGCCGGGAGCCGCCATCGGGCTGCAGCGTCCGCCATCCTGGTGCAGGGCATCCAGACGTCGGCAGCGGCCTCGTTTTTTGTCAGCGAACCGCAGCGCGATGCGGGCAACGCACCTGCTGGCTGACTGCCCCGCGGTCGTAACGCACGCGATGGCACTGAACGATGCCTGGCCTGCTAGCATCGGCCGATGGATTCATTGACCCAGATCGTTCTCGGCGGCGCCGTCGCCGCTGCCATCGCACCGGCCGGACAGCGCCGTGCGGCCCTGTTGGCCGGCGCCGCACTGGGCACCTTGCCCGATCTCGATGCGCTGGTGTTGCTGCCGCTGACCGACGATCCGGTCACGTTGATGACGGTGCATCGCAGCGCCAGCCATTCGTTGTTGGTGCTGCCGTTGCTGGGCTGGCTGATCTGGTGGCTGTTTCGCCGCTACGGCAACGGCCGTGTGGCCAGTGCGCCCAAGCGCTGGTTCTGGGCGATCCAGCTGGCCTTGATCACCCATCCCTTGCTCGATGCCTTCACCGTCTACGGCACCCAGCTGTGGTGGCCGCTGCAGCCGCATCCGGCGATGTGGTCGAGCGTCTTCATCATCGACCCGGCCTACACGCTATGGCTGTTGCTCGCCTGCGCGGTGGCATGGTTTGCACGCGCGCGGCCCATCGCGCAGCACGCACTGGTGATCGGGCTGGCGCTCAGCTCCGCCTATCTGGGTTGGTCGTTGCTGGCCAAGCACCTGGTCGACCAGGAAGCGGACCGTGCGCTGGCCGCACTCGGGTTGAAGGATGCGCCGCGCTTCTCGGTGCCGATGCCGCTCAATACCCTGCTGTGGCGCGTGGTGGCGATGACGCCCAACGGCTATGTGATCGGCGAGCGCTCGCTGGTGGCCGACAAGGGCCCGATGCAGTTTCGTGGCTATTCCAGCAATACCCAGGCGCTGGGCGAAGTGGCCCGGTTCGATTCAGTGCGCCGGTTGACCTGGTTCAATCGCGGTTTCATGCGCGCACGCCTGGTCGATGACGAGCTGATGCTCAGCGACCTGCGCATGGGCCTGGAGCCGGACTACAACTTCAATTTCGTGGTGGCCCACCGCGAAGACGGGCAGTGGCAGCCGATCGCGCCGCGACAGATCCAGGCTGCCTACCGCGCGCCGGTGGCGCGCGATCAGATCGGCCAGGTGCTGGCGCAGATGTGGCGCCGCATCTGGCACGAGCCCACCGGGACGGTGCTGACCGGTGATCTGGAACATGCCGCGATGCCTGCACCGGCGGCCCGGTAGGCGTGCCCAGGCGGTTGGCCAGCAATGCGCCTGCCGCAGCTCCGTGCAGCACGCCGGCTCAATACACCGTCGCGCGTGCCTGCACGAACGAGTAGAAGAACACCGCGTCCGGGTCGCTGTGCACCTGCGCCAGTTCGCGGCGCATGCCGTCCACGGTGTCTGCGTTCACCGCGCCGGCCGCAAGCAATTGGTCGGCCGCCGACAGCAGCACTTCTTCCCAGAATCCGATCATGGTCTTGCGCCGGCCCGGCTCGCGGTTGTCCAGATGCAGCGTCTTGATCTCGGTATGCACATCGCGAAAGCCGCCGGCCAGCAGCAGGTTGCCCAGCTTGGCGCCGACGAACGGGTCGCCGCCCTGGTCGTACTGGAAATCGTTGAAGGCCATCCAGTAGCGCCATAGGTTGGGCGAATACGGATGCAGCAGGAACGAGGCGTTCATCACCTCGGTGACATACACCGGCGAGCCCGGCAGCAGCACGCGCCGTACCTCGTTGAGCACGCGCGCAGGCGAGGGCACATGCTCGAGCACCCAGCACAGGAATGCCGCATCGAACTGACGCGCCTCGAACGGCAGGTCGCTCGCATCGGCCTGCTGCAGCGTGTAGCGCTCGCGGCACCATGCCAACCGTTCGAGATTGGCGCGTGCCGCGCCCAACTGGGCCTCGCTCAGATCCACGCTGGTGACATGCAGGTCGGGAAAGCGGCGCAGCAGGATTTCGGTCTGCGCGCCCACGCCGCTGCCCACCTCCAGCAGCCGGCGTGCGCCGCTGTAGTCGATCTGGTTGAACAGCGTGGCTTCCAGCAGGCGCGCCTGTTTGAGCAGGCGTGCCTGTTCGGTGGACGAAAATCCATGCAGATAGGTCGGGGTGTCGCTCGGTGCGCTCATCGCTGCAGCTCCAACAACGCAGGAAAACTCAGGCGGCAACCGACAGTGCGGGCGGCACGCCGGCGATCAGGGCATCGAAATACGCGCCGGTCAGTTCCAGCTGCGCTTCCGGTGTTTCGGCGCGATTGACCACCGCGCGGAAGTCGGCGCTTTGCGGGTGATCCTTGGCGTACCAGCCCAGATGCTTGCGCGCGATGCGCACGCCCTGCGGCTGCCCATAGAACGCATGCAAGGCTTCCAGGTGGCCGAGCAGGGTGTCGCGCACGAACGCCAACGACGGCGGCGGCAACAGCTCGCCGGTGGCCAGATAGTGCGCCACCTCGCCGAAGATCCACGGACGCCCCTGCGCCGCACGCCCGATCATCACCGCATCCACGCCGGTGGCGCGCAGTACCTGCGCCGCCTTCTGCGGCGAATCGATATCGCCATTGGCGATGACCGGAATCTGCAGCGCGGCCTTGATCTGCGCAATCGTGGCGTACTCGGCAGTGCCGGTGTAGTGCTGGTCGCGGGTGCGCCCGTGCACCGCCAGCGCGGCGATGCCGCAGTCCTGCGCGATGCGTGCGATGGTCGGGCCGTTGCGGTGATCGCAATCCCAGCCGGTGCGGATCTTCAAGGTCACCGGCACATCCACCGCCTGCACCACCGCGCGCAGGATGCGGGCCACCAGGGCCTCGTCGCGCATCAGCGCCGAGCCGGCCCAGGCGTTGCAGACCTTCTTGGCCGGGCAGCCCATGTTGATGTCGATCAGCTGCGCACCGTGGTCGACGTTGTAGCGCGCCGCCTCGGCAAGTTGCTGCGGCTCGGTGCCGGCAATCTGCACGCTGACCGGATCCGGCTCGCCGGCATGGTCCATGCGGTGCAGCGATTTGCGCGTGCCCCAGAAACGCGGATCGGAGATGGTCATCTCCGACACCGCCAGCCCGGCGCCCAGCCGTTTGCACAGCAGCCGGAACGGCTTGTCGGTGACGCCGGCCATCGGGGCCAGGATCACCTTGGGGTCGATGGAGTAGGGGCCGATCTGCATGGCGGCATTGTAGCTGGGTGGGGAATGGGGAATGGGG
>NZ_QEZH01000013.1:0-342117 GCF_003993515.1 Xanthomonas sp. BRIP62415
CGCCCACCCCCGCAGGACACGCCGCAAGGACGTCCTTGTAGGCTCTTACGCGGCATCCATGCCGCGTGAGGTCTCGCGACGGCGGGCGGGCAAGGACCTGTCGGGATGGTCGATGTGTTTTGTTGCAAACAGCGCTGGTTGACCACGCTGTTTTATTAGCCGTTTCCAGGCGACCTCACGCCTCGCTGCGCACCGCGCGCGTCGGCAAGATCAGGCGTTCGATCAGGTCGACCAAGCCGGGCGGCTCCACCGGCTTGCCCATATGCGCATCGAATCCGGCCACTACGGCGCGGTCGCGGTCTTCTTCGCGCACATAGGCGGTGAGGGCGATCGCGGGGATATGCCGTGGCAGGTCGGTGCGACCGGAGCGCACCGTGCGGATCAGGTCGTAGCCGTCGCGCATCGGCATGGCGATATCGCTGACCAGCACGTCGAAGGGTGCCTCTGCCAGGCATTGTTCGGCTGCCTCCACCGAGCCGGCCGCCTGCACCTGCGCGCCGGCCAGCATCAGGAACTGCACCACCGCCTCGCGCGAATCCTGGTCGTCGTCGACCAGCAACAGGCGCACGCCATCCAGGCGCCCGAGGCAGTCGCTCGGCAACGGGCCGACCTGCAGCGACCCGGACGCCGCCGGCCGCAGATCGCTGACCCCGTGCTGGAACGGCAACACGATGGTGAAGGTCGCCCCCTTGCCTTCGCCCGCACTGGATGCCCCCAGGCTGCCGCCGTGCAGATCGACCAACTGACGCGAGATCGACAAGCCCAGCCCCAGCCCACCGACGCGGCGCGTGGTACCGGCATCGGCCTGGCGAAAACGGTCGAACACGTGCGGCAGGAAGTCGGCTGCAATCCCGATGCCGGTGTCCTGCACGCATAGCCGCAGCCGCTCGTCCTCGATGTCCAGCGCCACCCGCACCATGCCACCGGGCGAGGTGAACTTGAGTGCGTTGCTGAGCAGATTGGTCAGCACCTGCTGCAGGCGCCCGGCATCGCCGAAGAACCACAGTTCGCCTGCATCGGGCGCATCCAGTTCCAGCGCGATGTCGCGCGCCAGTGCGGACGGCTGCATCAGTTCCACCGTGCTGCGCATCAGTCCTGCGATATCGAAATGCTCTGCCTGCAGGCGGATCTTGCCGGACAGGATCGCGCTCATGTCGAGCAGGTCGTCGATGATCTGAGTCTGTGCACGCGCACTGCGCTCGATGATGATCAGGCCTTTGCCCACATTGGCCGGATCGAACACCTCCGACTGCATCAACCGCGACCAGCCGAGGATGGCATTGAGCGGCGTGCGCAATTCGTGGCTGAGCGTGGCCAGAAACTCGTCCTTGACCCGGCTGGCATGCTCGGCCTGGCTGCGTGCGGCGGTCTCGGCTTGCAGCGATTGCTTGAGCTTGGCGTCCACGCGCGTGCGCTCGATGACGATGCCGGCCAGATGCGATGCAGAGCGCGCCATTGCCTGTTCGCGCAGCGAGGGCAGGTGGGCGCGATCGTAGTAGATGTTGAGCGTGCCCAGCACCTGACCGTTGCTGTCCAGGATGGGCGTCACGCAGCAGGCGACGATGCCCAGTGCCGACGACACCGCATGATGGTCGCTGAAGCTGGGGTCGGCCTGGATGTCCTCGCAGATCACCTGCTGCCCGAGGTAGGCAGAGCGCGCGCAAGGCGGCCCGTTCAGCCCGATCGGCGAGGCTTCGAAATGCCCGCGGTACTCGATCGGAAAATGCGGCGCCGAGCCGAAGCTCAGCGTTTTTCGTACCTCGTCGAGCACCATCACCGCGCAATACAACGTCGTCTCGCCACGCGCTTCCACGCTCGATGCGATGGCATCCAGCACCACCGGCAGCGGTGCGCCGGTGGTGATCAGGCTCAGGATGGCGCGGTCGGAGGCGGTGGCATCTTCGATGTGCTTGCGTTCGGAGATATCGGTCAGCGAACCGATGTGGCCGAGAAAACGTCCATCGCTGGCGAAGTGCGGCGATGCGGTATCGATGCACCAGCGATACTGCCCGTCGTGACGACGCACCCGGTACTCGGCCAGGAACTCGCCACGTTGCGCCAATGCCTGCCCGAACGCATGGCGTACGCGCTCGGCATCGTCGGGATGCATCACATCCCACCAGCCCTGATTCATCGCCTGGTCTTCGGCCTGCCCGGTGAAGTGGTACCAGCGCGGATTCCAGTACACGCAGTCGCCCTGCGCATCGGCCATCCAGATCATTGCCGGCACCGTCTCGCACAAGGCGCGGAAGCGCACTTCGCTTTCGCGCAGCTGTTGCTCGAACGCACGACGGTCATGGATGTCGGTGTAGGTGCCGATCCACTCGCCGATGCTGCCGTCGTCGCCGCGCACGGGCAGGGCGCGCGCCAGGTGCCAGCGCCTCTGGCCATCGTGGCGTTGCAGTTCGCACTCCATTTCATAGGCGCGCTCGCCATCGACTGCCAGCGCCCAGGCCTGCGAAGACACCCGCAGGCCATCGGCGGTATGCGCCCGATGCCATGCGGCGGTCTGGTTGTCTGAAGGATCCAGTCCGGTGTATTCGTACCAGCGCCGATTGAAGTAATGCGGCTGACCCTCCCGGTCGGCGATGAAGATGATCTGCGGCAGCGTGTCGGCCAGTCGGCGCAGCCGCGCTTCGTTGGCGGCCAGTTGCTGCTGTGCCTTGGCGCGTTGCATGGACTCCCAGCAGCGTGCAGCGACCAGGCGGACCAGTTCGATCTCGGTGGACAACCATCGCCGCGGTGCGCGCTGATGCACGCCGATGGCTGCGACCAGGCGGCCGTGTTTGTGCAGCGGAATCGCCAGTGATGCGCGCAGGCCTGAGCGGCGGTATTGCTGGGACACATAGTCCGGTGCACCGGGCGCCATCGCATCGGTGGTGAACCAGGGGCGGTTTTCCAGCAAGGCGTCGCGCAAGCCCTGTGCCACTTCCAGCGGAAAATCGCCCTGCAGGCTCGGCATGTCCTGCACATGGTCGCTGATCACGTGCATGGTCCTGCCGTCGGCCGCCGCCAGGCCAAACGCGCAGCGATTGACCTGCAGATGTTCGCCCAGCAATCGCACACTGGTATCGATGATCTGGCGCGGATCGGAGACGTTCTGCAGCGCGTCTTCGAGCATCAGCAAGAAGCTGTCGCGACTGGCCACGTTGCGTTGCTCGGTGACATCGAATCCGTGCACCAGGATCGCGTCGATGCGGCCATCGCGCTCGCGCATGGGCTGATACAGGAAATCCACGAAGGTCTGATCCAGCACGCTGCCGGGCCTGCGCTGCAGATAGGCCGCCATCGATTCGCCGATGAAAGGACGGCCGCTGCGTCGCACCTCATCGAGCAGCTCGACATAGCCCTGGTCGGCGAGTTCCGGCATCGCCTCGAGTAATGGTTGGCCAAGCAACGGACGGTGGCCGACCAGGTCGTGGAAGCGTTGATTTGCGCTCTCGACGATATAACCGGGGCCACGCAGCACCGCCATGAAGGCCGGCGACTGATCGAGCGCGGTGGACACCGCTGCAGGCTCGGCCTCGCTACGGGTCTGTGCCGCAGCAGGGGCGGGCGTGCCGGCGACATACAACATGCCCAGACGTTCGCCGGCCTGCAGGATCGGGCTGCACGACCACGCCGACAGCGGCAATGCCGCATGCGGATGCGCACCGTGGTGGTCGGCTTCAGTGGTGTCTGCAAGTTCCGCCAATGGCTGGCCGAATGCTGCCGGGTGGCGCTCGCCCAGCAGCGCGATGCAGGCATCGTTGTAGATGCAGCGCGACTGGTCGCCCCAGACCAGCAGCATCGGAACCTGCGCGTGCAGGCACACCGAGAGGGTCGTCCGCAGCGCCTGGCTGTCGCGCAGCAGCGGATCGGCGGCGCATGCGGACGACGACAATAATCCGGCGATCTCGCACGTTTCCGGCAGCAGACCGGCAAACGGCGACACGACGCTATCCATTGGGTGACCTGCCCATCATGCCTGGATGCACGATTCTAGTGGCAAGCGGGCTGTAGGCGAGGGGTTTGCGACGACCGGCACGGCAGCGCGAACGGCCTGCGTTAAGCGCAGCAGTGGCGCGATTGGTTACCGAAGAGTGCCAACTATCGACCGCGCCACGTGCTGGCGACACACCGGTAGGCGGTCGCGCTCAGCTGGCGGCACCGCTCAGCTGCCGTGCCCTGGACAACGCGCTGATCAGTTCTTCGGACAAGTAAGGCTTGGTCAGGATCACGCCGCGTTCGAAGCCGCCGGGGATGGTGCCACTGGCAACACCGGTGGCCAGCACGAACGGGATCCCCAGTTCCGACAACAGTCGGGCGACCGGCTCGCTGGTCTCGCCGTTGCCAAGACGGTAATCGAGCACCGCGATTTCCGGCGCATCGGCCTTGATCAGCGTCAGCGCCTGTGCAACCTCTCCGACCGGACCCAGCACGACGGCACCGGCCTGGACGAGCTGCAGGTCGAGCAGCATGGCATTCATCTGGTCGTTCTCGACCACCAGCACCCGAACTCCACGCAACACCGACATTGCTTACTCCTTCACCTAAGTCGGCCAGTATATCGACACTGCTTCGCCGCGGCGCTGATGACTCCGCTTGCACCTGAATTCGTCAGGCGCGTTCTGACACTGTTCGTTTCATGTACAACTCGCTATACTGCGCGGCCACGCCGAAGTGGCGGAATCGGTAGACGCAGCGGACTCAAAATCCGCCGCCCTTAAAAGCGTGTGGGTTCGAGTCCCACCTTCGGCACCAGGATGTAGCAGTACAAGCAGAGCCCTTCTGGCGACAGTCAGAGGGGCTTTTCTTTTTGGCGCTCGACAGCCCTGCCGGAGCAGGCGAATGCCTGCCGGTGATTGCATCGCCGCGCTTGCGCAGTGCCGTCGGGCGTGGAGCGAGGGGGTGTCGATGTTGTGCGCCAGGCGGCGCAGCGTCGTGCCGTGCTTGCATGGCAGTGTGTTCGCTGGCCCGCATCGCTGCCACGTAGTTGCTGAAGAATGCAGTCGAGATGAGACAGCCCTGCCACCTTGCGCCTGCAGGCACGCAACCATCACGCGCGGTGCGTACCTTGGACAGCTCTTTCAAGCAGGTGGCTTCCATGGATTTTGATTCTTCGCAGCAGCTGCGCATTTTGCGCGACATCCACGACACCAAGCCGGTGGCCGACGAAGAGGCCAACTGGGCGGTGCGCGCCGGCTATGCGACACAGGCCGAAGACGGCGATATCGATCTCACTCACGAAGGCCGCAAGGCGCTGGATGTCGGCCAGACCTGATCTGGCATTGTGCGGACGTTGCTCGATGCGCAAGCCGGTTGGTGCGTCATCGAGTGCACACGTTCCACAGTCGATCGGCGGTGTATGCGTGTGGATGCAGCGACACCGCCCCGCGCCCGTAGTCGATGGGCTCGTTGAACTGGCAGCTCAACGATATGTGGTCGCGTCGCTATCGATCGCGTGCGGTGAAGCAAGGGGGGGGGGGGGCTGCTGAGCAGCATCAGGCAAAAAAAAGCCCCGGCAATGCCGAGGCTTTCTGATGATTGGCGTCCCCACGGGGATTCGAACCCCGGTGTCCACCGTGAAAGGGTGGTGTCCTAGGCCTCTAGACGATGGGGACGCGTATCAAAACCTGGTTGTAGATTCCAGACGGCCTATGTCGGGAATATTGGTGGAGCCAGGCGGGATCGAACCGCCGACCTCCTGCATGCCATGCAGGCGCTCTCCCAGCTGAGCTATGGCCCCACGATGCTGCGAGCCGGCAATCATAGCGACATCGATGACGCTTGGGAAGTGGTGCGTGCAAAAAAGATGTGCTGACGGATTTGCCGGTGGCCGGGATCAGCATGGCGCGTGCAGGCGCAAGTATGCGATGCGTTCAAGCATCGCGATTGATCGAGCTGGATGTCGCTGTGCGGGGATTGGCTGATCGGGTAGAGCGCAACGATGCAGTGGCCGTGGTTATCCGCAGGCTGGGCATGTGGGACAGTCCTTGCGCAAGTGATCGACCCGCGTTGCAAGGGGTGCGTGTTCGCGGTCATCGGCATGCGTGCAGTTGCGCTGCAGCCGACGGCGGATCAGCAAAGGGGCCGCTTGCACTGCGGCAACACGCTGCCGCTGCATCTTCGATATCCGCATGACGACATGCCGCACCAGGTGGGCCGCGTGCAGATCCACGACACACGAGCGATGCCGAAAAGCACGCAAAAAAAAGCCCCGGCGATGCCGAGGCTTTCTGATGATTGGCGTCCCCACGGGGATTCGAACCCCGGTGTCCACCGTGAAAGGGTGGTGTCCTAGGCCTCTAGACGATGGGGACGCATATCAAAACCTGAGTTTGTCTACCTGGCGGCCTAAGCCAGGATTGGTGGAGCCAGGCGGGATCGAACCGCCGACCTCCTGCATGCCATGCAGGCGCTCTCCCAGCTGAGCTATGGCCCCACGAAACTGAGAACGAAATGATAGCGGCCTGTTAATGTTCGCGCAAGTGCTTTTTCATCTCGAATGAGACGCAACGTGCGCGGGGCACCCGACGCGTCTGCGCCTCAGTTGACGCCGTGCAGATCGCGCAGCTGCGTCTGCCGCGCACCAAAGTAGGCGGCCAGATCGGCAATGTCCTGATCGCTCAGCGCGGTGGCCTGTGCGGTCATCAGCGGGTGCTGGCGATCGCCGCTGCGGTAGGCCTGCAAGGCGTGCGCAAGGTAGTCGCCGTACTGGCCGCCGAGCTTGGGATAGCTGGGGTCGATGGGAGCATTGCCGTCGGCGCCATGGCAATCGATGCAGCTCTGGCCGGTGGCCTTGCCCTTCGCATGCGCCAGCTTGTCGCCGGCCTCGGCGCGCCCGGTCGGCAGCCCGGCGGACGAACCGGAGCCATGTTCGCCGCTGGCGTGGCCGGCATCGCCGGCGGAATGATCGGTGGACTCCACCTGGGATTGGGAGCAGGCCGCCACCATCAGGGCAGCGACCAGGACGATGGCTAGACGCGGAGCGTGCAGGGCGTTCGGCATGTGGGCGCTTATTTGAGGGTGGACAGGTAGGCGGAGATATCGGCGATGTCCTGCTCGGAAAAGCTCTGCGCCTGCGCTTGCATGGTGGGATGCTTGCGTTTGCCCTGGCGGTACTCGGTCAGCGCCTGGGTCAGATACTGACTGGACTGGCCGCCGATCTTGGGCACGCGATAACTCGGATAGGCGTTCTTGTACCCGGTGACCCCGTGGCACCCCTGACAGGTATAGGCCAGCAAGCGGCCGTTGGACGGGTTGCCGGTAGGCGCTGCGGGGGTGGCCGCCGCCGCAGCGGGCGCAGGCGTGGCGGGTGCGGCTGGCGGGACTGATGGTGTCGCTGATGCGCCCCCAAACGGCAGGAAGACGACCAGAGCGAGACAAGCGGCGAGCGGCTGCGGGCGCATGGTTTCGTATCCGGAAGACTGATTGAACGTCCGCACGTGGGGGCATGACGGAACCGGTCCGAGTATGCCTGCGATTTGGCCCCGCGCAAACGGGGTGAATAGGCGAACTTGAACAGACCATGACCTTTGGCGCATTGGCGACATCATCGTTCGGGTGGTCTACTTGCCTACAACACCTGTTCACGCATCCACTAGGACACGACGATGTCGCCACGCTCTTTCTTGCCCGGCCGCAGCGGAACCTGCGCCGCCGCATTGTTGATCACCACGAGCCTGTTGCTGGGCGGTTGCAAGGCCGGAGATGGCGCGGCCAAGGCGGCCGAGGAAAAAAAGAGCGTCGACGCGGTGCCGGTGGAAATTGCCAAGGCCGCACGCCGTGCGGTGGCGGCCAGCTATACCGGCACCGCCGCACTGGAGCCGCGCGCCGAAGCACAGGTGGTGGCAAAGACCTCCGGCGTGGCGCTGGCGGTGATGGTGGAAGAGGGGCAGAAGGTGTCCGCGGGCCAGGCGCTGGTCCGCCTGGATCCGGACCGCGCGCATCTGGCGGTGGCGCAAAGCGAGGCGCAGCTGCGCAAGCTGGAGAACAGCTACCGCCGCGCCACCCAGTTGGTGGGGCAGCAACTGGTCAGTGCCGCCGATGTCGACCAGCTCAAGTTCGATGTCGAAAACAGCCGCGCGCAGCACCGCCTGGCATCGCTGGAACTGTCCTACACCACGGTGCAGGCGCCGATTTCCGGGGTGATCGCCTCGCGCTCGATCAAGACCGGCAACTTCGTGCAGATCAATACGCCGATCTTCCGCATCGTCGACGACTCGCAGCTGGAGGCCACGCTCAACGTGCCCGAGCGCGAACTGGCCACGCTCAAATCCGGCCAGCCGGTGACCTTGCTGGCCGATGCCTTGCCCGGCCAGCAGTTCATCGGCAAGGTCGATCGCATTGCGCCGGTGGTGGATTCGGGCAGCGGCACCTTCCGGGTGATCTGTGCGTTTGGCCAGGGCGCCGAAGCGCTGCAGCCGGGCATGTTCGGGCGCATCCGCATCGACTACGACCAGCGCAAGGATGCATTGGTGATTCCGCGCCTGGCATTGCTGGACGATGGCGAGCCGGCGGTATTCGTGGTGCGCAACGGCAAGGCCAGCCGGGTGCCGGTGAAACTCGGCTATGCCGAAGGTCCGTGGCTGGAAGTGCGGCAAGGCCTGAAGGAAGGCGACCAGGTGGTGACCGCCGGCAAGGTGGCACTGCGCGATGGCACTGCGGTGCAGGTGATCGGCCAGCCCGATCGCAAGCCGGTTGCGGCTGCGGCGCCGGCAACCGGCAGCGACGGGAAGCGCTCATGAGCGATCACGGCAACCCGCACGGACCCGTGCACGACCCGCATGCGTCCTTGTCCGGCGGTGGCGGTCTGGTGGCCTTCGCCACGCGGCGGCGGGTGACCATCGCGATGATCACCGTGACCATGCTGCTGTTCGGCCTGATCGCCTTGCGCAGCCTCAAGGTCAATCTGCTGCCGGATCTGAGCTATCCCACGCTGACCGTGCGCACCGAATACACCGGCGCGGCGCCGGCGGAAATCGAAACGCTGGTGACCGAGCCGGTGGAAGAAGCGGTCGGCGTGGTCAAGAACCTGCGCAAGCTCAAGTCGATCTCGCGCACCGGGCAGAGCGATGTGGTGCTGGAATTCGCCTGGGGCACCAACATGGACCAGGCCAGCCTGGAGGTGCGCGACAAGATGGAAGCCTTGTCGCTGCCGCTGGAAACCAAGCCGCCGGTGTTGCTGCGCTTCAATCCATCGACCGAGCCGATCATGCGGCTGGCGTTGTCGCCGAAGCAGGCACCGTCCTCCGACAGCGACGCGATCCGCCAGCTCACCGGCTTGCGTCGCTATGCCGACGAGGATCTGAAAAAGAAGCTCGAACCGGTGGCCGGCGTGGCCGCGGTCAAGGTCGGCGGCGGGCTGGAGGACGAGATCCAGGTCGATATCGATCAGCAGAAGCTGGCCCAGCTCAACCTGCCGATCGACAACGTGATCACCCGGCTCAAGGAGGAGAACGTCAACATCTCCGGCGGCCGGCTGGAAGAAGGCTCGCAGCGGTACCTGGTGCGCACGGTCAACCAGTTCGTGGATCTGGACGAGATCCGCAACATGCTGGTGACCACGCAGAGCAGCAGCGGCAGCGCCGCGGAAGCGGCGATGCAGCAGATGTATGCGATTGCCGCGTCTACCGGCTCGCAGGCGGCGCTGGCGGCGGCGGCCGAGGTGCAGAGCACGTCCTCGTCGTCGACCAGCAGCATTGCCGGTGGCATGCCGGTGCGATTGAAGGATGTGGCCGAGGTGCGCCAGGGCTACAAGGAGCGCGAGGCGATCATCCGCCTGGGCGGCAAGGAAGCGGTGGAGCTGGCGATCTACAAGGAAGGCGACGCCAACACCGTGTCCACCGCCGCAGCGCTGCGCAAGCGGCTGGAGCAGTTGAAGGCGACCGTGCCCGGCGATGTCGAAATCACCACCATCGAGGACCAGTCGCACTTCATCGAGCACGCGATCAGCGACGTCAAGAAGGATGCGGTGATCGGCGGCGTGCTGGCGATCCTGATCATCTTCCTGTTCCTGCGCGATGGCTGGAGCACCTTCGTGATCAGCCTGTCGCTGCCGGTGTCGATCATCACCACGTTCTTCTTCATGGGCCAGCTGGGCCTGAGCCTCAACGTGATGTCGCTGGGCGGTCTGGCGCTGGCCACCGGCCTGGTGGTGGACGATTCGATCGTGGTGCTGGAAAGCATCGCCAAGGCGCGCGAGCGCGGCCTGAGCGTGCTGGATGCCGCAATCGCCGGCACCCGTGAAGTGAGCATGGCGGTGATGGCGTCCACGCTGACCACGATCGCGGTGTTCCTGCCGCTGGTGTTCGTCGAAGGCATCGCCGGGCAGCTGTTCCGCGACCAGGCGATGACCGTGGCGATCGCGATCGCGATCTCGCTGGTGGTGTCGATGACGCTGATCCCGATGCTGAGTTCGCTCAAGGGCGCGCCGCCGATGGCGTTCCCGGACGAGCCGAGCCACCCGCAGTGGCAGCCGCAGCAGCGCTGGCTCAAGCCGGTAGCCGCCGGCCGGCGCGGAGCCGGGGCGAGCGTGCGCTATGCGTTCTTCGCTGTGGCGTGGGCGGTGGTCCGGCTGTGGCGCGGCATCGCGCGGGTGGTGTCGCCGGTGATGCGCAAGGCCAGCGATCTGGCGATGGCGCCGTATGGCCGCGCCGAGCGTGGCTATCTGGCGATGCTGCCGGCGGCGTTACGGCGGCCCGGGTTGGTGCTGGGACTGGCGGCTGCCGCGTTTGTCGGCACCGTGTTGCTGGTGCCGATGCTGGGGGCGGACCTGATTCCGCAGCTGGCGCAGGACCGCTTCGAAATGACCGTGAAGCTGCCTTCCGGTACGCCGTTGGCGCAGACCGACGCGCTGGTGCGCGAGTTGCAGCTGGCGCACGACAAGGACCCGGGCATCGCCTCGTTGTATGGCGTCAGCGGCAGCGGCACGCGGCTGGACGCCAATCCCACCGAAAGCGGCGAGAACATCGGCAAGCTCACCGTGGTGATGGCCGGTGGCGGCAGCCCGGCAGTGGAAGCGGCGGCCACCACGCGGCTGCGCAACAGCATGGCCGGGCACCCGGGGGCACAGGTGGATTTTGCACGGCCGGCGTTGTTCAGTTTTTCCACGCCGCTGGAAGTGGAGCTGCGTGGGCAGGACCTGGGCGAGCTGGAACGTGCCGGGCAGAAGCTGGCGGCGATGCTGCGGGCCAATGGCCACTATGCCGACGTCAAGTCGACGGTGGAGGAGGGCTTCCCGGAGATCCAGATCCGTTTCGACCAGGAGCGCGCCGGTGCGCTGGGCTTGACCACGCGCCAGATCGCCGATGTCATCGTCAAGAAGGTGCGCGGGGACGTGGCCACGCGTTACAGCTTTCGCGATCGCAAGATCGACGTGCTGGTGCGCGCGCAGCACAGCGACCGCGCCAGCGTGGACGCGATCCGGCAGCTGATCGTCAACCCCGGCAGTAGCCGGCCGGTGCGTCTGGCGGCGGTGGCCGAGGTGGTGGCGACGACCGGGCCGAGCGAGATCCATCGCGCCGACCAGACCCGCGTGGCGATCGTGTCGGCCAGCCTGCATGACATGGATCTGGGCGGTGCGGTGCGCGAGGTCGAGTCGATGGTGCGCAACGATCCGCTGGCCGCCGGCGTGGGCATGCATATCGGCGGGCAGGGCGAGGAGCTGGCGCAATCGGTGAAGTCGCTGCTGTTCGCGTTCGGCCTGGCGATCTTCCTGGTCTACCTGGTGATGGCCTCGCAGTTCGAATCGCTGCTGCATCCGTTCGTCATCCTGTTCACCATCCCGCTGGCGATGGTCGGCGCGGTGCTGGCCTTGCTGATGACCGGCAAGCCGGTGTCGGTGGTGGTGTTCATCGGATTGATCCTGCTGGTGGGGCTGGTGACCAAGAACGCGATCATCCTGATCGACAAGGTCAACCAGTTGCGCGAGGACGGCGTGCCCAAGCGCGAGGCCTTGATCGAAGGTGCGCGTTCGCGCTTGCGGCCGATCGTGATGACCACGCTGTGCACCTTGTTCGGTTTCCTGCCGCTGGCGGTGGCAATGGGTGAGGGTGCCGAGGTGCGCGCGCCGATGGCGATCACCGTGATCGGCGGGTTGCTGGTGTCCACGCTGCTGACCCTGCTGGTGATCCCGGTGGTGTACGACCTGCTGGATCGACGCGCCGATGCGTACTACCTGGAGCGTGGCCGACGCATGGCCGGGCAGCGTGCGCAGGCACCCGGGAACTCCGACGGGCTGGAGGCGCTATGAGCGTTGCCGCCTTCAGCATCCGTCGCCCGGTCACCACCATCATGTGCTTTGTCTCGCTGGTGGTGGTGGGGCTGATTGCCGCATTCCGGCTGCCACTGGAGGCGCTGCCGGACATTTCCGCGCCGTTCCTGTTCGTGCAACTGCCGTACACCGGCTCCACCCCGGACGAGGTGGAACGCAACCTGGTGCGCCCGGCCGAAGAGGCGCTGGCGACGATGACCGGCATCAAGCGCATGCGCTCGACCGCCACCGCCGATGGCGCCAACATCTTCATCGAGTTCTCCGACTGGGATCGCGACATCGCCATCGCCGCATCGGATGCGCGCGAGCGGCTGGATGCCATCCGTGACGATTTTCCGGAAGATCTGCAGCGCTTCCACATCTACAAATGGTCCAGCAGCGACGAACCGGTGCTCAAGGTGCGCCTGGCCAGCCAGACCGACCTGACCGGCGCGTACGACATGCTCGACCGCGAATTCAAGCGGCGCATCGAACGGATTCCCGGCGTGGCCAAGGTGGAGATCTCCGGCGCACCGCCGAACGAGGTGGAGATCGCGATCGCGCCAGACCGGCTCACTGCGCACGACCTCAGCCTCAATGAGTTGAGCGAGCGCCTGGGCAAGCTCAACTTCTCGGTGTCTGCCGGCCAGATCGATGACAACGGCCAGCGCATTCGGGTCCAGCCGATCGGCGAATTACGCGACCTGCAGGAGCTGCGCGAGCTGGTGCTCAACGCAAAAGGGCTGCGTCTTGGCGATATTGCGCAGGTGCGGTTGAAGCCGACGCGGATGAATTACGGACGCCGCCTGGATGGACGGCCGGCGATCGGGCTGGATATCTACAAGGAGCGCAGCGCCAACCTGGTGGATGTGTCCAGGGCGGCGTTGAAGGAGGTCGAGGACATTCGCGCCGAACCTGCGATGCGCGATGTGCAGATCAAGGTGATCGACAACCAGGGCAAGGCGGTGACCTCATCGCTGGCGGAGCTGGCAGAAGCCGGCGCGGTGGGCTTGCTGTTGTCGATCACGGTGCTGTTCTTCTTCCTGCGCCACTGGCCATCGACGCTGATGGTGACGCTGGCGATTCCGATCTGCTTTGCGATCACGCTGGGCTTCATGTATTTCGTCGGCGTCACGCTCAACATCCTGACCATGATGGGCCTGTTGCTGGCGGTCGGCATGCTGGTCGACAACGCGGTGGTGGTGGTGGAAAGCATCTACCAGGAGCGCGAGCGCATGCCCGGCCAACCGCAGCTGGCGGCCTTGCTGGGCACGCGCAGTGTGGCGATCGCGCTCAGCGCCGGCACCTTGTGCCATTGCATCGTGTTCGTGCCGAACCTGTTCGGCGAGACCAACAACATCAGCATCTTCATGGCACAGATCGCGATCACCATTTCGGTATCGTTGCTGGCTTCATGGTTGGTGGCCATCAGCCTGATTCCGATGTTGTCGGCGCGCATGAAGACACCGCCGATGGTGAGCTCCGAGCGCGGCGTGATCGCACGGCTGCAGCGCCGTTACGCCAGGGTGCTGGCGTGGACGCTGGCGCATCGTGGCTGGAGCGTGGCCGGCATCGTGCTGGTCAGTGCGATCAGCCTGGTGCCGATGAAGTTGACCAAGGTCGACATGTTCGGCGGCGACGGCGGCAACGAGGCCTTCATCCAGTACCAGTGGAAAGGCTCGTACACGCATGAGCAGATGGGCGAGGAGGTCGGGCGGGTCGAGCACTACCTGCAGGCCCATCGCGACAAGTACCACATCACCCAGATCTATTCGTGGTTCAGCGAGGCCGAAGGCAGCAGCACCACCGTGACCTTCGACGCGGGCAAGGTCAAGGACCTGCCGCCGTTGCTGGAACAGATTCGCAAGGCATTGCCGCGCTCGGCGCGTGCGGACTACAGCATCGGCAACCAGGGCGATGGCGGCAGCGGCAATCAAGGGGTGCAGGTGCAGCTGGTCGGCGACTCGACCCAGGCCCTGCAGGCCTTGGCCGACGAGGTGATCCCATTGCTGGCGCAGCGCAAGGAATTGCGCGATGTGCACGTGGATACCGGCGATCGCACCAGTGAGTTGGCGATCCGGGTGGACCGCGAGCGTGCGGCGGCCTTCGGCTTCAGTGCCGAGCAGGTGGCAAGCTTCGTGGGCCTGGCCTTGCGTGGCACGCCATTGCGCGAGTTCCGCCGCGGCGACAACGAGGTGCCGGTGTGGGTGCGCTTTGCCGGCGCCGAACAGAGCAAGCCGGAAGACCTGGCCAGCTTCACGGTGCGCACCAAGGATGGCCGCAGCGTGCCGTTGCTCAGCCTGGTGGATGTGCAGATTCGCCCGGCCGCCACGCAGATCGGCCGTACCAATCGGCAGACCACGCTGACCATCAAGGCCAACCTGGCCAGCAAGGTCACCGTACCGGAAGCACGCGCGGCAATGGAAAAGCCGCTCAAGGCAATGAGCTTCCCGGCCGGTTACAGCTACACCTTCGACGGCGGCGATTACCAGGACGACGGCGAAGCGATGGGCCAGATGGTGTTCAACCTGGTGATCGCGCTGGTGATGATCTATGTGGTGATGGCGGCGGTGTTCGAGTCGCTGCTGTTTCCTGCGGCGATCATGAGCGGCGTGGTGTTTTCGATCTTCGGGGTGTTCTGGCTGTTCTGGATCACCGGCACTTCGTTCGGGATCATGTCCTTCATCGGTATCCTGGTGTTGATGGGTGTGGTGGTGAACAACGGCATCGTGATGATCGAGCACATCAACAACCTGCGCCGCCGCGGCATGGGCCGCACCCAGGCGTTGATCGAAGGCTCACGCGAGCGCCTGCGGCCGATCATGATGACGATGGGCACCGCCATCCTGGCGATGGTGCCGATCTCGCTGACCAGCACCACGATGTTCAGCGACGGCCCGCCGTACTTCCCGATGGCCCGCGCGATTGCCGGCGGGCTGGCATTTTCGACGGTGGTGAGCCTGCTGTTCCTGCCGACGATCTACGCGATTCTCGATGACATGAGCAATGGCGCAGCAGCGCTGGTACGACGTGCGCGCGGTTTGCCGAAGATGCTGCCGCTATGTAGCGCCTGAGTCTTGAACCTCAAGCCCCTCCCGTAGGGAGAGGGGTTGGGGTGAGGGTACGGGTTCTCCGGGCACTGCCAATCAAAGCGGCTGTCAGTCGCTGGCTTCGGTGAGGGCGGCAGCGCGTCCGCGGACTGGCTCCTCGGCTCGGTCAGACATCCTGTCTGACTCGCCGCCGCGGCACATCCCTGTGCCGCTCTCCGCCAATCCCCGGCCACGCCGCCGCCTCGGCGAGTCGTTGCCATGACCTAGTCAAGGCAAGCGAATTGCCCGTCTTGTTTTCAGAGCCCGCGCGATTCTCGCTAAACCAGCAAGCAGAGCAGGGATCTGCTGGCGTGTCACGGTGCGCCGAACACGCCAGCGCCGCGTAGCGCTTGAGTCTTGAACATCACGAGCCGCCTGAAGCTGCTATCCCGCCGGGAGAGATGTGTACGAGTGCCCTGGGCACTGCCAATCAAGCGGCTGTCAGTCGCTGGCTTCGGTGAGGGCGGCAGCGCGTCCGGGGACTGGCTCCTCGGCTCGGTCAGACATCCTGTCTGACTCGCCGCCGCGGCACATCCCTGGGCCGCTCTCCGCCAATCCCCGGCCACGCTGTCGCTTCGGCGAGTCGTTTCCGCGACGTTGGGCGACGAAAAACGGCAGCCGGTTCAGTGCTCGATTTTGATGCGTGCCAATCTGCTCTCCGTTCCCCCAACGCAGGAACATTCGAGAGTGGTCCGCGGGCGCCGGGGCAGGACCTTACACGACATGGCGCGTGTAAGAGCCCCCATGGATGGGTTCACGGCGTGTCCTGCCCCGGCGCCCGCGGGCCGCTCCTGCGCGCAGAATCAAGGCGCCAGCCAACCACGCTTTTCTCAACCGAAATCAAAGCGCCGGCAAACCGGGCTTTCCTCATTCAAAACCAAAGCGCCACTGATCAGCTTTACCTCAGCCATCCAGCTTCCCGGCAACCTGGGTTCCAAGCCGCTGGATACGGCGGCTGGAGAATCAGCCAGCCCGCACCTGCCGCACGATCGCTGCAGCCTTGGCCGAGCTTTCCTTGACCTTGTCCCACTGGCCCTGGGCCAGCCAGTCCTTGGGCACCATCCAGGAGCCGCCGATGCACAGCACGTTCGGCTGCGACAGGAACTCGGTCGCGTTGGCCTCGCTGATGCCGCCGGTGGGGCAGAGCTTGAGTTCGGACAGCGGACCGGCCAGGCCCTTGAGCATCTGCAAACCACCCACGGCGGTGGCCGGGAACAGCTTGCAGACGCGGAAGCCCAGGCCCATCAGGGTCAGCAGTTCGGTCGGCGTGGCCGCGCCAGGCACTGCGGGAATCGGCGCGTCGGCCAGCAGGCGCGCCAGCGGTGCCGGCGTGCCCGGGGTGACCAGGAAGTCCGCACCGGCATCCACCGACTGACGCAGTTGCAGCTCGCTCAGCACGGTGCCGGCGCCGATCACGATGTCGGGCAGCTCGCGCTTGAGCATGGCCAGTGCGTCGATCGCGACCGGAGTGCGCAGGGTCAGCTCGATCGCGGGCAGGCCGCCTTCGAGCAGCGCATCGGCGACGCGGCGGGCCTGGTCCAGCGTGTCCACGGTGACCACCGGCAGGATGCCGGCGTCGCGCAGCAGCTGTTCGGCGGTGTTCTGGGTCTGGGCAATCGTCATTGCAACTCCGGTAGACGGCGACCGCAGGGCGGTCGCGCAGAGGGAAGGGGAATCAGGCGTCCTTGGACTCGTGCGGTGCGGCGGCGGCCTCGGCATCGGCACCGAGTTCGTACTCGGCGTCGTAGCTCCACAGTGCGCCGTCCGGACGGGTCGGGCCGCAGGAAATCGAGATGGCGCCTTGGTCGGCGGGGCCAACCACCTGGCGGTTGATCGCGAACAGGTTGCGTCCCAGGTCGTTGCCGGCCACCGAGGTGTTCGGCGCGACCTCGCGCGATGCCCACTCTTCAGCCGACACCAGCACTTCCAGCGTGCCGGCTTCGCCGTCCAGGCGCACGATGTCGCCTTCGCGCACGCGCCCGATCGGGCCGCCGCGTGCGGCTTCCGGGGTCATGTGGATCGCCGCCGGGAACTTGCCCGAGGCGCCGGACAGACGGCCGTCGGTGACCAGCGCCACGCGCCGGCCCTGGTTCTGCAACAGGCCCAGCAGCGGCGCCATCGAGTGCAGTTCCGGCATGCCATTGGCACGCGGACCCTGGTAGCGCAGCACCACCACGAAATCGTGCGGCAGCACGCCAGCGGCATGCAGTTTGTTGAGCACCTGCGGCGTATCGATCACCACCGCCGGCGCCTCGATCGTGCGGTGCTGCGGCTTGACCGCCGACAGCTTGATCAGCGAACGGCCCAGGTTGCCGCGCAGCAGGCGCAGGCCGCCCTGCGACTCGAATGCGGCGCTGACCGGGCGCGCCACGCTGTCGTCGGCGGTGGTCGCGGTGCCGGGCACGTACACGATCTTGCCGTCCTGCAGGCGTGGCTCGTTGGCATAGGCGCGCATGCCGCCCTCGACCACGGTGGGCAGGTCGTCGTGCATCATCCCGGCGTCCATCAGCTCGCGGAACACGAACGCGGTGCCGCCCGCAGCCTGGAAGCGGTTCACGTCGGCTTCGCCGTTGGGATAGATGCGGGTCAGCAACGGCACGGTCTGCGAGATCAGGTCCATGTCGTCCCAGGTCAGCACGATGCCGGCCGCGCGCGCCACCGCAATCCAGTGGATGGTGTGATTGGTCGAACCGCCGGTGGCCATCAGCGCGACCACGGCGTTGACGATGGCGCGCTCGTCGATCAGGCGACCGAACGGACGGAAGTCCTGGCCCAGCGCGGAGATTGCCAGCGCACGCGCGGTGCCCTCGCGGGTCAGCGCATCGCGTAACTGCAGTTCCGGGTTGACGAACGAGGCGCCGGGCAGCTGCACGCCCATCGCTTCGAGCAACACCTGGTTGGAGTTGGCGGTGCCGTAGAAGGTGCAGGTGCCGGGCGAGTGATACGAGGACGATTCGGCTTCCAGCAATTCGGCGCGGGTGGCTTCGCCAGCGGCGTAGCGCTCGCGCACTTCGGCCTTCTGCTTGTTCGGAATGCCCGGCGTCATCGGGCCGGCCGGCATGAACAGCGCCGGCAGGTGCCCGAACGCCAGCGCGCCGATCAAAAGGCCCGGCACGATCTTGTCGCACACGCCCAGGTACACCACGCTGTCGAACATGTCGTGGCTCAGGCCGATCGCCGTGGCCTGGGCAATGTTGTCGCGCGAGAACAGCGACAGCTCCATGCCCGCGCGGCCCTGGGTCACCCCGTCGCACATCGCCGGCACGCCGCCGGCAACCTGCGCGGTGGCGCCGAGCGTGCGCGCGGTCTCGCGGATCAACTGCGGGTAATGCTCGAACGGCTGGTGTGCCGACAGCATGTCGTTGTAGGCGGTGATGATGCCCAGGTTGGGCGTGGCCGCACCGCGCAGGCGCGACTTGTCGGTCGGCTCGGACGCAGCGAAACCATGCGCAAGATTGCCGCAGCTCAGACGGCTACGGAACGGACCCTCGCGCAGGGCGGCATCGAGACCGGCCAGATACGCCGCGCGCGACGGCGCGCTGCGCTTGCGGATACGGTCGGTGACAGCTTGGATGTTCGGATGCAGGCTCATTGGCTACCGGCTATGAGAAACGGGGAAGAAAGTAATCACGCTTGTTAGATACCCGCACATGGATGTGCGGGCTGTTGCGAAGGACTCGCACAAAATCGGCTCTTGCGAGGGACTCGCACTCAAGCACACCAGTGAACCCGCAACTTCGGGCCCGGCTGCTGCAGCGCCACCCGGATCGGATACTCGCTGACATCATCGCCCGCCAAGGCAGCCTGCAATACGTCAAGCTTCTGCTTGCCGCGCAGCAGCAGCAAGCGGGTCGGGATGGTGGCCAGCCCGGCCGGTGTCAGCGTGATCCGCAGCGGCCACTGATTCGAACCGGGGCAGCCGGTGGCATCCAGCGAGGCATAGGGCTGCGGACTGGACAGCGCCTTGCTCAGGTCGGTCGAGCCCGGAAACAACGAGGCGGTGTGGCCGTCGCCGCCCATGCCCAGCACTGCCAGGCATGCGGGTTCGGCATGCCTGGCCTGCAGGTTCGCGGTGTGCACGCACTCGGGCAACTGCTTGCCCGGACGTACCAGCGGAATGAAGGTCGCCGCCGGTGCATGGGTCAAGAAGCTGTGATTGACCAGCCAGGCGTTGCTGTCCTGATCCTGCGGCGAGAGCCAGCGTTCATCGACCAGGCCCACTTCCACCCGCGACCAGTCCAGCGGACGGTGGGCGAGGGATTCGTACACCGGCGCCGGTGTGGTGCCACCGGACAGCAGCATGCGCGCCTGGCCGCGGCGCGAAATCTCCTGTTCCAGCAGGTCGGCCATCTCGCTGGCGACCGCCTCGGTCCATTCGGCCGGGTCTTCGTAGCGCACCAGTGTGATGCGCGGATTGTCCTGCAGGTTCATCGCTGCTCCCCTGGATGCTGACGCTGTGCATCCACCGCATAGGCGGCGGCGCCGAGCAGGCCGGCATGCGGATGCATGACTGCCAGCGACGGCACCCGCGACATGATCGCGGAGAAGCGTCCCTTGTGTTCGAAGCGCTGGCGGAAGCCGGAATGCTGCAGCGAATCCAGCACCTTGGGCACCAGCCCGCCAGTGAGGAACACGCCGTCCCAGGCGCCCTGCATCAGCACCATGTCGCCGGCGATCGCGCCGAAGATGGCGCAGAACAGATCGATGGTGCGCGACGAGCGCGGGTCGCCCGCCGCCGCACGTGCGGTGATGTCCTTGGGCTGCAACGGACCCGGGTCGACCCCGGCGATCTCGCTGAGCGCGCGGTGGATGTTGACCAGGCCGGGGCCGCAGATCAGCCGCTCGTTGGAGACCCGGCCGAACTGCTCGGACAGGATCTCCAGGATGCGGATCTCCTCTGGCGTGCCGGGCGGGAAGCTGACGTGGCCGCCTTCGGTTTCCAGCGGGAAGCAGCGTCCGTTGCGGATGATCAGCCCGCCCACGCCCAGCCCGGTGCCCGGGCCGATCACGCCGTAGTTGCGCGCCTGGTCGATCGGCGCCGGCCGCCAGCTGGCGCCGCCGACCTGGACCACGTCCTGCGGGCGCAGCAGGCTGATCGCCATGGCCTGCGCGGCGAAGTCGTTGATCAGGTGCAGGGTGCTGAAGCCCAGCATCGCAGCGGTGCGCGAGCGCGAGATCACCCACGGATGGTTGGTGATGCGTGCCTCGTCGCCATCCACGCGGCCGGCCACGGCAAACACGCCCTGGGTGGCCTGCACGCCGATCTGGTCAAGGTAGTAACGCGCGGCTTCGCCGAGCGAGCCGAAATCGACCACCGCAAATTCGCGCGAGGTGTCATCCAGCAGCGGTACCGAGGCGTCGACGTCGGCCAGCGCGAAGCGCGCGTTGGTTCCGCCGATATCGGCAACCAGCACCGGCTTGGAAGGAGCGGTCATGCGGTGTGTCCCTGTGCGTCGGTGGCGGGGGGCAGGAAGGGGGCCGCGGCATCGGGGCCCCAACTGCCGGCCGGGTAGGGCTGCAGTGGCAACTGCGCGTCTTTCCAGGCATCGCTGACGCTGTCGATCCACGACCAGGCTGCCTTGACCTCGTCGTCGCGCACGAACAGCGCCGGGTTGCCGTTGAAGGCATCCACGAACAGGCGCTCGTAGGCGATGCGCCGGTGCAGGCCGGTTGGCACCGACAGTTCCAGTTCCAGCGGCTGCAGCTCGATCGCCCCCCATTCCGGGCCGGCCAGGCTGCTCATCAGGCCGAGCTCGATGTTTTCCTGCGGCTGCAGCTGGAAGGTCAGGCGGTTGGGCACGGCGTTCTGCCGGTCCGGGCGCTCGAACAGCCAATGCGTCACCGGCTTGAGGGTGACGACGATGCGGGTAGAGCGCTCGGCCAGACGCTTGCCGGTGCACAGATGGAACGGCACCCCGGCCCAGCGCCAGTTGTCGATATGCGCGGTCACCGCGACGAAGGTTTCCACATCGCTGCCTTCCGGCGGGTGATACGCCTGCGCCGGCTGGCCATTGATGCTGCCGGCGGTGTAGCGGCCGCGCACGCTGTCATGGGCGGCATGCTCGGCGGTCATCGGGCGCAGGGCGCGCAGCACCTTGACCTTCTCGTCGCGGATGCGGTCGGCTTCCAGCGAGGCCGGTGGCTCCATTGCCACCAGGCACAACAGCTGCAGGATGTGACTCTGCACCATGTCGCGCAGCGCGCCGGAGCGGGCGTAATAGGCATCGCGCCCGTCCACGCCTTCGCTTTCGGCCACCAGGATCTGTACCGACTCGATGTAGGTGCGGTTCCACACCGCCTCCAGCAGCGTATTGCCGAAGCGCAGCGCGATCAGGTTCTGCACCGCCGCCTTGCCCAGGTAATGGTCGAGGCGGAACACGCGGTCTTCGTCGATCAGCGCGCCGATCGACTGCAGGATCTCGCGGGCGCTGTCCGAGTCGTGGCCGATCGGCTTTTCCAGCATCAGCCGGTGCGGCGCGGCCAGCGCGCCGCCCAGGGCCAGGCCCTGGCAGGTGCTGATGTACAGGCCCGGCGGAATCGCCAGATAGCTTACGCACTGGCGGTTGGCCAGCTCGCGCACGGCGTTTGCCACCGACTCGGCATCGCGCAGATCCACCGAGCGGTAGTCGACCCGCTGCAGCAGCGTCTGGATCTGCTCGGGCGTGGCGATCGGCAGCGCGGCGGCCAGGCGCGGGCGCAGGACCTCGCGGAAGGCCTCGGTGTCGTGCGGCGACAACGCCAGCGCACGGATACGGAAATCCTCCGGCAGCAGGCCGTCGACGAACAGTCGCAGCAGGGACGGGAAGAGATAGCGCTGGGCGAGATCGCCGGTGGCGCCGAACAGGATCAGGGTGTTATGCATGGACCGAATTTCAGATTCTGGAGACATCGTGATCAGCAGCTGGTCGGAAAGGCGCCGGACAGCCGGCGGTCGGTATGTCTGTTCCTGAGCGTCACTGGCGTGCGCGCAGCGGGGGATGGGCGCGCGCGCCCAGTCCCCGATTGTTGCAGCAAGTGGCCGTCAGCGGTTAGCGCCGCGGCGGTAGACCTGACCATGCGTGGCCGGATGCCGGCCCTTGCACGGTAGGCTGCACCGCTTGAAACAGCGGCTTGGGTTGGTGGCGGCATGGTCCCTCCCGAGATCGATGTTGCCATGTGAAAACGATTACATGTCAGAATAAACCAATGCATTCGTTTGCAGGAGATTTCCTTGCAGGCGCATGTGGCGTCACCGCCGTCGGGAGGGCCGAGGGCAGGGCGCACAACTTACGTTGAGGCCGAAGATGGCGAAAGTGCAGTTGGAAGGTGTCCGCAAGGTCTACGAGAACGGCCAGGTCGCGGTGCAGGGTGCGAGTTTCGAGGTCGCCGATGGCGAGTTGATGGTGCTGGTCGGTCCATCCGGCTGCGGCAAGTCGACCCTGTTGCGCATGATCGCCGGGCTCGAGGACATCAGTGCCGGCACGTTGAAGATCGGCGAGCGTGTGGTCAACGACGTGGCTCCAAAGGACCGCGACATCGCCATGGTGTTCCAGAGCTATGCGCTCTACCCGCACATGACCGTGGCCGAGAACCTGGCCTTCGGGCTCAAGTTGCGCGGCCACCCCAAGCAGGTCATCGCCGAACGGGTCAACAACGCCGCCGAGCTGCTGGGGCTGACCCCGATGCTCGACAAGCTGCCCAAGGCGATGTCCGGCGGCCAGCGTCAGCGCGTGGCGCTGGGACGGGCGATGGTGCGCGAGTCGTCGGTGTTCCTGCTCGACGAGCCGCTGTCCAATCTGGATGCCAAGCTGCGCCACAGCGTGCGCACCGAGATCGCGCAGCTGCATCGCAAGCTGGGTACCACGATGATCTACGTCACCCACGATCAGGTCGAGGCGATGACGCTGGGTCAGCGCATCGTGGTGCTCAAGGACGGGGTGATCCAGCAGATCGACAGCCCGATGGCGCTGTACGACCGCCCGGCCAATCTGTTCGTGGCCGGATTCCTGGGCAGCCCGGCGATGAACGTGCTGCAGGGGCGCCTGGATGAGCAGGACGGCCTGCATCTGGTCATGGCCGATGGCTGGCGCGTGCCACTGGGTGCGGCCCGCATCGATCGCAGCTGGTTCGGTCGCGACGTGATCGTCGGCGTACGCCCGGAGCACCTGCAACCGTCAAGCGATGCCGCACTGGGCTTCGATGCGCGTATCGATGTGATCGAGCCGGTCGGCAACGAGATCTTCCTCAACCTCGACCGTGGCGGCCAGCCGCTGGTGATCCGTGTCGCACCGCAGGCCTTGCCGGCGGTAGGCGAGCCGCTGCGCCTGGCGCTGCGCAGCGAGGCGCTGCACTTCTTCGACCCGGCCAGCGGCGAACGGCTGGCGCCGGCCTAACGCGCCAGACCCTGCACGAACGCAAGCGGGCGGGCGGCATGCGCGCCCGCCTGCAGCACGGCGTCGGCCTCCAGGGTCAGCTCCAACGGCAACACCGCCAGCGCGAGATCGCCCGCCACGCTGACCAGCGTGCCGACGGTGGTCTCGCCCAGCAGCACGGCCTGGCCGGGTTCGGCCGCGGCATCACCGACGGCCGCCTCGACCTGCAGCAGCTGCAGCGCACGCTTGGCCTTGCCCAGGAAATGCGTCCGCGCAACGATTTCCTGGCCCGGATAGCAACCCTTTTTGACGCTGAAGGCGTGCAGGCGATCCAGCGCCAGCTGTTGCGGCGTCCATTGCTCGCGCTGCGAGTCGGGCAGGCGCGCCAGCCCCAGTTGCAGGTCTGCACGACGCCAATCGGCGTCCATGCGGGCAGATTCGATAGGCGCGGCCAATGCCTGCTGGTCTGACAGCAGCACCAGCGTGCGCGGCAGGGCAGGGCTGCCCATGTCCAATTCGATACGCTGCGTTCCGATATCGGCCTTCGCGCCTTGCGCGCGCGCAGGTGTGGCGAAGCCGCCATAGGCCGAAAGCGCCGCCACGCCGATCTTGAGCTTGCGTCGGAACACAAAACGGCCGAGTTGCGCCGCGATCCCGGCCGCATCGCCGTCGGGCAGCAGCAGCAACAGGTGCGTGTCGTCCTCACGCAGGAGTGCGAAGATGGCGATCACGCGCCCCTTCGCCGTCAACCACGCATTCCATTGCCACTGCCCGATCGCCAGCGCCTGTACGTCGTTGGCAAATTGCGCATGCGCGAACGCCACTGCATCCGTCCCGGTCAAGCGGACGTATTGCATGTCATGCAGGGAGCCAAAACCCTGCGGAATAAGATTCAGGTTGTCAGCCACGGAAGGGGAGGACTAAAATCGCAATGTTGTGAGACCACTATGATAGGCCATCCAACCCCCACCCCAGCGCAGGATTCCGAGACGCAGCCTTCTCCTCAGGAGCATATTCCCGAGAAGCAGCCACTGCCCAAGGAAATTGGTGGACGCGACGGCCCTGAGCCAACGCGCTACGGCGACTGGGAAAAAAATGGACGCTGCATCGATTTTTGAGCAGCTTTTAGCCACAGCGGCCTAGTGCCGCCCAGCCGAGATACGAGCCCAGCGAATGGCGATCCGCGAACGTCCTCTTTCCCCGCATCTCCAGGTGTACCGCTGGCAGATACAGATGGTGACCTCGATTCTCAATCGAGCCACCGGCATCGTACTGTCCATCGGCGCTCTGGCGATTGCCGCCGCCCTGCTGACGTTGATGCTCGGCCCCGACCACTGGAATTGTTTCCGCGCGCATGCCGGCGCCTGGTACGGGCAAGTGTTCCTGTTCGGCTGGACCTGGTGCTTTGCGTTCCATCTGTTTGGCGGCCTGCGCCACATCCTGCAGGACTTCGGGCAGGGCTATGCAGTGCGCTCGTTCGTCAGCCTCGGCTGGCTGTCGCTGATCCTGAGCTTCGTGCTCACCGCTGCCATCTGGGCATATGTGCTGCTGGCCGGAGGTGCCGTATGAACCGCTACCGTACCCCGTTGAAGAACGTGCGTGGCCTGGGTGCCGCCAAGACCGGTACCGAACACTTCGTGGTGCAGCGCCTGACCGCCACCGCCCTGGTGCCGCTGTCGATCTGGTTCCTGATCTTCGTGCTGAGCCTGATCGGTGCCGATCACGCCGCAGCCAGTGCCGCCGTGGCCAAGCCGTGGAACGCGATTCTGTTGGTCGGCTTCCTGATCGCCTCGTTCTGGCATGCGCAGCTGGGCATGCAGGTGGTGCTGGAAGATTACGTGCACAACTCGCTGCTGGCGCTTGCGGCGCAGACGATCGTGCGCTTCGTCGCCGTGCTGGGCGCCATTGTCAGCGTGTTTGCCGTGGCGCGTATTGCGCTTGGCATCAGCTGAGTCGTCCGCGACCAAACAGGAATCCATAATTCGATGTCCGCTTACAAGATCACAGAACACAAGTACGACATGGTCGTGGTGGGCGCCGGCGGTGCCGGCCTGCGCGCCACGTTCGGCCTGGCCCAGAAGGGCCTGCAGACGGTCTGCCTGACCAAGGTCTTTCCGACCCGCTCGCATACCGTGGCGGCGCAGGGCGGCATCTCGGCCGCGCTCGGCAACATGGGCGAAGACGACTGGCGCTACCACTTCTACGACACCATCAAGGGCTCCGATTGGCTGGGCGACCAGGACGCGATCGAGTACATGTGCCGCGAGGCGATCCCGGCCATCATCGAGCTCGAGCACTACGGCGTGCCGTTCTCGCGTACCGAAGATGGCAAGATCTACCAGCGCCCGTTCGGTGGCATGACCACCAAGTACGGCGAGGGCCCGTCCGCGCAGCGCACCTGCGCGGCGGCCGACCGGACCGGTCACGCGATGCTGCATACGCTGTATCAGCAGTCCTTGGCGCACAACGCGCGCTTCATGATCGAGTACTTCGCGCTCGACCTGATCTTCGACGAAGAGGGCGTCTGCCGCGGCGTACTGGCGCTGGACATGGCCGATGGCAGCCTGCATCTGTTCCGCGCCCATGGCGTGGTGCTGGCCACCGGCGGCTATGGGCGCGCCTACTTCAGCGCCACCTCCGCGCACACCTGTACCGGTGACGGCGGCGGCCTGGTGATGCGTGCCGGCCTGCCGGTGCAGGACATGGAGTTCGTGCAGTTCCATCCCACCGGCATCTACGGCGCGGGCTGCCTGATCACCGAGGGCGTGCGTGGCGAAGGCGGCATCCTGCGCAACAGCAACGGCGAGCGCTTCATGGAGCGCTATGCACCGCATTACAAGGACCTGGCATCGCGCGATGTTGTCTCGCGCTCGATGACCGTGGAGATCCGCGAAGGCCGCGGCGTGGGCGAGCACAAGGACCACATCCTGCTCGACCTGACCCACCTCGGCCCGGAAGTCATCAACGAAAAGCTGCCCGGCATCGCCGAGAGCGCGCACATCTTTGCCGGTGTGGACGTGACCAAGCAGCCGATTCCGGTGCTGCCGACTGTGCACTACAACATGGGCGGCATTCCGACCAACTTCTACGGCGAAGTCGTGCGCAAGCAGGGCGACAACCCGGATGCGGTCGTGCCGGGCCTGTATGCGATCGGCGAAGCCGCCTGCGTGTCGGTGCACGGCGCCAACCGCCTGGGTTCCAACTCGCTGCTGGATCTGGTGGTGTTCGGCCGTGCGGTGGCCAACCGTTGCGCCGAGACGGTCAAGCCCAACCAGCCGCACAAGACGCTGCCGTCCGATGTCTGTGACAAGGCGCTGGGCCTGCTGGACAAGTTGCGCTACGCCAACGGCTCCACGCCGACCTCGGTGATCCGCGACAACATGCAGCGCACCATGCAGTCGGACGCGGCCGTGTTCCGTACCAGCAAGACGCTGAAGGAAGGCGTCGACAAGATGGCCGAGATCTTTGCCAGCTTCGAGGACGTCAAGGTCTCGGACCGCTCGCTGGTGTGGAACTCGGACCTGATCGAGACCTACGAGTTGAACAACCTGCTGCTCAACGCGGTGGCCACGATCAACTCGGCCGAGCAGCGCCACGAAAGCCGCGGCGCGCACTCGCACGAAGACTTCCCGGACCGCGACGACGTCAACTGGCAGAAGCACACCCTGGTCACCGTCGACGACAAGGGCAAGTGCGAGTTCGAATATCGTCCGGTGCACATGTACACGCTGAGCAAGGACGTGGACGTGGTCCCGCCGAAGCCGCGCGTTTACTGATCGATGCGCATGGACCGATCCGCTTGTGCGTTGCCTCTGCCTGCCGGCCTGTCCGGGCATGGCAGCGGTGCACCGTTGCAGGCGGATCGTGTCCTGACGCAGCGGCAACGCCGGCACGCCGCCGGCCGTTGCGCCACCGCTTCGGCAGTGGCGTCCGTCATCTTTACCTTCATGCGCACGGTGCGGTCGTCGTCCGCACCGCGCATCGCCTGAGCCAACGAGAGCAGCTATGGCAGAGTTCACCCTCCCCAAGAATTCAAAGATCGGCAAGGGCAAGCATTACCCTGCGCAGGGCGCCAAGAACACGCGCACCTTCAAGGTCTACCGCTGGGATCCGGATGGCGAGGCCAACCCGCGTACCGACAGCTACGAGATCGATCTCGACAAGTGCGGCCCGATGGTGTTGGACGCGCTGATCAAGATCAAGAACGAGATCGACCCGACGCTGGCGTTCCGTCGCTCCTGCCGCGAAGGCATCTGCGGCTCGTGCGCGATGAATATCGACGGCACCAACACGCTGGCCTGCACCAAGGCGATTGCCGCCTGCGGCAAGGCCGAGGTGCCGATCTATCCGCTGCCGCACATGAGCGTGATCAAGGACCTGGTGCCGGATCTGACGCATTTCTACGCGCAGTACGCATCGATCAAGCCGTGGATCCGCACCCAGACCCCGCCGCCGCCGGACCGCGAGCGCCTGCAGTCGCCGGAAGACCGCCGCAAGCTCGATGGTCTGTACGAGTGCATCCTGTGCGCCTGCTGCTCGACCAGCTGCCCGAGCTACTGGTGGAATGGCGAGCGTTATCTGGGCCCGGCGATCCTGCTGCAGGCGTATCGCTGGATCATCGACTCGCGCGACGAAGACACCGGTGCGCGCCTGGACGACCTGGAAGATCCGTTCAAGCTGTATCGCTGCCACACCATCATGAACTGCGCGCGGACCTGCCCGAAGGGCCTGAATCCGGCGCTGGCCATTGCCGAGATCAAGAAGCTGATGATGGCGCGCCGCGCCTGATCGCAGGTATGAAGCCCCGCCTTGGCGGGGAGAGGGTTCACAGCGGCACCGGCCCTTGGTCTGGTGCCGCTGTCGTTTTCGGCGCCGCGTCAGGCGAGGAGAGTGAGATGGATGAACAAGTCCTGCTGAAGAAACTGCGCTGGCGTTGCCGGCGCGGCATGCGCGAGCTCGATCAATTGTTCGGGCGCTATCTGGATCAACGCTGGGCGCAGGCTTCCGAGTCCGAGCGCGCGGTTTTCCTACAGCTGCTGGATTGCGAAGACGATAAGTTGTGGCGCTGGTTCATGGGATACGAGACCTGCCCCGATGCCGCCAACGCCGCGCTCATCGCCGATATTCGCGCCATGCCGGCTTGAATGGCGCCCCTCGCGCGGGTTGGTCTGCGCACTGGGCGTGCTGAGTGCACTCGCGTTGTGGGCGCTCTGGCGTAGCGGGGTGCCGCCGTGGTTGGCAGTGTTGTTGGCGGTCCATGCAGTGGTGGCGGGCGGCCGATCGTTATGCGTACTGTTGCGTTCGCCAGCACGCGAGGTGATCGTGCCGTGGGGCCAAACGCCCGCCAGCGTTGACGGCAAGCAGGTGCAAGGCCTGCAGGTGGCATGGCGCGGCCCGATCGCGGTGGTGTCGTGGACTGGCCCGGACGCACGTCGCCGGCGCCTGCATTTCTGGCCGGATACCTTGCCGGTGGCGCAGCGACGTGAACTGCGTCTGGCCGCTCAGGCACACGCCATTTCGTCCGGGCGGCCGCAAGTGGCACCATAGCGTCCCTTTCCTGGTTGAACCGCATGTTCAAACCTATCCCGGTTGCCATCGGCTTGCGCTACCTGCGTGCCAAGCGGCGCAATGGCTTCATCTCGTTTATCTCGATGGCATCGATCCTGGGCATCGCCCTGGGCGTGACCGTGCTGATCACCACGCTGGCGGTGATGAGCGGTTTCCAGAAGGAGATCCGCGACCGTCTGCTGCAGATGGCCGCGCATGCCACGGTCAGTGCGGACGGCGCGCCGATGCACGACTGGCAGCATGCGGTCGAGGTCGCCATGGCCGATCCGCGCATCGCCGGTGCTGCGCCGTATATCGAAACCGAATCGCTGCTGCAGGGCCCGCGCAAGCAGCCGGCAATCGTGCGCGGCATCGTTCCTGCCGAAGAAGGCAAGGTGTCGGTGCTGGCCAAGAAGATGCAGCAGGGGTCGGTCGACAGCCTGACCCCGGGCTCCTACAACATCGTCATCGGCAAGGAGCTGGCGATCTGGCTGGGCGTGGACGTGGGCGACAGCATCGTCGTGCTGCTCAGCGATACCCAGGCCACGCCGCTGGGTGCGATGCCGCGGCTCAAACGCTTCACTGTCAGCGGAATCTTCGAGGCGGGCTACAACGAGATCGACCGCGGCCTGGCCGTGGTCAACATGCAGGACCTGGCGCGCGTGCTGCGCATGGACGGCGTCACCGGCGTGCGGCTGCGCCTGCACGACATGGACCAGGCCTGGCCGGTTGCGCGCGATCTGGCGGTGAAGTTGCATGGTCCGTACCGGGTCAGCGACTGGACCCAGGAGAATGCCAACCTCTACCACTCGTTGAAGATGGAAAAGACCGTGATGGGCATCCTGCTGTCGCTGATCGTGGCGATGGGTGCGTTCAACCTGGTGTCCTCGCAGGTGATGCTGGTCACCGACAAGCAGGCCGATATCGCCATCCTGCGCACCCTGGGCCTGTCGCCTGCGGGCGTGATGCAGGTGTTCATGGTGCAGGGTTCGTTGATCGGCTTCATGGGCACGATCATGGGCGTGATCGGCGGCATCGTGCTGACGCTCAATCTGGAACGCATCCTCGGGGTGATCGAGACGATCTTCAGCGTCAAGCTGCTGCCCGAGGACGTGTATTACATCACCGGGTTGCCGACCGACATGCAGACCCAGGACGTGGTGGTGATCACCGTCGTCGCGCTGGTGATGAGCTTCCTGGCGACCTTGTATCCGGCATGGCGCGCGTCGCGGACCCAACCGGCGGAGGCGCTGCGTTATGAATGAGATCAGGGAATCGGGATTCGGGAATCGGGAATCGGCCGTGCAGACGTCAAGCCACGCAGAAGCAGTGATCCGCGCCGAGGGTCTGGGCAAGACCTATGCCGAAGGCAAGATGCGCACACCGGTGTTCGATCGATTGGATCTGACCGTGGCGACCGGCGAGACCGTGGCCATTGTCGGTGCCTCCGGTGCGGGCAAGAGCACGCTGCTGCATCTGCTCGGCGGGCTGGATGTTCCGACCTCGGGCGAGGTGTATGTGGCCGGCCGGCGCATGTCGGCGTTGTCCGATGGCGAGCGCGGCAAGTTGCGCAATCAGGCCCTGGGCTTCGTGTACCAGTTCCATCACCTGTTGCCGGAATTCACCGCGCTGGAAAACGTGATGATGCCGGTGCTGTTGTCCGGGAAAGAGGTCGCGCTTGCCCGGGCGCAGGCCTTGCAGCTGCTGGAATCGGTCGGGCTCGGACATCGCATCGAACACAAGCCCAGCGAGTTGTCCGGTGGCGAGCGCCAGCGTGCGGCCGTGGCGCGTGCGCTGGTGAACAAGCCGGGCTGCGTGCTGGGCGATGAGCCAACCGGCAACCTGGACGACAAGACCGCCGAGACCGTGTTCGAGCTGATGCTGGAACTCAATCGTGCACAGCGCACCAGCCTGGTCCTGGTGACCCACGACCGCAGTCTGGCGCGGCGTCTGGACCGCGTACTCGAATTGCACCAGGGCAAGCTGCGCGAGTTGGCGCCGTCTGCGGTGTAGGACGCACTGCCTGGCCGTCGGGCCAATCCCTGGCGGCTAGAGGGTGTTGAACCGCGGGTTTCCGATCGAAGATCCCGTATCCGGTTACCGATGCACCTGTGTGATGGGCGACCGGATGTTGCGACACCCTGTTCGCGCCGTATGCAGCGCCCGCGCGCATCGTCGCGTCGATGCGCGCTTTGACAGGAAACGGTCGCCGTCACGTGGGTGACGACGACCGGGTGCATCAGGGAATGATGCGCTGCGCGCGCAGGCGCGTGAACAATTCCAGGAACGATGCACGGCTGTCGTAGAACTCCAGGAAGCCCAGCTCGCGGCTCTTGGTCATGTCGTTGACGCACTCGATCTCGCGGCCCAGGTCGGCATCGGTGTGCCACCAGGATGCCAGCCGGTTGACGTCGGCTTCCACCAGGCCATGCTGCTTGGCGATCTCGCTCCACACCGCCGGGGCGGTCTCGCTCAGGCGTGCCTCCAGCGGCATCGGGGTCTCGGGGCAGGGCGCAGCTTCGAGCCCGAAGAAGTCGGCAATCTGGCTCCACATCCAGCGCCAGCGGAACACATCGCCATTGACGGTGTTGAAGGCCTGGTTGCGCGCGGCCGGGCTCAGGCCGGCCCAGGCCAGCTGCTTGCCGAGCAGGCCGGCGTCGGTCAGGTCGGTGAGGCTGTTCCACTGCGCCTGCGATCCGGGAAACACGAACGGCTGGCCGGTGTGCTTGCACAGCGACGCGTACACCGCCAGCGTCACGCCCATGTTCATCGCATTGCTGCCGTTGGCCATGCCGATCATGGTGTGCGAGCGATGCACGCTCCAGCCGAAGCCATGCTGCTCGGCATGCGCGAACAGCAGGTCTTCCAGCGTGTAGTAGAAATTCTCGCCGGGCTGGCGTGGTTCGCTTTCGCGGAACGGGGTTTCGGCCTTGCCGCTACCGTAGTTCTCGAACGCGCCCAGGTAGTGCTTGGTGCCGGTGACCAGCGCCATGTGCTGCAGCGGCGCATCGCTCAGCGCTTCGCACAGATGCCGCATCATCGCGCCGTTGGCTTCGACGTTTTCGCGCTCGGTGTCGCGCCGGGTCCAGGTGCAGAAGAATACGTGGGTGATCGGCAGGCCACGCAGCGCCTTGCTGGTGCTCTCGGCATCCAGCAGATCGGCCGCAAGCGGGATCACGCCATCCTGAGGCAGCGGACGCCGTGCCAGGCCGTAGACGGTCCAGCCGTCGGCCACCAGGACATTGGCGAGGTTGTAACCGGAAATGCCGGTGACGCCGACAATCAGTGCAGTGCCTTTACGCATGGGGGAAGCTCCTCGAAAACAGTGGCGAACATAGCGCGGCGGCCATGAAATCGAGGCGAATGCAGGCCGATACGGTCGATGTGCGGCCCGTACACACTGTCCTGCCCAGCGTATTGCGCGTCTGTCGGGGGACGTTTCCCCGGCCGGATGCACCACGGCAGGCGCCGCCTTTTTCCTACCAGGCACAGCACCGATCGCTGCTGTGCCCGACACGGGCGCTGGCCTAACCTGGGTCGGTGGATGGACCACGGCCAGGATGGCGACCGACAGCATGCATGCGTCAGCACAGGCATCGCCTTCGCCGCGGCGCGTATCGACGATAACGATCGCAGCGGCATTGTTGCTGGGCATCGTGGTGTGCGCATGGTCGCCTGCGCTGCTGTCGCGTGCGGTCTATGCGGCCTGCCTTGGTGCAGCGGCGCTGGGCATCGGTGTCAGCACATGGCTGCGTTTGCGGCCAAGGGTGCTGGTGTGGGCGCTGGCCACCGCCGTTTTCGGTTTCGGGCTGATGGGCTGGCAGGTCGCCGGTGTCCTGCAGGCACAACTGCGCCCGCAGGATGAAGTGCGAGAACTGGCGGTGCGCGGCCAGATCGTCGAGTTGCCGGTCGCCGAGCCACGACGCACGCGCTTTCAACTGCGTGTGGATGACGATCCCGCGCAGCCTGCCGCATTGCGCGGCAAGCTGCTGCAGCTGGCCTGGTATGACGATTTCGGTGCCGAGCGGATGGGGCCGCGTGGTGCGCTGCGCGCAGGCGCAGGCTGGCAGCTGCGGCTCAAGCTGCGTGCGCCGCGTGGCTTGCGCAATCCTGGCGGGTTCGATGCCGAGCGGCATGCGCTGGCACAGCGCATTGCCGCGACCGGCTATGTACGGGTGCCGGCCGCTGCGCAGCAGGTCGCGGCACCGCGTGGGGTGGACGCCTGGCGCGAAGGAATGTCGCAGCGCATTGCCGAGCGCGTGCCCGGGCCGTCGACGCCTTACCTGCGCGCGCTCGCGTTGGGCGACACGCGCGGGCTGGACGACGCGGCATGGGCCACGCTGCGGGCGACCGGGCTCAGCCATCTGATTGCGATCTCGGGGTTTCATGTGGGGCTGGTCGCTGCATTCGTCGCCGTGCTGGTCGCCGGGCTCTGGCGTTGCTGGCCAGCGCTTGGGACCCGGACTCCGCGTGTCCAGGCGGCGGCAGTCGCCGCCTCGCTCGGTGCGGCTGGTTATGCGGTGCTGGCGGGTCTGGCGCTGCCCACGGTGCGCACCGTGCTGATGATTGCCGTGGTCGCGTTGGCGCGGGTGGTACGGCGCCGCGCCACCACCGCGCAGATCCTCGCGCTGGCGATGTTGGCAGTGCTTCTTTGGGATCCGCTGAGCGTGCTGGTGGCCGGCTTCTGGCTCAGCTTTGCCGGGGTGGCCTGGCTGGTGTGGTGTCTGCCAGCGGACGATCGCGCGATCGTGCGGGGCTTCCTGTCCGCCCAGACCGTGGCCACCGTCGGCCTGCTGCCGTTGACCGTCAGCCTGTTCGGGCAGGCATCGTTGGTGGGGCCATTGGCCAATCTGGTCGCCATTCCCTGGTGGACCTTTGTGGTGGTACCACTTGCCTTGCTGGGGACTGCGCTGGAAGCACTTCATCCGGGCCTGGGCGTGTGGGCATGGCGATTGGCGGGCTGGTGCTTCGAGCTGTCCTGGCCGGGCCTGGTCTGGCTCGGGCAGACCTCGGTGGCGTTGTGGTGGGTGCCCGAGTCCGATGCGACCGCCTTGGTCGTGGCCCTGCTCGGCGCGTTCTGGTTGTTGCTGCCGCGCGGCACGCCCGGCAAATCGCTGGCGGTGCTTCTATGGCTGCTGCTGCTGTGGCCGGACCGCGAACTGCCCGCGGCTGGCGAGGCCGATGTGCAGGTGCTGGACGTGGGGCAGGGCCTGGCGGTGCTGGTGCGCACGCAACGGCATGCGCTGCTATTCGACACCGGGCCGGCGGTGCGCGATGGTTTCGATGCCGGTGAGCGGGTGGTGCTGCCGGCATTGCGCGCGCTCGGCTTGCGCCGCCTGGATGCCATCGTGCTCAGTCATGCCGACGCCGACCACGCTGGCGGCTATGCGGCAGTACGTGCGGGATTGCCCGTTGCAATGACGGCGGCGCCGCCACAGGCGCCGCTGGACGTCAGCACGCGCTGCCGTGCCGGCCAACAGTGGGTATGGGACGGGGTGCGCTTTCGCTTCCTGCATCCCAGCGCCGGTTTTCCGTATCTGCGCAATCAATCCAGTTGCGTGCTGCGTGTCGAGACGCGCCATGCAAGCGCGCTGTTGCCGGGCGATATCGGCGAGATCGTCGAGCGGCGCCTGCTGCGGCAGCATGCCCCGGAGTTGCGTGCCGATCTGGTGGTGGTCCCGCACCATGGCAGCGCCGACGGCTCGCATGCCGGCTTCATCGCCGCCACCGGCGCGCGGCTGGCGCTGGTGTCCTCCGGGCACGGCAATCGCTTCGGTCACCCGCGTGCCGAGGTGGTGCAGCGCTGGCAGGGCAGTGGCGCCGAGCTGCTCGACACGGCCCAGGCCGGGGCGATCCGGGTCTGGCTGGGCGCCGACGGCCTGCAGGTGCGCGAGCGGCGGCGCTGGCAGCCACGGCTGTGGGATGCTGCGGAACGGCGGCGGTCGGCTGCTATCCTATCGACCAGCGAATAGGCGGCCGCGTCGCCGGAGGAATCGAATCGTGTTGGAGCTGGTCAAGGCAGGCGGTTGGCCGATGGTGCCGTTGCTGTTGCTGGGCGTGATCGCCCTGGC
Source organism: Xanthomonas sp. BRIP62415 (assembly GCF_003993515.1). Lineage (NCBI taxonomy): Bacteria > Pseudomonadati > Pseudomonadota > Gammaproteobacteria > Lysobacterales > Lysobacteraceae > Xanthomonas > Xanthomonas sp. BRIP62415. The sequence continues at coordinate 35,294 of NZ_QEZH01000013.1, forward strand.
GATCATGCTGGAGCGCCTGTGGAGCCTGCGCCGCAACGAGGTGGCCCCGCCAGGCCTGGGCGAAGAGGTCCGCAACTGGGCTGCGCGCGGCAAGTTGGATCCCAGCCACATCGAATCGCTGCGTCGCAATTCGCCACTGGGTGCCTTGCTGGCCGCAGCGCTGGACGTGCGTGGGCGTCCGCGTGAGTTGATTCGCGAGCGCATCGAGGACACCGGCCGGCACGTGGTGCACCGCATGGAGCGCTATCTGAATGCATTGGGTACGATCGCCTCGGCCGGGCCGTTGCTGGGACTGCTGGGCACGGTGGTCGGCATGATCCAGATGTTCCTGGGCATCCTCGATCACGGCGTGGGCGATGTGAACCAGCTGGCCGGCGGCATCGGCAAGGCGCTGGTGTGCACGGCCACCGGCATGATCATCGCGGTGCCGGCATTGATGGCGCATCGCTTCTTCAAGGGCCGCATCGCCGGTTACATCATCGAGATGGAGCAGGAAGCCACCTTGCTGCTGGACACGATGGACGGCCGCGTGGTGCCGGCCGCCGCGGTGCCGCTTGCGGCAGCTGGCAAACCCGTCATGGCAAAGGGCTGACGGATGCGCATCGGCAGTGACCGACGCCAGGACGAGCCGCATATCGATCTGGTGCCATTGATTGACGTGATCCTTGTCCTCATCATCTTTTTCGTGGTGACCACGACCTTCGACGCACGCTCCACGCTGCAATTGCAGCTGCCGACCGCCAGCGACCAGCACACCAGCGCGCCGCCGCGTTCATTGAGCGTACTGGTCAATGCCGACGGGCGTTATTTCATCAACGATCAGGAAGTGCTGCGTTCGGATGTGGATTCGCTCAAGCAGACCATTGCCCAGATCGCCGGTGACGACCGCGAGCAGACGGTGTTGATGCGCGCCGATGCGCGTACACCGTATCAGGCGGTGGTGACCGCGCAGGATGCGCTGGGGCAGCTCGGCTTCCGCCGCATCGCGATCGCCACAGCGCCGCAGGCCGGCACCACACCCACACCCGGCCACACACGCACTAACGGAACCCGCCAGTGACCACCTCCAACGACCGCCCGGCGCCAGTCTCGTCCTGGCGCACGTACCGTCGCCTGCTGGCCTTCGCCAAGCCGTATCGCCTGTTGCTGGTCGCCGCGCTGATTGCCGCGCTGATCGAGGCGGCCGGCACGACCGGCTTTCTGGCGTTGATGAAGCCGATCACTGACGAAACCTTCATCTACAAGAATGCCGAGGTCAGCCGCTGGCTGCCGGTGCAGATCATCCTGTTGTTCGTGGTGCGCGGGGTCGCCGGCTACATCACCGATATGGCGATGGGCAAATCCGCACGCAGCATCGCGCGCGATCTGCGCGTCAAGGTGATGTCCAAATACCTGCGTCTGCCGGGGTCGCGCTTCGATTCCGAGCCGGTCCCGTCGATGCTGATCCGCCTGGGCTCGGACTCGGATCAGGTGGCGCAGGCGGCTGTGGATGCGGTCAAGGTGATGATCCAGCAGTCGCTGCAGGTGATCGGCGCGTTGGCGCTGATGCTGTGGCATAGCTGGCAGGTCACGCTGACCATCCTGGTGCTGGCGCCGGTGCTGGCCTGGGTGATGGACAAGGTGGCGCGGCGCTATCGCCGCATCAGCCACAGCATCCAGGAAAGCGGCGCGCATCTGTTGCAAGCGGCCGACCAGACCTTGTCCAGCCACCAGGAGGTCAAGATCTACGGCGCCCAGCAGACCGAAATGGAGCGCTATGGCGCGCTGGCCGACCGCAATCTGCGGCTGGCGATGAAGGTCGAATCCACGCGCGGCATTTCCACCGCCACGGTGCAGATGATCGGCGCGATCGGTCTGTCGGCGCTGCTGTTCGTGGCTGGTGCGCAGGCATTGGCCGGGCGGCTGACCGCCGGTGATTTCGTGGTGCTGATGACCTCGATGCTGACGATCATTCCCGGGCTCAAGCAGCTCACCAATGTGCAGAACATGGTGCAGCGCGGCCTGGCCTCGGCCGAGCGCCTGTTCTCGGTGCTCGACAGTGCCGACGAGCCGGATCAGGGCACGGTGCCGCTGACGCGCGCCAAGGGCTTGATCGAGTTCCTCAACGTCACTGCGCGTTATCCGGGGCAGGTGAATCCGGCCCTGGCCGAGGTCAGTTTCGTGGCGCAGCCGGGCACGGTGACGGCGATCGTCGGGCGTTCCGGCAGCGGCAAGTCCAGCCTGATCAAGTTGATTCCGCGCTTCTACGAGGCAGAGTCCGGGCAGATCCTGCTCGACGGTCACCCGGTGCAGGCGTACGCATTGGCCGATCTGCGTCGGCAGATCGCCCTGGTCGGCCAGCAGGTGATGCTGTTCGATGGCAGCATCGCCGACAACGTCGCCTATGGCGAAATGCGCAGTGCCGACGCCGGCCAGCTGGAACGCGCGATCCTGGGCGCCAATGCGATGGAGTTCGTCGCGCAGCTGCCCGAAGGCCTGCAGTCGCACGTGGGCACCAAGGGCGGGCGCCTGTCCGGTGGCCAGCGCCAGCGGCTGGCGATCGCGCGCGCGATGCTCAAGGACGCGCCGATCCTGATCCTGGACGAAGCCACTGCGGCGCTGGACAACGAATCCGAACGCCTGGTGCAGGACGCCCTGCATAAATTGATGCCGGACCGTACCACCCTGGTGATCGCGCACCGCCTGTCCACGATCGAGCATGCCGACCAGGTGCTGGTGATGGACCAGGGTCGCATCGTCGAGCGCGGCACGCATCACCAATTGCTGGAGCAGGGCGGCTTGTACTCGCATCTGCACGGCATGCAGTTTCGCGAACGTCAGGCATGAGCAAGCGCGGCGCCCGCACGCCGGGCTACTGGTACGACAATGCGCCGATTCCGCTGTCGGCGCGCCTCCTGGCGCCGGTCTACGGTGCAGCCGTCGCGCTGCGACGCGCGCTGTATCGCCGCGGCTGGCGCAAGCGCCACGGGGTGCCGGTGCCGGTGATCGTGGTGGGCAACGTCACCGCCGGCGGCACCGGCAAGACCCCGTTGACGATTGCCCTGGTCGCCAAGTTGCAGGAAGCCGGCTGGACGCCCGGCGTCGCCAGTCGCGGTTATGGCCGCGAGGCGTCGGATACCGCACGCTGGGTCGAGGCGGACACGCCGGTGGCGCTCGGCGGCGACGAGCCGGTACTGATCGCCTGGAAAACCGGCGCACGCGTGCGCGTGGACCGCGATCGCCTGGCCGCGGCGCGCGCCCTGGTCGAAGCGGGCTGCGACATCGTCGTCTGCGACGACGGGCTGCAGCACTACCGGCTCGCCCGCGATGTGGAGATCGAAGTGGTCGATGGCCAGCGCCGTTACGGCAACGGGCGCCTGTTGCCGGCCGGGCCGTTGCGCGAGCCGGCGGCGCGTGCGCGCGACTGCGATTTCCGCGTGGTCAATCTGGGCCAGGCCAGCGCAGCGACGACGACACCCGTGCCCGCGCCCGATGACGCCGGATTCGGCGAATGGCAGATGCGCCTGAGCATCGACAGCGTGCAACCGATGGATGGCAAGCGCGCTCAGCCATTGAGCAGGCTGGCCGGCCAGCGCGTGCATGCAGTGGCCGGGATTGCGCATCCGGAACGCTTCTTCGCGATGCTGCGCGCGCGCGGCATCGGCGTGGTGCCGCATGCCTTTCCCGATCACCACGTCTATCGCGCCGCCGACTTCAGTTTCGGCAGCCGCCTGCCGGTGCTGATGACCGAAAAAGACGCGGTCAAATGCCGGCCCTTCGCCGACGAGTGGCTGTACAGCGTACCGCTCAAGGCAGAGTTGCCGGCGGCGTTCTGGGTGAGTCTGCTGGATCGCCTGGACAAGTTGGCGAGTCGGCAAGGCGTTTGAACGCTGCGCCGGTAGTGGTGATCTGCGGCTTGGTTGCAGGGCCCTTGCCCACCCACCGTCGCGGGACACGCCGCAAGTACATCCATGTAGGCTCTTACACGGCATCCATGCCGCGTAAGGTCCCGCGACGGTGGGTGGGCAAGGACCAATCAAGATGGTCGGTGTGCATGTGCGAGCAGTGCATGCAGCGGCGTGCTGGTGCTATGTAGGGCATCGCTGCCAAACTGAACACCGCGACTTCGCTCAATCACACAACGACATCATGCGATTCGGTTATCTCGTTTCTTCAACTCTTCCTGCTTTCCAGAGCACGCACGCATGACCGCCACAACGCCTGCAGATTTCGTCGTCGCCATTCCCGCGCGCTACGCTTCCACGCGCTTGCCGGGCAAGCCGCTGCAATTGATCGGCGATCGCCCGATGATCCAGCATGTGGCCGAGCGGGCATTGCTGGCCGGGGCGCGCGAGGTCTGGGTGGCCACCGACGATGCGCGCATTGCCGAGGTGATCGACGGCCTGCCCGGCGTGCATGTGGCGATGACCGGCAATGCGCACGTATCGGGAACCGACCGGCTTGCCGAGTGCGCGCGGATCGCCGGCTGGGAGGCCGACACCTGCGTGGTGAACCTGCAGGGCGACGAGCCGTTCGCGCCGGCGGCCGGCATCCGTGCGGTGGCCCAGCTGCTGCTGCATTCCGGTGCCGAGATGGCCACGCTGGCCGCACAGGTCGACGACGCGCACGAGCTGTTCGATCCCAATGTGGTCAAGCTGGTGCGTAGTGCTGGCGGCGACGCCTTGTATTTCAGCCGCGCGCCGATTCCCTGGCATCGCGACAGCTTTGCCAGTCAGCCCGACACCTTGCCCGGTGACGGGCAGTGGCTGCGCCACATCGGGATCTATGCCTATCGTGCGGGGTTTCTGCAGCGCTTTGCCGCAATGCCGCCCGGCATGCTGGAGCGCATCGAGTCACTGGAACAACTGCGCGTGATGGAGGCCGGCTACCGTATCGCGGTGGCAGTGACGCCCGAGCAGTTTCCGCCGGGCATCGATACCACGGACGATCTGGCGCGCGCGCAAGCGCGCCTGGCGTCGGCATGAGGGTGCTGATCGTGTGCCTGGGCAACATCTGCCGCTCGCCAATGGGCGAGGGCGCCCTGCGTGCGCGGCTGGACGAGGCGCGCTTGTCGCTGCGGATCGAGGTCGACTCGGCCGGTACCGGCGACTGGCATGCCGGCGACCCACCCGATCCGCGCGCGATTCGCTGTGCACGCGGCCATGGCGTGGACATCTCCGGATTGCGCGCGCGCCAGGTGCGTACGGCAGACTTCGAGCACTTCGACTGGCTGCTGTGCGCCGATGGCAGCAATCTGCGTGATCTGCAACGCCTCGCCCCGGCGCCGCTGCGCGACAAGCTGGCCTTGTGGCTGCCCTGGGCGGGTGTGGAAGAGCGCGACGAGATCCCCGACCCCTACACCGGTGGCATGGACGATTTCGAGCGTGCCTGGCAGCTGGTCGATACCGCTGCGCGCCAGACCGTGGCCAGGCTCACCCGCCGCTAATCGGGCTTGGGCATAATTACGATATGACTGCCCAGCTCACCCAGGAACTGCCGGAATTTCCTACCTGGCTCAACGCCAGGCCATCCACCCTGCAGGAGCATCGCGGGCGTGCACTGGTGCTGGCATTCGTCAATGCCAGCTCGGTGTGGTGCGCCGAGCGCCTGGCCGAGCTGGCGCACTGGCAGGCCCGCAGCCCCGGCCGGCTGCAGGTGATCGTGGTGCAGGTGCCGCGCTTTGACAGCGAACGCGAGCCGCAACGCGCACTCAAGCAGCTGCGCGGTCATGGTGTCAGCGCCCCCATTTTGCTCGACAGGGACTGGGAGACCTGGCGCCGTTTCGGCATCGAATCCTGGCCCACGCTGGTGCTGCTCGATGCCTACGGCCGCGAGCGTCAGCGCCTGGTCGGCGTGACTGGCGATCTCGACAAGGCACTGGCCGCATTATGTGAAGGCCAGCAGCTGCCATCCGATGCCGATCTGCATGGGGTCGCCGAGCGCGACCCCGAGCCGCGCCTGGAACTGCGGTTTCCAACTGGCCTTGCCGCCACCGAGGACCGCCTGTACATCGCCGACACCGGTCATCACCGCGTGCTCGAATGCACGCATGGTGGCCGCGTGCTGCGCCAGTTCGGCCATGGCAACGCGGACTTCATAGATGGTGGCGTCGGTGAAGCGGCGTTCCGGCGTCCGCAGGGCCTGGCGCTGGAACGCGATCAGCTGTATGTCGCCGACACCGGCAATCACGCCTTGCGTCGCATCAACCTGCGCAGCGAGCAGGTCGACACCTTGTGCGGCACCGGGCGCTCCGGCGAGCCGGTCGAGGGGCCGCTGGCGTTCGCCGGTGCCTCGGCGCTGCATTACCCGCAAGGGCTGGCGGTTGCCGACAATCAGGTATTGATCGCCATGGCGGGCGACAACCGCATCTGGAGCTATGACCTGGGTCGCGCCGCACTGAGCGCACGCGCCGGTACCGGCGCGCTCGAGATTCGCGATGGCAGCGGGCATCTGGCCGCGTTCGCACAGCCGGCCGGGTTGGCCGCGGTGCAGCAGGTGGCCTACGTCTGCGATGGCCTGGGTTCGTCGATCCGCACCATGCAATTGCGCGGCGATCTGGTGCAGACCCTGGTCGGCGGGCAGGGCACCTGGCAGTTCGGCGACGAGGACGGCCCGCGCGGCACGGCGCGCCTGCAGTTTCCGCAAGCCATCGCCCTGGCTACCGATTCGCCGATGCTCTGGATTGCCGACACCGGCAACGGCCGCCTGCGTTGCCTGCGTCTGGGCGGCGGCGAACTGACCACCGTCTTGCTGCCACGCCGCCTGCATGGCCCGGCCGGGCTGGCAGTTGCCGCCGGCGCGGTATGGATTGCCGAGACCGATGCCCATGCCGTGTTGCGCTACGACCTGGCGAGCGGCGAACTGCGCGATGTTTCGATAGAAGAATGAACGCAAGGCCCCAAGCCGATTTCGATGGAAAGGCGTTTGCTGCCCAACTGAGCACCGCGCCCGGCGTCTACCGCATGTACGCGGGCGACGACACCTTGCTGTACGTCGGCAAGGCCGGTGCGCTGCGCAAGCGGGTGGGCAGCTATTTCAACGGCACGCCGAAGAATGCGCGGCTGACCTCGATGTTGTCGCAGGTCGCGCGGATGGACGTCACCGTGACCCGCAGCGAGGCCGAAGCGTTGCTGCTGGAAAACCAGCTGATCAAGTCGCTGTCGCCGCGTTACAACGTGTCGCTGCGTGACGACAAGAGTTATCCCTACGTGCTGCTGACACGCGAGCAGTGGCCGCGCATCGCCCTGCACCGTGGCCCTCGCGCCGTGCAGGGGCGCTATTTCGGCCCCTATACCGGCGTCACCGGCGTGCGCGAAACGCTGAGCCTGATGCACAAGCTGTTCAAGCTGCGCAGTTGCGAGGACAGCGTGTTCCGCAATCGCTCGCGGCCCTGCCTGCAGTATCAGATCGGCCGCTGCAGCGCGCCCTGCGTGGAGCTGGTCGCCGCGCCCGACTACGCCGAATCGGTGCGCCGCGCCACCATGTTTCTGGAAGGCAAGAGCGACCAGCTCGGCGAAGAGATCATGCACTCGATGCAGCAGGCCAGCGAAGCGCTCGAGTTCGAGCGCGCCGCGCGTCTGCGCGACCTGCTGTCCTCGCTGCGCAGCATGCAGAACCGCCAGTACGTGGACGGCCGCGCGGCGGATCTGGACGTGCTGGCCTGCGCCACGCAAGCCAGCCAGGCCTGCGTGCTGCTGCTGAGTTTTCGCGATGGCCGCAATCTGGGCACGCGCTCGTTCTTTCCCAAGACCAATGGCGAAGACAGCGCGGACGAAATCCTGGCTGCATTCGTATCGCAGTACTACGCAGAGCATTCGCCGCCGCGCGAGATCCTGCTCGATCGCGAAATTCCCGATGCCGAACTGATCGAGGCCGCACTCAGCAGCGCCGCCGAGCACAAGGTCACGTTGAAGTGGAACGTGCGCGGCGAACGTGCCGGCTACCTGCTGCTGGCCACCCGCAATGCGCAGCTGACCCTGGTTACCGAACTCACCAGCCAGAGCGCGCAGCACGCACGCAGCGAGGCACTGCGCGAGATGCTGGGGCTGGCCGAGCAGGTCAAGCGGGTGGAGTGCTTCGATATCAGTCACACCATGGGCGAGGCGACGGTGGCCTCGTGCGTGGTGTTCGATGCCAATGGGCCGGTGCGCGGCCAATACCGGCGCTTCAATATCTCCGGGATCACGCCAGGTGACGACTACGCCGCAATGCGTCAGGCCATCGAACGGCGTTTTCGACGCGCGGTAGAAGAAAACGGCGTGCTGCCCGACGTGCTGCTGATCGATGGCGGCGCCGGTCAGCTGGCGCAGGCCAAGGGCGCGCTGGCCGATCTGGGCATCGAGAACGTGCTGCTGGTCGGCGTGGCCAAGGGCGAGGAACGCAGGGCAGGGCATGAAGCGCTGATCATGGCCGATGGCCGCGAGCTGAGGCCGGGCGCGGCATCGCCGGCACTGCAGTTCATCCAGCAGGTGCGCGACGAAGCGCACCGTTTTGCGATCACCGGTCACCGTGGCCGTCGCCAGAAGGCGCGCATGACCAGCAAGCTCGAGGATATCCCCGGCATCGGTCCGCGCCGGCGCGCGAGCCTGCTCAAGCATTTCGGCGGCCTGGTCGGGCTCAAGGCCGCCGGCGAGGCCGAGATTGCGCGGGTGGAGGGCGTCAATGCCGCACTTGCCGCGCGAATCTACGCTAACCTGCACGGGCTGGCGCTTCCCGATGCGGCAGGCGAGTCGAGTCCGTAATGAAGTTGACCATCCCCACGTGGCTGACACTGCTGAGGATCGTGATGATCCCGGTGTTGGTCGTGGTGTTCTACCTGCCGTACACCTGGACCAATTTCGCGTCCGCCGGCGTGTTCGCGCTGGCCGCCATCACCGACTGGCTGGATGGCTGGGTCGCGCGGCGTTATCACCAGTATTCGGCCTTCGGTGCATTCCTGGATCCGGTGGCCGACAAGTTGATGGTCGCAGTGGCGTTGTTCCTGATCGTGCAGGGCCACCCCACACCGTGGATGGCGTTCTGGGCGGCGGTCATCGTCGGCCGTGAAATCGCGGTGTCGGCGTTGCGGGAATGGATGGCCGAGATCGGCCAGCGCGCCAAGGTGCGGGTGGCGGTGATCGGCAAGGTCAAAACCACCGCGCAGATGGTCGCGCTGCTCTGCCTGCTGTATTCGGTCACGCCGGGGCAGATGCCCACGCACGAAATCTGGTTCGGCAACCTGATCTTCCGCGCCGGTTACTGGACGCTGGCGATCGCCGCGCTGCTGACGCTGTGGTCGGGATTCCAGTACCTGCAGGCCGCCTGGCCGAGCCTGCGTGCCGACGAAAAAGCCGCGATCACCAGCAAACCGAAAAAAGTCGAAAGCAATAGTTGACAGCGATGCTGTTCGCTGTAGAATTTCGCCTCCCAAGCGGGAATAGCTCAGTTGGTAGAGCGCAACCTTGCCAAGGTTGAGGTCGCGAGTTCGAGTCTCGTTTCCCGCTCCAGATGTAGACAAGGCCCCTTGCCCGAGGTCTCGTTGTTTCAAGGCAGGATGCCTTGGGTTTGATGTTTCGGCCTGGTGGTAGAGTGGTTATGCAGCGGACTGCAAATCCGCGTACGCCGGTTCAATTCCGGCCCAGGCCTCCACATTGCATGCGTTTTTCATGCGTCGGCAACGACGACAGGACTGGCGCAACGAAGTAACAAGCTGTACAATTTTGCTCCACGCGGGAATAGCTCAGTTGGTAGAGCGCAACCTTGCCAAGGTTGAGGTCGCGAGTTCGAGTCTCGTTTCCCGCTCCAAATCAGAACAACAGAATCCAAGGATTTGGTTGATCACTCAAAAGGGCCTGGCGGCCCTTTTTTGTTGCGTTAAATTTCAACATGCACTTTGTTTACGTGTCAGTGACTGATGGTTATGCGGCATGAATCACCAGGTACGCCAGGTGATCGCCGTCTGCGGATCAACGAAACCGAAACCGATATCGCATATTTGTCCGTTCGGCAGATCCGGGCAGAGCTGCTCGCTGAGCTGAAGACGAACCGCACCCGTAGTGGGATCCATTGCCACCAAGTACGCGCTCGAAAAATCGAAGTAGCGGCCTACTGCCGAAAAACTCGCCTTGAACAGACTTTCCTTGGCAGAGAAGACGATGGTCAGCAACATCTCCAGTGACCAATCGGTGGACGCGCAGATTGAATGCAATAGCGCCAGCTCCAACCCGTCCACAATAGTGCTCAACAACGCCTCACACACATCAGTGCTGACCACGTGCTCCAGATCGATGCCGATACCGCGCCATCTGCCGAGTGGCGCAACGGCCGCCGCTGCCAAGCGATGGGTATGCGAGATGCTGCCGATCACCCGTGCCGGCCATATCGGTTCACGCGAGCTGCCGGTAGCGATTTCGGGATGCATGCCGATACCGACCAATGCCTGATGTTGCAGGGCTTGTCGCGCAGCCAGTCGACCAAAGAAATACTCGGCTTGGCGTTTGTGGACGCTGCGGGCAATCGTGTCAGGACAGGCGATGTTGCAGGTGTCGAAGGCCTGAAGCGAAAACTTCTCAAGCTCGAACGCCAGGACCTGCACGGTCACTGTGCCGCCGTCCGGGCAGGGCAAGGAGTACTGCCAACGCGTACGTAACGCTTCTATCGCGTCGAGGTCTGGATTACCCGATGGAGACGGGTTCTTGTTCAGCAGAGCCGGCTGCGTGCCATCGTTGGGCTGATCGCTTTGCATACTGGACACTGACGTCCTTAACTTTTCCGGGCTACTTGCTGAGTTACATCAACCAACTCGTCGGCGCCAGTGGCGCGTGTGACCCCACATGGATCAATCCGAAGTGTGCCCGGGGCGGGAATCGAACCCGCATAGCCTTGCAGCTGAGGGATTTTAAGTCCCTTGCGTCTACCAGTTTCGCCACCCGGGCATTGCGATAGCGTGCCTGATTGCGCGCCGATTGTGAATTGCCGCGTCGCAGGCGCGCCGCACTGATGGCCCGATGGTCGGCTGCGCTATGCTGCCACCGCGCAGGCGCGCAGCAACCGGCTGCGCACGATTGAAGGAACCGCATGTCCAGCACCACGTTACTCGCTCCGCAGCAGGCCCGCATCGCCGTGATCGGGCTGGGCTATGTCGGCCTGCCGCTGGCCGTCGCCTTCGGCGAACAGCGCGACACCTTAGGCTTCGACATCGATGCGCAACGGGTCGGGCAATTGCGCGATGGCCATGACGCCACGCTGGAGCTGGACGACACCGAGCTGGCCGCCGCCACCCGCCTGCGCTACACCGCCAACGCTGCGGACCTGGCCGCGTGCAGCATCTTCATCGTCACCGTGCCGACGCCGATCGACAGCTTCGAGCAGCCCGACCTGGAACCGCTGCGCAGTGCCACCACGCTGATCGCCGCCGCGCTCAAACCCGGCGACCTGGTGATCTACGAATCCACCGTCTACCCGGGCACCACCGAAGAAGTCTGCGTGCCCTTGCTCGAAGCTGCCTCGGGTTTGCGCTTCAACGACGACTTCTTCTGTGGCTACAGCCCCGAGCGCGTCAATCCAGGTGACCGCCAGCGGCGTCTGCGCGATATCCGCAAGATCACTTCCGGCTCCACCGCCGAAGCCGCCGATGCGGTCGACGCCTTGTATGCCGGCATCATCACCGCCGGCACCTGGCGGGCACCGTCGATGCGCGTGGCCGAGGCCGCCAAGGTGGTCGAAAACATCCAGCGCGACGTCAACATTGCGCTGGTCAACGAGTTGGCGTTGATCTTCGACAAGTTGGGCATCGATACGTTGGATGTGCTGGAGGCGGCCGGAACCAAATGGAATTTCCTGCCGTTCCGGCCCGGCCTGGTCGGTGGTCACTGCATCGGGGTGGATCCGTATTACCTGATGCACAAGTCCGAAAGCGTGGGCTACCACCCTGATCTGATCCACACCGCGCGTCAGGTCAACAACCGCGTCGGCCGGCACGTGGCCGAGCGTGTCTGCGGCATGCTGGCCACGCGTGGCGTGGTGCTTGCGCAGGCGAGGGTGCTGGTGCTGGGCGCCACCTTCAAGGAGAACTGCCCGGACCTGCGCAACAGCCGGGCGCTGGAACTGGTGCAGCTGCTGCAAGCTGCGGGCGTGCAGGTCGATATCTGCGACCCGTGGGCCGACCCCGCAGAAGCGCTGCATCATGCCGGCGTGCAGTTGTGCGCGCTTGCGGACGAGGGTGCCTACGACGCCGTGGTGCTGGCAGTGGCGCATGCGCAATACCGCGGCTACGACGCGCAGCGCATCGCAGCGCTGGGCAAACCCGGTGCGGTGATCTATGACGTCAAATCGGTATGGCCGCGCGATGCGGTCAGCGATCGCCTGTAGCGCGGTCGTCCGGTCGCTGCAGCCACTGCACCGCGCCATGCGCGGCACGTAATCCGCTGGCAAAGCAGGCAGTCAGCAGATAGCCGCCGGTCGGTGCTTCCCAGTCGAGCATTTCGCCGGCACAGAACACGCCGGGGTGCGCGCGCGCCATCAGTTGCGCATCCAGCGCCTCCAGCTGCACGCCACCGGCCGAGCTGATTGCCTCGGCAAGCGGGCGCGGTCGCAGCAGACGTAGCGGCAATCGCTTGAGCGTGCGCGCTGCCAGCGCAGGATCATCGCCCGCCTGCTTGCCCAGGTGTTCGTAGAGCAAGGCGGCCTTGACGCCATCGATGCCGAGCTGACGGCGCAGATGCTCGCTGAAACTGCGTCCCTTGCGCGGCTTTTCCAACTCGGCGTTGACGCGTTCCAGCGTGCGCCCCGGCAGCAGGTCCAGCACCAGCTCGGCCACGCCATCCGCATCGATCTGCGCGCGAAGATCCGCAGCCAACGCATAGATCAGGCTGCCCTCGATGCCGGTGGACGTCGCCACGCACTCGCCCTGCAACTGATGCGGTGTGCCGTTGCGGTCCTGCCAGTGCGCAACCACGGGTTTGAGTGGGGCACCGGCATGTCGCTGCACGAAATGCGCGCTCCAGGCGATGTCGAAGCCGCAGTTGGCCGGTACCAGCGGTGCCACCGCAATGCCGCGTTCCTGCAGCACCGGTTGCCAAAGACCATCGGAACCGAGCTGCGGCCAGCTGCCGCCACCGAGCGCCAGCACCACGGCATCTGCAGTGCGTTCGACGTCGCCGGTGGGCGAGTGGAAGCGCAACGCACCGTCGTCGCTCCAGCCAAGCCAGCGATGCTGCACATGAAACGCCACGCCCTGTTCCTTGAGTCGGCGCACCCAGCCGCGCAACAACGGTGCGGCCTTGCGATCCATCGGGAACACGCGTCCGGAACTGCCGACGTAGGTTTCCACGCCCAGGTCGCGCGCCCAAGCACGCAGCGCGTCTGCATCGAACGCCTGCAGCCACGAGGCGACTGCATCGGTGCGCTCGCGATAGCGCTGCGCAAACACCGGCATCGGATCGGAGTGGGTGAGGTTCAGCCCGCCCTTGCCGGCAATCAGGAACTTGCGTCCCACCGACCCCTTGGCTTCGTACAGGTCGACCGCCAGGCCCGCCGCACACGCCGCTTCTGCAGCCATCAGACCGGCCGGCCCACCACCGATCACCGCCAGCCGCCGCTTGCTCGCATCCGTCATTGCTCAGGCCTTCAGCGCGGCTGCACGCCAAGCAATTCCACGTCGAACACCAGCGACGCGCCGGGCGGAATCACCCCACCTGCGCCGTTGTCGCCATAGCCGTACTCGGGTGGAATCATCAGGGTACGCTTGCCGCCCACGCGCATGCCGGCCACGCCTTCGTCCCAGCCGCGGATCACCTGACGGCCGCCCAGCGCGAACTGGAATGGCTCGGCGCGATCAAGCGAGCTGTCGAACTTCTTGCCGTGCTTGTCGGCGGCTTTTTCGTCGTACAGCCAGCCGGTGTAGTGCACGGTGACCATCGCGCCCGGCGTGGCTTCGGCACCGGTACCGACGTTGCGGTCGATCCGCTCGAATGCGGCGATGGTGCCGCCGGACGGCGGCAGGGCGGGCGTGCAGGCTGCGAGCAGCAGGGCAGCACAAAGCGTCAACAGAAGGCGCATGGGAGGGTCCGGCAAGGGAAGTGCGCCATTATCGCATCCGGCTCCCGGTATCATCGCGCCCATGGCCAAGCTGCTGCTCAATCTGCGCAATGTTCCCGATGACGAGGCCGACGAAGTACGGGCGCTGATGCGCGAGCATCTCGTGCCGATCTACGAGACCCGGCCCAGTAACTGGGGCATTTCCGCCGGTGGCATCTGGCTCAGCGACGATGCCGACTACCCGCGCGCCAAGGCGGCGATGGATGCGTACCAGGCGCAGCGGGGTGCCCTCGCGCGCGCGCAACGCCAGGATGCGCTCGCTGCCGGCACCGCCGAAACCTTCGGCGCGCTGCTGCGCAAGCGCCCGCTGTTCGTGATTGCCACGTTGATCGGCATGCTGGTTGTCGCCTCGCTGGTGCTGCTGCCGTTCCTGCTGCTGCGCGGCTGATCGCACCTGCGGCCGCATCGGCTTAAAATGGCCGCATGATCACCAATACAGCTGCCTACCAGTTCGTCACCATCCAGGATCCGCAGTCGCTCGCCGACAGCGTCCTCGCGCAGGCCGGGCAGCAGGCCTTGAAAGGATCGGTGCTGGTTGCCGGAGAGGGGATCAACCTGTTTCTGGCCGGCGAAGCGGAACAGGTCGGCACGTTCTACGCGTGGCTGCAGGCCGATCCGCGCTTTGCACAGATGCGCATCAAGTACAGCCTGAGCGCGTCGCAGCCGTTTGCGCGGCTCAAGGTGAAGGTCAAGCCGGAGATCATCAGCTTCCGCCGCGACGATGCCTCGCCGCTGCAGGGCCGTGCGCCGGCAGTGACGCCCGCCACGCTGCGCGCCTGGATGCAGGAAGGGCGCGACGATCGCGGCCGCCCGTTGGTGCTGCTGGACACGCGCAATGCCCAGGAAGTGGCGTATGGCACGTTCCAGGGAGCGTTGACGCTGCCGATCGACAAGTTCACCGACTTGCCGGCTGCGCTGGAACCGCATCGCGCTGCATTGGCCGATGCCACCGTGGTCAGCTTCTGCACCGGCGGCATCCGTTGCGAGAAAGCTGCGCTGTGGATGCAGGCCGACGGCATGGACAACGTGCTGCAGCTTGAAGGCGGCATCCTCGGCTACTTCGAGGAGGTCGGCGGCGAAGGCTACGACGGCCGCTGCTTCGTGTTCGACGAGCGCGTTGCACTCGATGCGCAACTGCGCCCCTTGGTGGACGCCGAGCGCAGCACCGAAGCAGGAAAAATCTGACCAGGGGCGAGTGAATTGCCCGATGTTCGCGCATTGGGGGCGCTCGCATCATCCGATCACGCCGCGATCGTGCATTCAATGCCTGCCATGACACGCGGCGGCAGAGTGCGTCGCATTCTTACTCAAATGTAATACGTCGCATCGAGCTTGCCCTGAATTATTCACGGAGATAGGCTGCATCAGCCAGCCGCACAGCGAGGACAACAAGGATGACCATCAGAGTTTTTCTGATCGACGATCATGCACTCGTGCGTACCGGCATGAAGATGATCCTGTCCAAGGAAGTGGACATCGATGTGGTGGGAGAAGCGGAGAGCGGGGAGGCGGCCTTGCCGCAAATTCGCCAGCTCAAACCCGAGATCGTGCTCTGCGACCTGCATCTGCCCGGTGTCAGCGGCCTGGAAATCACCGAGCGCATCGTCAAGGGCGATTACGGCACCCGCGTCATCATCGTGTCGGTGCTGGAAGACGGCCCATTGCCCAAGCGTCTTCTTGAAGCTGGCGCATCTGGCTATGTCGGCAAGGGCGGCGATGCGCAGGAACTGCTGCGTGCGGTGCGCGAAGTCGCACTGGGCCGGCGCTATCTCGGCAATACCATTGCGCAGAATCTGGCCCTGTCCAATCTGGAAGGGGGCAGCTCGCCGTTCGATGCGCTATCGCCGCGCGAACTGGAGGTCGCCCTGTTGCTGACCCAGGGCCTGCGCCAGGAAGACATCGCCAAGCGCCTGAACCTCAGCGCCAAGACCATCAACACGCACAAGGCGCGCCTGTTCGAGAAGGTCGGCATCCAGGACAACATCGCCCTGGCGCGTCTGGCCAATCAGTACGGCCTGACCGACCCGGCGCGCACCCTGTAAGCCAAGTTCCTCGGGTCCGATCTTGCAGATGCGGCGGTCGGATGCTGCCGCATAAGGTGCTGTTGCGGGGAGCCGGAATGCCGGCATGACACTGCTGCACGCAAAAACAAGGCGGCCCGAAGGCCGCCTTGTCTGACGCCACCTGCCTGGATTTACCCAGGCAGGTTCAACCGGCCGGGAGACGATCAGTGATCGCCGCGCGGCTTGTTGGTGTCGTCTTGCTGCGCCTGGGCGTCATCGCCGTTAGGCGATGCATCTGCCGGCTTCGCCGCCTCGGACACGACGACGGTCGGCTTCGGCTTGTCGGCAGTCGGCTCGGTGGCGTCTGCAGGCACCACGGGCGCGACCGATGCCGGCCGCTCGGGCGCCTTGTAGGGCACCGGCGTTTCGGCCTGTGGCGGTGTCGCCGCGGTTGCATCGGCCGGAGCCAAGGCGTCCAGCAGCGTGGTCTGCACCGGAGCGTACGGCTTGCGTGCCGGCGCAGCGTCGGCAGACGGGGAGGTCTGCGGCACCGTGGTGGTGGACGTCGCGGCAACATCGGTTGCCGGGCTTTCCGCCGTTGACGGCTCGGCATGCGGCGGCTTGGATGTCACCACGTTCGCCTGGGCGCTCGACGGCGTAGCAGCGACCGGCTTGGAAACGCTGCCAGCTGCCGCCGTTGCGTCGGTCTTCGCCGGCTCCGCTTGCGTTGCTGCCGCGGCGGCCACCGGTGCTGCCTGTTCCTGCCGGGCAACTTCCTGCCGAGCAACGGCCGGCGCTGCAGCGTCGGCCGATACCGACGCCGCCGGTGTTGACCGCATCGTCGGCTTGGACGAAGGCTCTGCCAAGGAAGCGGCACTCTCGACAGGCGAAGCTGCAGCAGGAGCCGCCGCCGACGTCGCAACCGGAGCCGAAGCGGCAACCGGGCTCGACGCAGCGGACGGAGTCGACGCGGCAACCGGAGGCTGGGCCTGCGGGTTCGCCGATTCCTGCGCAACGACCGGAGCCTGAGGCGCTTGCGGACGCGGTGCATTGCCCGACGCCTGCACAGCCGGTTGCGCTGCAGCTGGCGCCGCGTTGCCAGCCGGTGTCGTTGCAGCGGGTGACGGAGAGGCCGCCGGTGCATCGCCACGTGCCTGTTCGGCTGCGGTCACTGCAGGGCTTGCAGCTTGCTGTTCGAACGACGGCGTGGCGTTGGAAACCGGCGCCGTGGTCGACGTTGTGTCGGCCGCCAGCGGTGCTTCCGCACGCTCCTTCGGGACCGGGCGCGGCTTCACTGCGGCCGGAGTGCTGGATTCCGGCTTGGCGCGTGCCGATACCGCGGGAGTGCTCGCGTCGTCGTCGAAGTCGAACTCCGGTTGACCGGCGCGCGGGGCAGCCGAGGTGTGGACCTGCGCACCGGCTTCGTCGCTCTCGTTGTCGCCATCGAGATCGCCTTCGGCATCGCCGTCCAGATCGTCCGTTTCCAGACCATCGACGCCGCTGCCGCCTTCGCCGTTTGCACCAGCGCCGCGACGGCGACGACGGCCACCGCGACGACCGCGACGACGACGGCTGCCGCCTTCGCCATTTGCCGCATCATCGCCTGCCGCATCCGGTGCCTGGCCGTCCGCATTCGCGTCGGTGCCGCGATCGGCATGCGCTTCGGTCACGATGACCTCGACCGGGTGTGCCGGCGCAGCCTCATGTGCCGAGGCCTGCGTTGCCGGTGCCGCGGTTTCGGCAATCGCCGCGACCACGGTCGCAGTCGTGGCGGTTGCGGCCGTGGAGGTCAGCGTCTGCGCCGAGACAGTGCCTTCGTCCTGGCGCGCAGGACGTTGCGGCCGCTCGGACGGCGCGCCGTCCTGCTGCTGTGCAGCTGCACGCGGCGGGCGCGGTGCCTGGTTCTGCGGCTTCTGCTTCTGCTGCTGGGCCTGCTGCGGTTGCTTGGGTTGCTGTGCCTCGCCGCGCGGCGGCTTGGGCACCTGCACCTGCTGCGCCTGACCGCCGTGTTGCGCAGCCTGGCCATTGGCCGGCTGACGGCGCTCGTCACGACGCTCCTTGTTGGCGCCATTGCCGTTGCCGTTACCGCCATTGCCGCGGTGCTGATTGCCACCGTTGCCACCATTGCGGGCATCCCGGCCGTCGCGACGCTGACCGCCACGATCGCCACGCTCGTTACGGCTGCTGCGGCCGGCATCGTTCTGACGCGGACGCTGGGTCGACTCGGGCGCAGGCGCGACTGGCTCGACGCCACCGAAGATGCGCTTCAGCCAGCCGACCACACCGGTCACCGGTGCGGGAAGCGGCAGTGCCACGACTGGAGCCGGTGCAGGTGCGGCAGCGGCAACCGGGGCAGGGGCCTCCTCACGCAGCGGCGCCGGCTGGCTCGGCTTGATCGAGGTCACTGCCGGCGCAGCCGGGATATTCAACTGTGCCTTGGTCAGCGCATGTACCGGCAACTTGCGCGGGGTGCCGCGCTGGTAGCTCGGCTTGCCGCTGTCTTCGCCCAGCTCGTTCTCACGCAGGCGCGTGACTTCGTAGTGCGGGGTGTGCAGCTGTTCGTCGGCGACGATGATGATCGGCGATTCGTGACGCTGCTCGATCTCACGCAGCGCGCTGCGCTTTTCGTTGAGCAGGTAGTTGGCGATCTCCACCGGGGCCTGCACCAGCACCTGTCCGGTGTTTTCCTTCATGGCGTGCTCTTCGGCCACGCGGATGATCGACAGCGACAGCGACTCGACGCTGCGCATGCGGCCATGGCCGTCGCAACGCGGGCACACGATCTGGCTGGATTCGCCCAGGCTCGGACGCAGGCGCTGGCGGCTCATTTCCATCAGGCCAAAGCGCGAGATGCGGCCCAGCTGCACGCGCGCGCGGTCGTACTTGAGCGCGTTCTGCAGCTTGTTTTCGACTTCGCGCTGGTGCTTGGTCGAGGCCATGTCGATGAAGTCGATCACCACCAGGCCGCCCAGGTCGCGCAGGCGCAGCTGGCGGGCGACTTCCTCGGCCGCTTCCAGATTGGTCTGGAAGGCGGTCTCCTCGATGTCGCTGCCCTTGGTGGCGCGCGAGGAGTTCACGTCGACGGCGGTCAGCGCTTCGGTCTGATCGACCACGATCGAGCCACCCGAGGGCAGCCGCACGTTGCGCTCGTAGGCGCCTTCGATCTGCGATTCGATCTGGAAGCGGTTGAACAGCGGAATGTCGTCGGTGTAGTGCTTGAGCTTGCGCAGGCTCTGCGGCATCACCTGCTGCATGAACTCCTGGGCGTCGGCGTACAGCTCCGGCGTATCGACCAGGATCTCGCCGATGTCGGCGCGCAGGTAGTCGCGCAGGGCGCGGATGATCAGGCGCGATTCCTGGTAGATCAGGAACGCGGCCGGCTTGCTCAGGGCCGCCTCGGCGATCGCCTTCCAGGTCTGCAGCAGGTAGTCCAGGTCCCACTGCAGCTCTTCGGCGTCACGGCCGACACCGGCGGTGCGGATGATCACGCCCATGTCGTCGGGGATGTCGAGCTTGTCCAGCGCTTCCTTCAGCGCGGCACGGTCTTCGCCTTCGATCCGGCGCGAGACGCCACCGGCGCTCGGCGAATTGGGCATCAGCACCATGTAGCGGCCGGCCAGCGAGATGAACGTGGTCAGGGCGGCGCCCTTGTTGCCACGCTCTTCCTTGTCGACCTGCACCACGATTTCCTGGCCTTCGCGCAGCAACTCGCGGATGGTCGACTTGTTGTGGTCGACGCCAGCCTGGAAATAATCGCGGGAGATTTCCTTCAGCGGCAGGAAGCCATGGCGCTCGGCGCCATAGTCCACGAACGCTGCCTCCAGCGAGGGCTCGAGCCGGGTGATACGGCCCTTGTAGATGTTGGACTTCTTCTGTTCCTTGGACGGCTGTTCGATGTCGATGTCGTACAGGGTCTGGCCGTCCACAATCGCCACGCGCAGCTCTTCGGCCTGCGTTGCGTTGATCAGCATTCGCTTCATTATTGCGTTCCTCTCGCGCTCTACCGCGCGGAACGCCGTGACGTTTCGCCTCTGGAACAGCTTGTCGGCCCTTCGCGCAACGCGCGGACAGGCCTGACCAGGGTTTCCAGCGCTGCAACACCACGGCAGGCCGCGGGAGCGCTTGTCTTAAGTTTTATAGGTGTTTCAGGGCCGGCAGCCGCGTCCGGAAGAACCGGGGCAGCGCACGGGACATGTTCAGCGCAACGGTCAAAAACCGCTGGCGATGGCCGGGCAGGCCGGTGAGCCGCTAACATGGCCGCCCCGGGGGCGGTGGTCGCGCACTGTGCCGGAATCATCGGAAGGCAGGCTTCTGGCCAATCAACTTCCAACGAAATCAAACCCTTATCTCGCTCGCCGAGTGTAACAGAATAAAGAGCCGGATGACCGACCCCCAGCCCCCCAAGCCGCCTGCCGACCGTGTAGGCGTGCGTATTCTCAAAGTTCCGCAAGACCGTGCTGGGCAGCGGCTGGACAATTTCCTGCTCGGCCAGCTCAAGGGCGCGCCACGCAGCCTGATCTACAAGCTGGTGCGCAGCGGCCAGGTGCGCGTGAACGGCGGGCGGGCCAAGGCCGAGCGCAAGCTCGAGGGCGGCGAAGAAGTGCGGATCCCGCCGGTGCGCGTTGCCGAAGAGGGCGACAAGGCCGCGCCACCGTCGTCGTTCCTGGCGCGGCTGGAAGCGGCGATCGTGTTCGAGGACGCGCGCCTGCTGGCGCTCAACAAGCCATCCGGGGTCGCCAGCCATGGCGGCAGCGGGATCAGCTTCGGCGCCATCGAGACCCTGCGGGCGCTGCGGCCGAACCAGACCCTGGAACTGGTGCACCGGCTCGACCGCGATACCTCCGGGCTGTTGATCGTGGCGAAAAAGCGCTCCGCGCTGACCGAGATGCAGGCCTTGATGCGGGAGGACGACCGCGTCGAGGGCCGCGGCATCACCAAGCGCTATCTGACCTTGCTGGTCGGTCGCATGCCGGACGGGGTGATGACGGTCGATGCGCCACTGCACATCGGGCTGCGCCAGGGCGGCGAGCGGCATGTGCAGGTCAATGCGATCGGCAAGCCGTCGCTGAGCCACTTCACGCTGCTGGAGCGGCGCGGCGGGCACTCGTATTGCGAAGTCCGCATCGAAACCGGCCGCACCCACCAGATCCGCGTGCACGCCCAGCACCTGGGGCATCCGGTGGCCGGTGACGACAAGTACGGCGAGGCGGAGGTCAACAAGCGCCTGCGAGACCAGCTCGGCCTGAAGCGTTTGTTCCTGCATGCCGCGTCGCTGGAATTCACGCTGGACGGCGGCAAGACGCCCTACGTCTTGAGCGCGCCGCTGGCGCCGGAGCTGGCCGAGGCACTGGACCGGCTGGGGCGCTGACGCAGCCAGGGCGGGCAGGGAGGCTACATCGGCGCGGATGCTGGGACGGCGCTCGCGCCATGTGCGGCTGCGCGGGTCACGATCCTGCCGGTAGAGCGGAACCCGCGCTCGTCAGGGGAATGGCGACTCACAAACCTCGGCATGCGAACTGAACCGATTGAATAGGGCAATCGCGTCTCGCTCCCACGTCGCTTGGTCGTCGCAGGCCGCGCTAGGGCGTGGCGAAGCGGAACAACACCAGGCTGATCGCCAGCGTGCCCATGCCGGCGACCAGGCCGTAGACCGTCTCGTGGCCCTGCGCGTAGCGCTTGGCGGCCGGCAGCAATTCGTCCAGTGCCAGGAACACCATCACCCCGGAAATCAGGCCGAAGACGGTGCCGAACACCGCTTCGGACAGCACGCTCGACAAGGCCAGATAGCCGATGCCGGCGCCGATCGGTTCGGCCAGTCCGCTGAGCAGGCTGGCGCCAAAGGCGTAGAGCTTGTTGCGGGTGGCGAAGTACACCGGCACCGCAATGGCGATGCCCTCGGGAATGTTGTGGATGGCGATGGCGAACGCGAGCGGCATGCCGACCGCGGGGCTTTCCAGCGTGGCGAAGAAGGTCGCCAGGCCTTCGGGAAAATTGTGCGCGGTGATGGCGATGGCCGTCATCAGGCCGACCCGGCGGATATAGGCCCGGTTGTCGTCGCGGAACAGCGGATCGTCGCTGGACAGGCTCTGGTGCGGGTTGGGCACCAGGCGGTCGATCACCATGATCAACAGCATGCCCCCCAGAAACGCCAGCGTGCCGAAGGTGAAGCCGAGCTTGTCGTTGTAGGCGTTGGAGAACGAAGCGATCGATTTGTTGAGAATCTCCGACAGCGATACGTACACCATCGCGCCGCCGGCGAATGCCAGCCCGAACGCCAGCAGGCGCGGATTGGGCTTCTTGGAGAACACGACCATCAGGCTGCCGAGTCCGGTCGCCAGGCCAGCTGCCAGCGTGACCGCAAATGCGGTCCAGACATTGTGGGATGACACTTCGAGCATGTGACGCACGACCTCGTGGAATGGAACCGACCTGCGGGGAGCGTGGCGACTGCTGCTGCGCACTTTGCGCATGGCCACGCTGCGCCTGCAGGATGGCCATGCCTGGATGACGAACACGTGGTGTCTGACGCGGCAGGCCTGGCGCGTGCACGCTGACAGCTGGCGAACACTGCGGTGGCTGGCGCTGCTGCAGGCCTGCGCGGTGCTCGGCGTTGGGGGCGGCGCGCCAGCGGGTTACCGCCGCCGCGTCTGTTCGCGCAACGTATCAACAGCGGCTTAGCCGCCTCGACGCGCCCGCTCTTCGATGGCAAAGCATTCGTCCGGGCGCGGCACCGGCGGCTTGAAGGCGACCGGCACCTGGATCGTCTGCGGCACCGCCTGGCCATTGCGCGTGGCGGCCCGGAATTTCCATTCGCGCACGCGTTTTTGCGCGGCTTCGTCCAGCACCGGCTGACCGCTGCTTTGCGCGACCGATACATCGGTCGGGGTGCCTTCGACACCGACCACCACCCGGAGCACGGCAGTGCCGCCGATGCCGGCACAGGCCAGTTGCGGGGAGTATTCCGGCGGCGGCGTCTTCAAGGCGGCCAGTTCGGTCGGAGCCACCGCCGGCGCGGCCGGCGGCTGCGACGACTTGCCACAGCCGCTGATGCCGACGGCAATGAACAGGCCGGCGAGGGCGGTGCGAGACGGGGTCATGGGGTGGCTCCTTGATCGTAGAGCTGGGCGGCCTTGGCCGCGCAGATGAAGTCGTTTTCGCTCAATCCGCCGACGTCGTGGGTGGAATAGCGCACCACCACGCGGTCGTAATGCACGCCCAGGTCGGGGTGGTGGTCTTCGCGGTGGGCGATCCACGCCAGCGCGTTGACGAAGGCCAGCGTGCGGTAATAGTCGGCAAAGCGGAACGTGCGGGTGATCGCCGTGCCCAGTTCGGCCAGCTCCCAGCCTGGCACCTGCGGCAGCAATTCGGCCAGGCGCGCTTCGCCGAGCTTGTGGTCGCTGCCCTTGCGCGGCAGGCAGTGGGCCTGTTCCAGGGGAATCAGATCGGTCATGACAGTCTCGCAGGGGTGGCGGACAGCGCGTTCACTCAGGATCACGGTGTTCCATGAGCGCAGGCGCATTGAGCGGTAGAATAACCCCATGATCCAGATATCCGACAAAGCCCAAACCTATTTCCGCAAGCTCATCGAACGCGAGGGCGTGCCCGGCATGGGCGTGCGCCTGAGCGCAGTGGACGCCGGCACCCCGCGCGCCGACGCCCGGCTCGAGTTCGCCGAACCGGCGGACCTGAGCGGTGACGAATGGGCGATCGACTGCGACGGCTTCACCTTGTATATCGTCGCCGCCAGCGTGCCCTGGGTGGATGGCGCCGAAATCGACTACGTCACCCAGTCCACCGGCAACCAGCAGCTCACCATCAAGGCGCCCAAGATCAAGGGCGAAGCGCCGGCCGACTCCGCATCGATGGTGGAGCGCGTGCGCTGGGTGGTGGAGAACGAGATCAACCCGCAGCTGGCATCGCATGGTGGCCGTGTGGCGGTGCAGGAGGTCTCGGCAGAGGGTGTCGTGCTGCTGCGCTTCGGCGGCGGTTGCCACGGCTGCGGCATGGCCGATGTGACCTTGAAGCAGGGCATCGAGAAGACCTTGATGGGGCGCGTGCCCGGCGTGATTGCGGTGCGCGACGCGACCGATCACGCCACCGGCGACGCGCCGTATATTCCGCGCGACAGCGCGGCCTGATTCCGCGCCACCGGTGACCACGGCCGCCGATCTGCTGCAGGCATTGCGCGCGCGCATGCCGGGCAAGCTCATCCTGGATCGGCGCACCGGCCTGCCTTACGGTTGGGCAACCTGGATGAGCAGTCGCATCGGGCCGGCGGCTGCATTCAACGATGACCAGGTGATGGGTGTGCTGCTGGCCCGGCCAGCGCCGCCTGCAGGCGCTGGCATGGCGTTGCTGTTGTCGCCGTTCCAGGCATTTCGCAGCCTGTGGTGGCAGCACTGGGAGCCGCGGCCGAAGGACCAACGGCCGCAACACTGGCTGGCGCTGCTCGCTAGCCTGTTGATCCATCTCGGTTTCATCGCACTGCTGATCTGGGTCGTCACGGTGCGCTGGGCGCCGGACGACACCAAGACCGGCGACGAATCGCGGGTGCGCATGACCTTCATTGGCAACGGAGCGGCGGAGCAGGGCGGTGGGCAAGGGCAGCCCGCTGACGCGGCGCAGGCCGCCTCGGGCGATGCGGCTTCAGCGCCGCAATCTGCTGCGTCCGTTGCAACCGGCAGGCCGAGCAAAGCAAGTGCAGCACCGTCGGAGCCTGCGCCCGCCGAGCCACCAGTCGATCCTTCAAGTACTGCCCAGGCGCAGGACATCGCGCCGGAACCGGAGGCTGCCGCTGCCAGCGAACCGGTGGCGCCTGAGGTGCCACGTGTGAGCGTGCAGGTGCCGCCGGTGACGATTGAATCGCCGCTGCAGGTCACCGAAACACCGGTGGCCACGAACGACTTCGTCGTGCCGCCGCCGCCCACGATCACGGTGGCTCCGCGTCCGGTTGCGCCGGCCGCGCCGCAGATCGAGGTGCGCCAGCGCGATATCCAGACCGTCACCGAACAGCCGCAACTGCGCGAATTGCAGCGTCCTGCAGCCACGGTGGCGGTGCGCACTGCCAACGCGCCAACGGTGCGCGAGCGGGAAGTCGTCGTGCCGGACCGGCCACAGGTCGTTGCGCCGTCCGTACGCAGTCGCGAGATCACTCCGACGGTTCGCATGCCCGATGTCGCCGTTCGAACGGCCGAACTGCCAAGCGTGCCAGACCCGGCGCCCCAGCCGGCACCGGCGGCACCAGCCCAACAGACGCCGGTGACTCTGTCGCCGGCAGCATCCGCGTCGGCTACTGCAGCGACGCAGCCATCGGTAGCTTCCACGCAGCCCAACCAGGCGCAGGCGAATCCAGCGCGAGGCGCGCAATCCAGCAACACCGCAGCGGCGGCCGCATCCGCAACCAGGCCGGCGTCCAGCAATGCCGGTCCAGCCCCGGCAGACCGTAGCGGCGGCTGGGATACCGCGGCCAATGCGGACGACTGGAGCAAATCCGACCGTCGTCGCAGCGGCGAAGCAACAGGTGCCAACGGAACGCGCAATGGCATGTTCAACGCAGACGGCAGCGTCCACGTCGCCGCCGGAACCGGCGATGCCGGCACCGGTGCTGGCGACCGCGGGCCGCCAGGCAGCGAAACCGATACCTGGACTCGCGACCAGATCGCCCAGGGCGGCACCTGGCTCAAACGTCCGCCATACGGCTACACGCCGACCTCGCTGGACAAATACTGGATGCCAAACCAGTCGCTGCTGCAGGAATGGGTGCGCCGCGGCCTGAAGAAGATCGAGATCCCGATCCCGGGAACGACCACCAAGATCAGCTGCGTGGTGTCGTTGCTGCAGTTCGGCGGCGGCTGCGGCTTGAGCGACCCGAATCTCAACGATCAGCCGGCAACAGCCAGACCGCCACCGGCTGTGCCGTTCAAGCGAGAGCTGCAAGAAGACAATGGGGCTGTTAGGTAGCTAGTTGCTAGGCTTGACCTGACATAATATACATTATGCGAAATTGGATCTTGGGCGGCACGGGCGCGGTTCCGCTGGATCTGGCTCTTGTCAGTTTTTTAATTCGTGTTGGGCACCGCACTCTTTGATGGTCCACCGACGCACTCTGAGTATCCATTTAACGCAGTCAAGGGGGTCTATAGTTCCGGGAACGCAGTAATGAGTGCCTGGTTTTCCCAGTCGCGCACTCTGGGGGGCGAACAATTGAAGGTGGCCCGGCGTTTGGCGTCCTTGCTTGCCGCTGCCTGTCACGGGTTTTGGGCTCTATGGCCCGCGCAGCTGCTGAGGCAGATCGCTTAACGTAAATGGCGGGCCTGATCGACCTTGCCCAGCGCATGCTTTCCGGTGGCGCCAACCCGGTTCCGAAATTCCCCGCGCTCCTGCTGGTGCTGTCGCCCCCTGCGCTTCCAGTCACACGTTCAACGTCGCCAGTTGCTGATCCAGGCGTTCGTTGCGGGCGAAGGCCCGTTGAGCTGACGATGCAGGCGATTGCCTACGAAGATACGTGCCGTCGCTCAAATCCGATGAGGACCTTTGGGGTAACTGCGGAACCAGTCCTGCTCGAACTGCGAGGTCAAGTAAGGCCGCACAAACGCCGACTGTGTGAGGTCCCGCAACCGCTCCTCATGTTGAGGGTCGGCAGGGATTCGTGAGAAAAACAGCCGAATCGGCTCTAACACCATGATTCAACGAGGAAACACCCCTCGACGTCAGGCAGTTCGTGGATTACAGACCTAGGCTTGATCGACCCAGAAGCCGCGTGACACAGGCATTCCTGGAGTACTGCTCAGGAAGGCTCCGACCGTCGCCTGATCCATTGCAGTAGTTCCTCGTGCGGGATCGTACGTCCAGCGTCGACGTCGGCCATACCCTCGCGGGTCCGCCGATCCTTCTCTTCCTCGGTCAATTCCGGAAGGAGTGCTAGTAGCTTGTCTTCAGGGCTCAGAGGCCGATGAGCTGCGCTCAAGTTGGCTTGATTCTCGTGAATATGGGCAGGATCTGGGGATCATCCAAGCCCGCCGGCAAAGGCAGCGATACGTCATGGACCGCCAAGTCGATGATTACGTCCAAATCTGAGCATAAGGGCTGTATGGCGGTGGTCACCAGACGAGCCGCCCGCTCGGCGAAAGCCAGGTCGACCACCAGCCAGATCAGCAGACCGGGAGGCTGTTCGACGCCCCCTGACGAGTTAGTTTCCAGGAGATACGCCGACGAGACGAAGTCGGCGTGCTCAAGGCTGCCGCTGATGGCCGGAGCGAGCCAAGCCGGTGCGGCCTGGGCAGGTCTCACCGCGAACTCCGCCGGCGCCAGCCGTTCCACCCTGGCCAGAAAGCCCGTATCCAACAATGTCGCAACCTCTTCCGGGTACAGGACAACGCCACCGTCGTTGGGATTGAGCATCAACGTCGCGCCGCGAGTACCGGTTAGCAGCTCACGGCCTGATACTCCCAGAATTCTGACAGCAGCCGAGCTGGCCGCCTGCGCCTTGTCGAGCGAGGTAAAGAAAGGGATCGCATCGAAACCGTCAGGATGGCGGAACTGGACCAGTCGCAGTGTCAGAGCGTCGTCCGAGACGGGCGCATGTACGTACACGATCGCATCCATCAGTCGCTTGAAGAATGCGCGTTCCTCGGCTGCACTGTCGCGGGCCCGTTCAAAGGAAGCCTCCAGCGCTGTCTCCGCAGACGTAGTCCCTCTTCCACGCGGCCTGCTCGATTGCTTCATGGTCAGATGCGATGAGGGCCAAGCGGGTACCCGGAGAACCAATCCGCCTCGATCTCGCTGCTCAGGTAGGGTCGCACGAAGGCCGACTGGGTCAGCGCTCGCAGCCGCTGTTCGTGCTCAGCAATCGCCTCGATGTCGCTGACGGTTGGATAGTGCCGCAGCAGTCGACATGCCTCTTGCCGCACCTCTTTGGGCACGGCTTGGCTGGCCGCTAGCTGCCTGAGGAATGCGCCCGCCTGCAGCACATTGCGGGTTCGCTCAGATGGCATCGTCATGACATCAAGAATGACTAGTACTAAGGAATGCTTAGCTTATCGCGTTTGTCGCCGGCCAGCGCACGGTGCAACTATGGACCTTGCGATTCCTGTGTTAATGTAATACAATCAATAACTTACTTCGCATAACGTCGCTTATGTAAAGCCGCGGCGTGGCCGGTATGGTGAGTCTGGTGT
Organism: Xanthomonas sp. BRIP62415; assembly: GCF_003993515.1. Classification (NCBI taxonomy): domain Bacteria; kingdom Pseudomonadati; phylum Pseudomonadota; class Gammaproteobacteria; order Lysobacterales; family Lysobacteraceae; genus Xanthomonas; species Xanthomonas sp. BRIP62415. The sequence goes on from NZ_QEZH01000013.1 coordinate 63,528, forward strand.
CTGAGTGGCTCCGCCCTCGATTGGTGTCTTGCTCACGTTGCGGCTAGCCCGCGCCGGACGCTCCAGCACTGATAGCCTTCAGTTCCGCGAGCATGATGGGCGCAGGCTTGGTAGGTTTCGAGAATCAACCCGGCACGCTTGAGGGGCACCGATGACGCAGCAAACGGATGACTCAGAGAGCGATCCTGCTCAGGCCAAGAAGAATGCTCAGGCGAATTTCGATCGAATGCTTACTGGCATTCCGATGGAAATCCAAGACAGAGAAGCCAGCTTGGCCAGTCGGCTGGCCGCCTTGCCTGGAAGCCCGATAAAAAAGCTGCGCGCCTTGCACAAGGAAATGGAGATCCTGTCCGCTGCGATGGCTCCCTATGTCGCATGCAGTGCGGGGTGCTCGGCATGTTGCCACTACCCGGTGCACCTTTATCCCGTTGAGGCCGAGCTTATTGAGAAGCGCTCCTCGCATTCTCGATTGCCGAAGTCGCTTCCTAGTGCCGACTTCCATGGTTCGCCCTGCCCCTTCCTCATCCAGGAACAATGCTCGATCTACGAGGACCGTCCAATGGTTTGCCGCCAGCATGTTGCGTTGACCAACACGGCGTACTGGTGCGATCCGGTCAGATCGGGCGAAATCACTTTGCCAATGGCCCAACTCTCCAAAGTTCAAGAAGCTTTTCATGAGCTCGTAGCAAAAGATGGCCGCACGACCCCCATGGACATTAGACAGATCTTTGCGGTACCCGGCGAAAGCTCCTAGGCATGGGAGTGCCTGAAAACTTGACCCGACAGCGCCCTTTTATGCGAGATATGCGCGCAACGGGAATGTCAGGACTGATGGAACCGCGCTTCTTGCGTACGCCCACCGTAGCCATAGGCCGAGGCGCGCGCATCGTGGACATGTACATAGCTTGTCGGGTGCACGGGGCCTAACAGGCGCTCAAAGCAGGCGAATACCTCGGCAAGATTCTCTGCCTTCTCCGCTTTGGTGTTGGTCTCATCCGTCACGATGATCTCCAGCGAGAAGCTTGAGACGCCAATCTCGCTCAGCGTCTTTCCTCCGATCAGCCAATCTTCAGGGCGGATATACGTGATGATCGTCGCGATCAGGCCCGCCTTCTTTCCTAGAATCCGGCTGGTCAGATCGCTCACCTGGGTAGATATCTTCGCGGTCAGCGCGGGAGACGAAGATGCAGAGACTTTGATGTTGATCAGAGGCATGAAGGAGCACGTGTGAAGCCGAGAGGCTAGTTGATGGCGATGACCACTTTGCCGATGGGCCTTCCATGTTCCATGCGCGCAAACGCGGCAGCAGCTTCAGCAAAAGGAAAGATGGTGTCGATAACCGGCACGATGGCGTGATCGTCGATGAAGCGGATAAGGGCTTGGGTCATTCTCTTGGACCCCACTACCACTCCGGTGAGCGACTTTCCGCCGATGAGTGAGAATGGATCGATGCTCAATGCAAATCCGCCAGCGACACCACCGATGGTCACGACTCGGCCGCCGGGGCGCAGACTTCGCAGCGAGCGAGCAATCGTGCCGGCTCCACCGATATCCATCACCAGGTCTACGCCGCCGGTGGTGTGGAGCACTGTTTCGTCCCAGTTGGGGTCGGTGTTGTAGTTGATGGTGGACTGTGCCCCTAATGCCACCATGTGCGCGATGCCCTCTTCTCTCCCAGAGAGCACTGTGACGCGCAAACCCGCGGCAAGCGCAAGCTGGACCGCCCAAGTAGACACGCCGCCGGTGCCCTGAATCAGCACATGAGCACCGTCGGGCAGCGCGCCCAACTCAAATAACGCGTGCCAGGCAGTGACTCCTGCACACGCGATCGTAGAGGCTTGCTCCCATGACAAAGTGCGTGGCGCGTGCACCAACGCGCTTTGATCGACCACCAGATGTGTCGTCAGCACACCGTCGATGTTGCCACCCAGCGACATGGACAGCGCTTCGTCACTGGGAAATCCTTCGATCCACAGCGGAAAGAAGATGGGGAGAACGGCATCACCGATGGAGAACTCGGTGACCGCCGGACCTGTAGTGACTACTTGTCCGGCGGCATCCGACAATGGGATGCGGGCTTCACCGGCTCCCATCTGGCCGTGGGCGACGAGTAAGTCACGGTAGTTGAGCGAGGCGGCCTTGACGGCCAGCAAGACTTGGTTATCACCCAAGGACGGGTGCGGAACCTCGATTCTGTGAAGGCTTTGTGGCCCCTGTCCACGGATGACGCGGTAGGCGTGCATGAGGCTCATTCGGCGAGTTTGGTGAGAGGCGGCGACCGAGATGGTGCAATGGCACATCGCATTTTTTGATGGCGCCACTAATGAACAATGTGGGCCGGATAGCCAATCGAGCTGAGTGCTTGCTTTATCAGCTCAAGCGGTCGGCGGGTTTCGAGGCCGATGCGGCGTTGGTCCGGCATGAACTGCGCCCGCATCGAAGGGTCTACGCTCATCAACGCACGTCGAATGGGCGCCACACATGCGCTGCAGGCCATGGCGGGGATATGTAGTCGATGCATGCTTTGCTGCTCCGAGCCGGGCGGACAGCCAGCCTCAGGCTTCCTACTGTGGGAACGTCAATGCCCGTTCGTCGGGCTCGCCAAATCGTCCAGAATCGGACATTCCGGGCGGTTGTCGCCATGGCATCGACTGGCCAGGTCGCGCAGCGTTCGCTGCATGGCCTGCATCTCGGTAATCTTGATCTGCAGATCGTCGATGTGGCCCTGGGCCAGTTTCTTGACCTGGGCGCTGGCTCGCCGGTCATCGCTCCACAAGCCTAAGAGCGATTGGATTTGTTTGATGGAGAATCCCAGGTTGCGGGCACGACGAATGAACCGAAGCCTGTGCACATCGGCATCGGTGTAAAGGCGATAGCCCGCAAAGGTGCGACTAGCCGGAGGGATCAGATCGATCCCTTCATAGTGGCGAATCATCTTGGCGCTGACCTCGCTAAGCGCGGCGGCTTCGCCAATGTTATGCAATCCGGCTTCGCGCGCGTCGGCCAGTTCGGGTCGCAGTGCCTTGGAGCTGCGTCTGGTTGCCATCATGCCTCTCCCACATCGATCTTGGTTGGCTGCCAACGGCGCAACAGCAGCGTGTTGGCAATCACGCTCACACTGGACAAGGCCATCGCTGCGCCAGCGATGACCGGATCAAGCAAGCCCAAGGCCGCCAGAGGAATCCCGACCACGTTGTAACCGAAAGCCCAGAACAGGTTCTGATGGATCTTGCGGGTCGTGCGGCGGGAAATGTCGATGGCATCGGCGATGAGACCCGGCTCAGCGCGCATTAGGGTAACCCCAGCGGCATGCATCGCCACATCGGTACCGGTTCCCATGGCCACCCCCAAGTTGGCGGCAGCCAGCGCTGGCGCATCGTTGACACCGTCGCCGACCATGGCCACCGGTGCCACCTGAGCCAATTCAGCGACCAACGCGGCTTTCTGCTCAGGCAATACATTGGCGCGCACCTCTTGGATGCCCAGCACCTTGGCCACCGAGGCGGCCGCGCCGGGGTTGTCGCCAGAAATCATGACGGTGCGCAAACCCAGCGTGTGCAGCCGTTGAACAGCCGCGGCTGCACCCAGACGCGGCGGATCCTCAAAAGCCAGTATCCCGAGCAACTGCGGATGATCGGTGCCCTGCTCTGCCAGCCAGGACACCGTGTGGCCGGTCTGGCTGAGTAGTTCGGCCCGGGTCTGCAATGCCGTGAGCACGACGCCATGCTCAAGCATCATGCGGGTACTGCCCAGCAACAGGTTCCTGCCATCCACCTTGCCGGTAATGCCGCGGCCAGGCACCGCCTGCACGTCGCGTGCAAGCGGAATGGCGCGCTGGCCCATCACGCTCAGTACGGCCTTGGCTAAGGGATGCTCGCTGCCTTGCTGCAGGGCCGCCGCCAACGGCAACAGATCGGCCGCATGGCCACGGGTGGCAATCTCTTCGGTCAGTACAGGACGTCCTTGGGTCAACGTGCCTGTCTTGTCGAAGGCCACCACCTTTACGGTACGTGCCACTTCCAGCGCCTCGGCATCCTTGACCAGAATGCCCGCTCGGGCGGCCACGCCGGTGCCGGCCATGATCGCGGTCGGGGTCGCCAACCCCAGCGCGCACGGGCATGCGATGACCAGCACCGCTACCGCGCTCAGGATCGCCTGGTTCCAATCACCCGTTGCCAGACCCCAGCCGAGCAGCGTGAGCAAAGCCAGGCCGATCACTACCGGCACGAAGATCGCGCTCACCCGATCCACGGTTCGCTGGATAGGTGCCTTCTTGGCCTGTGCATCCTCCACGAGGCGAATGATCCGAGACAAGGCGGTCTCGGCGCCGATGGCCAGTGTGCGCACCAGGATGCGGCCTTCACCATTGATGGCCCCACCGGTGATGCGATCGCCCTCCCCGCGCGCCACGGGCATGGATTCCCCGGTGATCAAGGACTCATCGACATGCGTGCGGCCCTCCGCGATCACGCCGTCCACGGGGATGCGCTCGCCTGGCCGCACACTGACAATGTCCGAGACGGCAACCTCGTGAATGGCAACCTCGCGCTCTTGTCCGTCCTGATACACGCGTGCGGTGGCTGGCCGCAGTGCTTGCAAGGCCCGGATCGCTTGCGTGGTCTGTTGCTTGGCGCGGGCCTCTAACCACTTGCCCAGCAGGATCAAGGTAATGATGACCGCCGAGGTCTCGAAGTACAGCGCGGCATCGCCGTGGTGTCCGGCATCATTGAACAAGTGATAGACACTCAATCCATAACCGGCGCTGGTCCCCAAAGCGACCAGCAGATCCATGTTGCCCGTGCCGGCGCGCAGTGCATGCCATCCGGCGCGATAAAAGCGCGCACCGATCCAGAACTGCACCGGCGTTGCGAGCAAGAACTGCATCCAGCCCGGCAGCATCCAGTGCTGACCTGCGACCCATCCCAGCATCGGGACGACCAATGGCAGTGAGAGGGCCGCAGCGATCAGCAGTTTAAGGGTGTCACCACTGAGCGCCTGGCGCGCCGGCGCTGTATCGATCTTGCCTTCCAGTGTCTGCGGTTCGACCGCGCGATAACCCGCTGCGCTGACGGCGGCGACCAGGGATGTGACCTCCACCAGTGACGTGGCCCGTATGCGCGCACGCTCGGTGGCCAGATTGACCGACACCTCCATCACGCCCGGCACAGCACGCAGCGCACGCTCTACCCGTGCCACACATGAAGCGCAGGTCATCCCTTCGATGATCAGATCCCGCTCCTGGCTGGCAACCTCATAACCGGCCTGCTTCACCGCCGCGATCAAGGCGGGCAACGCGGCTGCCGGCGCGGTTACCTCGGCCACTTCTGTTGCCAGATTGATCGACGCATCGCTCACGCCGGTAACGGCCCGCAAGCTGCGCTCTACCCGGCCTACACATGAGGCGCATGTCATGCCGGCGACACTGAAGCGATGGGTGGCCGCAGGCACCGGTTGCGGCAAGGTGAGCGTTAAGTCCATGGAGTAAGGGCCAATAGGAACGAGCAGGTAGCCTGAGCCTTCCCATGATGGGAAGGTCAACAACACGGGACGGTTCTCCACTCAACTCGCCTGTCGTTTGACCTTCCCACCGTGGGAAGGCTCATCGTGACAGCGTCGGCAAACCGCCGATGCTTTTGGAGGGTTGTCCATGAATCTCGTTGTTGAAGGTATGACCTGTGGTCACTGTGTCCGAACGGTGACCCAAGCCATTCAGGCCCTTGACCCCCACGCCCAGGTGGACGTCGATCTGGGCAGTGGCATGATCAAGATCGAGGGCCTGCTTGCCGTAGAACAGGCGGTTGAGGCTATCCAGCGGCAAGGCTATGTGATCGCCGCCGTGCTCCCTTCTGAGGCTGGCACGCCGGCCGCCCCGGCCGCATCCTCCTGCTGCGGCGGATGCCACAGCTGAGTCCGCGCGAGGGCTTGATCCTGATCAATGCCAGTCAGCCCCAAGAGGGCTAGACTGGCCATCATGAGAGCTCGCACGTCCCCTACCCTGATCTGCCCAGCGTCCACAGGCGCTGCTTCGGGCGTGTGGGAGCTGTCATGGTGAAGCTGCTGAGGCGATGGCGGCGCCCCCGTTCTCGTGCCCGACTGGCATGGCTGGGACTGTGGGCGCTGCTGCTGCAGCAACTGGCGCTGGTGGCTTACGCCTGTCCGCTGGAATCGGTGGAAGCTGGACAAGCGACCCTGATGGTCGGTTGCGAAGAGATGTCCGCGCCGGATCCCGATGCTCCGGCGTTGTGCGACCAGCATTGCCAGCGCGATCACATCGCCACGGCCGATGCGAAGGCCCCTCAAGTGCCTTACCAGCCCGCGCTGGCCGCCTTCGCGCTCGTGCAGGCTCTGTTGCCACCGGTACACGCGCAGTTCTATCGGGATGTTCCGGTGTGCGTGTCCGATCCGCCTCCCCTGCAGCGCTTCTGTAGCCTGCTGATTTAAGACCCCTCCTGGATTGACCCGTGCTCGTGCTGCATGCGTTGCAGCGCGCTCGTTGTCGTTTGTCCGGAGGTCTTATGGAGATGTCTTTCTTCTTGCGTGCAAGGCGCAGGATGGCGTGTGGATTCGTGTTTGCCTTGGCGCTCAGTGGTCCTGTGGTGGCGGCATCGCCCGCTATCCCGATCAGCTACACAGAAGCCCTACAACGGGCGCTTGCTAACGCCCCAACCCTGCAGGTGCGTCGATCCCAGATCGATGCCAGTACCGAAGAAGCCGCGCGTGCTGGCGCGCTGCCCGACCCACGTTTGATCGTGGGGCTGGCGAACTGGCCTGTCAGCGGACCCGATGCCTTCAGCCTGCGGGCCGATGAGATGACCACCCAGCAAGTCGGTCTGATGCAGGAGTTTCCTGCGCGTGCGAAACGACGTGCCGAGCACGCGCTGGCGCAAGCGACGCTGGCGCAAGCGCGCTCACTGTCGATGGCCGAACAGCAGATGGTGGCCCAAGCGGCCGCGCTGGCCTGGATCGAGCTGTGGAGTACGCAGCAAGCCGTAGATGCGTTGGAAGGTTTGCGCGAGCCGGCACGCATAGCCGAGCGTGCGGCGCGTGCTCGCTTGGCAGGTGGCACGGCCGGGGCCAGTGACGTGCTTGCCGCCCAGGCCGTCCTACTGCAGTTGGACAATCGCCTGGAGCAGGTACATGCGGAGCACGCCGCGGCGCAGGCCGGCCTGGCGCGGTGGTTAGGTATTGCACCAGAGGCGATCTTGGCCAGTGGTGCGGCACCGGATTTTTCGCAGTTGCCATTGGAGCCCACCCAACTGCTGGCCAAACTGGACCAGCACTCGCCACTACTGGGCTGGGAGGCACGCCAGAGCTTAGCCCAGGCCCAGGTGGATGCGGCCGTGGCCGAAACCCGCCCGGATTGGAGTGTGGAGCTCACCTACGGACGTCGCGAGCGCGCACCCGACGGCATGGCGCGCAGCGACATGCTTATGGTGGAAGTGGGTGTGGGCCTGCCGCTGTTCCAGAAGAACCGCCAAGCACGAGGCATCGCGGCACGGCGGGCCGAGCTGGAGGCAGTGTCCGCAGAGCGCGATGAGGCCCGGCGCATCCAAGCCGAGTCGGTGCAACGCGCGATAGCGCGATGGCGCGGGTTAACCGGCCAATTGGAGCGTCAGAACACGCAGAGCCTGCCTTTGGCGCGCGATCGCGCGCGCACGGCGTTGGCCGCCTACGGCGCCGGTGCCGACCTGCAGCCGTGGCTGGAAGCGCGGCGCGATGAGATCGAATTGAAACTGGAGAACGCCCGTCTGCTGGGCGAACAGGGCCGTGCCTGGGCGGCACTGGCCTATCTGCTTCCCCATGAGGAGAACACGCCATGAGCCCGACCAAGACGCGTCTCACACAGCTCGCCGTGGCCCTCGGGTTGCTGGCGCTCGGCTTTGCCGGCGGCTACGCCAGGATGACTCGAACCTCTGATACCACCCCGCCCACCGGCACGAGCGGCGCAGATCAAGCACGCAAGGTGCTGTACTGGTACGACCCCATGGCGCCGGAGCAGCGATTCGACAAGCCGGGCAAATCTCCGTTCATGGATATGGAGTTGCTGCCCAAATACGCAGATGAGGCCATGGGGGGCGGAACGCAGATCGATCCGCGCCTGCAGCAGAACGTGGGCATACGCACTCAGGAAGTGACGGTAGAGTCACTAGGGACTGCCGTACGCGTGCCGGGCACACTGACGTGGGATCTGACCCAGGAAACCCTGGTCAGTGCGCGCATGGAAGGCTTGATCACCCACGTGCAGGTAAAGGCGCCGTTTACCGAGGTTCGTCGTGGTCAAGCGCTGGCCACCGTGCAGGCCCCGGCATGGAACGCGGCCATCGCCGAAGCACATGCCCTGAGCCAAGCTCAGTCCGCGGGTGCGCGTGAGCTACAGGGTGCGGCGCAACAACGGTTGCGTTCGTTGGGTGTTCCTTCTGGCGCCTCGGCCAGAAGTGGCGTCGTGCTTGGCGCAGACCACAGTGGTGTCGTGACCGAGATCCTGGCACGCGAGGGGCAGACGGTGATGCCCGGTACGCCACTGTTCAAGATCAATGGGCTGGACACGCTGTGGCTGGAGGCCTCGGTGCCCCAGGCAGCGCTGGGCACCTTGCGGCCGGGGACCTCAGTGCAGGCCACGGTCAGTGCCTGGCCGGCAGAGCGCTTTGCCGGACAGATCCATGCGTTGCTTCCCCAGGTCGACATGGCTAGTCGCACGCAGCGGGCGCGAATTGTGCTGCGCAACCCGCAGCGTCGGCTGGTGCCGGGCATGTTCGCCGAGGTTCTGGTGCAGCCCGATGCCGAGCAGGCCCTGCCAGTCGTTCCCACGGAGGCGCTGATCGCCACCGGGCGGGACAGCCGGGTCATCGTGCAGGATCCGGACGGGAGCTTTCGGCCAGTGCGGGTGAGTGTCGGACGTAGCGTGCAAGGGCGCACGCAGATCGTGGCAGGCTTGGCCGGTGGTGAACGCGTGGTCGTCTCGGGTCAGTTCCTGCTCGACTCTGAAGCCAGTCTCTCCGGTGCGTTGGAGCGCCTGGGCGCTGCACAACCGACAAGCCCTGCCAGCGCATCAGGTGTGCACGAGCGCCATGACGCCGGGCACGACCCTCGCACTGTCGTGCCGTCACCGTCCAGACAGCCTGCGCCTGTCGCGCCAGGGACCTCCACCTCTACGCCGCCGCGCTGCCCTGTGCAGTATTGGTATGACCCGATGGTGCCGGAGAAGCATTTCGACAAGCCGGGCAAGTCACCGTTCATGGATATGCAGTTGGTACCCAAGTTCGGCCCCGCCGCAGCCGCTGATTGCCAGGCAAGCGACGTCATGTCCGAAGCGATGGAGGGCACGCCATGATCGCGCGCCTGATCCATGCTTGCATCGCCAATCGCGTGCTGGTGCTGGTTGCCGCCGCGCTGCTGGCGGTGGTCGGTATCTGGTCGGTAAAGAACACGCCGCTGGATGCGCTGCCGGACCTGTCCGATACCCAGGTCATCATCCGCACGCAATGGGCGGGGCAAACCCCGCGCATCATCGAAGACCAGGTGACCTACCCGTTGGCCACCACGATGTTGTCCGTCCCGGGCGTGAAGGCGGTACGCGGCTTCTCCTTCTTCGGTGATTCGTTCGTCTACATCCTGTTTGACGATGCCACTGATCTGTACTGGGCTCGCTCTCGAGTGCTCGAGTACTTGAGCCAGGTGCGCGATCGACTTCCACCGAATGTGAATCCGGCGCTGGGTCCTGATGCGACAGGACTGGGCTGGATCTACCAGTACGCGCTGGTGGATCGGACCGGTCAACGTGATGTGGGGCAGCTGCGTGCGTTGCAAGACTGGTTTCTTCGTTATGAGCTAAAAACCGTACCGGACGTGGCTGAAGTAGCCAGTGTGGGCGGTGCGGTGCGCGCTTGGCAGATCCAGCCGGATCCGCAGGCGTTGGCGGCCCGTGGACTGACGGTGGCCGAGCTCATCGAGGCGGTGGATGCGGCCAACGGCGCTACCGGGGGCTCCGTGATCGAACAAGGCGAAGCCGAACTGATGGTGCGTAGCGAAGGCTACCTGCGCACACAGGAGGCATTCGAACAGGTGCCGGTAACCAGCAACGACGGCATCCCCGTCTTGCTCGGCGAGGTGGCCACGATCAGTCGGGGGCCGGTCTTCCGTCGTGGTATCGCAGAGTTGGATGGTCAAGGTGAGGTGGCCGGCGGCGTGATCGTCCTGCGGACCGGCAAGGATGCCTTGGGGGCCATTCGGAACGTCAAAGCGCGACTGCAGGCGTTGCAATCCAGCTTGCCCGAGGGCGTGGAAGTGGTGCCGGTGTACGACCGCTCCGAGCTGATCCAGGATGCGGTACGCAACCTCACCCACAAGCTTGGCGAAGAGTTCCTGGTCGTAGCGCTGGTATGCCTGCTGTTCCTGTGGCACCTACGCTCGGCGTTGGTGGCCGTCATCACCCTACCCTTGGGTATCCTGGCGGCCTTCATCGTGATGCACGCCCAGGGGATCTCCGCCAACTTGCTGTCATTAGGCGGCATTGCCATCGCCATTGGTGCGATGGTCGATGCAGCGGTGGTGATGATCGAAAATGCACACAAGCATCTGGAGCACTGGCGGGAGGAGCAGGGCCGGGAACCTCAGGGTGAGGAGCGCTGGCAGTTGATGGCCCGCTCGGCGGCCGAGGTCGGACCGGCCCTGTTCGCCAGCTTGCTGGTCATCACCCTGTCTTTCGTGCCGGTTTTTGCCCTGCAGGCGCAAGAAGGGCGATTGTTCTCGCCCTTGGCCTACACCAAGACCTACGCGATGGCCGCCGCAGCAGGGTTGTCGGTGACCTTAATCCCGGTCTTGATGGGCTACCTGATCCGCGGCCACATCCGCCCGGAACAGCAGAACCCCATCAATCGCATCCTGATCGCTGGCTATCGGCCCATCCTGCTGTGGGTCCTCAAACATCCCGGTGTCACCTTGCTGCTCAGCGGCCTGCTGCTAGTGCTCACCTTGATCCCCTTTAGCCGGTTGGGCAGTGAGTTCATGCCGCCCTTGGAAGAAGGCAGCCTGTTGTACATGCCCACGGCCCTGCCCGGCCTGTCCGCCGACAAGGCCCGTCAGTTGCTCCAGCTCTCGGGCCGGATGATCAAGACCGTACCGGAGGTTGAGCACGTGTTCGGCAAGGCGGGCCGTGCCGAAAGTGCGACCGATCCGGCCCCGATCGAAATGTTTGAGACCACCGTGACCTTCAAGCCGCGGGATCAATGGCGCCCGGGCATGACCCCTCAGAAGCTGCGCCAGGAGTTGGACGCAGCGGTCAAGATTCCCGGTCTGACCAACCTATGGGTCCCGCCCATTCGCAATCGCATCGATATGTTGGCCACCGGCATCAAGAGCCCGATTGGGATCAAGGTCTCCGGACCGGATGTGGAGCAGATCGAGCGCCTGAGCCAGCAGATCGAGCAGGTGGCCAAGACCGTGCCCGGCGTGAGTTCGGCACTGGCCGAACGCGTCACGGGTGGGCGCTATGTCGATGTACAGGTGCGTCCGGAAATCGCTGCACGTTACGGATTCACTCAAGGCCAACTCCAGCAACTGATTGCCACGGTCGTTGGCGGCGATCCAATCGGGGAAACGATCGAGGGGCGCGAACGCTATCCCATCGTCTTGCGCTACCCCCGTGGCCAGCGTGACTCGTTGCAGGCCTTGCAGGATCTGCCGCTGATCGCGCCAGGCGGTGTGCAACTGACCATGAGCCAGGTGGCGGAGCTGTCAATCAGCCCAGGCCCGCCGATGCTCAAGAGCGATAACGGCCGGTTGGTGGGCTACATCTACGTGGATGTGGCCGATCGCGACTTGGGATCGGTGGTCCAGGACCTGCAAGCCGCGGTGCAGACTCAGGTGAGTTTGCCTGCCGGCTATGGTCTGGCCTGGTCGGGGCAGTACGAGTATCTGCAACGGGCATTGGCACGCCTGCAATGGGTGGTGCCCGCGGCGTTGGCGATCATCTTCCTGGTCATCTGGATGGTGTTTCGCCGGCTTAGCGATGTATCCATCATCCTGCTCAGCTTGCCCTTGGCGTTGGTGGGCGGTTTCTGGTTGATCTGGGGGCTGGGCCATGCGATTTCGGTGGCCAGCATGATCGGATTCATCGCCCTGGGCGGCGTTGCGGCTGAGTTCGGCGTCATCATGCTGCTGTACCTGCGTCATGCCTGGGAGCAGCGCTTGGCCAGCGGTGCGCCGGAAGATGTGTCTACCCTCCAAGAGGCTATCTACGAAGGTGCCGTGCAACGGGTGCGCCCGAAGGCGATGACGGTAGCCGTCATCCTGGCCGGGTTGTTTCCGCTTTTCGTCGGTGCCGGTGCCGGCTCGGAGGTCATGCAACGTATCGCCGCGCCGATGCTGGGTGGCATGCTCACCGCACCGGTGCTCTCCATGGTGGTGATTCCCGCAGCGTTCTATCTGGTGCGGCGACGTGGATTGCGCGCGGCGCGGGGCGACCAATGAGAGACAGACTGAGCACTTGAGGTCCGTCCCCACAAAAAGACGCCAGTCATGGAAGAAGTCATGACTGGCGTCAAAGGGGAGAGTACCGCCTACGTGCTTACTTATCAGTGCCCGGCGTGCGGGGAAATCTCAAAGCTCAGCGACGCCCGATCCGACACAAAATCCAACCCTTTTCTTGTAGAGGGCATCATGTGATTGGTGTGGATGTACCAGGTCTTGGCGGTGGTCACCTGGAAACTGGCTTGGCCCTGGGCATCGGTGCGCAGGAGCGTAGCGCTACCGTGCCCGCCCTTGACCGGTGCGTCAGCGCGATGGCCGACGTACACGCGCAGGTTGGGCACTGGCGTGCCCTGCTGCAGCACCTGGAAAGACAGCTGTTCGCCGACCTTCACGCTTCCAGGATTGCGGGCCAAGCGGATCTCCAACGGATAGCCCAGCGAGGCAGCGAAGTCGTCGGTCAGTTTTGTGCCCACCTGTCCAATGGCACGGGCATGCTTGGTATAGCTATAGGTGACCCCTTTGGGGAACTTGCTTGCATCATAGGTGGCCAGCGTATCGGGCAAGTCTTCCAGCTCCAGGTACTTGCCGAACTCGCTGGCCGTACGGGTACTGGTGGAAGCCATCGTCGAGACACCCAGCAGATGGGTGCCCTCGCCCGCCGGATGCACGGTGAGCTGGCTTTGCTTGCCGACCTCTTTCCAACTGGCCAAGTCCGGGGCAGCCTTAGCGCCGCTCTGACTCAGCGAAACGTCCTGTAGACGCGTTCGGGGGACTGCACCTGCACTTTCATCGAAGGTGCCATTGTTCACCAACGCGGTGTTCGCCTCGCCCGCTGCGGTACCGGGCTTGGAGAAAGCGACAAACAGGTCGTGCGCGCCGGCGCTGCCGGCCACGGCGAACAGCAGTAGTGCGGCGGATAGTTGCATGTTTCTCATGATGTGTAGCTCCTTGGGATCGTGGCTTACCAGTGGTAACCAAAGCGGACATTCCAGCGACGACCCAGCAAGTCGTACGTCATGGTGTCGGTGTTGGCGTTGGGGTTGTTCTGCACGAACGGCGCCTTCTTATCGAGCAGGTTTTCAACGCCGGCGGAGATGTCCCATTTCTTCTTGATGCCGTAGCTCAGTTGCAGGTTGTGGTACACCACGCTGGACACATGCGAGCCGATCGTGCCGGGCACGGCGATGATGTCGTCAGCGCTGCCGATGTACTGCGCCGAATAGACGCCGGTCCAACGGTTTTTGCCCATGCGCAGTGAGCCCAAGCCACGCCACTGGGTGTAGCTACCCAAGCCGCTGGTGATCTTGCCGGCGTACTCAATGGTGGTAGCACCGGCGAAGGGAGTGACGTCATAACGCTCGAGATACGAAGCGTCCAGACTCGCGCTGGCCTGCCAGCCGGCCACATCGAACTGATATAGCACGCCGATATCCACGCCTTCGGATTCCTCGCTGGCCGCATTGACCTGCTGGGACGAGAGGTAGTTGACCTCACCGGTGACCGGATCACGGGTAAAGTTGGCCGGTGAGCAGAACGGATGGGCCAAGTTCGGCGTGGTGTAGCACGCACGCAGCTTGACCGACCCTTCAATGCTACGGATCGCGTTCTCGATGCGGATACGGTAGTAATCGGCCGTGAGCGTCAGTCCCGGCGCAAACCCTGGGGTCCACACAAAGCCTGCCGTGAAGGTTCGCGCATCTTCAGGCTTGAGGTCGGGATTGCCGCCTGTCGTGGTGAGGATAGTGTTGCCCAACTGACGAAAGTTGGTCGGCACGCCCGCGGCTTGGCAGTTGGCCCGAATGACCGAGTCGGCCGGTAACGTGCTCCAGTTGCTGCACGGGTCCAGCGTAGTCAGGCTGCCTTGACCGATGCCACCGAACAACTCCGGAATGCTGGGGATACGAAAAGCCGTTGCGTAGTTGAGACGAATCTTGAGGGGTTCGGCCACCTGCCAATCCAGCCCCACCTTGTAGTTGGTGTCACTGCCGAACAGGTCGTAGTCGGAGTAGCGGCCGGCCAGGTTCAGGGTTGCGTAGTCCACCAACGGGACGTCCTGCAGCAGCGGGACGGCAAACTCGACAAAGGCTTCCTTTGCCGAGTACTCACCTTCGATCGGATCCTGACGCACGATGTTGGCGCTGCCGTTGACTACCAGCGGATCTGGGTACAGCCATCCCCGTTCCTTGCGAAACTCCACGCCCGAGGCAAACGCAACGCTACCGGCAGGCAGATCGAACAAGGCACCGGAGACCGTGCCGCTCACCCCTTGCTGGCTATTGCCACCGGATCCACGCTGGGTAAACAGGATGTAATCCAGCACTTCGGGAGTCAGGTTGCCGTAGCCCAGGTAGTTGCCGCACGGAATAGCCGCCCCTGGTGTGTTGCTGCACAGGCTGGTGTTGAGAGTGTTCTCTACCCGATCCAGGTTGGCGATGTTGGTCGAGCTGTCTGTGGCCGAATTGCGCCCCCAGTTCAACGCCACATTCCATGCCCAGTTATCGCCCCACTGCCCTTCCAGCCCTAGCACGGTGCGGAACGTATCGACCTCTTGCTCGGTGATGCGCGCTCCAGCCTCTTCCAACCGACGGCGCTCCAAGGTCAGGTTTTGGCCGGTGGGGTTGGTCGGATTCGTGGCGGCAATCCGGATCGTGCGATAGACGCCCAGGGTGTTGGGCGAGGCACGCTGGTTGGACTGGCGATTGGTCGCCATCAGTTCGGTGAAAAGGCGCGTGTTCTCAGTCAGGTCGAACTGGCCAAAGCCACTAAGCCCAATGCGTTTGATCGGGCTGACGGCATTGAGCAGCAGGTTGTAGTTGTAGTTGTGCTTGGCGGGATCGTAGAGCTCGTAAGAGCGCGGATCTCCATTGGGATCCTGATTGAAGTTGACTACCCGCCCATCGGCCAAGCGTGCACGACCGCCGATGGTGGATGAGTTGCCCACGCACTGCAGCGTGCCCGCCACTACGCCCAGCGGGCACGGCGCGCGCGAGGCCATGGTGATGGTGCCACTTTCGGCATAAGTCAGGGCGCCAGACATTGAGCTGCGCTCGCCGGTGGTACCGAAGGCCAGGTTGAAGGAGCCGATCTCGCCATCACCCTGGAAAGTCTGACCGTTCCGGGTGGATAGCTCCACGCCATCCATTTCCTTGCGCGTGATGATGTTCACCACGCCGGCTACGGCATCGGCACCGTAGATGGCAGATGCGCCGTCCTTCAGGATTTCGATGCGATCAACTAGGGCCAAGGGCACCACGTTGAGATCCACCGAGTTGTTGGCGCCGGTACCACCGTTGACTACGCGTCGGCCGTTGAGCAGCACCAAAGTGCGGTTAACGCCCAAGCCACGCAGGTTGATCTGGGTGGTGCCGTTACCGTTTCCCGTCCAAAAGTTGTTGGATTGCGAGCCGGCTGCACCGGCCGATGCAGGCAAGCGCTGGAGCAGCGTCTCTACCGACACAGCACCGGAGCTCTGGATAGTCTCGGCATCGATGACCGTGGTGGGTCCCACACCGGACATCTGAGCGCGTTTGATGTGACTGCCGGTCACTTGGACCGCATCAAAGGTGGTGGGTGAAGCGGTCGACGGCGCAGAGGCGTCGGCGCCACCGGAGAGGGAGGCGCTGTAGGCATCCGGACCGGCTTGCCCTACACCGGAGGACGGTGCGTTGCGCGCCGGCTTCGGCGTGTTGGCTCCTTCTCGCACGATCGCCAGCGCGCCGCTTTGATCACGCTTGACCGTCAGTCCCGTGCCGGCGAGCACGCGGTTCAGCGCTGCATCCTGGGACATGTCCCCGCGTGCGCCTGCGGTGCGTCGATCACGAACGTCTTCGCTCAAGTAGACCAGACGAACGCCCGATTGCCGGGCATAAGCTTCCAGCGCGACTTTCAGGTCCCCTTCGGGAATATCAAAACTGCTCGTTTGTGCAGCGGCGGAGGCCGCGATGACCAGACCACACATGACAGCCAACGCTGTCCTCGCCACTTTCGTACGTGCCATGCATTTTCCCCAGGTCGGCGCGAATCGGCCTGATATCTGTGACGAGAGGACGGCACGCTTCCGGTATGAAATATTTCAGATTGATGTCTGTGGGCGTCTCACTGCGGCTGGGAGACGCGAATCTGATCCCCCTGCGTCTCGACGCGCAGGTTGAAGCCCGTGGCCAGCAGACGTGCGAAGGCATCGACACCTGTGGCATCGAAGCTGCCGCCCACACGCATGTGGGCCGTTTCCGGATCCATCAGCACCAACTGCTTGTCGTTGTAGCGATTGAACTGGGCCGCCACATCCGCCAGCGTGGTTTGATCGAACTCCAGGGTTCCATGGCGCCAGCTCAAGGACCGGCGCACTTTGTCCTGAGCGTTTACCGCCACCAGCGTGCCCGCCGGCTTGCTGTACAGCAGTCCCCCGCCTCGCACTATCACCGGCGGCCGGCCGGGCTTGGCCACCATCGGCTCGACGCGCACCTTGCCCTCCAGCACCGCCACTTCCAGGCGCTCGCGCTCTTGCCTGACGGAGAACTTCGTTCCCAAGACCACCACCTTGTGGTCGCCGGCATGGATCACAAACGGATGCGCAGGGTCTGGCTTTACGTCGAAAAAGGCTTCGCCTTTGTCCAGCCATACATGGCGCAGCGAGGGATCCACCTGCGCGCGGAGCTCGGTGTGCGTATTCAGTTCCACCCGCGAACCGTCCGACAAGGCCACGACTTCCCGTCCCCCAACCTCGGTGGTGTAGCGAGTACCCGGCCCCCACCAGGGCATGTTCAGCAGTACGGCCAGCATTGCCACCGCCGCGGCCGCTGACCAACGCACCGGTGAGGCCCAACGCCGCGTGCGGGGTGATTGCACGCCGCGCACGGCCGCCAGTCGATCGGCTCGATCCCAGACCGACTTCAAACGAAGCCAGGCCACACGATGGGCCGTATCCTGCCCCAACCAAGCATCAAGCTGCCTCTGGTCCTGCGCGGTCCACTGCGAAGATTGGGCGCGATTGATCCACTGCGCAGCAACTTGTTCGATGTCGTTGTGCGGGCTCATGGGTGCGAACGTTCCTTGTTGAAGCGCCGGGCCGGGCGCTGAATCTTGCCGGTACCGCCAAGCATGAAGTCCGCCAATGCGCGCATGCCCAACAACGTCTGGCGCTCCACCGTATCTTCGGCAATCCTCAGGCGGCTGGCCACTTCGCGTTGGCTCAAGCCGTAGATCTTGCGAAGCTCGACGATCTGCCGGCATTTGGCGGGCAGTTTCTGCAAGCCTTGCTGGAGGCGCCGTAACTCATCGCGTGCACCCAGATGCCGCTCCGGCGTCACCTCATCGCTCTGCATCACCGCCTGCTCGACATCGGCCATGGCTTCAATGGACACGATGCGTGAGCGGCGGATGCGATCAATGAGCAAGTTGCGTACGGTGGTCATGACAAAAGGTTTGGCCTGCGACGGCAGACCCCGACGCGCGGCTTCATATATGCGTGTGTAAGCCTCCTGCCGAAGATCAGGAATCTCGCTGTCCTCATGCCCATGCCGGCGCAGAAAGGCGTGGATCAAGCCTTCCAGCGGCAAGACATGGGCGATGAACCACTCATCCAGTGCGGTGGTCACCAGGGTACTCGCTGATTCATCGGGCAGGCTCAAGCACGTCCATTCACTAGGACGAGCGCGGTCAGGAAATCCGGTACACCGCAGCACCCGCCGGCCTGCTGGGCCGGCGGGTGCTGGGATCAGATCTTGAAGTCGTCGTACGCCACCTGGCTGTCGGGTACCCCCAGCCTGCTCAGTAGCTCTCGGGTGGCCTTGAGCATGGCCGGCGGTCCGCACAGGTAAAACTCGCAATCAGCCAGGGCCTGATGGGCTTTGAGCAGACGATCATGGGCCACTTCGTGAACCAGACCCCGCAAGAGGGCATCGTCGTTCTGCGCCTCATCCGAGAGCACCAGATGCCAGGTAAAGTTCGGGTGCTGCCCGGCCAATTGCTCCATCTCCTCGATGTAAGGCGCCTCCTTAAGGCTGCGTGCGCCATACCAGAAGTGGATCCGCTCACCGCCCTGCCCCGCCAACAGCGTCCGAATCATCGCGCGCAGCGGCGCCATGCCAGCGCCGCCGCCGATGAACACTTTCTCCCGCCCGTGGGGTTTGAGCGCGAAGTCGCCGAAGGGGCCGCTGAAAGAAACCCGATCCCCCGGGGAGAGCGTGTACAGGTAGGTCGATCCCCTGCCCGGCGGTTGCCGCTTCTTGTCCGATCTGCCGGGACTGAAGCGCGCCAGCAACGTCAGACGACCCTGCGCCTGATCAATGGGCAAGGCCAAGGAGTAGGCCCGGCGTACCGGCTCGCGATTGACCAGCTTTTCCGGCAGATCCACGCCGGCCCAATCCTGATGGTGGTGTTCGGGTCGCACCAACTTGTGAACAGGCACGTCGTAATCGGGCACGTGCACCTGCAGGTAAGCACCGGGTTGATACTCCGGTCCGGCAGCCTCGTCGGGCTTGAGCACGATCTCGCGCAGGAACGGGGTCACCGCCGTAACCTGCTCCACGGTAGCCGCATACTCGGTCCATAGGCTTGCCCCGCCGGCCACCTCGACATCGGTGTCTTCCGTCACGGCCAGGTTGCAGGCCAGGCGATAGCCCATCTTGACCTTGCTGGCGCCCAGGTGGGCGCGATCGGCCGCGGTGGCTTTGGGCGCCGCGCCGCGGAAGCGCACCTCGCACAGGCCACAGCTCTGCCCTCCTCCACAGTTGGACGGCAGTTGCACGCCCTCGCGTGCCAGCGCGACGTAGACGTTGTCGCCTGCCGACGCCCGTACGGTGCGCAGCCGTGTCCCGTCCGGACCGAATACCGACAACTCGCGGGCCGGACGCCAGCGGCGCGGCACGAACTCGCTCCAGTGGAAGCTGGCAAACAGCAGCCAGATGCCGGTCAGGGCCAACCACAGACCGCCGATCGCTGCGGTGACCACCAACGGGTTGTTGAAGTTCTAGCGCCCGGTGTAGTCCATGATGTGCAACATCCAGAACACATCGAACAGACGCCAGGTCTTGTTGCGGTGGTAGAGCACTTCGCCCGTCTGGGCAGACAGGTACACCGTGGTGTCCTGCGTGTCATCGGTGTCCACACGCCACAGACGCCCCTCGTGATCGCGCACCTCCCCGCTCCACTCCAACAGGCGCGGCGCTTTCAGCGTGCCCGGTCCGGTGTAGGAGGCCTGAGCCAGGCGGGTGGCCCAGGCCGAATCCAAGGGGATCGGCTGGCCCGTAACGGCGTTGGCCAAGGTGACACCTTGCGCATCGGCCAATTGGTACACCGGCGTGTCCAACAGCCAGCCAGAACTCACGCGGCTGATTTTCTTGTTGCCACCCAGAAAGCTGGCCGGCGATCGGGCGTTGGCGGGCCAGTCATGCGCGGCATGCGCGTGGGCCTGGAACTGATGGCCCTGCACCTGATCGTGGTCCAACCAGCTCATCATCACGCCACTGGCCATCCAAAGCAGCAACTGCAGGCCGATGATCAAGCCGACCCATTTGTGCAGCGTTCTCATCCAGGGCGTCATGCTGCGGCCCTCCTGCGGAAGCTGTAGAACAACAGCCAGGCGCCACTGAGCACGAACACCAGTCCGACCGCCGAGGCCACGCGCAACAGAGTGTTGTTGACGTCCGAGCGCGCCTCGTAGTCCATGATGTGGAACATCCACAGGAAATCGAACCAACGCCACAGGCTGTGCCGCCGCGCCAGCAACTCGCCGCTATAGGGCGAGAAGTACAACGTCGTTTCACCGGCATCGGCGTAGTGCACGGCCCACATGGGAACCGGGCGGGTGGCGACTTCCTGCGGCGCCTGCGTCACCCATTCAACCCGGGCTACCGGCGCTTGGCCCTGGTACACCGCCTTGGCCAGCGCGATCGCCATCTGCTGATCGCCCGGCGAGAGCACATGGCCGGTCGTAGCGTCGAGCAGGTAAATCTTGTCGTGGGCATGGATTTCATAGACATCCCGCTCTAGCAGGCGCTTGAGCTTGACCTGGGTCATGCCCGAGTAGCGGCGCTGCAACTCCTCACCTGACAAGTGCGTGGGTGCGACCAGCGGTTGCTGATGCGCATGGGCCAGGTGATCGCCATGGATGATGTCCAAGGAAATGACCGTCATGTACACGCCGCTGATCATCCACAGCAGCGCTTGCACGCCGATGATCAGGCCAATCCATTTGTGGGCCTTACGCGCCCAGAAAGCCGATTTCATAGTGATCTCGTTCGACAGGAAGACGACACCTGCCCCCGTCACACGGACGGGGGCAGGTGAAGCGGGCCTTACCAGTGGTAACCCACGCGTGCATACCAACGACGACCCAGCAGGTCATACGTCATCGTGTCGGTATTGGCGTCGGTGTAGCTCTGGATGAACGGGGCTTTCTTGTCGTACAGGTTGTCGATGCCGAAGGACACATCGAAGGTCTTGTTCGGTGCGTACTTGAGCTGGACATTGTGGTAGGTCACGCTGGGGGCATGATCGCCAATGTCGCCGGGGCTGGCGTTGATGTCATCCGCCTTGCCGATGTACTGCAAGCTGTAAGAGCCGGACCAGGCTTCGCGCTCCATCGTCAGCGAGGTCAAGGCGCGCCAGTGAGTAAAGCTGCCACGGCCACCGGTGATCTTGCCGGCGTACTCGATCACCTCCGCGCCCGGGAACGGCCGCACGTCGTACTGGTCCAGATAGGACACATCCACACTCAAAGTCGAATCGAACCCAGCGACCGCGAACTCGTACAGACCACCCAGGTCGATGCCCCGTACCCGCTCGTTGGCCGCATTGACCGGCTGGGACGACAGGAAGTCCACTTCACCGGTGATCGGGT
Organism: Xanthomonas sp. BRIP62415; assembly: GCF_003993515.1. Lineage (NCBI taxonomy): Bacteria > Pseudomonadati > Pseudomonadota > Gammaproteobacteria > Lysobacterales > Lysobacteraceae > Xanthomonas > Xanthomonas sp. BRIP62415. The sequence continues at coordinate 84,838 of NZ_QEZH01000013.1, forward strand.
TGCGGGTGAAGTTGTCATTGCCGCAGAACGGATGCGCCAAGCCCGGGGTGTTGTAGCAGATCGACAGCTTGGTTGAGCCATCGATACGCTGGATGGCGTTGTCGATCTTGATGTTGAAGTAGTCCACCGTCAGCGTCAGCCCTGGCAGGAAGCGCGGGGTCCAGACCGCGCCCACGGTCAAGGACTTGGCATCTTCCGGCTCCAGGTCAGGATTACCGCCGGAGGTGGTCAGGATCGTGTTGCCCGGCTGCACGTAGCCCGCCGGTACGCCGTACGCCTGGCAGTTCTGACGCACTACCGAATCAGCCGGCAAGCTGCTCCAGCCGCTACAGGGATCGGTCGTGGTCAGGTTGCCCTCGGCCACGCCACCAAACAGCTCGGGGATGTTAGGGATGCGGAAAGCCGTGGCGTAGTTGGCGCGCACCTTCAAGGACGGCACGATCTGCCAATCCAGGCCCACCTTGTAGTTCACGTCTTCGCCGAACAGATCGTAGTCGGAGTAACGCACCGCGGCATTGAGCGTCAGGCTCTCGGCGATCACGCTGTCCTGCAACAGCGGCACGGCAAACTCGGCGAAGGCTTCCTTGGCCGTGTACTCACCGGCGATCGGATCCTGTTGGTTCGTGTTGGCAATGCCCAGCACCGTCAGCGGATCAGGATCGCGCCAACCACGCTCCTTGCGAACCTCGATGCCGGAGGCAAAGCCCACCCAACCGGCCGGCATCTCGAATAGCTGGCCGCTGATGTTGGCGGTGAAGCTTTTCTGGTCATTACCGCCGTTATCGCGCGTCCTGAACAGGATGTAGTTGAGCACCTCGGGGGTCAGGTCGCCGTAGCCGAGATAGTCACCGCAGGGGATCGCCGCGCCGGGCGTGTTGCTGCACACCGCGGTATTGAGCGTGTCATCCACCCGGTCCAGGTTGGCCACATTGGTCGAGCCATCCACACCGGTGTTGCGCCCCCAGTTCAGCGCGGCCGACCAGTCCCAGTTCATGCCCAACTGGCCTTCAATGCCCGCGACCACGCGGAAGGTATTGGTTTCCTGGAAGAACTCGCGCGGGCCGGCCTCTTCCAGACGGCGGCGCTGCAGCAGCAGGTCTTGGCCGGTCGGGTTGGTCGGGTGGCTGGCCGCGATGTTGATCGGGCGATAGACACCCAGGCTGCCGGGCGTGGCCAACTGGTCGGACTGGCGGTTGGTGAACATCAACTCGGTGAACACGCGCGTGGTTTCATTCACCGTGCTGTCGCCGAACAGGCTGAAGCTCAAACGCTTGATCGGATTGACGGCATTGAGATAGGGATTGCCGTTGTAGTTATGTTTGGCCGCCGAATACGGTTCATAGAAATCCCCGTCACCATTGGGATCCTGATTGAAGTTCACGCGCGAGCCGTCGGCTAGCAATGCGCGCCCACCGATGGTGGCCGAACTGCCCACACATTCGAGTTGCCCGTCGACCTCACCCAAGCCGCACGGTGCGCGTGAGGCCATGTTGACCGTGCCGGTCTCCGAGTAGTTGATGCCGGCCATCAACGAACCGCGGTCTGACGTAATACCCCAGGCGAAATCGAACGACTTTTCTTCGCCATCACTTTCGAAGGTCTGTCCGTACCGCACTGCCGCCTCGGCACCGTCGTAGTTCTTCTTGGTGATGATGTTCACCACGCCCGCCACGGCATCGGCACCGTAGATGGCTGAGGCACCGTCCTTGAGGACCTCGATCCGCTCGATCAGCGCTACCGGGATGATGTTCAGGTCCACCGAGCTGTTGGCACCGGTGCCACCATTGACCACACGACGACCATTGAGCAGAACCAGCGTGCGGTTAATGCCCAGGCCGCGCAGATTGACCTGAGTAGTGCCGTAGCCGTTCTCGGCCCAGTAGGCATTGGACTGGCTGCCGGCAAAGCCGGCCGAGGCCGGCAGGCGCTGCAGCAGCGTCTCCACCGAAGTGGCGCCGGAGCGCTCGATGGCTTCGGCATCCACCACGCTGACCGGACCAACACCGGAGAGCTGCAGTCGCTTGATATGGCTGCCGGTGACCTGGACGGTGTCCAGCGTCTTGGCCGACTCGCTCGTGGCGCCCTGTTCAGCCTGCTGAGCCAGAGCCACCGTGGAAAAACCGGCGCACAGAAGGGCACCGACGGATACCGCCAAAGGATTGCGCTTGAAGTACATGGGTTCTCTCTCCCCCGAAGGGCAATGCATGCGTATGACCCTGGTGCCCCAGACGTGGGGGCCTATGCGACATCAGGGCGTGCGTAGACGTCGCCAATCAATGGCGACCAAGCAGCATTAGCCGATGGGAGGTCGGAACAGCCGGGATACCTGTCGTCGCAGCGGCGGCAACTCAGGCGTAGGTAGGTAGGTGCTCGTCAGGGCGTGCTGGGCGGCAAAGATGACCGGCACACGCCCGGCGAAGAAGGTGAGCACACAGCTGCAGTCGCAGGAGGTGGTGCTGCAGTCGCACTGATGATCGTTCTGATCACCCTGCCCGGCTTGCTTGCCACCGGGACGAATTTTGTTGCAATCGTTACTAATCTTGGCGCGTTCATTGACACGCGCGCCGCCGTGCACCGAGTGGGTGCCATTCACCGCACCTGGGGGAGGAATATGCCGCACGGCCATCCGCGTGGTGGCCTGCGCGCTCAGGATCCCATCCGCGCAGAGCACGAGGATCAGGAACATACGCAGTAGCACACGAAGCGACGACATGAGCGTGTGGCGAACCCGCAGGTTGTCTATACCACAGCAATAGCACGAGGAAATTCTTAGTGTCAACTGCTTATGCAGCACAGCATCGAAAGTGGTTGGACTGGTTGTATAGACATGTAATGCTTGGCCCATGGACGAACCCAAGCCGCACTACCAGAAGCTCAAGCACTTCATCCTGCGTCACATCACCAACGGCGACTGGCCCGCGCGCAGTCGCGTCCCCAGCGAGAACGAACTGACGGCCAAGTTCGGCTTGTCTCGCATGACAGTGAATCGAGCGCTGCGCGAGTTGACCGATGCCGGCGTGCTGACCCGAGTGCAAGGCGTGGGCACGTTCGTCGCCGGGCCCAAGGCCGAATCGGCGATGTTCGAGGTGCGCAACATTCGCGAAGAGATTCAGTCCCGCGGCCAGACACACTCGGTCCAGGTATTGATCTGCGAGACGGTCGAGGCGCGCTCCAGTGTGACGACCAACTTCGGCCTGACACCGGGCACGGAGCTGTTCCACAGCCGCCTGCTCCACCACAGCGATGACAAGCCCGTGCAGTTGGAGGATCGCTTTGTGCAACCCAGCGTGGCGCCGGATTACCTGGACATCGATTTCCACACCGAGATTCCGCATCAGTACTTGATGCGCGTTGCGCCGCTGGAGCGCGCCGAACATGTGATTGAAGCCGAGACGGCCAGCAAGCGTCTGGCTGCGCAACTGAAGATCAACGAAGGCGATCCGTTGCTGGTGCTGACCCGACGTACGTGGTCGCGCGGACAGGTGGCCAGCTTTGTGCGGCTGATTCACCCGGCATCTCGTTACCGCTTTGTGGGCACCTTCCAGGTTGGCGCCCCCCTGACCCCTTGAGGATTTGATGGATACCTTGGAACGCTCCGCTTCCCCTGCGCGCACCGTTCGCGCTCCGATCGGCACCCAGCTGCACTGCAAGAGCTGGCTGACTGAAGCGGCCTACCGCATGATCCAGAACAATCTGGACCCCGATGTTGCCGAGCGCCCGGAAGACCTGGTGGTCTACGGCGGCATCGGTCGTGCTGCGCGCGACTGGAAAAGCTTTGACCGCATCTTGGAAACGTTGCGATCGCTTGAGAACGATGAGTCCTTGCTGGTCCAGTCGGGCAAGCCCGTCGGTGTTTTCCGCACACACCCCGATGCGCCACGCGTGCTGATCGCAAACTCCAACCTCGTCCCCCATTGGGCGACGTGGGAGCACTTCAACGAGCTCGATAAGAAGGGCTTGATGATGTACGGCCAGATGACGGCCGGCAGTTGGATCTACATCGGCAGCCAGGGCATCGTCCAGGGCACGTACGAGACCTTCGTGGAGTTGGGGCGCCAGCACTACGGTGGCAACTGGCAGAACAAGTGGATCCTTACCGCCGGCTTGGGCGGTATGGGTGGTGCGCAGGCGTTGGCGGCGACCTTGGCCGGGGCCAGCAGCATCGTGATCGAGTGCCAGGAGTCGCGAATCGATTTTCGCATTCGCACGCGCTATGTCGATCACAAGGCAACCTCCATCGAGCAGGCCTTGCAGATCATTGAAAGTAGTCCAGTCCCCGTGTCGGTGGGATTGCTGGGCAATGCGGCCGAACTGCTGCCGCAGTTCGTCGCCCTTGCACGTAGTGGCGGCGCCCGCCCCCATGCGGTGACCGATCAGACCTCGGCGCACGATCTGATCAATGGCTATCTGCCCGCCGGATGGACCCTCTCACAGTGGGAGCAGGCCCGCAGCGGTGACGATGGTCAGCGACGCGAGCTGGCGCAGGCTGCCGCGGCCTCGTGTGCCACGCATGTGCGCGCGATGCTCGATTTCCACGCCATGGGCGTGCCGACGATCGATTACGGCAACAACATCCGCCAGGTGGCGCTGGATCAGGGCGTGGACAATGCTTTTGCCTTCCCCGGCTTCGTGCCCGCCTGTATCCGTCCGCTGTTCTGCCGCGGCATGGGCCCGTTCCGATGGGTGGCCCTGAGCGGGGATCCAGAAGACATCTACAAGACCGATGCTAAGGTCAAGGAACTGTTTCCTGACAACACGCATCTTCACCACTGGTTGGACCAGGCCCGCGAGCGCATTGCCTTCCAAGGTCTGCCCGCACGGATCTGCTGGTTGGGCTTGGGCGAGCGCCACAAGGCCGCGCTGGCCTTCAACGAAATGGTGCGCAATGGCGAGCTCAAAGCACCGATCGTCATCGGACGCGATCATCTGGACTGCGGCTCGGTAGCCAGCCCCAACCGTGAAACCGAAGGCATGCGCGATGGCTCCGATGCGGTCTCGGATTGGCCGCTACTCAACGCGCTGCTGGCTGCCAGTGGCGGTGCGACCTGGGTGAGCCTGCATCATGGCGGCGGCGTCGGGATGGGCTTCTCGCAACACTCAGGCGTGGTCATCGTGTGCGATGGCACCGAGCAAGCCGATCGCCGGCTGGCGCGTGTGTTGTGGAACGACCCGGCAACGGGCGTGATGCGCCACGCCGACGCGGGCTACGAGCAGGCACTGGCCTGTGCCCGTGAGCATGGCCTGACCTTGCCGGCCATTCTGGAGTGAATCGCATGCTTACTCTGACACCGGGCCAGCTGACGTTGGCCCAACTGCGGCAGATCGCGCACGGGACTGATCCCATCGCCTTGGACGCAGATTGCTGGGACAACGTCCGCGCCTCTTCGCAGGCCGTGCAGGCCATCGTGGCCGCCGGCGAGCCGGCCTATGGCATCAACACCGGCTTTGGCAAGCTGGCCAAAGTCCATATCCCGCGCGAGCAACTGGAACAGTTGCAAACCAACCTGGTGCGCTCGCACGCCGTGGGCATGGGGCCATTGCTCGACGATGCCTGCGTGCGCCTGATCTTCGCCACCAAGATCGCTTCTTTGGCGCGAGGCTACTCCGGTGTACGCGAGCATACCCTGCTTACCCTGATCGCGATCTACAACGCCAGGATCTGGCCCTGTATTCCCTCCCAAGGCTCAGTCGGTGCATCCGGTGATCTGGCCCCCTTGGCGCATCTGACCTTGGCGGCCATGGGCGAAGGCCAGGTACGTGTCGACGGGCAGATCCTGTCGGCCAGCCAGGCCCTGCAAGATGCCGGGATCGCTCCCATCCGACTGGCAGCCAAGGAAGGGCTGGCATTGCTCAACGGCACCCAAGTGTCCACGGGCATTGCGCTGATGGCGCTGTTTGCCGCCGAACAAGTCTATGCGGCCGCCGTGCTAACGGGCGCGATGAGCGTGGATGCGGCATGCGGCTCCGATGCTCCGTTCGATCCGCGCATCCACGCCGTGCGTGGCCAGCCCGGCCAGATAGCAGTGGCCGCGCACTACCAGCGACTGCTGGCCGGCAGCGCCATTCGCCAATCGCACCTTCACAACGACACCCGCGTGCAAGACCCTTACAGCCTTCGGTGTCAGCCTCAGGTCATGGGGGCGGTGCGCGATGTCATGCAGCACGCCGCCCACGTGCTGCTGACCGAAGCCAACGCAGTCTCCGACAATCCGCTGGTGTTCACCGACACCGGCGAGGTGATCTCCGGCGGCAACTTCCACGCCGAACCGGTAGCCTTTGCCGCGGACCAGCTGACGATGGCGGTGTCCGAGATTGGCGCCCTGTCGGAACGGCGCATCGCCCTACTCATCGATGCCACGATCTCCGGGTTACCCGCCTTCCTGGTCGCCAATCCGGGCGTGAACTCCGGCTTCATGATCGCGCACGTGACCGCGGCCGCCCTGGCCAGCGAGAACAAGACCCTCTCCCACCCGGCCAGTGTGGACTCCCTGCCCACCTCGGCCAATCAGGAGGACCATGTCAGCATGGCCACCTTCGCCGCGCGCAAGTCGCGCGAGGTGGCCGACAACGTGCGCCGGATTGTGGCCATCGAACTGCTCGCCGCCTGCCAAGGCATCGAGTTCAGGCGGCCACTGGCGTCTTCGCAAGCATTGGAGGCAGTGCATGCGCAGGTGCGTAGCGAGGTGCCCCGCTACGATGAGGATCGCTATCTGGCGCCGGAAATGCAGGCGATGGAAGCCTTGATCGAGCGGGGCGGTTTGCGCGCGTTCCTGGACTGGCCGCTGCAGGATCTGCGCGCGTGAATCTGGCTTGGCACGGACGCGTGGACCTGCCGGCGACCGCCGATACGCAACGCTGGCACCAAAGGGTGGCCTTGGACCCGCAGCCTGAGGCGCCCGGCATTGCCCTGCTGGGATTTGCCAGCGATGAAGGGATTCGTCGCAACGCCGGCCGCCTGGGCGCCGCACAAGGGCCCGGTGCACTTCGCAACGCCTTGGCCAACCTGCCTGTGCTCCATTGTGCTCCGCTCTACGATGCGGGCGACATCACCTGCGTGGATCAGGCATTGGAGCTGGCGCAGGCCCACTACTCCCATCGAGCGCAGCAACTGCTGGATCAGGGGCATTGGGTGATTGGTCTGGGCGGCGGCCACGAGATCGGGTATGCCAGCTACGCCGCACTGCGCGGACACCTGGGCGCATCCAAAGCTCGCATCGGCATCTTCAACTTCGATGCACACTTTGATCTGCGCGAGCAAGGCAGTGCAAGCTCGGGCACGCCCTTCCTGCAGGCACTGGAGCATGCCCGCAGCATTCGCTCCCCGCTGCGGTATCACTGCATCGGTGTAAGTCGATCCAGCAACACGGCGCGTCTATTCGCCACGGCCAACCGCGAAGGCGCCCATTACCTCACCGATGACGTGCTGTGCACCTGGAATTGGCAGGCACAGGCTGAGGTTCTGCGTGCGTGGTGTGATGCGGTTGACGTTATCTACCTGACGCTGTGCCTGGACGTGCTGCCACAGGCGGTGGCCCCGGGCGTGAGTGCCCCCAACCCACGCGGGGTGAATCTGGAGGTCCTGGAAGCCCTGCTGGATCTGGTCATGGCCTCGGGCAAGGTACGTGTGGTCGACGTGGCGGAACTGTGTCCGCCCCTGGATCCGGATCAGGCCACCGCACGTGTGGCTGCGCGCTTGATCCACCGCATGGTCAGCGCGCAGGCTCAGTGGGGTGATACCGGCTGGCAAAAGGCAGTGAGCTAGCGGGAGCGCTCAGCCAGAAGTTGTTTCATCTGGGCGATCTCCTGCTTCTGCGAGGTGATGATCTCCTGGCAGAGCTTGACCAGCTCGGGATCCTTCAGGCGGTTTTCCTCGCACATCAGAATGGCGCCGGCATGATGGGGAATCATGGAGCGGATGAACTGCCGATCTGTCACCGCGGCCTGCGTGCGAATTCCCCACCAGCAGAACAGCATGAACGCCACGGTCACGCCGGCCAGGATCAGATTACGCCGACGATCGGGGTACATGCTGGACATGAGCCAAAGCTCGATCAACAGCATCGGCGCGGCCATCAGGCCCGCCATGTAGAACTGGTTGACGTTGTTATAGACGTTGGCCCACTGATCGACCATGGCATACATCAGGGCGTACATGGCCAGGAACGACAAGGCCATCATCAGCAGCAGGCGACCGTAGTGGCCCTGATGCGTCTGACCGGAACTTCCGTGCGAGGCGTGTTGCTCTGAATGCTGCGTGTGCGTGCTTTCGTGCTTACCGTGCGAAGAAGACATGTCGATCTCCGTGGGAATGGCAGAACATCGCCGAATCCCGGGGGCCAAGGAACCAGCCCCCGGGGAGATAGCAGTTACATACCCTTGCCGGCAGCGAATTCCTGCGGGCTCAGCTTGCCGTCCTTGTTGCCATCAAGCATGCCGAAGTGCGGCGCGAGCTTGTGCTTGGCCAGTTCTTCCTTGGACAGCGCACCATCCTTGTTGGTATCGAGCTTGGTGAAATCGGCATCGGCCGCGGCCGGCTTGTGCTGACCATGCTCCTGCTTCTTGTGGTCCATCGGCTTGTGCTGACCGTGGTCGGTGGTGGGCGTGGTGGTCTGGCCGCCGGCGAAGGCCGCGCCCGCCATCAGAAACAGGGCCATCATCGAGAGGGAGGCATAACGCTTCATTGCAGTACTCCTTGTGGGATATGAGCCATCAGTGACAGGAATGGCCGCGCGCAGGCTCATCGGCGCGGTCAGGGGGGGAGGTGGCAACAACGGTGGAGCCGGACAAACGCAAGGCATTGGTGACCACCGAAACCGAGCTCAGGCTCATGGCCAGGGCCGCCATCATCGGACTGAGCAAAAGGCCGAAGCTGGGATACAGCAGGCCGGCGGCGATAGGCACGCCGATGGCGTTGTAGACGAAGGCGAAGCCCAGGTTCTGCTTCATGTTGGCCACCGTCGAAGACGAGATGGCACGGGCTTGCACGATGCGCCTCAGATCACCCTTGACCAGGGTGAGCTGGGCGCTGGACATGGCCACATCCGTGCCCGTCCCCATCGCGATGCCCACATCGGCTGCCGCCAGGGCCGGCGCATCGTTGATGCCGTCGCCAGCCATGGCCACACGACGACCCTGGGCCTTGAGTTGCTGGACCAGTTCGGCCTTGTCCTGCGGCTTGACGCCGCCACGCACATCCTCGATGCCCAGCGTGCGCCCCACGGCCTCGGCCGTCGCCTGTGCGTCACCGGAGGCCATCACCACGTGCAGGCCATCGGCACGTAGCAGGTTCAAGGCAGGCAAAGTCGTGACTTTGATGGGATCTGCTACCGCAATGGCGCCGGCCAATCGTCCATTGACCGCCAGGAACATCACGCTGGCGCCTTCCTTGCGCAGACGCTCGGCGCTGCTCTGCAAGGGCGCAACATCAGCCCCTACCGATGCCATCAAGCTTTGGTTGCCAAGCACCACATCCTGATCGGACACGCGCCCGCGAACGCCTTGACCGGTGAGCGAATCAAAATCTTGGGCGGCCACCAGGTTCAAGCCACGTCGCTGGGCTTCCGCCACGATGGCCTCGGCCAAGGGATGCTCACTGCCCTGCTCCAAGCTGCCAGCCAAGCTAAGGATCTGATCGGCATCGAAACCGGCGTAGGAGAGCGTGTCGCGAAAGGCTGGACGGCCCTCGGTCAACGTACCGGTCTTGTCCACGATCAACGTGTCGATCAGACGTAGCTGCTCGATCGCCTGAGCATCGCGGAACAGGACCCCGACCTGCGCAGCGCGGCCAGTGGCGACCATGATCGACATGGGGGTAGCCAAACCCAGGGCACACGGGCACGCAATGATCAGAACCGATACGGCATTGAGGACGGCAAAAGTCCAGGACGGTTCGGGTCCAAACAGACCCCATCCGAAGAACGTGAGCACCGCCGTGGCCAGCACGGCCAGGACAAACCAGTACGCCACCTTGTCCGCCATACGCTGCATCGGCGCGCGGGAGCGCTGGGCTTGGGCTACCAACTGCACAATCTGCGCCAGTACCGTCCCGGATCCGACTTTGTCCGCCCGGATGACCAAGGCGCCCGTCCCGTTGAGCGTGGCGCCTATAACGTGATCACCGACAGCCTTCTCCACCGGAATGGGTTCACCGGTCAGCATCGACTCATCGACACTGGTGCGGCCTTCGATGACCTCCCCATCGACCGGCACCTTCTCGCCCGGTCGTACGCGAAGCAGGTCACCCACGTGCACGTGATCCAGCGCAACGTCCTCTTCGCCCCCATCGGGTTTGACGCGGCGAGCCGTCTTGGGCGCCAATCCCAGCAGGGACTTGATGGCCGCCGAGGTTTTGGAACGCGCCCGCAGTTCCAGCAGCTGTCCGAGCAGGGTGAGCGAGACGATGACCGCTGCCGCCTCGAAGTAGACCCCTACCCGTCCATGCTCGCGGAAAGAGTCCGGAAACAGGCCCGGTGCAACGGTGGCCACCACGCTGTAGCCAAACGCGGCGGCCACGCCGATGCCGATCAGCGTCCACATGTTGGGGCTGCGATTGCCGATGGACTGTAGGCAGCGCTCAAAGAATGGCCACCCCGCCCAGAGCACCACTGGAGCGCTCAGCACGAGCTCAATCCAGGTGCGCGCCTGCGTGGACGAGCCGGGCAGACGGTGTCCCAGCATGGCCAAGACCAGGACGATCAAGGTCAAGGGCAATGTCCACCAGAACCTTCGGGTGAAATCGCGTAACTCCGGATTGTCGTCCTCCTCCAGCGAGGGCATCTCCGGCTCCAGCGCCATGCCACAGATCGGACAGGTGCCGGGACCTGGCTGACGAATCTGCGGATGCATCGGGCAGGTGTAGACCGTGGCGTGGGTACCGCTGGGTTGGGCCACCGCTGCTGGGGCGGTCACTTCAACTTGCTGGGGAGCATCGTCCGTATAGCGGACGGGACTGGTGATGAACCGCTCTCGGCATTTGGCTGAGCAGAAGTGATACTTCGTTCCGCCATGCAGGGCGTGGTACGGCGTTCTAGCCGCGGAGACCTGCATACCGCATACCGGATCACGCACCGAGTCTGGACCATCGCTGGCACCCTGCGGCATCGCCTTGCCGGCTTCATCGTGGGAATGAGGGGACATGGATCACTCTGGTCTGGAAGAAGGGATCGCGAGCAAACTGTCAGCTGCGTTGACCGTGCAGGACGTAAGGCTGCGTGGTGCCATCGGGCAGTACGAACTCCACCGTATAGGGTTGAACGCGTCCGTCGGGCATCTCCATGCCAGGAGAACCGGCAGGCATCCCCGGTAGCACCAATCCACGGCCTACCGGGCGCTCACGCAGCAGGCGCAGGATGTCCTGCACCGGCACATGACCTTCGACGATGTAGCCATCGATCTCGGCGGTATGGCACGAGCCGCGTCCATAGGGAACGCCCAAGCGCGCCTTGATCGGGTTGAGGTCTTCGCTGTTGTGCACCTCAACCGTAAAACCTGCTTTCTCCAGATGCTCCACCCACAGTTGGCAGCAACCGCAGGTCGCACTCTTATGTACTTTGACCAACGGCAACGGACGCTGCGGTTGAGTGACCTGCTGCGCAGCCGCCGATGTCGGAGATTGGGCGTCCGATGCCGCCTCTGAATTGACAGCCGATTCGGGGCGCGCGCATGCGGTCAGCGACAAGGCCGTGGCCAGCAGAAAGAGACAGCTGCGTGAAGTGTTCATCATGCTTCCTTAAGAGATGCCCGAGCGCCGAGGCGCTCGGGCGTGGAGCCGGGGCAGCTCCATGAAGGGATCAATGCTGGTGATCGTGGCCGTCATCGGCCTTGGGAGCTGGCTCGGCTGGTTTGGCTGGCATGGAGCCGTGCTGATCGTGCTCGCCCTCGGACTTGGCCTGCGCAGGTTGCTTTGCCGGCTCGGCCGCATGCACGTGCGTCTTGCCGTCGGCATGCACATGCGTGGTGCCTTCCTTAGGCTTGCTCATGTCCATGCCCATGCCACCTGCTTCATGCCCCTGGCCATGGCCATGGCCATCACCCATCTCTTCGCTATCACCGCCGCCATGGTGATCTGCACCCGCTTCCTCGCCATGCGAGTGCCCGCCGGTCTCACCGCCACCGTGTGAATGGCCATCACTGCTGGCTACCAACGCCTGGTAGCCGGCCTTGTCCAGCTTGGGCAGCTTCTGCAGGAAGGCCGACATGTTCCAGATGAACTCATCGTCCATGCTGCCGCCCCACGCAGGCATGCCGCTGGCCTTGATGCCGTGCTTGATCACCCAGAACGCCTCAGCTGGACCCACCGGGTGCTTGCTTAGGTTTGGTGGCGCGGGGTACAGACCCTTGCTCATCTCGGTGGCCGCCGCATCTGGCGAAAGATGACAGGTCACACACATAGCGTTGTAGTTGCCCGCACCCTGGCGGATACGCTCAGGATCATCCAGGTTCGTGGGTACCTGAAGCTTGGCGGCGCGCACCTCAATGGAACGCTCACGCGCCGTTTCAAGTAGCGCATACACCGGGCGACTATGCGGATCATCAGCGGCCACGTTGTACACGCCCAGAGAGACCGCGGCGGTTGCGACCACCGCAACCAATGCCACGCCGGCGCCGAGCCATACCCACATCTTCTTGTTGGATTTCATTGTCAGTTCCCCTTAGAACCAGGTACGAAGGCCGATGACCAAGCGCGTGTCTTCAAAAGACTCGCCATGCTCGCGTCGCATGTCTGCGGTATTGCCAAACGCACGCTCGTACACCACGCCGATGTAGGGAGCGAACTTTCGGGTGAACTCATAACGAAGTCGCAGGCCCGCCTCAGCGGTACTCAGACCCGAACCTATTCCGCGCAATGGATCGTTCTTGCCATACGCCGTGACCTCCACCAGCGGCTGCAGGATCAGCCGATTGGTCAGCAGCAGTTCGTACTCGGCCTCGACATTGGCAGCAGTCTGGCCGCCTTCGCCGAGATAGGCTGTGGCGGATACTTCGAACTTCATCGGTGCCAAGCCCTGTACGCCGATAGCGGCGAAGTTCTGCGAAGCCCCCGGCTTGAAGTCATGGCGCACACCGGCCACCACATCCCACCACGTGGAGATACTGCGGCCGTAGAGCACTTCCAGATCAGCCGACTCGGTCTGACCATCTGTGCGTTCGCCTTCACTGCGGAACCAGACGCGATTGAGGTCCGTACCGATCCAACCCTGACCCTCCCAACCCAGCCCGGTGCCCGGATCGGCATCCCAGGCTTCCAGGCGATTGAGCAGTACGTAGCTCTTGATCGAATTGTCATGCACCGGATGCGCGTGTGCGGGCGCGATGGCCGCCTGACGATCAGCCTCGGTCACCGCAGGAATCGGGGTGCGCGGCTGCGTTGGTGCGACAGGCCCATGTCCCATCTGACTGTGGTCCATGCCCTCCATCGATTGCATGCCAGCTTCTGGCGTAGCGGATGCGGGCGAACCGTGGCCCATCTGCGAATGGTCCATCCCCTGCATCGCAGGCGTGGACGTGCTGGAGGCGTCGGACGCAGCGGGCTGTGCCATCTGACTGTGATCCATGCCCTGCATCGGCTGCGTCTGCGCTTTGGGCGCTGCAGGTGTACTCGCGGGCGAGCTGTGCCCCATCTGCGAGTGGTCCATGCCCTGCATGGCAGGCTCGGCTGCTTGAGCCGGCGGCGCGGCATGGCCCATCGCCGCATGATCGATAGTCGCTTCGCTGGTCTTGGCCGGTGTTGTAGGTTTGGGGGCTGGCGCAGGCTTTGATGTCGGCGCCTGATGTGCAGAGTGATCCTGAGCCTGGGTCTGCGCGCCCTGCTCCATCGGCATGGAGCCGTGCTGCATGGATTGGGCGCTGGCCGCATTGGCCAGGGCCAGCGAGATAGCCAGGGTCAGCGCAGTCAGGGTGGTATTGCGTTTATTGATGTTCATTCGTCGACCCTCACCGTGCGCATCATTCCGGCTTCCATGTGATAGAGCAGGTGGCAATGGAACGCCCAGCTGCCCAACGCATCGGCACGCACGCGATACGTACGTCGGCTGCCTGGCGGCATGTCCACCGTGTGCTTGCGCACCATGAAGTTGCCGCTATCGTCTTCCACATCGCTCCACATGCCGTGCAAATGGATCGGGTGGGTCATCATCGTGTCGTTGACCAATACGATGCGCATGCGCTCGCCGTAGTTCAGCCGTAGCGGCTCGACATCGGAAAACTTCTGACCATTGAAACCCCAGGAGAATTTCTCCATGTGTCCGGTCAGATGCAGCTCGATCTCGCGACCGGGGTCGCGTCCGTCAGGGTCTTCAAAGGTGCTCTTGAGCATGGAATACGTCAGTACATGACGGCCGTTATCGCGCAGGCCATTGCCCGGATCGTCCAAGCGCGAAGTCACGCTCATGGCTTGGTTGTCCAACAGCGGATTGTTGGTCTCGCTGGCAGGGTGTGATTGCATGCCCCCATGCTGCATGCCGGCCATGGCACCATCGCCGGCGGCGGGCATCGCGTGACCCGCATGGGCCGAGGCCTCATTGCCGCTGGCAGGTGGGGTCATGCCGGGCATGCCCATGGCTGCACCACAGCCGCCTTCCATGCCCTTGCTGCCGCCAGACATATCCATCGATCCATGATCCATGCCCATGTCTGCCATCGTCAGCAGCGGCCGGGGATCCACAGACGGAAGAGGCGCGCGTAGTCCTTCGCGCACGGCGAGCGTGCCGCTGACGTAGCCGGTGCGACCGGAGTCCTGGGCAAAGATGGTGAATGCGTCCTGCCCGGAGGGCTCCACGATCACATCGAAGGTTTCTGCTACTGCAATGCGGAACTCGTCGACCGAAACCGGATGGACGTACAAGCCATCCGCCGCGACCACGGTCATCTTCAACCCCGGAATACGCACATCGAAGTACGTCATGGCAGAGCCATTGATGAAACGCAGACGCACCTTCTCGCCACTGCGGAACAACCCGGTCCAGTTGCCCAGAGAGGTCGTGCCGTTCATCAGGTAGGTGTAGGTGTTGGCGTTGACGTCGGACAGATCCGTGGGCGTCATTCGCATCACGCCCCACATCTTGCGATCTTCCAACGTGGCCGACAGACCATTGCGCTTCACATCGCGCGCGAAATCGCCGACCGTGCGCTTGTAGTAGTTGTCATGGCCCGGCATCTTCTTCAAACGATCGAACAGGGCCGTCGGGTCCAGGTCTGTCCAATCGCTCAGCATCACGACGTAGTCGCGATCGAAGCTGAAAGGCTCTGGCTCCAGTGGATCGATCACGATCGGTCCATAAAGCCCAGCTTGTTCCTGGAAACCTGAGTGGCTGTGGTACCAGTAGGTTCCGCCCTGATGCAGGGTGAACCTATAGTGGTAGGTCTCACCACGTCCGATGCCGTCAAAGCTCAGGCCCGGCACGCCGTCCATGTTGGCCGGCAGAATGATGCCGTGCCAATGGATGGAAGTATCCGTGCCATGGAGGGAGTTAGCGGGCAATGCATTGGAGACACGCAGGTTGACCGTGGTGCCTTCCCGCCAACGCAGCAACGGCGCCGGAACGGACCCGTTGACCGTGATCGCGGTGCGGGTCTTGCCGGTGAAGTTCATCGGCGTCTCGCCAATGGTCAGGTCAAACTCGGTGCCCGATAGTACGTTGGGTTGTCCCGGGCCCTTGAGCGCCCAACTGGCTTTGGGCCAGAAACCTAATCCTGCGACTGCGCCTCCCAAGGCCAAGCCCTGGACAAATCGCCGCCGCGAAGGCAGCAGCGGTCCACCGTGTGGACCACGAAAATCATCATGCGACATGAAAATGCTCCAAGCGTCGTGTTGCCACCGGCGGGCGGTGGTACAGAGCGGGCGGCTGGCCTAAACAGGCATGCAAGCCACACCAACGGCGCCATTGCGGCGCCTAGGGACGCTTAGCCGATCGGTGGTCGGATCAGATGAGGCAAGGCAGGTGCCGCATGCCCGAGGGGCAGCGGCATGACATCCAGGCCCAAGGCCAGTTGCACCGAAACATGCAGGCGCGCAGGAAGTGCGCTCGCGCACGCGTGTACGCAGGCGCACCGGCACTCAGAAGACTTGCAACAGTCGGGACCGGCATGGTCGCCATGCCCCGTGCCAGCCTTTTCAATCGATGTGGCATCGGGATGATGCTCAGCACTGTGATGGGCGACGCAGTCTTCATCGACTTGCACCGCGGCAGCCACTTCGCTGGCCTGCTCTTCCATGACCGGGTTCATACTGACCGAGGCAAACGCCGACCACGCGCCGTTAAGCACGAGCATGGCGATCAGGAACAGTCGCAGTAGAAGTGAGGAGGCTGACACGGGCGACATGGTAAATCACTTTAGACAAGGCGCGTGTGTATCGGTCGTGAACAAAATCTCAAGCAGGCCTGAGATGCCGCGACTTCTCAGTCGCACTAGCCACGGCCACTGCGACTCCCTCCAGGAGCGCCCAAAAGGCGGGTTGAGGCGAAGAATTGCCCTTGTGGTGAGCGCTTGTTCGGTTTACTTCTCGGGTGTGGCCTCGATCAGCTTCACCAACTCGCGCTTCTGCTGCTTGCTTAGCGAGCCCCAGCGCAGGAGCAGCTTGGCCAGCAGATCATCGTCGGTGTAGAGGAAGGCGGCGGGGATCCCCAACGCTTGAGCCAACCGCTCAGCAGTCTCCAGCTTGGGCTCGTGCTTGCCACGCTCGTACTGGTTGATTCGGGGGCTGGCCACGTGAGGATCCAGACCGGCCCGGATGCCCAACTCCTTCTGCGACAAACCCGTGTGCAGGCGGGCTTGTTTGAGGCGTCGAGCGAAGGTCGGTGTTGAGTCGACGGACAAAGTCACGCGCGCACCCCATGGAGACCCCATAAGGATGGCGGATGTACCCTGCCTTGCATACTAAGATATTCTTAGCCTTGAGGCAACCGGCGACACCGGTAGCGCCGCCACCGCCAGGAGCCACGCCGCTCCCTCATCCCCGGAAACCGCATGCCCGGAACCTCGTCAATGACGCCATCTGGGGTCGCCAGCATCGAGGAGTTGGGCCTTCGTGGCACCCTTTTCCTAGCCGCACTGTTAGCCGCGCAGCTACGACGCATACCGGTGGCGCCCACACGCCGCTCCACCTTGCTGGTGCTGGACGCGCTGCGAGACCTGGCCTTGATCCAAGTTCCCTGGCCAGCGGATCGATGGCAGATCCGCCCCGATGCCGAGGTCACGCCCATCGAAGATCTGCAATGGGCTTTCGCCTGGTCTACCCACGAGCGCAGGCACCTGCTCCCGGTGCTGGAAGACCAACTCGGCGATATGGCACACGATGTAGACCTGGCGGACGCGAAACTGGAGCTGTGGGATGAACTTGCACTCTGGGAGACCGAGCAGTTTCTGGAGCAGCAATTGCTCAAACATCACTTCGACCCAGGCTGGGCACGCGATGTGGGGTTCGTCTTTCAATCCGGGCCGCCGGGCTTGCCGATCGCGCGGTGGCGTTACTGTTGCTGGGCGGCGGTACGCCAAGGCGCGTCGGTGGCAATGCGTCTTGGCGTGCACGACAGCGCCCATGTGCGGGAAGCCATCTTTCAGGAGGTCCAGAAGCGCCTGCGCTACCTGATGACCAGTTCGCCCGAGCAAGGCATGTTCAAGCCCTATCATTTGGCACCGGAGTCCTCAGTAGCCAAACTGTTTGTAGAGTGGGTTGTCCCTATGGAATGGGCGTACTGGACAGGTGAGCGCCACCCCAGCCGCTAGCAGACAAACGAGCAGCCTCGTTAGTCGGCTCCTCCATCCTGCGTACGGCCGCGCCGAGTTTTCTTCACCGCATTTTGTGCCGGCGTCAGTTGATTCAGTAGGGGCTCTAGCGCTTCAAGACGTGCGTTGGCACGCAAGGCATCGGCTTCAGCGCTCTCGCGGCGCTCGCGCTCCCGCGCAAGCGCGTCTTGGACTTGAGCTAGCTCGCTGCGCATGGCATCCAAGGCCTTGGCGTCAGTCTTCCAACGCTCCTGCAGTGCCAAATGATCCGTCGCGGTCTGGCGCAACGCCACGACCTCGCTGTGTTGGCCTTCGTGGGCCTGTCGCAACTGGGCAAGCTCACGCTCAATCCGCCCGTGGCGCTCCAGCCATTGACCATTGTCGCGGTTCAGCACCAACAGCTCCTGATTCTTCGCGCCTAAGGCTTCATTGGCCTGACGTAAGGCTACTTGCAGCTCTTGGACCTGATGCTCGTGGCGGCGCAGCTCTTGCTCGCGCTGCTCTTTGGTGGAAGTGCGGTAGTGCTCCAGTGCTTCCCGGGCATGAGCATGCTTGTCCTCCAGAGAACGCGCATGCGCCTCGTGATCAGCCAGCCGCACCGTCATGCCGGCGATGCGCTCGTTCAACTGGGCGATTTCCGCGACCTTCTCACCCAGATTGTGCTGAAGCAGGGCGTGAGCGGCTTGCTCTTGCTGCAAGCTGGTCTCAGTGCGCTGCAGTTGGCTGCCCAGAGCAGCGGCTTCCTGCTGGGCGGTGGAAAGCGCTTGTTGCTGACGCTGAAGGTCGGCCCCATGGCGCTCTCGCTCCCTGGTGAGGATCGCCTCCGCTTCCTCTTGAAGTCGCGTAGCCAGGCGCGCGACCAAGTCCTGCAAGGCTTCACTCACGGCTGGGCACCGCACTCTTTGATGGTCCACCGACGCACTCTGAGTATCCATTTAACGCAGTCAAGGGGGTCTATAGTTCCGGGAACGCAGTAATGAGTGCCTGGTTTTCCCAGTCGCGCACTCTGGGGGGCGAACAATTGAAGGTGGCCCGGCGTTTGGCGTCCTTGCTTGCCGCTGCCTGTCACGGGTTTTGGGCTCTATGGCCCGCGCAGCTGCTGAGGCAGATCGCTTAACGTAAATGGCGGGCCTGATCGACCTTGCCCAGCGCATGCTTTCCGGTGGCGCCAACCCGGTTCCGAAATTCCCCGCGCTCCTGCTGGTGCTGTCGCCCCCTGCGCTTCCAGTCACACGTTCAACGTCGCCAGTTGCTGATCCAGGCGTTCGTTGCGGGCGAAGGCCCGTTGAGCTGACGATGCAGGCGATTGCCTACGAAGATACGTGCCGTCGCTCAAATCCGATGAGGACCTTTGGGGTAACTGCGGAACCAGTCCTGCTCGAACTGCGAGGTCAAGTAAGGCCGCACAAACGCCGACTGTGTGAGGTCCCGCAACCGCTCCTCATGTTGGGCGATGGCTTCCACATCACTGAGTGTCGGGTAGTGACGCAACAGCCGATAGGCTTCCTCGCGCACGGACTTGGGTACGGCTTGGCTGCCGGCGAGTTCCTTGAGAAATGCTCCGGCCTGCAGCAGGTTGCGAGTACGCTCGTCAGGCAGGGTCATGCGAATACTCACCAAAGCTAAGGAATTCTTAGCGTAGCGCTTAGCCCCGCCCGCGTGCCAGCGGCGAGGGCGCAGCCTACCGCTTGGCTACCCTGCGCGTGGCACGAGCAGCCTCTTTCTTGATGGCAGGCCGCGCCTTGGCTGGCCGTGGTTGTGCGAGCGCTTGGGCCCGTGCCTGGGCTGCGGCACTCTCACGCTCGGCGCTATGCTGGGCCCGTTCGGCCGCACGTCGGGCTTGATCGGCCTCGCGCAGTGCCGCGACATGTTCGCGGGCCTGCGTAGCCAGTTGGGCTTTTTGCGCCTTGGTTTCCTGACGCAGCCGATCAATCTCGGTGTAAGCCCGGTCCTCGACCTGGCGCAGGTGCGTCTGCAGGGTCTCGCGTTCGCCCGCAGCCGTGCTTCGTTCCTGCTCCAGACGGGATTGGGCGCTGTGCAACTGCGCTTCCAGGGCATCTCGGCGCCCGCTCAGTTCCTCCAGTTGCCGCTGCAGCGCGACCACCTGTACGGCGAGCTCGCCAGCTCGCTGCTCGCAGACGGCCAACGCCGCCTCAGCGATCTGAGCAGCAACTACCGCCTGCTGGCGTTGTGCCTCAATGGCGGCCATGCGCTCGCGCTCGGCGGTCACGCGGGTTTCGATCTCGGCCTGGGCATTGGCCAGAAAGGCGCGCTCCGGCGCCAGCGCAGCGTCTGCTTGTCCACGCCCGGCCGCTAACGCCAATTCCCACACTTTGGCCAAGGCCACGCCCACATCCTCCGGAACCTCCGGCAGCGCCAGCCGGTGCTCGAGCCGCTGGGAGAGCTGAGTCCACCACGCGTCCAGCAACGGCCCGATCGTATTCGGCGAACCGCGGCCCAGGTGCAGGCGCACGCGTTCGACGGTCGGCCGTTCGCCGGCGCCGAGCAACGCATCGGCCGCCTCAAACACTTCGTTTTCTTGGATTCCTCTGGCCATCTGGATGCCCTCCGACACGAACGCCCTACCCCATTGCCAACCCACGTCCGATAACAGATAGTTATCGGCGGTAGATGCCCTATTCCGTATTATAAAATACATGCGACATGTTAAATCTAACACACTCGTACCCGGCGTTCCCGCCCTCGCCACACTCGCTCCGGATCGTCTCGCCGCACAGGCCGCCGATGCCGTGCGCGAACTGCTGGCCGAAGCTGCTGCAGCCAATACCACCCGCAGCTATGCCACCGCCCTGCGCTACTGGGCGGCCTGGTTCCAGGGCCGCTTTGGCCAGCCGATCACGTTGCCGGTACCTGAGCCGGCGGTGGTCCAGTTCGTGGTCGACCACCTGACCCGGCGCGGAAAGACCGGGCTGACCTGGGAACTGCCGCCGACACTGGATGCGTACCTAGTCGCCGCCGGCCTCAAGCAGAAGCCCGGTGCATTCAAACTCACCACAGTCGTGCACCGCGTAGCCGTGCTCTCGGCCGCCCACCAAGCGCACAAAGCCGCTAACCCGTGTGAAGCGCCCGCCGTGCGCCAACTCCTCAAGCGCGGCCGTCGGGCGGCCGTCAAACGCGGCGAGCGACCGCACAAGAAGACCGCCATCACCCGCCCAGAGCTCGAGGCAATGTTGGCTACTTGCGACGACTCATTGGAGGGGCTTCGAGATAAGGCACTGCTGCTGTTTGGCTTTGCCAGTGGCGGGCGCCGGCGCAGTGAGATTGCGGCGGCTAACTGGCAGGACCTGCGCCGCGTCGGCGAGGACGCCTTCGTCTATCGGTTGGAGCACAGCAAGACTCAGCAGGCCGGCCCTAGCGCCACTGCCACACCCGACAAGCCAGTGCTGGGCCGCGCAGGGACCGCGCTAGCGGCATGGTTAAGCGCGGCTGAGATCACTGAAGGTCCCATCTTTCGCCGCTTGTGGGGCGAGCGCGTAGGCCCGGCCCTTTCGCCTAAGGCGGTAGCCGCGATCGTGCAGCGGCGGGCGTTGCAGGCTGGGTTGAACGGGGACTTTGGCGGCCATAGCCTGCGCTCGGGCTTCATCACCGAAGGCGGCCGCCAAGGTGTTGCCTTGCCTGCCCTCATGGCGCTGACCGAGCATCGTTCGGTGGCCCAGGCGATCGGCTATTTCCATGCTGGTGATGCATCGAATAATCCGGCCGCTCGTCTGTTAGATCCGTAGCGTGACACCCAGCCCGAACCGGTATTACGCAACCCCGGTGGCACGAAGGCAATCAAGACATCTACCCACGTTCCTTCAGCCGCTGCCGCGGGCCACCACGGTTCGAAGAAAGCAAAACCACTTGCCGCAAACATGCTTCCGCGCCGCGAGTAATCCATGGTCACGTCGCTTTCATAGGCGAAGGGCCTGCGTGACCGTGCCCTGCTCTGCTTCGGATTCGCGAGTGGCGGTCGTCGGCGCAGCGAGATCGCGGCTGCGGATATGCGCGACCTGCGCAAGGTCGGCGAGGTCGGCTACATCTATCGATTGGAGTATTCGAAGACTCAGTAGGCTGGGGTGAAAGCGGACTCGACGCCGGACAAGCCAATCCTAGGACGCAGCGCCGAGGCACTTGCGGCTTGGCTGGAAGTCGCGGGGAGCTACGAAGGGGCGATTTTTCGACGGATTTGGAAAGAGCGCGTCGGCCCTGCCCTGCCACCCGGCTCTGTGGCTGCTATCGTAAAGCGGCGGGCCCGCTTGGCGGGGTTAGAGGGGGACTTTGGGGCGCATAGCTTGCGGTCCGGGTTCGTCACCGAAGCAGGCAGGAAAGGCATTCCCTTGCCGGCAGTTATGGCGATGACCGAACATCGTGCGGTGGCTAGCGTGATTGGATATTTTCAAGCGGGCTCAGCAGAAGATAATCCCGCTGCACGACTTCTAAGATGAATGATAAAAAATGTCGGTTGCCGTGGCTAGGATAGACGTCGATGCTGGGTCAGCTGATGATTAGCGGTACCAATTGGTTTGGGATCTCTGCTAGATGTCCTGAGGAAATGGAATTTCTATTAGCGCCGGGGGTGGGTGCGTGACGCCTGAGACAATTTCGCGGCTATTAGCCTCGATGAATGCTGGTCGCCTTCTTGTGGTCTGCGGTGCGGGACTCTCGATGGCGCCCCCAAGCAGCCTGCCGTCGGCCCGCACGGTTGCTGAGCGATGCTTCGACAAATACCGTCTCGAATCTGATCCGAATTGCGACCTTGGTCTTCGGGACAATCTGGAGGCACTCGCCGAGCACTTTGCAGGCCTCAACACTCTGCAATCGGTCTTCATCGAACACCTTGTGCCCTGGCCTGCTTTTGTGCAGCCTTCGAATACAGGGCATGCGGCGATCGCGGATTTTCTCATCACCCGCGCCGCCGTTGCCGGCATATCGAGCAACTACGACACGCTGATCGAGCGACGCGCTTGGGACTACGGCGCGGACTTCCGCAGCTCGCTCGACGGAGACGAGGCCACGTCCCATTCCGTCCGCCAGGCACCCTTGTTGAAATTCCATGGCTGCTCCCAACGGGATCGGCAAGCCACAGTCTGGGCACCTTCACAGCTCAATAATCCGACCATCTCGGGGCGCATTGCGCGAAGTAAAGTCTGGATGGCTGCCAACCTTCGGCAGAAGGACCTGCTCGTCGTCGGCTTTTGGTCTGACTGGCAATACCTCAATGCCGTGATTGGCGAAGCGCTGATCGACGTGCAGCCGTTGTCCGTGACCGTCATCGACCTCTCGCCGACAAACGCGCTCGAGCAGAAGGCCCCGAAACTCTGGGAGATCGCGCACGCACAAAACGTGACGTTCGAACATGTGCAAGAGTCAGGAGCTGCGGCGCTTGACGAGCTTCGTCGAGCTTTCTCATCGAGCTACCTCCGTCAGGTCCTGGACGCCGGACGAGCCGCCTTCGAGCAAGCTACCGGAGCCCAGTGTGACCCGGCTTGGCTAGACGTTGGAAATTTCGACAGCGAAGCCCTCTATGGTCTGAGGCGGGATGCCGAAGGCGTCTCGGCGGCAGAGCCGGCGAAGCTCTTGCGTCCGGTAAATCCAGAAACCCTTGGCTTCTTCCACTTGCTGCTCCGTCAGGCCGGCGCCGTTCAACGCGCCGATGGTTATGATCTGAACGGGCGGAGCATCCGGGTCCTCAACGGGGCGCAATGCATCCTCGGGACGCTACGTGGGAAGTTCGTCGAGCCGCCTGCCGCTGTGCAGTCCGACATTGTTGTCGCGGTAGGTGCGACCGACTTGGGCGTGCCGGACAATGTCGTGCGCAGCGGACGCACCGGTAACGTCATTCGTCCAGACCCAGCGGGCGAATGGTATGACCTTCCTGGGGCAATAGCTGCGTTGGGCATCTGATGGACATCTTCACCCAAGCCGAAATCCTCCTTCGTGACGCACAGTATGAGACCTGGACGTGGACTGGCTCGACCCGCCCGGTGGCCTGTTTCGAAAGCGCGGCGCTGATGGGATTCGTCCACGTCTTCGATAGTGCAGATGCTCTCCTCGGCACGTGGGAGGAGAACCAGAAAATCACACTCGCTCGGCATGCCGCTTCGTTGCGCGGAGCCGGAGCGAAAGCATGGAACGTCTATTCGGTCTTTCTGACACCGGATCAGGATGCGCGCCGAATGCGCGAGATCGAGCGCATCGAAGAAGATTTCTCTTTGACTCGGAAAATCGCGAGGGCCTCCATCAATACACCTGGTGACGTTGAGAAGGCGCTGCTACCGCTGCTGTCGATACGCTCCAAGCCGCTACTCGGCGCCTCCAACTTCGAAACGAGGCTGCGGACCAGGCTGAAGGACATCCCTCCGGATGCCGTGACCGCTTTCCTAAGCGAAACCACGCCAGCAGAGATCGCTCGCATCTTGGGGGCGACGTCATGAGGCTCGATTTCGTAGAAGTATGCGGCTTTCGTGGCTTCAGGGATCTCGTCCGGATCAGTTTCGGACGGGGCTTCACTGTCATCACCGGTCGCAACGGCGTGGGCAAAAGCACGCTGTGCGATGCGGTCGAGTTCGCGATCACTGGATCCATCGACAAGTACGTCGTCGAAAAGGCCGCGAAGGAGAGCCTCAGCGATTACCTTTGGTGGCGCGGCGAAGGTGTTCCAAAAGCCCACTACGTGACAGCCTCCTTCATTGACGACAGCGGCTACCCGTTCACCATCACGCGAACGCGAGAACGCGGCTCCGATCGTTCACCGGAGGAAATCCAGTCCGCGCTTTGCCGCGGACCTGCGCCAGACGACGCACTTCGGCAGCTCACCCGGACGTCGATCATCCGCGACGAATGGATCGCCGCGCTCAGCCTGGATCTCACCGAAACGGAGCGATTTGATCTTGTGCGCTCGGCGCTCGGTCCATTGGAAGGGTCGGAAGCCGGTAGTAGAGCCAAGGAAGTCGTGACTGCCGCCGAAGCCGCGCACACTAAAGACGAGGCCACCTATGAGGCTGCCCGCTCGCGACTGGCCGACAGACTGACGCAGCAGTCCGAGACACAAGCCGCGCTCAGCAGATCAGGGGACGTGTCCGGCGCGCTCCAGGTGATCGCTGCCGCGGCGCCGGAGGCGCCCATCGAGCTGACGGCACGTCTGGCTGCAGGTCGAACCGCGCTCGCAAACGGACGAGCCAAATTGGGCCGGATGGGCGAAGCGCTTCAACTCGGTCGAGAGGTCGCGGCGGCGCAGGCCCTCTACAACGCTCCCGAGTCCGCGGCGAGACGCAAGGCCGCATTGGCAGCGCATGAAGCAGCGCAGCGCGAGCACGAGGCTGCACGGCAAGTCCTTTCTGAAGCCGAACAACGTCTCTCGCGGGAAGAAGAGATGGACGTGATGGCGGCGTCGCTGAGCTTCCTCATCGAACACGGCGAGCGCCTCGGGCTGCACGACGATCATTGCCCGCTTTGCGCAGCCCATCGAACATCGGACGAGTTCGCCGCCGGCCTGGCTGCGGCGCGGCGACGGATCACATCAATGGCGTCGGGCGTTCAGGCCGCTCGCGATGCTCTCGCCTCCGCAAAACAGAACGCGCTGCGACCCAGCCTCACGTTGCAGACAGCTACGGTCGCGATCCAAGCGGATGCGGACGAGGTGCGGCGCCTGCGCGACTCGGAAGCGGCGCATGTGGATTTCTGCGATCAGTGGGGGCTCGATCACCGCTTCATCAAGGATCCTGACGGGCTGGAGCAGGCCATTTCTTCAGAACGCGACCGGTTGATCGACCTCGAGCGCGCGCTACTCGTGCTGGAGGCCTCGCAAGCTCTGTCGCGAATGTCGTCGATCGAGAGCAACATCTCGGCGCTGCGCGCTGAAATCGATAAGCTGGCGCATTCGGTTGGCCA
Organism: Xanthomonas sp. BRIP62415; assembly: GCF_003993515.1. Lineage (NCBI taxonomy): Bacteria > Pseudomonadati > Pseudomonadota > Gammaproteobacteria > Lysobacterales > Lysobacteraceae > Xanthomonas > Xanthomonas sp. BRIP62415. The sequence continues at coordinate 110,455 of NZ_QEZH01000013.1, forward strand.
GTCGCAAAATGCCGTCACAGCAGCCCGCGAGATCGAACGCTCTGTGAGACGTGTCAGCGCGGAAATCATAGATGAGCGCCTTGCTGAGATCAGCCCTCTGCTCAACGAGCTCTATCAGCGCCTGCGACCGCACGCCGACTGGCGGACAATCGACTACAGCATCCGTGGTGACGTCCGACGCTTCCTAAGCCTCAAGGTGGGCGATGGGCTGAATCCGCAATTCGTCTTCAGCAGTGGTCAACGTCGCGCTGCCGGTCTCGCTTTCCTTCTCTCGGTCCATCTTGCGCGGGCATGGACACCGCTCAGGTCCCTTCTGCTCGACGACCCCGTTCAGCACATCGACGATTTCAGGGCCCTTCACCTGGTCGAAGTGCTCGCTGCTCTGCGCTTGGATGGGCGCCAGATAATCTGCGCCGTCGAAGACCCCGCGCTGGCCGATCTGCTGTGCCGGCGCTTGGTGAGCACTTCTACGGAGGGAGGCCGGCGTCTCGACATCGACCTTGGACTGCTCGGCGCCACAAGCGTTGTCATCGACCAGGAAATCAATCCGATGCCGGTCGGAGTTTTGCGTGGTGTCGCCACCGCATGACGGCCGATAGCGGGCAAATCGAGCTTCCGGCAACGCGCAAACGTCGAGCGCACGGCCCCTGGAGCGATCTGGCGCTCCACACCATTGGCTGGCGCGCGTTTCAGGATCTTTGTTCGCAGGTGTGCGAAGTCGTACTCGGCCGACCCGTAGAGATCTTCCGTGAAGCGCATGACGGCGGCCAGGACGCGGTCTTCCTCATCGCCTCGGGAACGAACGCACCGCCCATAGGCACGGTCCAGTGCAAGCATACGTCCGATGCCATGAGGGCCTTGAAGCTCAGCGATATCACCCCCGAGCTTGAAAATGTCGATGAACTCGTCAAAGCCGGTCAGGCGGACACCTATGCCTTCATGACGAACATGAGCATAGATGCACCTGTGGCGGCTGCGATTCGCGCCAGGCTCCGAGCGCTCGGCGTGCGTAAGCCTCACATTCTTGGTCGCCAGTATATCGTCCGAGTCATCAGAGCTAGCGCGCGGCTGCGTGCCCTCGTCCCGCAGGTTTACGGCTTGGGGGATCTCACCTCGATCGTGGACGAGCGGCTAAGCGAGCAAAGCCGGGCGCTGCTTGACAGTTGGATTCCAAAGCTCCGCACCTATGTGCCCACAAAGGCCCATCGCGACGCCGTCAACGCCATTTCCAACCACGGCGTAGTGCTCCTGTTGGGCAATCCCTCAAGCGGCAAATCAGCGATCGGCGCGATCGTCTCGACGATCGCTTCGGAAAACCCGGATAACACCGTTCTCGCTCTGACCAGTCCCCGCGATTTCGAGGCTGGATGGAATCCGAACGATCCGGGCCGCTTCTTCTGGATCGACGACGCGTTCGGCTCGAATGTGCTACGCGACGACTATGCGCAGGACTGGGCGTCGGCCTTCTCGAAGCTTCGAGCCGCAATCAAGCACGGCAACCGCTTCCTCCTGACCTCCCGCAAGCATATCTATGAAGCGGCACGGCGGCGGCTGGGACAGCGCAACCTGGCCCAATTCGCTGATGGCAGCGCCGTTGTCGATCTCGGCGAACTGACATTCGAAGAAAAAGCCCAGATCCTCTATAACCATGTGAACTTCGGTGAGCAGAGCCAGAGTTGGCGATCAAGCATCAAGCCACACCTAACCGCGGTCGCCGCCGTTCGCGACTTTCTTCCTGGGATTGCCGAACGTCTTGGTGACCCGAACTTCACCAAGGGGCTCGCGCCTCGTGAAAGCTCCCTAGTTCGCTTCATGGAAGAGCCGACAGAGCATTTGATCGATACGGTCAATGCCCTGGATGATCAGCTTCAAGCCGCGCTCATCTTGGTTTACGTCCATCAAGCCGGCTTCGATCCTAGCGACCACGATGTGTGGGCTGCCCAGGCGGTCGCGGAGCTGACGTCGTACAGCCTCACCAAGATCCAGGATTGTTTCGCTGAATTGAAAGGCTCGTTCTTGAAGCTCTCCGGATCAAAGTGGACCTTCGCCCATCCGACGATATCCGACGCGCTGACGGAGATCCTGCGCCAGAAGCCGCATATGATGGCAGCGCTCATACGGGGCGCGACGATCGACACCATTCTCAACAGTTTCACGTGTGAGGGCTCGCCTCTCATTAGAGACGCGCTTGTCATTCCGACGACGCTCGACGACGCACTGGTCGCCCGGCTTGGCCACACCCCCGATGAACGGCACCGGAACTGGATGCTATTCCACTTCTTGTCCTATCGGGCGAGCGGACCCGTGTTCACAAAATTGGTGCAGCAGCTTCCAAATTTACTTAGACGGTCCTGCTGGCAAACCGACCTCGCCGGCAACAATCCCCAGATCGCCGCGTACGCCCGAGCCCATCACCTCGGTGTGTTATCGGAAGATCTGCGCTCGGAGGCCGCCGACACATTGGAATCGGCCGTGCTCACAAACCTGGATTCATCCATCTTCGACGAACCAGAGATGCTGGCGCTCATACCGCCGCTGAGACTGGTCGGCATGGGATTGGCACTGCGAACAACCGTGCTGCCCTCGATCGAAGAGCGGATCGACGAGATCGTCGCCGACGCTGACTTGGACGAGGAGCCTGACAACCATTTCAAAAAGCTTCTTGGTGTACTCGATCGCATTGAGACGATCGGCGTTGACGCGGACGCCACAGCGCTGATCGACGACGCGCGTGATCAGGTGAAGCGGTCAATCAAGGGACTGGAGGAGCGCAAGCGCGAACGGGAGGAAGGCTCAGAAGACGAAGCGGATTGGACGCACATCGTGACGCAAAAAAAGGAGGAAGCTTCGGCTCTCACTCCGGTCCCCACGAAGCGCTCGGTGTTCGACGATGTCGACAAATAGTCATGAAGACGCGCAGCGGCTGAGCTCCAGCCAGTCGGGCCCGCCCTTGACAGATAGCGCGGATGCGAAGCGTCCCCTACGAGGCGCCGCAGCTGCTCAAGCGGGTTTCGACTATCAGCTCGACGTCTCAATCCTCGCGGCCCTGCAACTTCTCCTCATTTCTAAGTCGGCTACGCGCCTTGTGCTCGAGCCCGCGAACGAAGAAGATTTGGAAGCGGATCTTGAGCCCCACAAGCCGGGACGCCTGCAACCAAGTGCAACCGTCGCAGGCGGGTACAAGCTTGTCGTCCAAGTCAAAATGGACAACGGCGAGCCGTGGTCGATCGAGGATTTCGAAGCCCTGCTCAAGCACGGCTCTGAAAAAAAAGGTGGGCGCCGAAACGCCCTTCATCATCTCGACGAACCGAATACTCGTTATCTGCTCGTCACTAATGCCGACGCAAAAGGCGTCGCACGTGGACTGCTGGTCGAAGGCTTCGAAGAGGTCTCGGACAAGGCAAGCTTTCCGCCGAGCCTGCACACGACATTGAAAACGTCGCCCGAAGGCCGTGTCGCGATCTGGGGGAAGCTTACCGAGAAACATCTCGCATCCGATATCCGAGCGCTAATGTCGGACCTGTTGCACGTTCCCAAGGTCGAGCAACTAAATCTCCTCCAAAAACTCCGTCTCGAAGCCAGGCGGCGGACCCGAGGCAGCACGCCCGGTCTGTGGACGAGCGATGACCTTCTGGCAATGGTGCGGGCGCACGGCGGATTCCTGGCCAGCTCCGCCAGCCTCGAGCATTTCGTGCCCCCGGCGAACTTTGACGAGATGCTCAAGGTCATGAACGACAAGAACGCAGTCGTCATTCGGGGACCTTCGGGCACAGGCAAGACGCAGGCAGCGCTCAAGCTGTGCGATATCGCGCGACGGCGTAATGCTGTGCTGGAGGTCGTCACCATTGGGGCGGACGATGCGCCGACGAGCGTGCGCAAGGTCGTCAATAACGGACCGACACTCTTCTACGTTGATGATCCATGGGGCCAATTCAGCCTACGCGGGGGCAGCGAGGCTTGGACCGAGCAATTGCCACGCCTCCTTGCCAAGGCTACGCCGGATCATCAGTTCATCGTCACCTCCCGCAGCGACATGATGCAGAGCGCCAAAGTCGGCGACAGCCTCAACGCATGGTCGGTCGAGTTGGATGCGGGCCAGTACCGGGACGGTCAACTCCGCGAAATTCATGACAACCGCATGGACCAGCTAACGGCCGCCCTGCAGACCAAAGCGTATGCGTTTCGCAGTGAGGTGCTCAAGAGGCTTAGCACGCCGCTTGAGATCGAGTTGTACTTTGCGCACATGCAAACCGGCCACGATGTCGGCGAGGAAAACCACATCTTCTTTCGCCGGTTGCTCGAGTTGGCGCAGCGCGATGCGGTGGAAGGCGTTGTCCTCAGAGCGCTATCGTCGATCGACACATGCGGCACTTCAGCTATTGTTTGGGCGCTGCTGGCGGCAAGAGGTCAGTTCGACCGCAGCCGACTCCACCCTCTTCAACGCGCGCTACGCGGGCTGGATCGTGCACTCGGCGACGGCTTGGATCGACTTACAGACCGCATGATCGCGGCCCGCCATTTGCGTCAGCCGGCCCGCACCATCGCCTTTGCTCATCCTAGCGTCCGACAAGGTTTTGAAGCCTTCGCCAAGGAGAACTGGGGACAGAGCGAGGCTGCGATCAAGGCTCTGATCGCAGCGCTCGCTCAGTTGCCGTCAGCGCATCGCGATTGGGGCTTGGAAACCGCCGCCCGAATTTTTGAAGTGACGCGCTCGTTTGCTCGCCGAGAGGACGTTGATCAGACCTTCGACATTGACTCCGGCAGCAAGGAAGCGATCGATGCTTGGCTGGACGAAAGCCTTATGGATCCGGCTTCCAAGTTCGCGCCCTTGCTGGAGTTGGCGTCGGAGGTGGGCAGCGATGAGTCCATACCGAGCCGCGTCGCGAGGTGGCTGTTGAAAGGCACGCAGCGGGGAGCTTCTTTCTTCGTTCGTGACTGGCAACCGACGATCTTTGACGATGCCTGGTACGACGCCGTCGCAGCGAGCCCGTTCGCGGCCAAAGTCGCAGAGCGATTTATTCGTGAGCAGCTTGGCTTCGACCGAGGGAATTACGGAGCGGGATTCGCAAAACGGCTCGATCGCTTCGCACCCAACTTGACCTCCGCCTATCACGACGCCGCGCGCCAGATGGTCGGCAACGGCTTCGAGCTCAACGCCGACGCCGTCGCGGCCGGCGCCGTGCGCGACCTAGATGGATTTGAGATCGTTTTGCAGGCCGCGCTGGACGACCTCGCGAGCATCCACCGCGAGTATCTTCAGAGCGGCCGGGAGGCGTGGCGTGCGATCGAGGATGGCGAACGGAATCATGCCGTCGAAGAGGCCACCCAATCTAGCCATGAAGGCGACGGTTACACATCCGGCGTCTTCATCGACGCCTATGTCCAGCAGCTTCGCGCAGAGGGTCGCTGGTTGGTCCTTGCCAACCATCGGCGCGTCGCTGATTTGGTTCCCGCTTGGTCGAAAGCGCTCGTGATGTCTTCCCACCTAGTGGATAGAGATGAGCTTTTGGCTATTGTCGCAGCAAGCAAGGATATGGATAACGAGCTAACTGTTTGGGCTGCGGTGCGGAAGCACTGGGTTGCAGAACTGGAGCCTGGGCTCATTGCGCATGTCGCATCTGTTCCCTCTTCGGTCGATTTGCGTAACGAGCTTGTGCTTACAGCGCTGGAAGTCGCGCCGAATGCGCTGATTACGGCGTTCCAAATGAATTGCACGCAACTTGATCGGCAAATCAAGCTGCTCACTTCCATGCAGAAATCTCGTCGGCGGCTGGGGGAAAGCAGTCACGCCAAGCTAAGCCCCGTCGTTGGCGCACTTCCAGATCAACTCAAGGAAGTATTCGATGCCTTTCCCACCAAGAAGCGGAAGGCCCGCGCGGTCAATGGTCTAGCGCTCATACTCCTGACAGGCTGCGTACCACAGCTCGATGCGGAGGCGCTTGATCTGGTTGTACCCGTCATCCTTGCAAGCAAAGGCGACGCATCGGATGCGATCGCTCAATGGCTGAAAATTGCCAGCTGCCAGAAGCATGCCGTGAGTGCGACCGAGGCTGCGATTGCAATTGGCAATATCACTCTCGTTCAAGCAGCGCTACGACATCAGCGCGCCGACGCGCGCCGTGCGGCGCTGCTTCATCTATCACAGGCATCCACCAATCCTTTGCCACCGGAAATCCTCGAAATGGCATCCGACCCCGGTAGCCGAGTACGCGGCGCATTAGCCGATCTACTCGCGAAACGGCCGCACCCGGATCACCTAAACACACTGCTCACTTTAATACATGACACTTGGTCGAGCGCCGCAGCATATTACGACGATCCCCCGAGCTTTGATATCGCGAGAGCCGCCGTTGTTGCCCTTGCCGATTACACCCCCCTATCCGATGCAATTGGCGATTCGCTTATCGATCTTGCGAATACTACGACAGACAGAGCGCTTAGCAAGTACGCCCTTATCGTCGCCGCGAATTGCGGCAGCTCTGAAATCCAACAGCAAATCTGGAGTCTCATCAACATTCCGGAAGCGCGCTGGATTCGGCTTGATGCCATTGATGCCCTGGCCGACGCTGATTCCTTAAGCTTGAGTGTCGTCGGATACCTAACTCCTGATTTTCTACTGCATTCGCCAGCTATCGTTGCGGCATCGGCGGCGCACCTCGTTGGGGCTCATGCTACGGCGAACGATGCTCTGAAAATCTTTGAACGGATCGCCAACTCGAATAAGCGACGCGCTCTGCTGCTCGTCGGGGCCAACGCAATGGCCGGGCGTGACCGCGTGACTGCTGACCGGATCCTTGATTTGCTGGAGCCCGGCCATCCTGGGCGTCAACTACTGGCGGCGACCGAACCTCTCTCTGGATCCATTCTGGATGATCTTTGCGAGGTTCGGCTGCGAGAGGCTGTCCGAACGCGACTTGGTGACCGCATTGCCTCTTGACGAGCTTCGGTACCAACTTCCCGAAGTGGTTTCGCTAGATATGCCGCTCCGTAATGCCATCCACTCTAGCTTCAGGGCAGATACCGCCGCCTACCCCTGATAAATCTCCCTAATCTCTACCCTGCTCCGCCCCAGAGTCACCTCCCCCTGAGCGGGGTGCGGATTCTTTTGAGTCTGCGCGCGATTTGCACTAGAGAATCAGGAAACGCCGTGCGTTGGCTCGAACTAGCTGCAAGGTCAGCTCGTAAAGATCAGGTGTCAACTGAATGGCCTTGAGCCGGTGGACAGCAGATTCCATGGAGAGCATGACTAGCAGATTTGGCCCTATCGGCATAAGAGCGTGCGTTCCTGGATCGTTGCCGATGGCCCAGCCGAAGTTGCCCGATGACAACTGCGCTGACTGCAATGGAAAGCAGGCTCGATCGCAGGTGATAGAGACGGGTTTTTGAGAAAAAATAGGTTGGAACTAGGCCTTGAAAGCGCTTGAGCAAGGTTGAATCAAAAGCTAATTTGGCCATGTCATGCGGTGTCTGCGACGCAAGCGCCGCTGCTTGAGCCGCATCCGACTGATCATGCTTAAGTTCATTCTGCAAAGCCTCGAGTGCAGCCGGCGTCCGGAAATAGGCTACTGCCGCGAGGCCCTTAATGGCAGTGTCGAGGCTTGCATCCGCACCTGCAGTAGCCAAATCGGCCGTGACTTGCGCAATGTTGGACCCACTAGCCGCAATCGCGTTCAAGGTCGCCGCATGCGGATCATAATTACTCTCGTAAGGCTGGAACATCTTCTCGATCGCGTTATCTGGGCGCGTGGCGTCGGCTTCGTAATAGAAGCGCTCGACACACACGTTTTCAGGCGATGATGAGAAATCCCTCTCCGACACTCGATCTTCGACGCGAACTTGGCCACGAGCGTCCGCCCAAGCCTTCAAGTAGGTGCGCGGTACATAGTGTTGCCGGACAGTACTGAGCATGGACGCGGCTCCTTAGAAGTCAGCTCATTGTGCGGCATCTTGCGAAAATCCCCAGCGCGGCTCATTTGGGTTTGAAGCGTCCCGGACGAAGGTCGAGCGTTGGCACCGGTCTTCGGTAGTACTTCACCGTCGGTGCAGAAGGTTTGCGAGCGCTCGTAGAAGAAAGCCGCCTGCGGAGCTCTTCATTGGCCGATCGGGCAGCGTTATTGACCGAAAGCAAACAGCCGCTACCCTCGATAAACCTCCCTAATCCTAGAAATCGGATAGCACCTCCCTGCTTAGCCCTGTGTGCCAAGGTCCGCTTTCGGCCAGGAGCGGACCTTAGTGAAGGACCGCTTTCTTCTGGATCCACCCAACGAACAGAGTGGAGGCCCACGTTACACCACCCCGCCAGCCCCCCATACCGGCCGTTGCATATCGGCTCGATGGATCAGTTCGCCGCTCCTGGCGGCCATTCCTCCGGAACCAGCGCGGGCGGCTTGGTCCACGGTTTCTCGACCAGCGCGTCTTGGAACCACTGATCGCGCAGGTTCGCATGCTCAGTGACGATCAGTTGGAAGCCTGGAACATCGTCCTGTGTGAACTTCAGCAACAACTCGAACAGCCGGCGCACCGCATCAAGGTCGGCGTCGGATTCCGTCTTCTGCACGGAACCGTCGGCATCCCTGTAGACCTGCTCGGAGGGGAAGTAGACCTGGGTTGGTTGGTCGATCAACAGGAAGCGCGGAATAGGACGGTTGTTCTGCGCCGCGAACAGGTGCAGGGCGAGCAGTGCTGACAGATGGTAGGCCAGATGGTTCTCGCCGCCGCCGGTCCTTCCCATCGGCACAGGACGCTCGGGTCGATCGAAGATTATTGTCAACTGCGGCAGGTTGAGCCGCGCAGGGTAAGGACCGAACTCGGCGTTGAACTTCTGGATGTATCGCGACACCTGTGCGGAGATGTTGTTGAGGATCGAGGTCAGGCGTTCGCTGCTGTCGTCGGCACCGATCTGCTCCTCAAGCTGCTTAACTTTGTTGATGAGACGGCGATTCTCTGCTTCCAGTTTGGCAAGATCCTCATTCGGGAGGAGCGTTTCCAGGAACAGGCTGATACGGCCGACCACGCGCGCGGCTGCGTTGTTGCGGGTGCCCATCTGGGCGATGACTTCGTTGGCCGAAATCGCCGCGGATAGCTCCGCTTCCTTCTGCTTGATATCGCCCGCGATCCCATCCGCTTTGCCGGTCAGTTCGGCGAGGTAGGCTTCGAGCTTGGGGCGCTGGCCGGTGGCGATGCGCAACTCTTTGTCGAGCGATTCCAATTCGTTGAGCAGGACGATGGCGACCGGGGATTCCAGCGCCAAGTTTTGCTCGCTGAACGGCCATTGCCATTCGCCACTGTCGGGGTTCTTCGGCAGTGCCTTGATTGAGGCCAGCCGGTCTATCTGTTCGGCGGCCTCGTTTTCGTAGCCACCCGCCCGCTTGGCGAACTGTCGTGCCGCGTCGATCCGGTTCTGAGTATCACGGCGATCCTGACGCAACTGGACTAACTCATCCTCCAGAAACGAAACCCGGCTGCCGTCGTCGTCTGGCACCCTCTCAGGCTTCCACGACAGCGCCGACCTCAGTGCGTCAATGATCCCGTCCGCATTCGGGTTCTCATCGGTGTTGCCAATGACCCCCACTGTCTTTGCTTCCGAGTAGAGGCCGATGGCTTGTTCATGCGATGTGTCGACGGCGTCGCGCGCTTGCTCTAGCTTCTTGTTGCTGACCCTCAGATCGCGCTGCGCTACGCGTAGCTTGGATTCCAGCTCGTAGCGATCGTGGGAGGAGACGCCAAGCAAGATTGGCAACGTGTCGCGGATCGCCTGCGGTTGGAACTGCTCGTTCTGGCGATAGAAAAGTTGATCCTTGTTGGCGACCAGTCCCTGCTTCTGGAACAGGTAGTAGAACGTGTGCTTGACGTTCGCGTCGTAACTATCTCGGCTGTGCTCAAGCGCGACTTCGGTGCGGTTCTCGGGAATTCCAAGCAAGCGCGACAGCAGTTCGACAATGCTGTCATCGTCAGTGTTGACCGCCAGATCCTTGAACTCGGGCACCTGCAATTGGGTACCCCTTCGCAACATTGCCGTGCTGCAACTGGCGCCACTGCCGGGCGGGGTCGGCTTGGCAATAAGCACTTGTTCTTTCTCGAACTGGTAGATCACCGCAAACCAAGACACTTTGTCCCGGATGATGCCTTCCGGGACGTTGAACGAGGAGCGTCCCATGCAGTATTCGATAATATCGGAGAGCGCAGACTTGCCGGTGGAGGAGCGACCGGTGATGACATTGAGTCCGTCTACCTTAAACCGGAGGTCTCGGCGCTGGCCGTCATGGCTGTAGATGTGGATGGATCTGATCTTCATGGACGAATCCCGAAAGTCGTATAAACGGTCGCCCGGTCGGCTATGCGTGCAAATTCCTTTCCGACGATCCGCGCCACTTTCTGGCAGGCGACGGTTTCGGCGGTGCCATCTACGCTCTTGCGGACCTTCCTGGGCACGGTCTGGATGCGACCGTCGTCCGTGACGGCGATGCAGCCTCTTTCCATTAGCAAACCGAACCCCTCGAAGGCATACGGCAACATCTGCGTGACCCGGTCCGCGAAGCCCACCATGATTTGCTGGTTCTTCTCCGCGGTCTTGAGCAGGTAGCTGCGTGGACTGCTGGCGATCACTTCGCGTGAATCCTTGTGCAGGCACAGGGGTAGTACAAGCAGCGACAGTGAGAAGGGCATGCCGCGGGCATCTTCTTCTTCGTAGCCATGCAGGGCGCGGAACAGGACCAAGCCACAGAATGCAGGGTTGAACAGGTTCCGAATCTCGAAGGGGCGCTGATCCCATCGCTTCACGATGCCACCCCCAGCACCTGGCCAAGGCGGTCGAGGAATCTGGGATGCCAGTAGACCTTGGGTTCGGGCGTGGCATCTGCCAGGATGTGGAAGCTGCCGCGAAGGACATAGGGCTCCGTCACCCGTGCGCGAATGCGTAGGGATTCGATCTTCCCAGTCTCAAATTCCGCCCAGTTGTAGAGCGCCGCGCCGGCTTCGCGCAGTGCTTCTTCCGCGCTGTCGTCCTTCAGCTTCTCGAAAGCGACATCCTTGTAGCGACCCCACTCATCGGTGAGGCGATCTTCGTACTCCTCGACCTCTCCCAACACAAGCAGGTTCTCGCGCGCCCAGGCCGATCGTTGTTCGAACGCCCGGTAATAATCCAGAATCGCGCTCCTGATCCGATTTGAGGAAATGCCGATCTCGCGCAGTTGGGCCACGAACAGGCGTGGGTCGGCATCAGTGTCGATCTCGTCTGCGGGCGCCTTTCCACGGAAGGTGATAGGTAAGTTGTCCGCCTTGTATTCCTCGGCGAAGTTCGAGAGCTTGTCCGAGACTTCGTAGCCGAAGATCCCTTCCGACTTGGCGCCAGTCAACTGCTTGATCATCGCATCGGTCCACCAACCCTCCAGCCGCTCGAAGACGAACTCTCGGTGCTCGCGCCGGATGCTTCGCATGTGCTTGTCCCTTATGAGCGCCGGGATGTCGCCGATGCGTGGGCTGCCATCGAGGATCAGGATGCGTTCGAGAAAATCCTGCTTTTCGGGATCTCTCAGTTCATTGAACGCCTTGGCGATCGGTGCGATGAGTTTTGATGTCGATTCGGCAAGCGCGGCATCGGCCAATTCGGTAAGCGTTGCCGCATCACGGGAGGCGACAGGCTGATCGGGGAGAAGATGGGCAAGGAACGAGCCGGTGGACACCGTGCCAGTGGTGAACAGGAAGAACCGCAGGTTCGACGCAGCGCGGCCATCTCTCTTGTACCGCACCAGCCAGATGTTGACGGACTTCCAGAAATCGGTTGATAGGTCGGTGAGCCTATCGCCGATCGCTTTGTGCTTCAACGAGGCCAAGGACTTGCCACCGTCGCCGTCTATGAAATCGAGGTCATCGTCCTTTTCGAGGAAGATGGAAGTATCTTCCGGCAATTGAAGCACTTGTAGCAGCGCGAGACGTGCCTGGTAGATATATCCCAGACCCTGCTCGCCGGCTGAAAACTTATCGGTGGGCGCATCGACCATGCAAAGTCCTTGTGCTGTTCTTGGAGGTCGGGGACGACGATAAGCTAGGGCCACATAGCGCATCTTCCGATGCGTTATGTCTTTACTCTCTTTTCCCCCGACTATGGCCGAAAATCCGCCCCCCCTGCCTGTCCATTCCTGGCAATAGTAACAAATCGTTTTAGAGCGGCTAACAAAACGTAGCGAGCAGCCGTCAGGTGGGCGCGGACGGCGCGCAGGAACGACAGTGTACGAGTGGTACATGAGGATTCTGAGCACCGGCCGCGCCCGCCTGGCGGCCGCGCAGTAGTTTTGTTAGCTGCTCTTAGCCGGGGGGATCAATTTTATATTTCGCTGCTGGGGCGGCGCATGGGCACCTCCACGACCTTGAGCCTGACTCGATTCTGGAGATTGTTGTGCTCTTCGAAGTAGCGTGCAGTCGAATGCTTCTTGACAGTACCATTGAGCCGTAGCTTGACCGACGAGAAGCACCGATTTGAATCAGGAACCACCAGATGGAAATGTAGTCGGCGACCTTGGTATTGTCTCGCAAGGTAAGCATCGGCCTTGTGCAGAATCCAACGAACTTCATTGGCGCTGATGCGCTTTCCGAATGTATATTTGCACTGGACGTAAATGGTCTCGTCATCGCGTTCAAGAACCAGATCCACGCCGCCGTCCACGAAGCCGAATTGAAGTCCTCGGTACGTCACCGCATAGCCTTGAGCCTCGAACTGCAAACCGACATGTCGTTCGTACACATAGCCCCAGTGAGAGGGTGAAAGCGAAGCGTAGGGGAAACAGTGAACTGACTTTCCGTCCTGGACCACGTGCAGCACTTTGTTCATGCTATCGAAAACTAGATGGCCGGATCTCAATGCTCGTCCGAGCCGCAGTCGTTCCTTCGTAGTGCTGCCTTCTCTTGTGGTTTCAGTCGTCATGATCTCTGCTGTTCGGCGTCGATGATCCTTCTCTCCGTTGACAACGATAGCCCAACTGGGCGTCTCCCGGCCTTGCCGGGCCGCGCTGTCGTGCTGCGCATAGATCCGAAGACGCCAACGCGACGTGGACCTAGCAGCACCGCCAAAACCAACTGGCCGGCTTGCCGGTGCAACAAAGCCCCCTTGCGGGGGCCTCGTTCGTCGGCGCTTGGGTGGGGATTCTCGTCCCCGCCCCCAACGCCGGGTGAGATGGCTTGGACGGCGCACCCATGGTAGCGAAAGCTCTTTGGGCCACCATCAGGGGCCATGTCGACCGGCTGTCAGACTTCTTCCAGGAACGTGTCGGATTTCTCAGCCAGCCACTGCTCCACGGCTTTTCCTTTGAGTTCCTGAGCCAAGTAGCTGGAGCAAAGCGAGGTGCCGTCCGAACGCAGGTTGGCCACCGTATGTGCGGCCAAGACTGCAGCCCCCAGAAGGTGTACCTGAGTGCGCCCGCTTTCCTCCCAACCCTTGGGGAGGGATTCAATGGCGGCCAAGGCCTCTTGCCCTGAAAGGTATTGGATGCAAGTGAGGTAGGACCACTGGAGGCCCACTTCCTCGCGCAAGCGCTTGCCGGCGGCCTTCTCGTCCAACCGGCCTTCAACACTGTCCAGCAACACTTGGGCGGCCGCGATGGCCTTGCCTTGGGGAGAGAGCCGGCTCTTCTTCTTGGGGAACGTTCCGCGCACGATCAGGCCTTCTTGGTTGCTTTCTTCGCAGGCTTCTTGACGGCCTTCCGGGCGGCTTTACTCACCGGCTCGCTTGCCTTCTTGACCACCATGGCGAGTGCCTTCTTCACTCTGCCATCGGCTGACGGGAACTTCACCGGGATAGACCTTAGCCCATGCCTTGCCCTCGGCGGACTTGGCCCATGCCTTAAAGGCCTTGGGGGCCAAGCCGCGGCCTGCCCAGGTTTCCCCGCTGGGAAGGAGGTACTTCGGAGCCACCTTGCCGAGCTTGCGGCACTTGCGGGACCGCGCGGCGTCCTTGGGTGCGCGCAACGGCTTGGCGTCGATCGTTTCCCCGATGAGCTTGGCCACCTGCTGCCGCTGGGCGGGGCTGAGGATCTACGCATACTTCTGGAGGACCACTAGGGCTTTCGGCACCTCGCCGTCGCGCTTCTCCACCAGTTCCTTCTGGGCTTCGAGCTGTTTGATCTCGGCATTGAGGGATTTCAGCGTGATCAGGGGCAAGGGAGGGCTTCGTTTGGGAATTCAACGGTTATAGCCCACCGCTGGGGCATGACCACCCGACACTGCCTAGGACTACCAGGAGAACCAAGTTTCCTTCAATTTTCCACTGGGTCACTTCGGGAACGGTTCTGGATCTTCTTTACATCTGGCTCAAGCTTCTTGTTCTGGTCCAGAAACTTGGGTCACCTCACAGCCGGGCGATGGCCGTGAGGTGATCCATCCCGGCCAGAGCGAACGTGCGCCGAGCCTGCCTCAGGTGGCAGTAGCCGATCAAACAGAGTGGCGATGAGGGGGGGCTGGCGCACATAACAGGCAATCGCTGAGGCGTAACGGTGCGCCATTGCGGTGCCTGGTGAATCGCCCAGAGCGCTGTAGACAGGCACCACCCTCACTGGATGTCCGCTATTGGCCAGAGGCGGACCTCTGCCCTACCCCCGATAACGCTCCCTAATCCTCTGCCCCGCCCTGCGCAGTGTCCGCTCTCGGCCGTACGCGGACATTCGTGCGGGTCAAGCGTGTCATGTTCATACTGGGATCACTCCTCGGCAGCGGTCCGACATATCGGCGCCGGTCTCAAGCAGAAAGCTGCTTTCCGCCTGTGACGACTCATTGGAGGGACTTCGAGATAAGGCACTGCTGCTGTTTGGTTTTGCCAGTGGCGGGCGCCGACGCAGTGAGATCGCGGCAGCTGACTGGCAGGACCTGCGCCGCATCGGCGAAGACGCTTTCATCTATCGGCTGGAGCACAGCAAAACCCAGCAGGCTGGTCCGAGCGCAACTGCCACACCCGACAAACCGGTGCTGGGCCGCGCAGGACTCGCCCTGGCTGAATGGCTGAGCGCGGCCGACATCACAGATGGGTCCCCTCTTCCGTCGCCTGTGGGTGAATGCGTCGGTCCTGCCCTGGCGCCGAAGGCGGTTGCAGCGATTGTGCAGCGGCGGGCATTGCAGGCGGGGTTGAACGGGGACTTTGCCGGCCACAGCCTGCGCTCGGGCTTTATCACCGAGGGCGGCCGCCAGGGCATCGCCCTGCCCGCCTTAATGGCGCTGACTGAGCATCGCTCCGTCGCGCAGGCGATCGGCTACTTTCAGGCCGGGGACGCGTCAAGCAACCCAGCGGCTCGACTGCTTGATCTCTAGCGCGGGCCAATGCGTCATCGGCCCTTGCGCGGCTCCCGCTTCGCAGGAGTTTTCTCAAGGCTTTTGAGCAGATCCTTCTTCTGGCGAACGGATAGGTCATTCCACTGCAGAAGCAGTTGGGCCAACAGCTCGTCTTCGGTGTAGAGAAACGCCGCGGGTATGCCAAGTACCTCAGCCAACTGTTTGGCTGTCTTGATCTGGGGTTCGTGCTTGCCGCGTTCGTACTGGTTGATACGTGGAGAGGCCACGGCGGGATCCAAGCCGGCAAGGATGCCGAGCTGCTTCTGAGATAGCCCGGCTCGTTCGCGCGCCTGTGCTAGCCGCAGCGCAAAAACCGGATGTTCTGCCGTCCGCCTGTTCACTTTTGCCCCCTCAAGGAGGGCTAAGGATGGCGGAAGTGACCGGCGCTTGGATACTAAGATATTCTTAGATGCCATGGCAACGGTCAGCACGCAGTCCGCGGTCCTGGATCGACTGCTCCTGGTCCTTCGTCGAACCGATGAACAACTCAAAAACGCAGTCTCGGGATCTAGTGCGTCCTGACGCCCCAACTATTAGCGACGTCCGTCATCTAGGCGGTCGTGGCGCCCTCTATCTTCTGGCTTTGGTACAAGCTCGCCACGCGCGAACACGCGTGGCGCCCACGGTGGAGGGCACTCACAGTGTTCTTTCGGTATTGGATGCGCTGGGGGTTGTCCGAGTCGAGCCGGAGGCCGGCCCGGATAGCCATACGATCGACGGTGACAAGATTGCCTGGTCCTACACTTGGCCACACGTCCTCTTCGAAGAACTGGAGGTGCGGCTCAAGGACTACCTGCAAAGTGAGGCTCAAGAGCCCCCTTATGCAGAGATGTGGTTAAGGGTCTGGCAGGAGCTGGTTCCGCAGGACGTGACAGCCTATCTTCGGCATCAATTGCGCATACATCAGTTTCCCGACTTTTTTCTTGTGGAGCTGGCCCGGCTACTCATGCTTTACGACTCGCTATACAGCCTGGGCCACTGGCGTTATGCATGCTGGGCAGCGGTGCGCAGCATGGCGTCGATATCCTTGCAATACCCTGGCAACGTCGAGATGTTGAAGTCCACGCTAAGCAGCGAATTGCCGCGGCGGCTCAGGCTCACTCAGGGCAGCTTGGAAGGAAAGCTTTGCTTTTCTCCGTCCTACTCTCTTCCGGACTGTGCGCTTACGTCGGTGTTCTCCACCGTCGCCACGCGACTGGGCGATCGGTACTGGATGTCGCCCCCAGCCCTCGAGCTGATCTAGCACCTACGGCTCTTTGCTTGCTCAACGTAGAAGCGATGCTCTTCATGGCGACGGGCCTCCTTGGGCCTGATTGTCGCAGAAATTTTAGTGCTGGCTGATCTAAATTACAGGGAGTAGGTCAACCTTCTAAGGCACGTACTGCGTGCCAATATAGGGCTAGGGGTTGGGGTTGAAGAACTCATCCAAGATGCCTGCGAGCCCGCGGAGAGCCCGGAATCTTGAGATATAGCGCAGCATCTCAACAGCGTCCTCATCAGAAGTGTTGAGGTTACCCAGGAAAATATCGTCAATCAGATCCTGCCGCTGCTGACGAATTGCTCTCGCAGTCTCCATCCACTCCTGATCCGCGTCGCCTTCAGAAAGTCGTTCTAGGATCTGGTCGCGAAGCACTTGATAGTTCTCTTGGAAGTCATCGAAAAATAGCTCCATGTCGCCGTCCCTTAGCACAATGGGCGATGTGTAGGAAGCCTCACATCTTTGCAGCATGTGGTGCGAGGTATACACCGACACAACAGGCAGCTCGGTGTGGCACCGATCCCGCCGCGTTCTGAAGCCCAGCACCTCAGGCGACACTGGGCCACTGGGCCGACGCAGCAGACGGACTTCAATCAGCGTCGCCAGCGCCTGGCCAACCAGGTGATGCGCATCCCATCGGGTCAGGATGCGGCGAACTGACCAGCGAAGCGCGTCCAGGTAGACGTCGGCCTCTTTGAGCGATAAGGCGTCCAACGCGAGCCGGAAGGAACATGCCAGCAAGGCAATGGCATCCACAGAAGCAAACTCGCCAATGTTGTAGGCGTTTTCCGCGATGGTGCGTAGGTCTCGATTGTCACTTGCTACATTCTTGAAACCGCTGCTTATAGCCACCACCCGCTGTGTAGGGGTCAGCCGAACCAATCCCAGCCTTCTCAATAGGTCAGCGTGGATCGCCCGAATCTGGTCTCCTGGCAGAACTTCGGGCCCTGTGAGTTGCCAGAACGGGGAGTTGTAAAGCGCCGCCGCTGCACTTTGGTGGTAGTCAGCGTGTACGGCCTCCACGAGCTTCAGGCCATTGATGCCCCGCAGCTTTCCCGGGTCGTTTCCGATGTGGAAGTAACGCTGAAACACTTTCCGGAGCGGACGTTGGGTGGACGTTCCACCATCAATCTTCTCCAGCCAGTGCTCATCAAGAGCATGCCAGGAGTCAACCTCCGGCGTGCACACCAGGACGATCCAGGCCCACAGGCGATGTCGCGTTAGCAGCGCGATGTCCATCGGGGCCGGACCAGGCCGCTTCGGGTGGTTCTTTGGAGTGTCAGTTCCCATGGGAAATGGCATGCCACCGGCACTCCGCAAACTGTGCAACAGTCTGGGGGAATACGCCACTCGTCGCCAAATCTAGCCATGAAAGTCTCTCTCATGCACGTAGGTTCCAAAGACGCACCCAGCCAACCCCTCGCGGATCTACTCGCAGAGCACGGTGAATTGGTGAGTGGCGGTGACCTCCAACGCTGCTTGGGTTTCAAGAGCGCCCGATCGTTTCAGCGTGCTCAAAAGGAGGGGCGACTGCCCGTCACCACCTTCTCGCTGCCCGGTCGACGAGGCGTGTTCGCGCGCACGCGCGACATCGCGGCTTGGCTTGGCTCCTTGGGGGCCGCCGGCTAGCGCTCATGGAGGGCGCGCCTTGCATCAGGGCCACGACAGAGTGGCCATCCACAAGAAGAGAGGTGCTGATCGCCTAGATTTGACGACCACAATGCAAAAAGCCCCTGCGAACAGGGGCTCGGGATGCAAACTTAGTTAGCGGCTAAGTGCGTCCAGGGGACCACGGTTCGCAGGCTCTGTCAATGCTTTCGCCCTCTTGGACGTAAAGGCACGGGCGGCATTTGCCTGGAGAACCTCATGCACATCTAAGGTCCACGCCCGCACTTAGCACGTGCCGGTCGACCCCATCGCCTTCCCGTCCTCCGCCACTAAGCACAGCGGCGCCGCCATTTCTGTGGAACTAGCGGCGGACCCTGGACCGACGGCCGTCGACGCACGCCATCGATTGTGGTGCACACGCCCTACCCCAACCGCAGTAAATCGCACTGCGGCGGTTACGGCTGTGCGCCTACCCATCAATCGAGGACGCGACGTACCACTTCCCTGGAGCACCCATGTCATTCATCTCACAAATGTCCCCGGGCAGCCCGGCTGCCTTGCCCCGAGCGATTGACCCGTCCGGATCGCTACACCAACCCGGGCCCCGCCCCTTCGAACCGCGAATCTACGGCAGACGCGAATTCGAAAAGCGCGACGTCTACGGTTTCCTTTCCATCAAGGAGGCGCGACCGGTGGAGGTCGACGGACTGCCGGCCATAGCGGTGGCACTGGCGCTCGAGTGCGATCCGCATATCGCGTGCTACACGGAGCGTCCCCGCACCCTACCCTTGGGCGACAAGAACACCGAGCTGCACTTTTGGGTGCGGCATGCCTCGGGTTTCGAGCAGTTCCTGCTGCTTGTGCCTGATGCCGACTGCGTACAAACCGTAGGTGGAATTCCGCGGCCGCGGGAAACTGAGCGTTGGCAGGCTATGGCACGTGATGCCGGCCTGCAGCTCCGCTTCGTGACCGAGCATGATGTACGTGTTGCCGGCGCGACGATTGCACAGCACAACCGACTACTGGCCTTTGCTCAGGTAGCGCAGTCACTGGGCAATCGTCTGGCATTGCGCGCACGAATCCTCGCCAACGTCGAGCAACAGTCGCGTGCGCGGATCGACCAGCTTGAGGCAGCGCTCGCACCGTTCGATTCGGCAGATGTCCAAGCGGTGACTTGCGAGCTGATCTGCCTCGGAGCCCTTGACTTTGATCGCGAGCAAGAACTCACCCGGCGTTCGGTTGTTGCGCGGAGGAATCGCACATGAAGCCGCGCTTCACCATCACCGAGGCCGACGCGCTTCTAGCCTTGCCGCGGCCGGACACAAAAGCGATGACGGACCGGACTGAGGAGGAAAAGCAAGCTATCGATAATCGCGTCGGCGCATTGGTGGCTCTGTTGGAGGGAGCGCCGATCTCGCAAGTCGCTACGGCGTATTCCATATACCCCAAGACACTGCGTCGAATGCTGGACCTTTGTGCCAAGCCCGCCATCAACGGCGGGATCAATGGCTTCGCGGTATGCATTCCAGGGGCGCGACTTGTAGATCCACAGCCCCGCCACACCGGCCTCCCGCCACAGGGCCGGGCACATGCGATGACGCAGCTGGTCCTGGCAATTCCAGAGCTCGGCGCTTTAGTCGCTAAGTTCAAGGGAGAAGTGCCCACACGAACGCGAACTAGTCCTGCATTCGATCGACTCTACGCACACATCAAGCGGATGCTGAAAGAAAAGGGGTTGGATGATTGCTACCCGCTCAACACGCGCGATGGTGGTCGTAGAGCGCTGTCGACGTTCATAAGGCGCTCGCGCGAGCACAACGCCGACCAAGCGATGGCTTTTTCGGCGCCCATGGCCTTGACGAAATGGAAGGAACTGGCAGACATCCGGCCGTTCGATGAGATGCAGTTCGATGGGCACTACATTGACCTCAAGGACCAGTGTGTCGCAATACCACTGCCCGATGGCACTTCGGTGCTTGCAAAAATCTCTGGGCTCCTGCTGCTTGTTGAGTTCGATGTGGGGTCGCGCGCCTGTGTTTCTTGGCAGGTGGTCATTGACGCTTCCTACGATCAGTTTGACCTGCTGCGAACATTGTCCGCTGGGCTCACGCCGTGGCATCCGCGTGACCTCAGTGATCGTCGTATGCGCTATCTGCCTAATGCGTGGATGCCTGCGGCAATGCCGGGCCTGTTGCCTCGTGCGCTCAAGCTGTCGCTTGACAACTTCTCTGGTCATTTGGCCAAGCATGCCCGCCGCACGATGCTGCACCACCAACTCGGCATCTATAGATTCGGTGTCGCTGGAATTCCGCAAACCCGCGCCGAGATTGAAGCGTTCTTCAAGCTCATCGAACAGAAAGTGCTCCGCTTCCTCGCCGGAGGATTCGAGCCAGAGACGAAAAATCGGGTTGAGCAGAAGGTTTCTACACGCATGGCGTCGAACTATCCGATCTTCGCCGACTTGCTGGAGGACTTTCTCGATGTCGCCATTAGTACCTATAACGTGTCCGCACATGCGGAACTGCATAATCGCAGCCCGCGCGAGGTCGCCGAACGCTACATCGAGCTTGGTGGCATGCCACTGCGCTCCTCGCGCACGGCCGACGACGCGCGCGATATGCGGCGAATCCGTGTCCAAGTGACCATTCGCGGGAGTAAGAGCGGCGATGTTCTACCGCACGTCAACTACGGATATGGCACCTATCGTAGTGACACGCTCAATCCCCGTACGGACTTGATCAGCGAAAAGTTCCACGGCTACATCGAAGACGATGACGCCCGATTCCTAACATTGCTCGATGAGCGTGGCCTGCCTTACATCACGCTGCAGACGCTACCTCCCTATGCACGCACGCCCCACACGCTCGCCGAACGCAAGCGTGCCGAAAAGCTGAAAAGGTCCCATTCGGGGCGCTGGGAGGGTATCGACGACTTAATCGAGGCCTATCACGCCGACGTCCGCGAATGCGCACGACATCTCAAGTGGGCGGCGGACGAAGTTGCCAGTGGCGCTTCGCCCCGTGCACCAGTTGACCGGCCGCTCGGCACCTCCAGCGGCGCGGCGCAAACGCTGGCGGGACTTCCGCCACGTGGCGGGCCGGTGAACCTCCGCCGGCGCTGAACCGTTGCCTCTTCATTTATGGCGGCGGATCGCCGCCTTGGAGTTCAATCATGAAAACCAACAGACCCCATTGCTTAGACGGCACGACGTCCTATCAGATTCAAAGCTTTGCTCGTGTTGGCAAAACAAGCGCAATCCAGCTGTCTAGCGATCCTGTCCATCAAGACCCGCGCGAGTCCGACGAAAGTACGACTAGTCGCTCAACCGCATCCCAGGAGGCGAGCCATGACGACTGATGCTCGCCATCCCATGCTGCGCTTCAAGCGCCCACTGATTATCACGCGCCCTGGCGAACGATTGGCCGGTGATGCCAGAAACAGTATCGAGATTGGCTCTGATGCGATCTGGATCGATGGCTTCGGTCGCATCGGCAAGACCTATGGTGTTCGCCAACTTATCCAGACCGATGCTTGGCGGCCGTTCCCAATGTATATGATCGAGTTCAGCTATACAAAGCCGGCCAAGCCAGGCGAAGGCTACTTTGCCAGTTCCTTACTGCTGCAGCAAGGGCAGACGGTCGCGGCAAGCGCGACAAGTAACGGCACGCTCATGCGTGCAGTTCGCATGTTCCAGGAGGAAGGCCACCGTCAGGGCGCGCAAGTGATCGGCGTGGCTTTCAACGAGGCAAACCGCTTCACTGCCGACGAGTACGAGCACGTCATGTCGATCGTGAATGAGTGTGAGAAGACCGGGCGAATCTTCTTTTTCTTTATCAATCAAACCGACTCGGGGCGCTTCGACCGTTCGGCGATTGACAGGCGTCCGCCCCGCCACATTTATGGACGCTTCTTCACCACCTCCCACCACTACACGGGTCTGCTGTGGGAGATCCCTAAGGCCGATCGAGAACATCAACTTGCCTCGGACGTGGCCCTTGCCTTTCGTGAGTATGACGAGGAGCTAGTTTGGCCCGAAGGATCTGGCATCTCTTATACGCAATATTTTGCACCCAAGGCATACGCGCTGGGCTGGCGGTTGGGTACTCAGGTCGATCTCATCCGCTTAGTGATCAATTCCCTGCGTGCCGAACACGGCCTGCCTGACGTCGTGGAATGGCCGATGCAGTCATTCGAACGATTCGTGTACTTTATCCTGGTCCGAGTAGCCTACGAGAATCCGGAGTTCAGTGAACTCACGGAAACAAATATTCGTGGAGGGCTGCTACGCGCGGGCTACCTGGAAATCGAGCCGGGCTATCGGGGCATGCCGGCATGATCATTCCTGCTGCTCAGCCGAGCCGCCCTATCACGCTACGAGGGACAGTATCGCGCGACTCCTTGACGCCGTTTGCTTCTTCGCTGACGACTCCGTTTGTGGGTATGGACCTTAGAGTCCTACCTGCAACATCTGCCTTCGGGTTACTTGCGCGGCTCGTGCGGCTCAATGCCCTTGACCCGATCGACCTCTTTCGGCTTTTTGGAATCCGCAGCCGCCGGGCGGATGACCTATCGGAGCTGATGACCTTCTCTGACGTTCGCCAAGCGGCTCTGGCTCGCGCCCTGCACCTACCCACAGTGCCGCCGACGTGGAATCTGACGGCATGGTTCCCCTTTCAGGCGCCCTCGAACATCCTCAAAACTGGTTGGGTACTCCGCTATTGCCCGCAGTGCATGCATTCAGGCTACCACACGCTACTACATCAATTACCCTGGATCCAACGTTGTCCTTGGCACGGCGTTGCACTACAGAACACGTGCATGCGCTGTGGCAGGAAGCCGACCGCGCTCGCCGATTGGTGCTTCGACGAGAATCTAGCGTGTGAATGTGGACACTCCTTGCTGTCGACCGAGGCAGCTCTCAAGCAATCGGCTGGTCCGCCCTCAGGGGCCGCTGACTTCCTCGCTATCTACCTGGACTGGGCCACCAGCGAAAGAGGACGCACCATTCTCGTCATGCCGGAACTGCCGGCCGACGCGGCGGCAGCACTGGCGGGCCTTGTTCAGTTGCCGAAGGCTTTGGAGTGGAGGTGTGGCAAGCCTCAGGTCGCTCTTCACAAGCGTTCTTGGCGAACCACCATCCATGGTCCCCGCTGTAATCAGGAAGCTCTTAGGCAGCTCGACACGTTGCGGCAGGACCGCCCTGGTTTCCTTACCGTCCCTGCTCAGATTCGACCGGCGGTCGCAAATGTAGCGGCAGATCTAGCACTCAAGCTGCCCGCGAGTACTCTCACCGACCGTGAAATGACGCTGTTCTTAACTGGAGTCGGTATCGAGGCGCCGGCGACCTTTCGACCCGCCCGGCGAGGGTTCTCCGGATCACTCTCCGCACTTCCCCCCTGGGAGGTTGCCGGGCAGCAGTTCCTCAATCTTGCCTGCCTTCACCCTGCGTCCTACCGTTCTGTCGTGAAGTTGATCGACATCGCGCTGGATGGCAGGTCACTCTTCGACTTCCACGGCCAGGCCAAGATGGAAGAGCTAAATCTCTTGATCAAGGTATGTGGGTGTCTTCTGACGCGCGGGTATGCCGAAGGCCTCAGAGCCACGCTGTCGCAACACATCCCCGACCTGTTTGGAATGCGGCGGGACTGCCCTCATCTGACACAGCCCTGGATGCTAGCGGTTGTCAATCGTACGAGGCTAGCTGAAGTACACGCCACGTGGTACCCGCTGGGAACTCCCTACATGGCAGCAAGTTTGCTCGAAGAAGCAGATGAGGCTAATCAGCGTCGCGAACGAGCTCACGGCCGAGGGCGGCCAAGGAGTCACCGTCAATAACGGGCATCAATGAGTGCGTTACCTGGATTACTAGGCATTCTTAAGTGCGGGGCCACAAACATGGCCCCTTTTGAATGCGTAGCGCGCAAGGATGGTTCATCGAGAGTGCACAGGCTCACGCACTGTTACATGCTCCAAAATGAGGAGTGCTAAGAAAAATCAAGGACATAGCGAGCGCACTTTAGAGTGCGGTGTACACGTGTCCTTTTTGCTTGGATCATGTCCTTCATTGTTTTTGTTGAGCGCGGCATTGTCTAACCAGCAGCCGCATCAACCCTCCCCAATGGCCGCACTCTGTCATCCTGGATTTCAACAGCCGCATACTGGGATCCACAGAAACCTCAATACCGTACCCTGAGAGCCCCGGTTTCAACGCTGCTTTAGTTTGAATTCCTTCCTGGTGCGTGCGAACAACAATGCCGCGCTCAACATTGGGCATTGCTCGCCAATAGGCCAGCAAGGTGGGCACCGCTCTCTTTGATGGTCCGCCGACGCACTCCGGGTGTCTATCGTTCCGGTAGCCCAAATGGACGGCTTCACCCTCTAGGATCTCTTCCAGGCCGCCACTTAAGCCGCGTGGCCTGCATTGCGTGCTTGATAACGGGTCAACAGGCTCGATCGAAGGGACGGCGTGCGTCCCACAATAGCGGTGAGCGTCCGGCCAAGAAAACCGCCCTTTTCGCGGCAGACGTCATGGCGATGGCCGCCACCTGCGATGCTTCGCTGATCGGCGGCAAGCGCGATCGCGCCTTGCTCTACTTCGCCTTTGCCAGTGTAGGGCGCCGGCATGGCGAGGTGGTCAACGCAACGATCGCCAATCTTCGGGACCTCTAGGATGGAGGCTTTACCTATCACTTAGACAAGGGCAAGACGATCCATTTAAGGTTCCGTGGCCGGCAGGAGCTTTGACAAGCCGATCCTGGGCGAAGCTGCCGCCGCGCTGCAGGACTGGCTGGCCTGGCCGGTATCGTTGACGGTACGATATTTCGACGAGTACGGCCACGTAAGCTCGGCGGGGCCTTGAGTGACAAGGTGGTGGCGGTGATTGTGAAGAAGCGCGCCTAGATTGTCAGTCTGGAGGGTGACCTTGGTGGCCATAGCCTGCGATCAGGCTTCGTGACTGATGGCGCCAGCCGAGGAATTGCCTTGCTGGGGCTCATGGCCGTGATGGATCACCGCTCAGTAGCCAGTGTCGTCGGCTACTTCCAATCGGGCGACACGTACCTGAACCTCGCCTCGAACCTACTAGACAGCCCTTTGCCGGCCGGAAGACTGGATGGCGCCCTGAAGATTCACGGGGAATAGCCCCGTATGAATTCGAATTCGGCTGATCCATCCTGTAATCGTCGCTTTCGCGACAAGCCAGCAGTCTGACGACTGCGGCTCCAATGACTAGGAGACATGAAAAATGTGTAAGGAACCCCTGCCCTACCTTCACTCGACTAAGGTCGTTGTTCGCCAAGGGCAGCAGCTCTGGCACCTGCACCAGGCCCTGCAGGAAAATTCCGAAGCGGAAGTGGTGACCGAAATGGCTCGCGCTTATCAGGAAGTGGGCCGTGTGGCTACGCTGTCGGAAGGCCTGGTCCTCGCTGGCGCAGTTGTGACTGCTTATCGCAGCACTGAGGATGGTGAGCGCGTTCCACAGGAAATGCGGGCTCGGCTGAGCAAGGAGCGCCGTAAGGCGCGTAAGCCGACTCAGGCGCCAGCCACGTAATGCCTCGCTCGACGATTAGATCGTCAGCCGAGGCGGCCCTCGACAAGGAGCTCATTCTTGTCGGGGGCACTTCACCCTCTGGCGATAGGGGGTTGCCCGATAAGGCAGCTTCATTAAATATACTAAAAGACATGCTGTCCCTAGGGTCTGCCAAGGAGGTCGACGCCACCGATGACGAGTTGCGGATATTCGGAAAGATTTGCTTGCTACTTTCTCAAAAGCGCAAGAAATGGCTAATGGCGACGCACTCGACGTTGCCGCATGGTCCGCCCGATAAGCAAGATGCAGCAGTAAAGAGATTTACTACCCGGGTCGCGATCCCTGCTGATTGCGCTCCCCCCAGTGAGGCTGACGTTGACTCGGCAGCCGAGTTGTTGGGGCGCAAGGAGCTCATTTGCAAGCTGAGGAGTTTCGTGCCTGACGACGAACTCGCGCAGTTTAGTGCCATCCTAGATTTTTATGACGCTTCTAGCGATAGTTCTGGCCGTCGGATCGACTGCTTGCCAGGGGTGGCCGACGTGCGCGGAGTTCTAGTTCTACGTGGAGTCCAAGAGTTTTGCTATAAGCTCGCGCATGACGCCCCGTTTTCGCTCCCATTAGAATGGGATGGCGCCCTGCCTGGCTTGCTCGCTGCAGCTCAGAACGAGAAGCTGCGTGCATGTGAAGCTGAGCTTCAGCATCACAAGATTCGTTGGCATAGAATTTCGGCTCAATGCAGCCGAGGTGACAGTCTTTTCTCACGCTTACTCGTAAATATATCGATGAATAGGTTCCTTCGGGACGAGGTTTCCATTTCTCGGCATGCTAGCGAGGCTTTGGAGATCCAGTTAGGTTTGGTGAGGGAGCTGGAGGAAGGCGGGCAAGCAAAATTAGTCGAGCATATTAAAATTTTTACTAATGGCGGACAGGTAGATTGCCATCGCCTGTCGCACGCGCTCTTGGCAGTATCCGCTGCGCGTTCAGGGCGGTCCATAAGCCCGGGCGTTGCAAAAATCATTGAGCGGCAAGTGGGGCTCATCCAAAGCAGCTGTTACTTAACGGAATTTAGTGGAGAATCTTCGAATTCACACATCTTGAGATCGGAAGCTAGAGTGCTAGCATGGCTAGTCCTGGCTTGGGCCTTTTTAAACAAGGCTAAGGTTTCGAATGAAGATCCGCTCATCAAATCTAAGAGGGTCTTCTTGATTTCTGAGCGCTCGCACCCTCATTCGCATGGTCAGGGGATGATTCTTCGCCGCCGATTGGTATCATCTCTAGTAGTAACTCGGCAACTCTACTGCATTTCAGCTGCGTCGTTGGTAGGTCAATATGTCTATTCGTCAGGGATTAGAGGGCTGGCCAATGACGCTGTGACGACCGCCCTTCGAAGAGCAAGTCTAGCTGGATGGCTTGCGATTTCGGAAGACCTAAAGAGATTTATTTGACACTGGATAACCAAGGAAAGTTAGCTTAGAGTTGATTCGATGATAAAGGCAGCCTGCCGGCGCGTAGCGTTGCCGGCAGGGAACTCCTTCATTTGAGTGCAACGAATCTAATTGCGAATATTGCCTGCTGATCCCCGGCTACCTCGGCAGCGCCTCCGGTAATCCCGGTATATGGGCACTTGATGCGCTTATCTACGTATGCAATACACTGTTGATGCTTTAGCTTCCTTTTTGTAAGCGATAACGGGTAGGCTTGCCGAGTTGCGCCCTTGGATCCGCTAAAATCGAAGTCTGCGTAGATTAGCTTTCGATCGAGTTGCTTTAGGCCGCTCAACCATGCCGCGGCAGTTGCCACGGATTTGTCAGGTGAAACTTTGTAGCTTGCGATCACTTGCCTGATCCTGGTTAGTGTGGGGTCAGACAGAACAAACGAGTAGCGGCTCTGATCCTCCGATCGATACACTGCCGCCGCGAGCGGCGAGGACGCATCTACTGCATCGATTGATTTCCACTTTCCAGAAGTACGCACAAGTAGCTCAACCCCATGAGGAACAGGTTCGCTTGGCGGGCGCTGAGTGCCCACTCTGCTCAGATCTGCTGTAATTGCATGCTGAACTTGCAGTGCATAGAGAGGCCTTAAGCGCCCCACACGCGTCCAGACTGCAGTCCCCCGCGCGAATCGGTTGATAATTGCCGCGTCCCAAGTCTCTAACTTCTTAATGTTCCATTCGATATGAAGCTTCATGCTGCTATCAGCTGGGTGACATAGGAGCGTCATCGGCAATCCACTCCTTGCCGTTGGGATCGGTTCTTTCGCCTTGGTCTTTGTGACGCGCCCTTGGCAAAGCAGGATCGTGCGGTCGGTTTTTAAGGTGTCAGGACGGGCAAGATCGCAGGCTGGCGTTGCAATGATTAGAGCACTCCTTGGTTCCCTTCCCTTTATGCAATCTTCGGTGCGGAAGAACACATCACCAAGATAAAAATAACCGTCTTTGGGCCCCCTTTTTAGTTTGGATTCTTGTTCTAGCCTCGATGGGGCATGAATCACGTTTCCCATGTACACGTCGCGCACTGATGGACGGAGTGCGAATCTTGATCGAGGAATATTTTCGCGTCTCCATGCGTCAACTTCAGCGGCAAAATTCCACAGCCTCGGATCAGACTCAATCAAATAAGATAGATATTCAAGGGAAAGCTCTGTAACGTAAACGCCAAGGGGCATCTTTTCAATGCCAGCTGTGTTGGACTGAAGGATCCTGTAGTCGGCAATGTCGAGATCGAGAAGGGACTGCTTTAGGGAATCAGCAGATGCATTTATAGCAGAAACTACATTGTCGATCGAAGCCCTCATTCGACCTAGGTGCAAATACGCAACTGCGTAGCTTGTAAGCAGATCCTCAAACATTTGATCTTGGCTGAATATGGCCTTATCAATAGACTCAAACTGAGAATGAAAAATCCCAGCAGCATACCTAAAGGCCTCGGCGGACGACGGTAAGGCGCCGGAAAGCGTAGACATAAGAAACACGAAGGGGTTGCCTTCATGTTTTTTGTGCAGCCGTGTGTAGGCTGATATCGCAGCCGCAGTGTCGACCCTTCCACCTGCAGTGTCTTGCATTTGAAGGTCTAGAAACAAAAGGTGAGGCGGGTGGCTATCATCAATGCTTTCGATTGCACCGTAGCGCTGGACTGTGAGGTTTGCTTTAACCAACTTGCTTTCAAGCTTGTCAACCTCTTGGCGCCTGCTTGCCTTTTGGTCATCGTATGTTTTAAAGACAGTCTCAGCGCCAGGAAAGTCCTTTTTACCTCGATAAAGAGCGCCAGTGCCATCCAGTGTGACCAAGCAAGCCGTGATGAATGCTTCATCATCTAACTCGTCCCAACCCTCTGCGTCGTCAACCCTAACGCGCGCTCTTAGCTCGCGCAGTAGTTGATCGAATTTCTCTCCAATGCCATTAATTACTTCTTGAGCTTGGTCGCGGGTCAATGGCGTACTGGGCACTTCATCATAGGCGTCGTCAACAATGATCGCGTGCGTAATGCCAGCATTGTGAAACGAGTCAATGAGATTCATTATTTAAGGTCCTTTCTTCAACTCAAGTTCAAATCCGTTAAACCTGTTCGGCCGCACGCTCCCCTCTCCAGACAGCGTCAAGGATCCGCCCTGCATTTCCGCGCTCTGCCTCGCTATATAGAGACCCAATCCCTTTCGCCGGACGTCGGAATCGGGCTTCGTTGAGAAAAATGGCTCGAAAACAATGCGTTCTCTTTCAACAGGAATGCCAGGACCGTTGTCAGAATAGTAAATTCTTGGTGGATCGGCTGAGATTACTATGCTAATGGCTGCATCATGACCGGGACGTTCTTCCCGCCACACATCCAGCCAATAAATTGAATTATTGATCAGATTTTCAAGAATTTGAACAATGTTTCCCTCTGCGGCAAATGCCTCCACTGGCCCGATAATGTCGATGTTACAATCAATTTTAATGCCGTGCCGCTCAAACTGCGATGCATGACCCTCTAAGACGTATGAGACGATGTGGCTAATGTCCTGGGTGCTTCGCCTTTGTCGTGCCGGAATTGAGAGCGGCTCTAATGCTTGGAGGCGCTTTTTGATGACACCCACTTGCTTGGAAAGCGTCTTCAATGCAGACGCGGTGCCGGAGTCAAGTGAGCCCGCTGGGACGGCTTTGATGGTCTTGAGCGTATCTTCGGTAGCTCTGGTTAGTTCATGAGCGACTACTTCCGTCATCAGCCCTATTCCTGCGAGCTGAGTAAGGCGCTCCTTCTGATCTTCGATTTCTTCAATGTGCTGTATAGCGCGGCGGTGAGCATCCTTGATTTCGAGGAATGCGTCCTGAACTTCTTTAAGATGCGCAGCTTCTCCGGTGTATAGTCTACCGATAGCTTTTAATGAAGTATCGGCACGCTTCTGTAGTGCTTTTACACCTGTGGTTTCATCTTGGCTATCATAACTACTTTTATCGCTGCTTTTCTTGGCTCGAGTCGCTTCGGTAAGGTATGCTCTCCACCACTTCTGAATTAGATTATTCAGTAGTGACACAAGCGCAATTTTGGCCGGATTCTCTATGAGCCCTTGACGGTTGGTCTGATCCAATAGCTTCGGGTTTGTCAAGCGGCCGATCCTCACTCGCCCGATGATTTGCTTGGTATTTAGCTTGTAGCCCGAGGAGGAGAGCGCAATTCTGTCTAGCCCTAGCCAATCATCACCCTCATCACCGTAGGGAATTACTCGATATCCATCTCTGAACAAGAGTATTCCTGCCCAAGAATTTACCAGCTTCTGCACCTCATGGCGGTCTAGCCCGGGTATGGCCTTGAGCCTTTGGCGGTTGTACCAATAAAAGTCAAATGAAAAATCGCCAATGCTCGAGAGTACTGAGAATGGATGGCCAGCATCCTTAAGGCGAGCCATTGGATACAGATCTGTTTTGTCAAATGTGAGGCTTTGCTTTGGACCGTCGTAAAGTAAAGACTCCATTTCAAGAGTCAGGGAGATAGATCCGTCTTCAGCTATCGCAAACTTTCCTGAGCACTTCGCGTGTGCATTCTTCAGTAAATCGGAGGATACTGATCTATCTTTAGCGATAGACTCTCCGTTGAAGAGAAACCGTACGGGGAAGCGCCGACCCTCCCAGGAGAACGGGTCCATGAGCCGAACGATCTGTCGCGCCATCATGGACTCGACGGCCTCAGCGCTCCATGTCGAGCGCAAGTCGGAAATGATTAAGCGGGTAAAAGAGGGTTCTTGGCCTTTATGCCCTCCTCTCTTCGGAACAATGGCAACCGAGCTGGCAGGGAGTTCGTCCGCCTCCTCGAATTGCCTCCAATCGATTTCTAGAATGTTGACCTTTTCGTCCGACGCTTTTGCTGACTCTACGCGCAATCGATGACCTAGCCTCATCACTGAAAGCCGTCCGACGCCCTTTTCACCAAGATAGGGTGTTGGTTGCCGTTTGTCTTTTAATGCATTCCTTACCGCTGACGCTCTGCTTGTCGTGCCGATTGTTAGATAGATAGTCCTGAGATCGTTGAGGGACATGCCATGCCCCCAATCATGGACAGTAATCGTATTGCAATCCCTATAGGCGCGTTCAGCGCTCTCCAAAAGATCGGTGAGCTTGGTTGGCTTTTCAATCGCATCTCGAAACACGCCGGCCTGAACGTCCGGGGCGGTTGCTAAGATGGAGCTAAGAAGTGCTGCCCGTACGGCTTCTCGTCTATCTTTTCGGCTTGCATCCCCCTCGGCAAGTTCCATAGCGGATCGGAAGTCGGAGTCCTTGATAACGATATTAAATTCGATTGATACGCCCCGCGCTGACTGGGCATCGATAGCGTTTTTTATCAGCTCGTAGAGCGCAACTGAATCAGAAGATATTAGCTCTGCGCCTAGCTGCAGTATCGTCCGCGCGCTAATGTGAAATGCCATGTGATGCTCTCCTTAGCTACTCAAAAGACTCGAGGTTAGACCGTGCAGATGACGCAGCCATCATCCTCAGTCACTTCTCGCTGCGCTCGGAAGATATCGGCCAGAGATTGATTGTCTTTAGAAGACAGCCTGGCCGGCCGTTTCAGAGCATCCTGCTTGATCTGCGCCACACGCTCCGGCCTGCGCAGCTCGGCCAGCGGCTCCCCCTGCGACCAAGTGAACAGGTTGCCCGTGGGCACGTACTCCCGCTCGTAGGCCTCGGCTTGCTCGAAAAGGTTCGGATAGGTCTCCAGCAGGTTCACCCACTCGATCTTCTGCTGATAGAAGCAGAAGAAGCAGCCAGAGCGTGTGCGGCCCCAATTGGTGTAGGGTGGCATGCCAACACCCGACTGATGCAGGATCCGTACGATGTCTGCATACACCAAGCCGTCTTCGATGAACGGATAGACCGGAATGATGTTTTGCTTGGTGCTGACGTAGCCCTGGCGATCTTCGTCAGCACGGATGCCGACATAGTTCAGCACTGGCTCTTCGCCAATGTAGGCTTCAAACGGTTTCAGCTTAAGCATCTTGGTGCACCAGCGGCGATGGTTAGACGGGATCATCCCGCCATACATCTCATACCAATGGTCAAAGCCCTTATCGGCATTGAGCCTGATTACTGGCCGTCCAAGGTAGTCGCCAATGCGATCGAGGTACTCGTACGTCTCGGGCAGCTCTTTGCCCGTGTCGTTGAAGATGTACTCCATGTTCGGGATGCGATCGCGCATGTACAGCGCAAGCGCTGCGCTGTCCTTGCCGCCCGAAAGGCTGAGGATGTGTCGGGGTTCGGTCATGCCACGCTCTCCGGCTGGGTTGCGGGTAAATCAGATGAGAATTCCAATAGCAGGCGAGCCAAGGCGTATGCCGGCACCGGCAGTCGAGACAGAGCCGCACGAAGATCAGCCATATCCTCTGACCCCAGCAGACCCTCAGCATCTGCGGGTACAGCGATAAATCTCTCCTTGCCCTTCTGATCCACGACATGGACCGCGACTGCGGCATGATCAGGCGACTTTGAAGCTCCGGTCAATTTGTTCAAAGCCACCACGCGCGTCAAAAGCGTGTACACCCGGCGAACCTCGCCTCGGAATCGGACGATGGTTTCATCGTGCCAAGTGTCAATGCTGCGGCCACCGAGCAGGCTGGCCAGAGAATCGATCCATTGGCGATCATCGCGCTGCCCGTCCATGGAGCGTTGCATGAAAGACTTGAGCGCATAGTCGACGACTTCGCCCATTGCCCCTTCGGACAGCGCGATGATGTGAGGACGCACATCTGCCACATCGCGCACGCCGACCTCATCTGCGAGCACCAATGTGATCTCCGAACGCAGGTCATTGAGGCGCTCAGATCCTGCCCGCAGCATGCCTTCTAAGCGAGCACGCAGGACCTCAACGGCCACCTTGCTCTTACCATCAATTGGCTCTCGGACCTTGATTGCCCCAAGCGCGAATGGAATTGTCACCGTGAGAAGCTCGATCGGGTCGGAAGCCTTGTTCAGCAGCGCCAAAACCGCACGATGTGAAGCGTCGAGCTTGGTGGAATTTAGTGTGTGCTCCGGAAGGGCCAGGTACCAGTCGTAAATCGCGCGAGTGATCTCGGCGACCGTGGCACCGACGGCGGCCGAACCAAAATGTCTCTGCAGCACGGTCTGGTACATAGTCAGAACGGAGGCCGTAGAAGACTGAGCGTGGATCATGTGCAGCTCAAATGCCTCAGGCTTCTTAACCAGCCTACCCAGGTGGCTGTCCTCAAGAACCGTGAGGTAGCTGCCGCGCTCACGCAGGATGATGGCGTCGCGGTTGACACTCAAGAAAGCGGCGATCAGTAACAAGGAGACGCTGTGTCGCATGCCAAACGGAGCGTCTGCAAGATGATCCATGACCTGTCGGATCGTCACCAGACCCTTGGTGTCGAGCATTTCGCCCAACGCATTCCAGGCCGGCATCCAATCGCTGCCCGGATTGGGGGCTTGGAAGCGCCATGCAGCGCCATCTGCGCGATGCAGCCCGGTATCTTTGAACAGGGACAGGTAGATCGCCATTTCAGGCGGAGTTTGCTGGATGCCTAAGTCGGCTTCACCGGCATTGGCAAACATCCGTTCCAGCAAGCGCTGCCGGGCTGCGGCTGCAGCGCTGGAAATCGCTGTGCGGTTAATAAGCTCATTACGGACTCGCGGAGCCTGGACGTAGAGATTATCGAGGATGGTGGAAAGCTGCTGGTTCAGCTGGCGCCCGCTGGTTATGTCAAGACGCTGCCCCAGGTGCCACCAAATAACGCCGTCCGTGCCCTGCCCCGGCACTCGCAGGTCTGCCAGGCGCAGCGAGATGTTGGCGGTCACCCTATGAATGGACTGCTTGACCTCGTTACGCGCATAAGTGTCGACGCGCAGGTCCGCACACTCATTCTCCAGCTGCGTCCACGCGGCAAGATCATCTGCAAGTTCAAGGTCGTCCTCGCTCACCTTTCTCAAGGCAAAAAGACGACCTGGTACTGATGAGGCGCTCATTGCCTCTAGTTGGCGACCAAGGAATGCCGCATCTTGGTCCGGATAACAAGGGATGATCAGGATCTCGGCATCACCGTTGATGGCCTGCTCAGCTCGCCCATGGATCTGTACGATCTCATCAAACAGGTGAATCTGGGCCGTCCGCAGCGTTCCGGTCTCAAAGTAATGTCGGTGTGCAACCATGGGTCGTGCGCCGGGAAGGTGCTGCAGCAACGAGCCCAGCCGTTGTGTAGGCTGTAGTCCCTTGCGGATGCGCGAATACTCGCTTGCAACATCCACACTGCTCTGCGGCCAAAGACACAGCTCCTGGGTCGCCGGTCGCACATAAAGTAGAGATTTCTGAATCAGCTTCTCAACTGCCTCGGCAATGGCAGGCGAGTCAACTCGGTCGTCCAAAGCGAATGACAAATTTGCGAAGGTCACAGGTAGTCCAGGCTGGGGCTCAAGCAGGTTCAGCAGACCCACGGCTTTCAGGCACATCAGCTCTTCGGTCTCGTAGACCGGTGCAGAGCGGAGCGTTTCCTGAAGAAGCGACCAGCGCTTCAAGCGCTCCTCATCGAGCGTGCGCAGAGTGCCCTGAGCAAGCAGCCAGTCGCAAAGATCGGTGATGCGGTACCACTCGCCCGGATCCAGATTGCGGCGGCGGATATAGTCTTGGAACGCAAAAGGCTCAGAGGCCAACAGGAACGAGAACGTGGAACGCTCGTTTTGTCCAAAGCGTCGGAACATTGAGACGGCGGAAAGCAATGCGGCGGGGTGAAGCGGATACAGGCTTTCGCCACCAATCCCCTCCCCCTTCAGCAATCCTGAGTCCATCAGCCCCATTTTGCTCGCCTGCATATAAAGTTCTTTGGACCGAGCTGACACGCCCGAGCGCTTGTAAGCAGCGCGATCGGGCTCCAGCGCTCGGGCAATGAGCTTGGCAGTGCTTTCAAAGGTCTGAACGAACGAAATGTCCTCGAACCGCTCAGCAACTTTCGCCCATTCCAGGCCTGCACGACGATCACGACGACCACTTGCGTAGTCATCGAAGCGCTGATGCAGGAAGCCGATGACTGCCACAGGGATATCGTCCACGCGACCGCCACACTGCTCGGCCAAGGCCTGGAAGAACGACGCATCGATCTTGGAGTCAGGTGCCGCGGCGTACTCCAGCCAGCGGCCCATTTCATCAACCAAGATCAGGAGGCCTTCGGAGGCAATAATGGCCGAAGCGATCAGTGCACGCACCTCACCCAGAAGCTCCAGCACTTCGCTAGCGCTACCCTTGCCAGTTTGCCGGGATTGGATAAAGTCACTCAGCCGGCTACGAAGCTGCTTCTGGCTTGAGCTTGTCCGGCGTCGAGCTAAAAGCTCGTCAAGTGCACGAGCGAGCGCGACGCTCGCATCCTCTTTGGCGCCAGTGATGACTAACACCTCATATCGTGGCAGCTTACGCAAGTCCGGGAGCAGGTCCTTGGCTTGCTCATCAAGAACCGCACCTGCAGCGCCTTTCTTGGTCAGTGGCTGGCTGAACAGGTTTGCCAGCAGTAGCCCGAAGGCAGACTTGCCACTTCCGTAACTGCCAGTAACGCGCCAGGCGCGCTGGGTTGATGCTGCAGAAAGACCCTTGGACAGGCGCGCAAGCGCCTGACGAACACCATCAGTGATCAGATAGCCTTCGAGCGCGCCGACGTCGTCCAGATCGCGGGAGATGTTGACGGCGCGCACATATCGGCTGCGCACGCCAAGCGCGTCCTTAATGGTCATCTTGCGATTGCTCATACATACCCCACTTCAGATTTGGCCTTACGTACGTCTGCTGTCAGCAGAGTGATTGCTTGGAGCTCCGCACCGTCGGAAAGGTGGAAGAGGTCCGGGCGAACTGCGCACGCCTCAGCTATCAGTTGCATAAGCGCACGCTCGTCCAAGCGCAGCGTTAGGCCAGGACTGCCAAATCCCGTCTGAAGCGAACGGAGAGAGATGGTCTTGTCGCTTGGAGCAGCCAACTCCCAGTAATCCAGCATCACGCGGATGAATGTCTCAAGCGAAAGGTGCTTCCAAGGGCCCCGCGAGAATTCAATCAACTCCTCCTTCTCGCCGGCAGGTACGATGCGTGCAAGCCCAAGCTCTTGAAGCGGGCTTCCCAGGCGTTCCTCAACACTCGCGCGCTCGGCGTTTGGGGACGCGGCGTAGGTACTCAGGAATATGTCCAGATGCTGGCGAACGGTGGTGGCAGACAGCTTCTTATCCAGTGATACCGCATGTCGCTCCAATCGCTGGAGCAGGTAGCGCTTAAGCACTTCTTTTTCGGGCAACTGAAAGAATGCGACATGCCATGCCGCGAGATCGGCCTTTGCCGCCAAGCGCCAGTGAAGCAGCCAAAGACTGCCGACGTCTTCCAGGTAGGGGTCTGCACCGTTTTTCTGGTCAAGCAGCCAGTTCGCGAACGGAGTAGCTGCCGGATCCGTCCTGGGGTGATCCACCATCAAACCAAACGCTTGCATCCAAAAGCGTACAGATTTGACCATGTTGCGACCGATGCCCAGGGCAACCATGACCTGCTCGTCGACTCGAACGGCTTCAGGGCGCCGGACCAGAAGGTCGTAAAACTTGGGTAGCCAGCCATAGCGGCATGGAAATGACTCATGGCCAGAGAAGCGATCTCCCGAAATCCGTTCAGCAAGATTCGCGGTTGCGGCGTCAAGCATTTGATTTTTAAGCCTTTTTATACGGCGTCCTGCCCCAATGGCTTGCCGCCTGTGGTGAGTATAGGTTGCTGCTCCTCGTGGTCAATCTTGACAGCGTCCCGAGGTGGCTAGTCGCGAAGCTTCCCCACTGCCCACGCTAGGCGCTCGATTACATAGTCCACGTCTTCTTCGGTGGTCATTCTGCCTAGACCCAGTCTCAGGCACTGGGATGCCTCTTCCTTCGATAGACCCAACGCCATCAGCACAGGCGACGGCTCTGGCGTACCGGAGGTGCACGCCGATCCTGTGGACATCGCGATTTCCGGGAGCATGAGTAGCAGGCTATCGGCGTCAACCTCCTCAATACGAAGGTTTAGATTCCCCGGATACCGATGTATCGCACTGCCATTGAGGTGGACGCCTGCCAGCCTGCCAGCCAGCCCCGTTAGCAGCTTGCCCGCAAGACCGGAGATCCTACGGCTTTCGGTCACGCCCTCTTCCACCATCAGCCGCGCAGCCGTGGCGAATCCAACGGCAAGCGGCACGGGCACTGTTCCAGCCCTCAACCCGTCCTGTTGTTTGCCTCCGGTGATTTGAGGGCGCAGAACCTGGCGGGCGCGCTCGTTCAGAAAAAGTGCCCCGATGCCTTTCGGTCCATAGATCTTATGGGCTGAGACACTTAGAAGGTCAATGTGATGGCGGTGAACGTCGATCGGGACACGGCCGTAAGCCTGAGCTGCATCGACATGGAACAGAACCCCACGATCCCGGCAGATCGCACCGGCATCAGCGAACGGCTGTACGACACCGATTTCACTGTTCACCGCCATCAGCGAGACGATCCGGGTTGAAGCTGTGATGCTTGCTGCCAGCGCCTCAAGGTCGATCAATCCGTCATCGCCTACAGGCAGGCATGTTACCGAGCAGCCGTTCTCCTGGAGGGATGACAGCGTGCTGAGCACACTGCTATGCTCGGTGACACAACTGATGAGGTGTGACTTTCCGCGCTTAGGAAGTGCGCCGCGCAGTGCAAGGTTATTGGACTCAGTGGCGCCCGATGTCAGGACGATTTCACGAGCTGTTGCGCCAATGACCTGACCGATATCCTCCAAGGCTTGGTCCACGGCTTGCTGTGCTGTGATCCCGAACCGGTGTTCAGAGGAGTGGGGATTGCCAAACGTGTTGGTAAAGTACGGGACCATCGTCTCCATAACCCGGGAATCGACGGGCGTGGTCGACTGATAGTCCATAAAAATGTCACGCATCACCGAGCTTCGCCGGTCGAGTTCGATTCAAAAGGCATCATCCACGCACCAGTTGTGGCCTCCCACCCCCTAATCTCCTCTAGAAGCTTGTCTGCATCTTTCTTGACAAGCGTGTCCAAGCCTCGTGGGAAGGTGGTTGTGTACGACGGCAAGTGCACATTTTCGTTGGTTGTTGTGCTCGCCGCCGCTCGAAGAACGCTTTGGTGTGCAAGAAATACTCCAAGCCGCCTGCTCAGCTCATGATTTTCGCTTCGGACCAAGCCAATTTTCTCGTATAGCAATTTTACGACCTGATCGTTGACAGACACGATCTCTTTTACAGTTCCCATGAGGGTGCCATGGTGAGCCAAGAGATAGCCCATCTGCTCAATGAGTCGGAACGGTATCGCAGCAGACCCATCAGCGGGGACGACAAATAGTGACTCTCCCTTTTGACCCTCTGGATCCGGCCTCATCTCATAGATACGGTCTGAGCAGCCACTCTTGATCAACATCTGATAGAGCTCACCTCGTACCGTCACGTTTTGAACCAGTAGCGCTTCAAGAGGAGCGTAAAGTTCATAGAGTTGTCGGCTCTTGAAGTCCATGAGCTTGGATGCAGCAGCAATGCCAGCCGTGGCTCGCGTCGCCTTGCCCTCGTTCTTTAAGCGCCGCTTTTGCAGGCGAGCGGTTGAAAAATTAGCCAGGGCCGCACCTAGTAACACGCCCAATACGCTTAAAATTGCAGGCGCGAGTTCTTTCAGTGGCGAAGGCTTGAGGTCCTTCACACGAATGGCGAGGTCTTCCTGTCGACGAAGCATCAGCTCCATCTTCGCTTCACTTGAAGCGGCAGCCCCAGTGGCGCTTGCTTCGACCACAGATGCAGGCAGAGATAGAGCCGGCTTTCCAACTGGGTCTGCTGGCGGCTTGCCGCTTACGGCAGGTTCTAGACTTGTCACTTCAGTCATTGCCGGCGTATTGCCAGAAGTTTGAACCCTACCCACCTGAGCCTGAGTGCTATCGCCTAGTGCTGCACTCGCCTGTGACTGCATGGTCAGGGCCACAGACAGCGCCAGTGAAAAGGCGGTCATCCAGACTTGTTGCCGCGCCATGCTCCCCCCCCTGGCTGATGAATAGGGAGAGTATCCTTCCAGAGGGGGAAGTTTTCCAGCTTCCATCGTGTAATTGTTGACCTACACCCTAACCCTCACTCTCCTCGCCAGCTGCCTGGCTTTGACCTACTTCTAACTAAAGAAGAAAGCTCGATCTGCAGAATCAACGATCAGGTGACGTGCCTGATGCCTCACCGTTTGGAAGCAAGCGGCTGTCGACCGTTACCACCAAGGATTGCCTTGCCCATTGCCTGAGCACTGAGCGACGTCCCCCGTTCTGAGTAGCGGCCGGGTTTAGAGTCCGGGGCTAATGTGACCCCCCCCCGATAGCAGGGCCATCAGTCGGTAGAGATTTCGCCCTCTTTCGGCGCCAGGGAATTCGCTTGGGACCCGTGTTCTCGGGCGAATTCCGCAGGGGTTTTCCATGCCAGTGCACTGTGGGGGCGCTCCTCGTCATAGAAGCGCCGCCACGCTTCGATTTTGCTCCGTGCATCGGCTAGGGACAAGAACCAATGCTCGTTCAGACACTCCTGTCGCAGCCGGCCGTTGAAGCTTTCCACCATCGCGTTGTCCGTCGGCGTGCCTCGTCGGGAAAAGTCTAGCTCTGCGCCGTTTTCATAGGCCCAGCGGTCCATCACCTTGCCGGCAAACTCACTGCCGTTATCCACTTTGATCGCTTCCGGCTTGCCTCGTTGAGCGACCAGCCGCGCCACTGCGCCGGCGACATCGTCAGCGCCCAAGGACTGATCCACGACGATATCCAGGCACTCATGCGTGAAGTGGTCCAGCACCGGCAGCAGCCGGAAGCGACGTCCATCGAACAGCGTGTCACTGACGAAGTCCATGCCCCACAGCGTGTTGGGCGCCGTGGCCACCTTGATCGGTTGCCGGCGACGACTACTGCGACGACGTCGCCGGCGACAATGCCGCAGCGACAGGCCTTCTTCCTTGTAGATGCGATGCACCCGCTTGTGGTTGTCCCGCCAGCCTTCGCTGCAGCATCACCAACACCCGTTCGCAGCCATAGTGGATGCGCGTCTGCGTGATCTCGCGCATCCGCAAGCGGATGGCGCTGCAGTCGCGCGCCTTGGCCTTGTACGAAAACGCCGAGCGCGACATCGCCACGATCCGCAATGCGCGTCGTTCGCTCACGCCGAAGCGCTCTCTCAAGCGGGCAACCCAGCTGCGCTTCTGGGGCGCCCTTAGAGTTTTTTTGTGACCTCCTCCTGGAGCATCGCCTTGTCCAGGCTCAGGTCGGCAACCAGCTGCTTGAGCTTGCGGTTTTCCTCTTCCAGCACGCGCAGGCGCTTCAGTTCGGAGGGGCCAAGCCCACCGTATTTCTTGCGCCACACATAGAACGTCGCCTCCGCGATCCCCATCTTGCGACACACCTCGCCAACCGCCATCCCCAGCTCGACCTGCTTGAGCGCGTACGCGATCTGCTCTTCGGTAAAACGGGACTTCTTCATCGCCTGATTCCTCGTGCTCCACGGGGCCCATGCGGGGCGAAGTGTCTACTTTGCGTTGCGCCTGTTTT
The DNA here is from genome assembly GCF_003993515.1 of Xanthomonas sp. BRIP62415. Taxonomy (NCBI): domain Bacteria; kingdom Pseudomonadati; phylum Pseudomonadota; class Gammaproteobacteria; order Lysobacterales; family Lysobacteraceae; genus Xanthomonas; species Xanthomonas sp. BRIP62415. The sequence continues at coordinate 151,172 of NZ_QEZH01000013.1, forward strand.
CCGGGGGGGGGCAGGACGTCGGCGCTTCTACTGGCCCGTCCACTGGTGTGCAGTTGCGACTCCAGATGCAGAGTTGCCTGAAGGATCAACTCTGCTATCCGGCTGAGGTGCGAACACTCACGACACGATGACTCAGAATAAACAGGCACAAAAAAGCCCGGAAGATGGCCGGGATTTTTGTTTACGTAGTGATGATGTAACCGCGGGCGATGACGGCTTTCCTTAGCGGAATTCCCCACTTATGTCTCCAGCTGCCCCAGGCACCGATGATGCAGTTCAACGGCGTGGCATAAGGTTCGACCTTAATTTGAGGATGAGCGGATTCCAGCGTCGACCGCTGTCGCTTCACTGCCCAGTAAAGATCGGCTTTCGGCGTTGCCAGAAGCAGCGTCTTGCCTGGGCCCAGCAGATCAATAATGGCCGTTAGAGCTATGTCAGGGTGAACTTTGAGGCTAACGTCGCATTTGCTCCACTGCTGTATTCGACTGGCCCTATTGAAGTGCAGTGCATAGTGATCGCGTCCCACATGCTCAAGCTGATAGGCATACCACCGCTGCTTAGCGTGAGCATGATTGCTGGCATGCATTGGACGCGGCTTAGCGTGAGTGAGTTGTCGGAAAATAATTGCTGCTATGACGCCAAGAAGGCTGCTCGAAAGAACAGAGATTAGAAGAAGCAAATTCCGCCGCAATTGAGGGTGGTAGTAGGTCAGTTCGAGGTGATTGGCAGCGGAGATAGCACCAAACATGGCTAGCAGTCCGATGCACAGAAAAAAGCTGTAAAGAGCAACGACCATCATCTGTTGATCGGATGGCCACCTGGTGCATACCGGCCTGTCGAACGCAACCCGACACAGCCATTCGATCAGGGGGCTCGCAGCACGCCAGCGCCAATCGATCAGTGGGATGGCTACAAAAATAGCCAGGATCAGCCAATTTTGCTGAGAAGTGAGGCACATAGGAACCTAAGTAGAGTCCCAGCCCTAACAAAGCGCCGGGGTGATGGGGTGGGATGGATTAGGTTAGTGAAGCGCGTAATAGTTCGAGAACCTGCAGCACAATCGGAAGCTTGTGGGCTCCCTCAAGTCCGAGGGACCGCAGGAAGTCATTCCAGTCCACCTCGCCTTTTCTGGCAACCGGTCAGATCCTCTTGACTGCTGTGCGCGTGCTAGGCATCAGCGCGCAGCATGGCCTTGGTGTCGTTGCGGGTACCTAGGCAATGCGCCCCGCTTGGCGTACTCGCTGAACGTTGCCTTCAGTCAAGCATAGTAAGTGGCGCGGTGGATGCCCGGTGCCCGACACATCGTCTCTGACTGGCACTCGTGCGTGCGGTCCTCCAGGCATGCGTATTTCATGCGGATTTCTTACAAATTAAGCGGCGACCTTTTGTAGATGTCGCGCCACTCAATGGCCGGGCGCAGCTCGGGCTTAAGGCGACGCACCTCGCCAACGGCTCGCCCGGCTCCAGTCCCCTCCCAAGCCACCAGCAGAGGCGCCGGCTCCCAGTGCGATCTAGAGCGGGAATTGGTGGAAGTCGCGAACGTCGGTTTAGGGTACCTACTAGCGACCATCGAGATAAGAGGCCAATGGCGGCAGTACCAGCGGTAGCCGCCCTTCGATCCCTGCCCGCCAACGGCGGCCTTCAGCCTTCACGGGACATTGAAATCTGCAAACTGAACTTCCGCTTCGGGTCGGAAGCGGCCCTTCCCTACCCCCGATAAACATCCCTAATCGATAGCCACATTTCCCCAAGCTGCCCTCCTCAGCCAAGCCCGTTTTTGGCCAGAAACGGAGATTTTATCTGCTACCAAATTTCCGGAGATCACCAGCTAAAGCCGCCGACTCGTGGTCTCCTCGACTGCAGCATGGCATCATCCCGCCCGGGAGAACACCTTACGGGGGAACTACATGGAAGTTGATACTGCGCCTGGCGCGGCGGGTTTTTGGCGGCGGTCTGGTGCGTTCTTGGTCGACTGCCTGGTGCTCGGCGTGGCTGGTGCGTTGGCCGGCTGGGCGTTGATGGATGTGTTCGTGCGGATGGGCGGTTATGGGCGTTTGTTCGGATTCCTCGTTGCACTGACTTACTTCGGTGTCATGAACAGCGCGCTTTGCACAGGGCAGACCCTGGGTAAGCGCCTGCTCGGCGTGCGCGTGGCTGGCAGGGACGGTGCCCTGCTGCGGCTTCCGCAGTCGCTGCTGCGTTACTCGGTATTGGGTGTCCCGTTCTTCCTCAACGGCGCACCGTTCGACAGCGACGTATTGCTCTCGCCAATGCAGTATGTGTTGACGCTGCTGATCTTCGGCGGGACGCTCTCGATCCTTTATCTGTATCTGTTCAATCGCCGCGGCCGCCGGTCGTTGCACGACCTTGCAGTGGGAAGTTCGGTGGTGACCGCGCAGACGCCGGTCGCCGCCGTCAGGCCGATGCCGGTGTGGCGTGTGCACCTGGTCGTGGTCGGTGTGTTGCTGGTTGCAGCCGCAGCGGTACCGGCGTTTACCGGGCAACTTGCGCAGAGCGACGACTTCAAGGGCTTGCTGGCGGCCCAGGAAGCCGTCAGTGCCGAGCCGGGCGTGCAGTCCGTGCGCGTCGTTCACAATACGGCGTTCGGCACGCCGAATGTCGAATCTGTGGTTGTGCAGGTCAACCTGTCCGAACGGCGCATCGACGACAAAGCGTTGGCGGAGCACATTGCCAAGGTCGTCCTCGCCAACGACAAGAAGGCGGCCGCCATGTCGGCGATCCACGTCACGCTGGTCTACGGCTATGACCTGGGCATCGCATCGTCCTGGCGCTCGATGGGTTATCGGTTCGCTCCGAAAGCGTTGGCGGCGGCCAGTGACGGCGATGCCGCAGCGGGAATCGGAAAGTAGCGCATCCTGCCTTGCCGAAGGCAATGCCTGCGATACGGCGTGAGAAGGGGTATCGGGGGGCTTTGAGCAGCCGTGCTCCGCAGGTGGTGGCCAAGCGCCTGTAGATAATGCGTCGCCGCAAACGTGGTGCCTCGCTCCGCTGAAACGAGCTGGTTTCCCGGGCAACGCGGCTGCAGTATTCCTGCAGCCGGGTTTCCCGGGCAACGCGGCTGCAGTATTCCTGCAGCCGGTTACGCATGCGCTTACCTATCGGCACCTGTTACCGGGTGCAAAGAAAGGATGCGGCAGCTTATGTCGCTCACCGCATCTCGAAACGACGCCCGCCTTAACCCGCGATGGTAAAGACAGACCCCGAATCCACCCGGATCCCGGCGCCGTTGATGAAGCTGGCGCGCTCGGAGCACAGGAAGGCAACGGCCGAGGCCACTTCCTCCGCGCGGCCGCGTCGCTTCAGCACCATGCCGGGACGCTCTTCGTCCAGGAACGATTCGATCGCCTGCTCGAACGTGGTTCCGTTTTCGCTGGCGCGCTTTTGCATCATCTTGTCGGTCATCGGGGTGGCGATGAAGGCAGGCGACACCGTATTGACCAGCACGTTGTCCGGGCCGTAGGCCTTGGATAGGCCCTTGGCCAGGCTCAGGATGCCTGCCTTCGATGCGCAATAGGCCAGCTCGTCCACGTAGGGCTGCACGGCGTCTTCCGATGCGAACAGCACGATCCGGCCCCATTGCTTGCGGCGCATCGCGGGAATGGCCTGGCGACACATGCGCACCGCGCCCATCAGGTTGATGTCCAGCGTTTCGAGCCAGCCCGCATCGCTGACCTCCAGGAAATCGCCGGTTGCGCCGGTCACGCCCGCTGCGTTGATGTAGATGTCGGGGTCGCCCAATTGTTCGCGCACCTGTGTCCAGATGGCGGTGACGTCCTGTTCGCGGGTGACGTCGCCCTCGATGGCGATGATCTGCCCCAGGCCCGACAGCTCCGCCACGGCCTGGTCGAGCGTGCCGTCGGGCAGATCAGTGATTGCCACGCGCACTCCGGCTTCGAGCAGCTGCCGCGCGGTTTCCTTGCCCATTCCCGAGTCGCCGCCACTGATGAGGGCGATCCGATTGTTGATTCCGAGATCCATGCTGAACTCCTGGTGGTGGGGATTGGTGGTGGTACGCGCGTCACTAGCGGGCGAGAAAGCGCTCCGCCGTGCGCAGGCCAAGTGCCATCTGCGTCAGCGCGGGATTGGCTGCCAGTGCACTTGGAAAAATCGAGTTGTCGCAGATGTAGAGGTTGGCGATATCGAAAGCGCGGCCGTCCGGGTTCACTACCGCCTGCTCCGGATCGGTGCCCATCCGGCAGGTGCCCAGCGTGTGCGCGGAGCGGGCGGCGGCGAAGATGCGTTGGGCACCTGCCGCCTCCCAGATTGCGTGCAGCGATGCGCGGGCGTGCGCATCGAGTGCGCGTTCGTTGGGCCCGTAGCTGAAGTCGATACGCGCCTTGCGCTGGCCGAAGGCATCGCGCTCGTCGGACAGGCTCAGCCGGTTGCCGTCCTGCGGCAGGCATTCGCCATTGATGCCGATGCCGGCCAGGCGGTTGTAGCGCGCCATGGTCGATACGAGTTCCCTCCCCCACAGGCCCGCGCCACGCGCCAGCGTGTTGGCCAGGGTGATCGGCTGCACGCCCAGGCTCTGCACCAGATAGCCGCCGACGAAATCGGCATTGGCCGGGCGCAGCATGTCCTCGGTGATCAGCGACGATGGGTAGCCACGGTTCATGCGCATGTCGGCATCGAACTCCCCCCACACCTGGGTGGCGACATGCGCCATGAAATTGCGCCCCACCTGGCCGCTGGAGTTGGCCAGGCCCAGGTTGAGCAGCAGGCGCGGTGTCTCCACGCCGCCTGCGCACAGGAACAGGCTGGCGCACCGCTGGCGCAGTTCGCGCCCGTGCTGTTGGTAGACCACCGCGCTGACCATGCCACGGGCGTCGCGCTCGATAGCGATGACCCGGCATTCGGGTCGCAATTGCGCGCCGTGCGCGCGCGCCAGTGGCAGCCAGGTGGTATCGACACTCACCTTGGCGCCGTTGCTGCAACCCTGATGGCATGCGCCGCAGTTGTTGCAGGCCGCGCGCCTGCCGTGATGCGGCTGCTCGTGCGCCCTGGTCACCAATGCGGCAGGCGCATCGGTAGCGGTGATGCCCAGCGTGCGGCAACCGCGTTCCATCGCGCCGGCCGACGCATTGCGCTGCGCCGGCGGATAAGCGTAGGTACGCTCCGGATCCCAGGGATAGTGCGCCGGCCCGGACACACCGATGAACTCCTCGACGCGGCGGATGTAGGACAGCAGCTCTTCATGCGCGATCGGCCAGTCCATGCCGCGCTGCCCGGTCTGCGTTGCCAGGCTCAGGTCGCGCTTGTCCGGACGCGGGCAGAAGGCGCCCCAATGCAGGGTCGAACCACCCAGGCCCGACCCGGAATTGTTGGCGCCAAATGCGGTGGGCGTCTGCCCGCCGCTGAGGCGCTCTTCCATCCAGTAGATGCCGGTCGTCAGCTCATCGGGCAGATGGGACGCAGGGCTGAAGGCCGCACCCGCCTCCAGCACCACCACCGAAAGACCTCGTTGCGCGAGCCGTGCAGCCAATGGGCCGCCCCCTGCCCCGCTCCCCACCACCACGGCATCGACCGAAGCGTCGGGACTCATCGAAGACCCTTGGCAGGAAGCTGCCAGGCTTCCTGCCGGTCGGCTGCGGTCTGCTGATAGCCCGGGCTGTCAATACCAGCGCCGCCAACCGCGAAGCCGTCGTATCCCATTGCCGCCATCGTGGCGGGAAGGCTGACCCAGGTCCGCGCGGCTTCGGCGCGGATGTCCTCGAACCAGTGCGCCAGCTGCGCTGCATCCAGCCCGTGTGCCGAGGGATCACCGGCCGTCGCGCGCGATACCGCGTGCAGCCAGCGGTCCTGGGTCTCGGCAGGCAATCCAGCGAAGCCATTGCTCAGCGCGTCGAGCGCGTCGAGCCCCAGCGGCACCGCAAGCCGGTCCGGTGGCAACGCCGCATGGCGCCAACCATCGCCGGCGCCTTCGGCAAGCTGGACATCGATGCGCCGTGCAATCGCGCGCGCATCGCCGGCCCCATCCAGGACACGTGCGACCACTGCGCCGAGGAGCTTTAGCTGATGCTGGCTCAGCACGCCCTGCGCACCGGCGGGTGGGCCTGCATGCCGGCTGAGCAGCAGCTTGCGCATGCGCGGGGCGACCCTGTCTGCATTGAGCAACCTGATGAAGTCGTCGGGCAGGCACTTGTCCACGCAGCGATCCGTGTGCGCTGCGATCAGCTGCGCGAGGTGTTCCGGCTGTTCGTAGGGGATCAGGTGCGCGGCTTCGGCCAATACGGCGATACGCGCATCGTGATAGTGCGGCGCATTCAAGGCTGCCTGCGCGGCTTCGCCGAGGTCGCCATCGTCACTGCCGGCGATGATCAACGCAGGCACGTGCATGCAGCCGGCCTGCGCGCTGCAATCCTCACGACTGGCATGTGCGAGCCAGGCGATCCACGCGTTGGCGTTGGTTCGCAGCACATCCTCGACAGCGGCAGTCCTGACCGGCGCTGGCAACGTCGCCGCACAGTTGTCGTCGATGAACTGCTCCGCTTCCTGCCGCGAGGGGTGGCCCTTCTCGAACCAGGCCAGCATCGTGTTTCGGCGCGACTCGTCCATCGGCTCGGGCGCCGGCGGCGACGCCGCGACCAGGATCACGCCGGCCAGGCCGGCAAGCCCCGCCACGCCCTCGCGTGCCTGCGCTGCTGCCAGGCTGGCGATCTTTCCGCCCATGCTGTGTCCGATCACGAGCCAGCACGTCGGTTGCCGCCGAATCACCTCGTCGACGAACCAGGCAACCAGTGCGGCGGTGTCGAGATGCGGTAGCGGCGGCGCGTCCCCGAAACCGGGAATATCCAGTGCCACACAGTCGAAACGCGCCTCCAGTTGCTGGATGACCCCAGACCACTCGTTGCTGCTGGACCCGAGGGCATGCAGGAAGAACAGCGTCGGCTTCGCCATGTAACACCTCAATCCATCAGGCGCGCATGATGACCGGCGCTTCGTCCACGCCTCGTGCAGATGAGTCCGACACGGTGTGATGGTTCCAGGCCCTGCGGCTGGCGGTCAACACCACCCGTCGCATTCTGGTTGGCGTGCTTGCCGGGTGGTAGCCCTGCGTCACATCTGCTGCCCTGTTGCACGGGCCAATACGTTCCCGTGCCACCGCGACTGCATTGGCTTCAATCGCTAAGCGCCTGTATCTGCATCTGCATCGTTCGCGCGGCATTGCTCAAAGCGACAGGACGCCTCACACCAGGTCGCGATAATCCTGCAGGATCACCATCACCAACTGGCTGCGCGAGCGCACGTCGAGCTTGTTGAATAGCTGCTGGAACGTCGCCTTGATGGCGCTCTCCGAACTGCCCAGTTGGCGTGCGATCAACTTGTTGGACTGCCCACGCAACAAGCCACGCAGCACTTCGCGCTCACGGTCGGTGAAGCTGGGCCGGCTTTCCTGGGTGCCCTGGGCAACCAGCGACTGCAGGTAGCGCTGGTCGATCAGCACCCGGCCCATCGCCACCGCATGGATGCTGTCGATCAGTTCGTCGGTGGAGACATCCTTGCGGCAGATGCCGGACACGCCGAGCCGGATCAAGGCCAGTGCGTCGCGCTCGGGCAGGCCGGCGGTGACGACCAGCGTGGCCGGGCGGCGCGCCTGCTCGGCCTGGCGCCGCATGTAGTCCAGCGCGTTGTACTCGCCCATGTCGTAGTCGAGGATGACCACGTCCGGCGTCAGCGACGCGATCTGGACGATGGCCTGCGCCAGGGTGCCGGACTGCCCCACCACCTCGAAGCGGGCGTCGGCACCGAGCAGGCGCAGCAGGCCCTCGCGGAACAGCGTGTGGTCGTCCAGCAGGTAGAGGCGCACCGGTTCGCGCCGCGACTCATCCATCCAGCGCCTCCGCATACGGTGCATGCGCCAGCGGCAGATGCAGCTCGAAACAGGCGCCTTCGCCGCCGGGCGCATGGCGCAGCAGGCCGCCCTGGTTGGCCATCAGCGCACGCGAGATGTACAGGCCAAGCCCGGAGCCGTCGCTGTCGCTGCGAAATGGCTGGAACAGGCGGCCCGGCTCGGCGATGCCCGGCCCGGTGTCGCGCACGCTCAGCACCGCACGCTGCTGTTCCAGGCGTGCGCTGACGATCAACTGGCGGCGCTGCGGGGGCAGCGCCTGCACCGCGCGCAACGAATTGCGTGCCAGGTTGAGCAGCACCTGCAGCAGCGCATGGCGGTCGCCATGCACCGACGGGAACTCGGCCGGGATCTGGATCACCAGCTGGCCGTCGACGTCCTCCCAGTCCGAGCGGATGATCACGTCCAGTTCGCTGCACAGCGTCTGCAGCCGGGTTTCATGCGCCTCGTCGGGTAGCTGCCGACGCAGGTTGAAGGACGCCAGTTCCATCAATGCCGCCACCAGGCTGCGCAGCGCGGCCAGGTCCGGATCTGCGCCAATGGCCGGATGCCGCGCCAGGTTGGAGGTGACCACGCCCGCCGCCGAACACAGGTTGCGGATCTCGTGCGACACCGCGCCGGCCAGCAGGCGATTGTTCTTGAGCACATCGTCGAAGTGCGCCGATTCGCGCGCGCGCACTTCCTCGCTGGTGTCGACCAGGATCGCGGCCAGGTGCCGCTCTTCACTGTCCTCGTAGACCGAGAACCAGGTGGTGGCCGGGAAGCGGGTGCCATCGCTACGGCAGCCCCAGGTGCTGGCCGAGGTGCGCATGCCATCCAGGTTGGCGCTCATGCTCAAGGCGTCGTCCAGCAGCGGCAGGAACTCACGCACCGCACGGCCCTCCAGCCCACCCTCCTCGGCCATGTCCAGGATCTCGTGCGCGGCGCGGTTGGCCGCCACGATGCGGCCGTCGCCGGCCACCGTCAGCAAGGCGGCCGGGCTGCTCTCGGCAAGCAGCCGCAATTGCCGCTCCAGCCGCCGGCGCAACCGCTGTTCGGCGCGCAACTGCACGTAATGGGCCAGGATCACCCGGCGGGTGCGGCTGATCTCGGCCACGAGCAGGCCGCAGCCGGCATAGGCGATCGTCGCCATGAAGAAGCGCAGCGCCTGTTCGACCAGGGTTTCGTCGGTCACGAACAGGCCGCGCAGCACCGCACAGGCGATCGCGGCGATGACGATGTCGCGCCGCGACAGCACCGTGGCCGCCAGTACCACCGGCAGGATGTAGAGCAGCCCCAGCGATACGCCCAGGTGCGAGTACCACTCCGCCCACACCAGCGAGGCCAGCATCGCCAGCGACGCCCATAGTGTCGGGCCGCGATTGAGCTTGACCACCTGCCCGCGCCACTTGAATGGCAGTCTCAGCCTGTCCATTGCCACCCCATGCACCTGCGCTGCAATGCCGCTCCTCTCTCGCTGTGGTTGATGCCACAGCATCGTGGCCAGGCCTGCGGATTTCACCCTATCGAAAGATAGCCCGCCCGCATCGTTCGGACGGTGCGTGCACTGTCCAACGCTGGCGCAAGGATGGCAGACACGACCGTGGAGGCTGGGTGTAATGCCCCTACCCCACGTCGATGTTGCCCTTCCCATGATCACCCGCGATACGTTTCCGTTGCGACGCATCTGGCCCAAGACCTACAAGCGCCTGCTGGTACTGCTGGCGTTCGACTGCGCGGTGGCCGTGCTGTACACCTTCTTCGGCTGGCAGTGGCTGTCGATCGAAGCCCTGCCGCTGGCCCAGCTTGGCTCGGCGCTCACCATCTTCCTGGCGTTCCGCGCCAATGCGGCCTATGGCCGCTGGTGGGAAGCGCGCCAGCTCTGGGGCACGCTGGTGAACACCTCGCGCGCCATCGCACGCCAGGCCCTGACCGCGCTGGATGTGGATCCGGCCGACCCGCGCCAGGCCACGCTGCGCGACGACATCGTGGTGCACCAGGTCGCCTTCGTGCACGCCCTGCGCTGCCATTTGCGCCGACAGAACCCGTTTCCCGAGCTGGCCGGGCTGCTCGGCCAGGCACGCGCCGACGAGCTGCGCGGCTACGCCAACATCCCCAACGCGCTGACCCTGCGGCTGGGCCAGCAACTGCAGCAGGCGCGCGACTGGGGCATGCTCGACAGCCTGCGCTGGTCGTCGCTGGACGCCAACCTCACCACGCTGGCCAATATCCAGGGCGCCTGCGAACGCATCAAGAACACCCCGCTGCCACGGCAGTTCTCCTCGCTGCCGCGCACGCTGGTGAACATGTATTGCTGGCTGGTGCCGCTGGGCCTGATCGCCGGCATGGGCCTGGCCATGCCGATCGCCTCGGTGCTGATCAGCTTCACCCTGATCGCCATCGACAGCGCCAGCAGCGCCATCGAAGACCCGTTCGAGAACACCGTGCACGACACCCCGATGACCGCGCTGTCGCGCGGCATCGAACTGACCCTGCGCGAGATGCTGGGCCAGCGCGTGCCACTGCGCGAGGTGCGCGCCATCGACGGTTTCATCTACTGACCACGGAGCCCGCCATGCAGACCACCCCCACCCAGCTGATCTTCGCCACCAATTTTTCCGAGACCTGCCATGCCGCCATCCCGACCGTGGCGCAACTGGTGGACCGCCTGCGCGCGCGCCTGACCATCCTGCACGTGCACGCCAAGGGCAAGCGCGCACAAGCCCAGCAGTCGCTGGATTCCTTCTTTGCCGAGGCCTCCAACTACCCGGGCTGCGAACGCGCACTCGCCGGTGGCCCTGCCGCCGCCGGCATCGTCTCGTTCTGCCGCAGCCGCGAGGACGCGCTGCTGATCATGCCGCCGTCCGAACGCACCGGCCTGCCGCGCCCGCTGCACGTCTCGCTGCGCGCGCGCGTGCTGCAGCGCGTGGCCACGCCCATGTTGACCCTGCCGTATGCCGATGCGATCCCGCGCGACGGGGCGGTCGGCGGCCATGTAGCCTGCTGGATCACCGGCCGCGAAACCAGCCTGGAATCCCTGCGCGATGCCGCCGCACTGGCACGCCGCCGCGGCGCCGACCTGCACCTGCTGCACGTGGTGCCGGAGATCAGCGAAGGCCTGCTGGTGGACAGCCTGTTCCACGACAAGCCATTGGGCGAGGACGCGGCCGCCAGCTGGCTCGGCGACCTGGTCCAGCAACTGCCCGACGAGGACCTGCGCGTGCGCATCCACGTGGCCGTCGGCAACCCGCGGCGCGAGATCGCCGGCCTGCTCAAACGCGCCTGCGCCGATGTGCTGGTGGTCGAACACGACGCCGTCGTCCGCCGCGGCGTCTGGCGCTCCTCGCTGCAGTCCGCACTGGCGAAAACGCCGTGCGTGCTGATCTGCCTGCCGCCGCCGCATCTGCGTCGCCCCATCCTGGGCAGCAATGCCGACCAGGCAAGCACAGCGCCCGGCCGTAGCCTGGCAAGGCGGCTGCTGCGCATGTGAGGGCTGGGCGAGCGCCTGGCCAGCGCAAGCGAGGTCCAGCGCCCTACCCCTTCAACACAAGCGACGCATCCGGATACCTGTCGCACATGAAGTCCACGAAGGCGCGCACCTTCGGGGCAGCCAGGCGCCTGGACGTGTGCAACACCCACAGCGCCGGCTCCACGCCGGCGATGGTGCCCCATTGCAGCAGTTCGCCACGCGCGAGCTGGTTCCATGCGATCGACTGTGGAATGAGCGCCACGCCGCCGCCGGCCATCGCTGCGTCGCGGACCATCAGGAACGAGGAAAACCGCAGCCTTGGCACGGGTTCAAGGACCAGACGCCCGTCATCGAGCGTCCATGTGGTCGGCTGGAAGCTGGACATCACCACGGCGGGAACCGGCGTGACCGCGCCGCCGGTGGGCATGGCGATGCCGGGTGCGGCCACGACCACCAGCCGATCCCTGGCGAAGCAGCGCCCGACCAGGCTGCTGTCCGGGCTCGGATTAATCCGGATGGCCACATCGAACTGCTCCTCCACCAGATCGACCGTGCGGTCCTCTGCCACCACCTCGAGCGTGATCTCCGGATAGGCCGCACAGAACTCCGCGCCAATGCGTCCCATCGCCAGTTGCGAGAACAGCACCGGCGATGCCACCCGCAAGCGCCCGCGCGGGGTCGAGAGCCCTTCGCGTGCGGCTGCCATGGCCTCGGCCACCTCGCTCAACGGCACTTCGGTGCGGTCCATCAGCAGCTGCCCGGCCTCGGTGAGCCTGAGGCCACGTGCGCTGCGCTCGACCAGCCGTACGCCCAGCTGCTCCTCCAGCTCGGCGATGCGGCGCGACAAGGTCGCCTTGGATCTGCCACTGGCACGGCTGGCCTTTCCCAGGCCCTGGTTGGCTGCGACCAGTGCGAAATCGATCAACGCATTGAGATCCATGGTGTTCCATTTTTGAAACCGGGCATCTACATCCTGGCGTCTTCGTATTGGCGATGCAACGGCCTATCGTTTCGTCACCGCAACGCCAGTCGCTGCGGAGATGTCGCGCTGATGCACCCTTCCATCCACAGCAGGAGATTCACATGAGCATTCTCGTCACCGGTGCCACCGGCACCATCGGTTCCCTCGTGACCCAGGGCCTTGCCGACGCAGGCGCAGAGGTCAGGGCCTTGGTTCGCCAGCCTGGCAAGCGCGCCTTTCCGACAGGTGTCACCGAAGTGATCGCAGATCTCACCGACGTCGCGTCGATGCGTGCCGCGTTGTCGTCGGTGCGCACGCTGTTCCTGTTGAATGCAGTCACTCCCGACGAAGTGACGCAGGCGTTGATCGCCCTGAACCTGGCAAGGGACGCAGGGATCGAACGCATCGTGTACCTGTCGGTCATCCATGCCGACAAGTTCACCAACGTGCCGCACTTCACCGGCAAGCACACCGTCGAGCGCATGATCGAAAGCCTCGACATTCCGGCGACGATTCTGCGTCCTGCGTATTTCATGCAGAACGAAGCGGTGATCCAGCAGACGATCCAGCAGTACGGCATCTACCCGATGCCGATCGGCGCGGCCGGTGTGGCCATGATCGATGCGCGCGATATCGCAGACATCGCGGTGGTCGAATTGCTGCGACGCGACCGCGCACCCGCCGCGCTTGCGCGCATCACGCTCGACCTGGTCGGACCAAATGCAGTAACGGGAGCCTCCGCGGCGAAGGTCTGGAGCACGGCGCTTGGCCGCGAGATCGCCTACGCGGGCGATGACGTGGCCGCCTTCGAAGCGCAGCTGGCTGCCTACGGCCCATCCTGGCTGGCCTACGACATGCGCCTGATGATGGCCGGCATCCAGATCCACGGCATGCAGGCGGCCGACGGCACGGTGGAACAACTGCAGGCCATCCTGGGGCGACCGCTGCGCAGCTATGCAGACTTCGTGCGCGAGGCGACGGACCGGGCCTGAGCGCAGGCGACGCAACAAGCGCGGGGTGTCCCGGCTTGTTGCGCACCGCAGGAGGCCTGGTCTGCAGGTCATGCAGCCGTGGCCCGTCTCATCCAGACCGATGCCGCCGGGCACTCGAACTGCGCGTCGATGCGCGTGATCCGCCCGGTTGGCTCCACAGCGATCAGCAGCAGGCCGAAGCCGCTGCCGTGTCGAACGTATGCGTCGCTGCGATCAAGGCATTGGCGACAGAATGCAAGCAGGCGCGCCGCGCCCTCGCCCTGCTGCCGCGTGGCCAGGGTGACAGATGGACCTGAGGCTGTCGCTCCTTGGCGAGTGTTCAGACGGCACGGGAGGCCATGCCGCTACATCGCCTGCCCGTCTGGGGCAGACTACGCACATGGACACGATTCGGCCGTACCACTCCCAGGACTTCGATGTGTGCATGGCCCTGTTCGACGCGAATGTGCCGGCGTTCTTCAGTGTCGGGGAACGCGTCGACTTCGCTGGCTTCCTGATCCAGCACGCCGCGGCGTGGCACTACCAACTGCTGGAGCGTGGCAACGAGATTGCTGGCTGCGCCGGTTATGCGATCAATGCCGATGGCATCACGGCGAGCTTGTGCTGGGGCATGGTCCATCCGAGCCTGCACCGCCGCGGCGTGGGAACGCAGTTACTCCTGGCCCGGCTCGACGCATTGCGCCAGAGGCCGGACATCCGGCGCGTCGTACTGGATACGAGTCAACATACCCAGCAGTTCTACGCCCGCTTCGGCTTTGTCGTGCAGCAGGTGACGGTGGACGGCTATGCGCCCGGACTGGAGCGGTGGGACATGGCGCTGGATCTGCAGCCCCGCGCAACGCCTACAGGCCGCGCCCGGTTCGCACGCTAAAGCGGTGGTGCATCGCTTGCGGATGTGCGGGCAGCGTGCAGACGGGTAGCCTCGTTCGTGCGGACAAATAGCCGTTGCGAGATGCCGCTTCTTCAGGCTGGCCACCGATTGACCCCACAGATACGGCCTTCTGGGCATCTCGCACGGGCGCCCCCGCCCGGTTATCGCGCCGCGTCCTTGTTCACCTGGGCACGCGCAAGCGCAGCGGTTGATACCAGCAGATCCGGCAACTCCTGGCGAAAGGCCTCGGCCTGCCCGGCCTGCAAGAGTCCGTGGAAGCTCGCGTTGTCGAATACCGGCCTGCCCTGCAGGAAGAAGCCATCGCGGCCTTGCACGATGAAATTGAAACATGCCTGCCAGCGCGGGTCCGGGCTGGCCGACAAGTGCACCACGACCTCGCTGCCGGCCGATGCTGCGCCTGCCGGGGTGATCGTGATCGTTCGCGCGGTGATCTGGGTACTGCTGTTCATGGCGCGCATGATCAGGCTTGGGGCGTCGCGGCCGAGTGAGTCAGGGATGGCGCGCGACATGGCGTCCGGAGCACGGGGGGGCGACCGCGCTGCAAGACCCACCAACGGTGCCCTCCGAACAGCACGACCCCGACGCCGGCTACGAACGTTCGCCGTCTCCGATGCCTGGGTTGTACCCACGCGCCAGGACTGAGCGCGACGCTGCCGATGCAACAGCGTCAGCAGTGTCACGTGGATCGTCGCGGCGCCGCCAGTCGGTTTTTCCCTGACCTGCGTGAACGAAAATATCAGCTAAATGCGGGCTGGAGCGGAAGGTTTAAGTTTGCCTTTGTCGCGTCGTTATCACGTTGCCGAGGCATTCACGCGAACATCACGCGGTGCCGGCCGGTGCCACCCACTGGACATCAGGACGACCCGCATGACTGCTTATTTGCAACGCTATAACGTCGGTCGCCGTCTCGGCATCGCCTTCGGTGCCCTGATCCTGCTGTCGAGCCTGCTGGTGGCAACCGGCCTGGTCACCCTGGCCAACGCAAGGCAGCAATTCGATTTCATCGTGCTCGACCGCATGGCCAAGATCCAGATCGGTAACGGCATGCTGGATGCCAACTCATCGATCCTGATTGCGCTTGGCACCTATGCCATGGCCACCAGCGATGAACTCAACAACGAAGCGCTCACCACCATCAAGGCGCAGCGCCAGCGCTACAACGAGTTGCGGGCCAAGCTCGATACGCTGCCCAGCTCCGAGGAAGGTCGCAAGATTCGCACCGAGATGGACGAACGACGCGCGATCTCGGGCAAGATCAACGATCAGGTCATGGCGCTGGCCGCGCAAAACGACAATGCGCCCGCGCAGGCCTTGCTGAGCGAAAAAGCGCGCCCGGCGACGATGGCATGGCAGGACAAGATCCGCGAGCTGGTGACGCGACAGGAAAGCCAGAGCCAGCAAGCCTACGCAGACGCCGTGGCGTCGATGAATCGCGGCAAGCTGCTGATCATCTGCGGTGGCATTGCCGTGGTGGTGATCAGCAGCCTGCTCGCCTGGCTCATCACCCGCAGCCTGACCCAGCCGCTGGCACGCGCAACCCGGGCCGCAGAGGCAATTGCCAACGGCCAGTTGGACAACGACGTGGACAGTGACGCCAGGGATGAAGCCGGCCGGCTGCTGCGCGCCATGCGTGGCATGCAGACGCAGCTGCAATCCTTGCTCAGCGCGCAGAGCGACATGGCCAGGCGCCACGATGATGGCCAGACCAGTTTCCGCATCGATGCCACGGCGTTTCCTGGCGACTACGGCCGCATGGCCGGTGACACCAATACGCTGGTGGCTTCGCACCTGGCGGTGCAGGCGAACCTGGCACGCATCATGGGGCGCTATGCGATCGGCGACCTCAGCGAGAGCATGGAGCGCCTGCCTGGCGAAAAAGCCGTGCTGACGCAGACCATGGACGAGGTGAAGGCCAACCTGTCTGCGATGAACCAAGAGATCAAGCAGTTGGCGCAATCTGCGGCCAATGGCGACTTCAGCGCACGTGGCGATGCCGAGCGTTTTCAATACGACTTCCATGTGATGGTCGATAGCCTCAACCAGCTCATGGCCACTGCCGACGGCAACCTGCAATCGCTGTCGTCGCTGCTGCAATCCATCGCCGCAGGCGATCTCACCGCACGGATGACCGGTGACTTCAAGGGCGTGTTCGCGCAGATGCGTGACGACGCCAACGCCACTGCCGCGCAGCTGGCGGAGATTGTCGGCCGCATCCAGCACTCCGCCGTGTCGATCAATGCCGCCGCCAGCGAAATCGCCGCCGGCAATCAGGACCTGTCGCAGCGGACCGAGCAGCAGGCCGCAAACCTGGAAGAAACCGCCGCCTCGATGGAAGAGCTGACCTCCACCGTGCGCCAGAATGCCGAACACGCCCGCCAGGCCAATCAGCTGGCGATCGGTGCGGCGGGCGTGGCGTCGCAAGGCGGCGAGATCGTGAGCAAGGTCGTGGGGACCATGGCCGGTATCGAGGCCTCGTCCAGGAAGATTGCCGACATCATCTCCGTCATCGACGGCATCTCGTTCCAGACCAACATCCTGGCCCTGAATGCGGCGGTGGAAGCGGCACGTGCCGGCGAACAAGGCCGCGGCTTTGCCGTGGTGGCATCGGAAGTGCGGACGCTGGCCCAGCGCTCCACCGCGGCGGCGAAGGAGATCAAGAGCCTGATCGACGATTCGGTCGAGCGGGTCGCCGAAGGCTCGACGCTGGTGCATACGGCGGGCTCCACGATGGCCGAGATCGTGGCCAGTGTGCAGCGCGTGACCGACATCATGGGCGAGATCTCCGCGGCATCGCAGGAGCAGTCGGCCGGCATCGAACAGGTCAACACCACCGTGACGCAAATGGACGAAACCACGCAGCAGAACGCCGCGCTGGTGGAAGAAGCCACCGCCGCGGCACGCTCGATGGAAGAACAGGCCGTGCAGCTGACCCAGGCAGTGTCGGTGTTCAAGATCAGCGACGACGGCACACGCACCACGCGTCCGGCAACGCCGGTTGCGACACCGCCCCGCGTGATTGCTGGCCGCCCCGCCGTTGCTGTCAAAAACCCGCTACGCCAGGCACCTGCCGTCAACCGGCCGGTGGCCGCAGGCGCTATGCACGATGCAAACGACTGGCAGGAGTTCTGATCGCGCACGTTGCAAGCGGCCCGGCTCGTCCGGGCCGTTTGCGTTTGGGGGATCGAACCTGCGGCCAACGCGCCAGGCGATGCAGTCCAGACGTGAGGATGTGCCCAGGCAGAACGCTGCCCGTCATCCCAGCTGCGCGCGCGCCGCATCCAGGGTGGTCATGATCTGGATCACTTCGTCCAGTGGATGGAGCGGCGATTCCGTGCGCCCTTCCCCGATGTAACGCGCGGCGGCTGTCGCTTGCCACGACAGGCCTGCGTAGCCGGTGATTCCGGTGGGATCCTTCCACACCGCCGGCGTGCTGGCGTGGTCGTTGCCGACCAGGCTCAGCGAAGTCGGGTTATGGAACTCGCCGGCAAGATCGATGCGGCCTCGGCCGCCGGTGACATAGGCGCTGGAGCTGCTGCGGGCCACGATGGAACTGATCAGGGTGGATTGCGCGGTGCCGCCATGCGACAGCACCATGGTCGAAAAGGCATCCACGCCGGTGTCGGTCAGCGCGCCGGTCGTCGCGATCGCGGTCGGTGCGCCCAGAATCATCGAGGAGAACTGCACCGCGTACACGCCCAGGTCCAGCAGCGCGCCGCCGCCGAGCGCGGGATTGCGTTGTCGATGCGCGGAGTCGTCGGGGCCGCGCTGGCTCAGGTCGGCAAACACATGCCGAAGCTCGCCCAGCGCTCCATCGGCCAGCAGTTGTCGCAGCACCGCGGTGTGCGGCAGGTAGCGGCTCCACATGGCTTCCATCAGGAACAGACCGCGCTGCCGCGCCTCCTGCACCAGCACGCGCGCATCGTCGGCGCGCGTGGTGATGGGCTTTTCGATCAACACATGTTTGCCCGCGCGCAGCGCCAGCAAGCCATGTTGCAGATGTTCGCTGTGCGGGGTGGCGATATAGACGATATCGACATCGCGGTCCTCGACCAGCGCCGCGTAGCTGTCATAGGCGCGCTGCATCGCCCACGTTCTTGCAAAGGCCTCGGCACGCGCACGCGTACGCGAGGCCACCGCGAATGGCTGCTGCCCGGTATGGCTGCGCAGCGCGCTCACGAACGCGGAGGCGATCGCTCCAGGTCCCAGCACACCCCATCGCAACGACGGCTCGCCGCGCTCCGGCAGGAACAGCTCGGGCTCGGGAAACACGTTTGGCAGCATGCGCTTGGCTCCTGGGTCGCAGGTGCGCATCCTAACAAAGCGGGACCAGCGTTCCTGGTGGTGCCAGCTTGCGCGCCGGCATCGGCCGGTTTGGACGGGACGCTGCAGGCTCAGCCTGCAGCGTCCTGCACCGCCGGGACAAAGATGCGTTCGCAGTAGGCGCGCAGCAGTTCCGGCGCATCGGCACGGCCGCGGAAGGCGATGTGGCCATCCGGCCGCACCAGGATCAGCGCGCTGGTGTCTGCGATGCCGTAGGCGGCATGCGCGGCACCATCCAGGTCCGACAATGCGGTGGCATCGTCGGGCTGTGGTACGGCGGCGGCCAGGATGAGCCTGGGCCGCACCCACGGCCACGCGTCCAGCTCGGCAAGCGCCAGGCGCAGCCGTGGCATGGCATCGGGCTGCCGCCCGTCGAAGGCAAGCAGCGACCATCCCCAGCTCCATCCATCCGGGTTGTAGAGATGTGCGAACAGCGTTGTCGAGCTGCCATCGGCAGCGACGATTGCCGCATCGGGTGCGCGGTCGCCGCAGTGCGGGACGCGGCGCTGAAGCAGTTCGCGCAGGCCGCCGAGATGATCGTCGTTGAGCGGGCTTTGCGGATAGGCCACCGACAACTGCTGCAGATCGTCCGAGCCCTGAATCAGCGTGCCGATGGTGGGAATGAGCTTGGCGGCGATGCCCATGGCTGCATCGGTGACCGGGCCGCGGTAGACGCTGGTGTGGAAGCCACGCGCTTGTCGCGCGTCGAGCGCACGGTGTTCGCCGCCGCGCTCCCCATCGTAGGAGTCGAGCACCACCGGCGCGGCCTTGCCTTGCAAGGTCATCGCCAGCCGCCATGCCAGGCCGATCGCATCGTGCAGGCCTGCATTCATGCCCTGCCCGCCGATCGGCAAGGTGCGATGGCCGGCGTCGCCGACCAGCAGCACGCGCCCCTTGGCGTACTGCGCTGCAGTGCCATGCTGGAAGCGGCTGTGCGTCAGCCAGATCGGATCACTCAACGTCAGTGTCGGGTCCTCGGTCACCTCGCGCGCGATGGCCTGCATTTCCTCCAGCGTCGGGTCGCGTTCCGGGATGCCGGCGTCATC
The DNA here is from genome assembly GCF_003993515.1 of Xanthomonas sp. BRIP62415. NCBI lineage: Bacteria > Pseudomonadati > Pseudomonadota > Gammaproteobacteria > Lysobacterales > Lysobacteraceae > Xanthomonas > Xanthomonas sp. BRIP62415. Next base: position 170,701 of record NZ_QEZH01000013.1, read on the forward strand.
GGCCAGGAAAAACAGGCGGTGGTAGCCGCCCCATACCGGCAAGACACCACAAAAACCCTTGGGGTAATAGAAAAACCAGAGTTGATCGAAATCGGTGGAGCGCCGCCAGCGCAGCTTGGCATCCACCTGCAGGTTCATGCGGTTGGGCAACTTTTTGGGCTCGAAATCCAGCCCGAGCTGTTTACGCACGACACTGTCGCCGCCATCGGCGCCGATCAGGTAACGGCAGCGGAGTTGCTCGGTCGGGCCATCGACGTGATCGTCGCTGCATGTCGCCAGCGTGACGGTGACACCGTCGGCATCCTGTTCGAAGCCGACCATCCTGCGGCCGCGCTCGACGCTGCCACCTTTCGCCGCGAGCTGCTCGGCCAGGATGGTTTCGATGACGTCCTGGCCGCTGTAGAGCACCTGCGCGTACGGGCTGGGGACATCGGCAATGTCGACCGGGTCGACGGCCTGCCCATTGAGCAAGGTGCTGACCTTGGTGATCCGATACGACTTTTCCGCCAGCGCATCGCGGATGCCAATGCTGTGAAGCAACTCCTGCGGCCGCGCCCACAGATTGTTGGCGCGCGAATGCGGCCTGCCATGCACGCGTTGTTCGACGATACGGAAGTCGACGCCGTGATGGGCGAGCGCGCAGGCGGTGGTCAGGCCGATCGGGCCACCGCCGACGATGATGACGTCGGTGTCGACATCGCGGTGCACGGCAGTGTTCATGGCTTGCCCTTTCTTCGGGAAACGCGTGGTGCCTCGGCGGGCACGGTCGGCGCAGCGAGGTCCTGCGCCATCACCTGGTTCATTTCGCCAAGCACCGCGAGCGCGGTTGCCACGCGCCTGGCTCCGATGCGATCCAGCATCCGCTGGTCGAGCGGAGCGGCGGCGGCTTCGGCGGCGTCCAGTGCAGCGCGGCCTGTGCGCGTGAGCACCACCAGCTTTGCGCGCTGGTGATGAGGGTTGGGTTGGAGCGCGACGAATCCCTGCTCCAGCAATAGATCGACAACGCGCTGCACCGCCTGCCGCGTGATGCCCATGTTGCGCGCGATATGCGCCACCGGCAGCGGCATCGGCGAATAGCCCAGGGCGCCCAGCACCTGCCACCACGCGGTTGTCAGCCCGGCCGAACGCACCAGTGCATTACCGGTCTCGACCAGCCGGCCGTTGGTTTCGAAGATCTTGATGACCAGGTTGCGGACAGCCAGTAAATCGTTTTGGGTGCTCATCCGCAGCATGCTGCTCATTTGACAGCATGTTGTCAATTATCGAATCGAGTCCGCCGCCGGTTGCTGCGGCTGTTCTGCACACGTGGACGCTTCCTGCATCCCGAACCCGAGCGACATTGCAGGGTGCTGGTGTCGAGCACGCAGGCAGGCACGTGCGTCACCGTGTCGCCCTATGGCCTGCGACGCGACTCGGATGGGCAAACACTGCACTGGACAGCGCTGCTGAGCCTGGCTGGTCATGCATACAGACGCGTCAGCGGCGCCACGTTCGGCCACAACGAAATGGTCTCCAGCGTATCGATCCGCCCGGCGAGGTGTGACGATCTGCCCGCACTTCTGCTCGCTTCGCTGGTCCAGAACCCGCATCACGCCTCACACCCCTTGCACCGTGTGCTGCTTAGCTTGTTTGAATGAGCGCACGTATTTCATCGAACACCCTTGCCTTCACGGCGAGCACGGATTCAGCCGTCAATGACGGGCTCAAGCATTCGATTGCGGACAGGTGGCTCCGCACACATCCCACGCTGCCGCTTCCCGGACGCGGCCACACCCTGGAGCGCTGGCAGACGCTGGCCGATATCGCGGCAGAAGACCTGTGCGTGGCCAAGTTGCTGGAAGCCCATTACGACGCACAGGCCATATGCGCCGACCTGGGCGTGGATATCATGACGCCGACACAGCGCTGGGCGGTGTGGGCGGCCGAGCCGCCGGGGTCCGATATGCGTTTTTCCGGGCAGACGCTCAGCGGCACCAAGGCGTGGTGTTCCGGCGCCGCGCAGGTGACGCATGCGCTGGTGACCACGCCCCATGCAGGCAGCAGTTGCCTGTTTGCGGTGGCACTGGATCAGCCCGGTATACAGATCGACAGCAGTGCGTGGCAGGCAGTGGGGATGCAAGGCATCGAGACGGCCAATGTCCGCTTCTCCGATACGCCGGCGCGGCAGATCGGCGCGGCCGACGCGTACCTGACCCGACCTGGCTTCTGGCATGGAGGCGCCGGCATCGCCGCGTGCTGGTTCGGCGCCACCGCCGCAGTTGCCGATGTGCTGCGCGCCTCTGCACGCCTGAGCAAGGACCCGCACGCGGCCGCGCATCTGGGCGCCATCGATGCAGGCCTGGCATCTGCCGCTGCGTTGCTGCGTCAGCTTGCCTCGCGCATCGATGCGCAACCGCAGCAGGCACATCTGCGTGGCGTCCTGCAGGTCCGCAGCGTGGTCGAAGCAGTCGCACGCGATACGCTGGACCGGGTCGCTCGCGCATTGGGGCCAGGGCCGCTGTGCAATAACCGCGCGCATGCGCAGCGCTGCGCCGACGTGTCGGTATTCATTCGGCAACATCATGCCGAACGCGACCTGCAAGCCCTGGGCGAGCTGTGCCAGCAGGAGGCATCGCCATGGAAGATCTAGCCGGGCGGCCCATCGAAGGCGCAGGCACGCCGGAAGCGGCATGGCGCGCCGCGCCGTGTCTGAGTGCGCTGCCACGCGTCACCCTGCCGCAGCTGCTGCAAGGCAGCCAGCGCCTGGTGGTGGTCGCGCCACATCCGGACGATGAAGTGCTCGGCTGTGGCGGGTTGATTGCTGCCACGCGTGCCGCCGGCATGCCGGTGTTGATCATCGCGTTGACCGACGGCGAGCAGGCCTATCCGGATGAACCCGGTTGGCGTCCGCAGGTGCTGGGCCCGGCGCGGCGCCTGGAACTGGATGCAGCGGCGCAGCAGCTGGGCGTATTGCCGAGCGCACTGATCCACCTCGCCTTGGGCGATGGTGCGCTGGCGGCCTGCGAAGCGCGCATGGCAGAGGCCATCGGCAGTCTGATCACTGCGCAAGACACGGTGCTGGTGACCTGGGAGCGCGATGGCCATCCCGATCATGAGGCGGCGTCGCGTGCGACCCGTGCCGCGTGCAAGGCGCAGTCTGCCCGGCGTCTGCAATACCCGGTCTGGGCGTGGCATTGGGCGCGTCCGGAAGACGCCGTGTTTGCCGATGGCTCTGCGGTGCGCTTGGATCTGGCGCCTGCAGTGCTGCGTGCCAAGCAGGATGCCATCGCCTGCTTTGCCACGCAGTTGGGCCATTGCACGCCGGCGGTTGCAGAACCGATTCTGCCGCCGTCGGTGCTGGAGCGCTTTGCGCGGCCGTTTGAGGTCTTCATCCGATGACGGTGCTGAGCGTTGAGCACTTCGAGCAGATGTATGCCGATGAAGACCCGTTCGGCTATCGCTCGCGCTGGTACGAGCAGCGCAAGCGCGACATCCTGCTCGGTGCCCTGCCCTACGCAAGGTTCGCGCGTGGCTGGGAATTTGGATGTTCCAACGGCGAGCTGACCGCGCAATTGGCACCGCGCTGCGACACGCTGCTGGCCACGGATCTGTCGCAGCAGGCGGTCGAGCTGGCGAGCGCGCGCGTGCAGGGGCTGCCTGCGGTCACGCTGCAACAGGCGGCGCATCCGTCGGACTGGCCGGAGAGTCTGTTCGACCTGATTGTCTTCAGTGAGGTGGGCTATTACCTCGAAGCTTCGGCGTTCGAAGAAACCGTCGCGCTGTTCGCCCGCTCGCTCACCGCCCGGGGTTGTCTTGTGGCGTGTCACTGGCGGCATGCCTTCGAGGGTGCGTTGCGCAGCGCCGAGCAGGTCCACGGCGCGCTGAACCAGGCACTGGCAATGGACACGTTGTGCGTCTATGAGGACGCGGACTTCGTGCTGCAGGCCTGGATGTCGGGCCCATCGATTGCGCAACAGGAGCAGCTGCGATGATCGCGGTCACCATCCCGGCGCATAACGAAGCGGATCTGATCGGCGACTGCCTGCAGTCCATTCTAGTGGCAGCCGCGCACCCGCACCTGTGTGGAGAGCGCGTGGAAATCCATGTCGCGCTTGATCGCTGCACCGACGGCACCGGCGCGATCGCCCGCGCGCATGGCGCAAGAACCGTTACTACCTGCGGGGGCGTCGGCATAGCGCGTGCAGCGGCGGCCTCGGCCGCGATCGCGCGCGGGGCGCGCTGGCTTGCGTTTACCGATGCCGACACCTGCGTGCCGCCGGATTGGCTCTCGGCGCAGCTCGATTGTGCCGCCGATGTGTTCTGTGGCGTGGTGGAAGTGACCGATTGGCACGATTTCCGCCCCGAAACACGGCAAGCCTTCCTGGCCAAGGAAATTCGTCGCGACGGTCACCCGCATGTGCATGGCGCCAATCTCGGCATGAGTGTGGCCGCTTACGTGGCAGCCGGTGGCTTCTCAGCGCTGAAGTGCAGCGAAGACGTGGCGCTGGTGTCGGCATTGGAGCGTGCGGGCATGCAGATTGCCCGCCTGGTCAAGCCGGTCGTCAATACCAGCGCACGCCGTATTGCCCGCGCGACCGGCGGATTCAGCGATCACCTGGCGCGCCTGGAAATGGCCGTGCTGGCAGGGGAGCCGGTGCTGGGTAGTTGATGTCGTCGCTGAGCGCCTTACCGCGTCATGCGACAGCAAGCAGCCGAACCGCCAGCCCGTATCGATCGCTCGCCCGCGTTGGAAACGATCGCGTTTGCGGGCAGCATGGATAAATCAGTTTATCCCGCTGATCGCTAGTTCGATCACCGCCAGCTGCCGCTCCACAAGACCCTATGTTTATCTGTATAAGCGGGCTGTGCATATACTGTTGCGGTCGCGTTCTTTTGATTCCATTGCCGCCTGCAGATTATTCTCCATATCGCTTGCATATTGAAAAAATAGCGATCAAGGTGCAACTGCGTATTGACTGACTGCAACCGGCAAGGCGGCCACTGCCGCTACCGAGGTTATGATGGCCCCCACGATGTTTCGGCAAATCGGTCGTTACCGATTGACTGCACATACGTTTCCGGTGGACGGCGTTTTCTCCCCGGAGATCCTGGTGTCGTTCGATGATGGAATCACCTTGTACGGCCAACGACATGCAGTGCGATTCGACACGCAGCTTGCCGCGCACCATTACGCCAGACAATGGATGGACCGATGCACGGTGACGCCGCTGGGCATTCTCGAGAGCGTCTAGCTGTTTCGGGCATGTCTGATGTCGTCAACCAGGCAGCGTCGCTGCCAGCCGGCACATTGTTTCAGGGTATGGACGACACCGACCAACGGTTGAGCAACCGCCTCGCCGTGCTGCGCACGTTCGCTTGGTCAGACAACGCGCCGCGCTCGGCGGCAGCGACTGCTTGCTGCACGTGTCGCCTGAACCGCTTTGGCCATCGTGCTGCCCGGAGCCGCCACACTGTATGCGGCATCGACACGCGCCAGATATGCCAATGCATGCACGTTGACGTCGCTGACGCGTCCATCCAGGGCACTTCCCTGGTGGAATCCAGCAACGGCTCGACGACTCGCCCAGAGCGATGGACGGGAAAATCCTGCGCGCTGTTCAGTGTGGCCGAATCGATCACGCGTTTTTCGCGTGGGAAACGTAGTGTGGTGCATGCATTTTCGGAAAACTGCGTTATGGGCTCTCACAACGAAAAACTGATCCTGATTGTCGAGGACGATGCCGATACCCTCGAGATCGCCACCTTGTTGCTGACCGAAAGTGGCTATGCGGTCGTGACTGCCAGCGATGCCCAAGGTGCGCTGGAGCAAATCGATCATTGTCCTGCGATAGCGCTCGTGTTCACCGACCTTCAGATGCCGGGGCTCCTGGATGGATACGGCCTGATTTCGTATCTGCGTGCCGACGGCAACAACCTGCCGGCAATCCTGACATCGGGGTTAGGGCATTCTCCCAAGGGATTGCCCAGCCGGACGATGTTTTTAAGCAAGCCTTACAATCGCCGCAGCCTGGTCCAGAATATCGAGGCATTCGTCGGCCATTAGCGTGGCCGGCGGCGAGGCAACCCTACCCTCGTCCTGATCGAGCATGCGCAGGTTTCAAGGCAGGGGCATTGCGCAGGCCGGATCGATCGATCGCGACAACCCGGTGAAACCATCGCCGTCATCGTCAAACCCGTGCATCACGACCGGTCCCCGATCGCTGCCTGGCATCATCTTGCCGCACGTCGCCAGCCTGCATTGATCGCTTCCTGGCTGGTGCAGAAAAAGCGCTCGCCCTTCGCAGGTGAGATGCTGGTCCGCTGGTAGTCGCGTTGCCCGGGCATGTGGAAGATCTTGCTGCCCTTGCTCGAGATATTGCCCTTGATGGCGCAGTGCGCAGGCAGCTGCGTCTGTGCTGCCGCCTGAGCCCGCCGTGCCGATTGGTTGCGTTTGCCGCGACGGTAGTCGGCTGGCATCTGGAAGGTGCCGGCCCAGAGGTTGCGCCGCTGTTGCTGCGCGGTGCGTTCGTCGGCGACAAACGCGGTGGCGTACTCGCGGTAGGCCACCGCCCAACCGGACTGCACCATCCAGCGGTTGACCGATTGTCCCTGCACGTAGCACTCGGCAACGACTCGTCCGTAGCGATCGGTATCCTTGGGTTGGCAGCGAACCGTCCTGTCACGCAGATAGCCATCCAGGGCAGCGGCGGAACGCCGGCCGCAAGGCCACGCGCTGCCGGTATCGCTGGTGCATTGCTGCGCACTTTCGGGGGCATCGACGCCCCACAGGCGGATACGCTTCTGCGCGAGCGTGATGGTGTCACCATCGGTGACGGTTGCCCGGCCAACCAGCTCTGCTGCGATAACGGGTGAGGCGAACAGCGCAACGACAACAACCACCGAACATCTGGACAACATCAACAACAAGCCTCGGGTGATCGGCAGAGCGTGGTCCGTCTGTTCTTGCCTGGGTGACAGCGTCTAGCCGATTGGCTCACCAGCTTCCATCGCGCTGGTGCCCGCATCGACCAAGCGACGCGGGGCGGCACTGTATGCCAATGGGAAGGCGCTGCCTATCCCTTGCTGCGGCCTGCGAGAAGGCCATGGCATGGGGCGTTCATCGAATACGTTCAAACCGCCGCATTCAAGGCCGAGCACACGCGGCGAGCCCGAGGTAAAGGACAAGTGTCATTCCTTGTAGATGCGTATCTCTGGACAGATGTCTCGCCGTTGCCGAGAGACAGGTCATCCCTGCCCCGGTGCACCGTTGGCACGCGCAAGCACCACGCGCCGCCCGGTCCCTTGCGGAACCGGGCATGCAGGCAGACTTATTGCGCTGCCGGTTGTGGCGACACAGGCGCCGCATCCGGCGTCACGCGCCAGATCGTATTGGCCAGATCGTCCGCAACGATCAATGCACCCCGCGGGTCGAGCGTCACGCCGACCGGACGGCCGCGGGTCAGACCATCGTCGCCATGGAAGCCGGAGACGAAGTCGATCGGGTTGCCCGCGGGGCGGCCATCGCGGAATGGTACGAACACCACCTTGTAGCCCACTGGCGGGTCGCGATTCCAGCTGCCGTGTTCGCCGACGAACACGCCGTCGGCAAACTGCGCCCCCATCGCGGTCGACGAGAACGCCACACCGAGTGCGGCGACATGCGAGCCCAGCGCGTAGTCGGGCACGATGGCCGACGCAACCTTCTGCGGATCCTGCGGCATGACCCGCGTGTCCACATTCTTTCCCCAGTAGCTGTAGGGCCAGCCGTAGAAACCGCCTTCGCGCACCGAGGTGAGGTAGTCGGGCACCAGATTCGGACCGATCTCGTCACGCTCGTTGACCACCGCCCACAATGCGCCGCTACCGGGCTGTATCGCCAATGCAGTGGGATTGCGCAAGCCGGTGGCATAGCTCTTGTGGGCGCCGGTTGCCGGATCCACCTGCCAGACCTGGGCGCGGTCGACCTCGGCAATCATGCCGCGCTCGGTGATGTTGCTGTTGGAGCCGATCGCAACATACAGATAGCGTCCATCCGCACTGGCGGTCAGGGCCTTGGTCCAGTGGTGGTTGATGGCCGACGGCAAGTCGGTGACCTTGCTGGGCGCAGCGCTGGCCTTGGTCTGCCCCTGCTGATAGTCGAAGCGTACCAGTGCGTCCTGATTTGCCACATAAAGTGCGTTGCCGATCAGTGCCAGCCCGTAGGGTGCATTGAGCTTGTCGGCAAAGACGGTCTTCAGTTCATACGTGCCGTCACCATCGGCATCGCGCAGCAAGGTCAGGCGGTTGCCGCTCTTGACCGAGGTGTTGCCCTTGGCCTTGATCGCTCCGGCAATCACGTCCTTGGGCTTGAGATTGGGTGCGCTGCCGCCGCGGCCTTCGGCAACCAGGATATCGCCGTTGGGCAACACCAGCGTCTGGCGTGGAATGCCCAGCCCGGTGGCGATCGCGGCGATGCGGTAACCCGCAGGCACGGTGGGCTTGCGATCACCCCAGGCAGTCGGCTCGGCGATGGTCATGTCGGGCAACAGGCCACGATCCGGCGCTGGCAATTCGGGGCTGGCGCCATGTTGCGCGAGCTCGGGGGCCTTGCCGCAGGATGCAAGCGCGGCAGCGAGCACGGAAACCGACAGGATGGTCAGGGTATGACGCTTCATCGGGCACCTCCCACGCGCAGGCTGGACAGCCCCGACCAGGTTGCAACCAGGGCGAACGCGGTCGCGATCAACGAAAACGCCAACGCCGCCGGCATGATCGCCCAGGCGTCGCGGGCATGATGCAAGGCGTCGAAGAAGCCGACGATCCATGCGGCGCCGAGCGCGATCACATAGATCACGTTGCGGCTTCCGCGAACGAAGCCGACGATCGCACACAGGAGCGCGATGGTCGTCAACACCATCGCACCGATCAGCAGCCATGCGGCGAAATTGGCCCACTGGATCTGATGGCTGCTCCAGTACGCGTAGTCGCTCAGCAAGGTACCGAGAAACAGCGGCCACACACCGCCGAGCACGGCTGCGTGGAACGGATGGATGGCCCAGGATCGGGCGGGCATGGCAGTGGAATTCATGGCGGACTCATTGGGAGCGTTGGTGAAACGTGCCCCGATGCTGCCAGCTGCCACGTGATGAGCGCGGTGATGCTGGGTCTTTTCTGTGCGATGGACCGCACCGAAAAAAGTCGGAAGCCTAGACCACTCATCCCGCCGAGCAACTCCTGGATCGCCGGCGCGACCGTAGGTCGTAGAACGTAGGTCATGGAACCCTATGTGTGCTCCAGGCCGCTCCCTACGCTGGGCTCCATCCACTGAAGGAGCAGGCAGAGGAAAGCAGTCGCAATAATGTTGCCGGCAACCGCGTCGACCATGGCCGGCACGGCCAGCGCGACCGACACCGCGGCCACGACGCGTACGGTCGCCGCACTGGCGCGTGAGGCCGTTACCTTCTTCGACGGCCATCGGCCCGGCGATGTCGTGCTGGTCACCCCCGGGAACAAGGTCGTAGTGCGCCAGAACTCCGCAATGACCGATGTCGGGAATCGGGAGGCGATGCAGCCCGATGCCGCACTACCTCGCGTGCGGCACGAGGGGAAGACACCGACGCGCTGAGCCTGACAAACGACTTCAAGGATCTGCCACCGGGAGTCGATCCGGGCACGCAGTTTCGCTACAGCGATTCCAACTAAAGCGTGCCGACCCACCCGATCGAGCGCGCATCCGGTCAACCCTGTGCCGCCTACATGCAGTATCGGCAGCAGGCTTTCAGGATGGTTTGAAGTCCGATGCGGGTCTGCAGTGATGAGCACCGCTCATAGGACCATGCAGGCTGGATGGATGGCGCGGCGTTGCATCTGCCTCATGCTGGCTGCCGGCATCCATGGCAAGGCAACAGCGATAAAAAAGCGCAACGTGATGCGTTCGATTCGGCGTGATGTGTGCATCGCCAACGCGCTCTCTACGCCGGACTGTTTGGCGTCGGATGCTTGGATTCGCACTACCTTGCCCCTAAATCGGTGGAGAGATGCGATGCCATGTGCGAGCGCGCTGCGTCGCTCTCTCCTGTCCACGGCTGCGCTGGTGTGGAGCGCAGCTGCCTAGTTCTCTGTTGCCCCTCCCCCCACGGCAGCACATCCTTCGGAGATCACGTCCATGACGACCCACGCCACCTTGTCGCCAAGGCAGCAGGCCATTGCGCCGATTGCCGCGTTTGCGGCCACTGGCGACATCGAGCGCTTGAACACTGCATTGGAGGCGGGCCTTGATGCAGGCATGAGCATCGGCGACTGCAAGGAACTCTTGGTCCAGCTGTATGCCTACGCCGGCTTTCCACGCAGCCTCAATGCACTGGCCGCGTTGATGCAGGTCACCGAGGCACGCAAGCTGCGCGGCATCGCCGATGCGCCGGGACACGACCCTGGCCCGGTACCGAGCGGCGATGCGCTGCTCGCACTGGGCACCGCCAACCAGACCCGTCTGACCGGCGCGCCGGTGACCGGGCCGTTGTTCGTGTTTGCGCCGGCAATCGACCAATACCTCAAGACGCATCTGTTCGGCGACATCTTTGCCCGCGACAACCTGGACTGGGTGAGCCGTGAACTGGCCACGATCAGCGTGCTCGCCGCCCTGGAAGGCGTGGAGGCGCAACTGCAGTCGCATTTGAAGATCGGCCTGAACATCGGCGTGACCGAGGCGCAGCTGCACGCGCTGGCCCAGGTGCTGGACAAGCGCGTCGGTGCGGCCGCGGGCACGCGCGCCAAGGCTGCGCTGGCCAAAGCCAGGGCGCAGTGAGCCTGCGGCACGCTGCGATGACCGCAGCGCCTGCTGCCGCTGCGCACGCAGCTGCCGATGGCGGCGCCGGGTCGAACCCGGTCGCACGCCGCTAACGCGGCGCCGGGCCCGCCGCCAGCGCAGACCTTGCGCCGGCCTGCTTGACGATCAACTGGCCGATGTACTGCTCGGCCAGTCTGGTGCCGATCTCCAGCGCGGTTTGCAGCGAGCCGAACGTGGGCGCGGTCGGCAGCGGCACCGGATGTCCACAGACCTGCAAGGTCTCCAGGACGATGCGCCGGTGCCCGAGCTGTCGAGCGACCACGCGGTACGGCAGGCCCTGGTCGGTGCCTTCGGCTGACATGCTTTCGGTGCTGTGGGTACTCATCGGACTCGAGCATAGCTGCCATGCCCAAATTCGGTGGCGGCGGAACTTGAACCATTTATGCAGACGCTAGCGCTGCGACAGCGGCTTACTGCCAACGTGGGCATGCGCCCAGACCGGCCAGCCCGTGCCGGGATGGCACTGTAGCCACGCCCCACTTGTGGATGCGCCCCCTCTCGAAACGCTGAAGACCGCTGAAAACCTGGTGTAGGGGAATGCAGAATTTCGCGTACGAACCCGGAAATACCGGCTTGAATATTCCCCCTGTATTCAGCTTGACGGTTTCAGAACGACACGTACCAGCGCCGGAGGAACGCCGCATATCCATTGCTTCATCGATTGCGGCCCCCGCGTTTTTTCGCGGAATATGCGAGGAATCAAGCACAATGGCCGGGGCCGCTCGCTTTCGGTCAGTATAAATCGAGCGGATATAATGATTCTTCGGCAGGAAGTGAATATAACGCCGAGGCGATTTTCGATAGGCCAAAATCCGGCGAACGCATTACGGAAGAGTCTGCCAGAATTGCTAACTTACAGTCGAATCCGCTACAACGTGTGGGTCATTCACCGACATCTTCGACGGATTTCCTGATTACCTGCGATATGCATCGCATCTAGGATTGCCGCCCCCGGAGATTCGTGACGACTTATTGTTGTGTTCGCTCCGACATTCCGTTGCGGTTGGGCTTGGTAGCGGGATTTTAATCCAATTTAGCTATGGATTAGATCGTTAAATTCTATGCGTAGCGTTTTTCTCTGAATAGCAACTGTCCGTTCAGGTTTTAGAGTTTATCGCTAGCGCCGTTAAACAATCTCGCAAGCACACGGTCGAATGCATTGGCGCATTACCGTGTTATCCGGAGCGCTTATCTGAGGGGACAGATTCGCGGCGGATAAAGTGAATAACGCGTGAAACCAATATGCCACGCCGGCCATCGCCGGTGCTGGAATCGTCTGCGCCAAATTTTAGGTTTTTTGCAGTTGCGGCGCGCCACTACCGGAATCGACCAACCCATGAATCGCTCGCTACTCGCAACCACCATCGCCTCCTGCCTTGTCCTGACCGCCTGTGGCGGCGGTGGCGGTGGCGGCAATGTCCGCAGTGATCCGCCGCAGACCACGGTGGTCGCACCGACCCCGTCGACGCCTGCACCCACCACGCCGACGACGCCGACGACGCCGACCGCGCCAACGCCCCCCACGACCCCGACGCCGTCGGAAACGCCTACAGCCGATCCGCTGCCCAAGGCCGCCCCGGCGCCTGCACCTGCGCCCGCCCGCTACCAGGGCCTGGGCAGCAACCTGCTGGTGCCGACCAACGCAGATCTGGCGCAGCAGGCTGGTGCCAAGGGTCAGGGCGTCAAGCTGGCCGTGCTGGACGACAATCTCTACGGCAGCTACGCGCCGGTCAGCGGCAAGGTCGATGCGTTCACCGATTACACCGCCAGCCCCGGCACACCGGAATCGGCGTCGAACGCGCTGCGCGGCCACGGCACCGTCATCTCGGCATTGGTGCTGGGCAATGCGCAGGACGGCTTCGCCGGCGGCATCGCCCCGGATGCGGACCTGCTCTATGCGCGTATCTGCGCCGAAAATTCCTGCGGCACCCAGCAGACCCGCAGCGCCGCGGTGGACCTGGCCGCTGCCGGCGTGCGCATCGCCAACCTGTCGATTGGTGCCTCGTATGCGGATGCGGCCAGCAGCGCGAATGCGGCCCTGGCCTGGAAGTACGCGCTGACCCCGCTGGTGCAGGCAGATGCGTTGATCGTGGCCGCCACCGGCAACGACGGCGCGGCAGAAGCCTCCTACCCGGCCGCGACGCCGGTGCAGGAAGCCAGCCTGCGCAACAACTGGCTGGCCGTGGGCGCGGTCAACATCGACAGCGCCGGCAATGCCGCCGGCCTGACCAGCTATTCCAACCATTGCGGCGCCGCGGCGCAGTGGTGCCTGGTGGCGCCGGGCAGCTACTTCGCACCGGCGCTGGCCGGTACCGAACTGCAGGGCCAGATCGCCGGCACCTCGTTCTCCACTGCCGCAGTGAGTGGCATCGCGGCGCAGGTGCTCGGTGTGTATCCGTGGATGAGCGCCTCCAACCTGCAGCAGACCTTGCTGACCACCGCCACCGACCTGGGCGACCCCGGCGTGGACGCCTTGTACGGCTTCGGCCTGGTCAATGCGGCCAAGGCGATCAAGGGCCCGGCGCAGTTCATCAACAACTGGTCGGCCAACGTGACGTCCGGCTACGACAGCACCTTCAGCAACGACATCTCCGGCGCCGGCAACCTGACCAAGAACGGCGCCGGCAAGCTCACGCTCAGCGGCAACAACAGCTACACCGGCGGCACCAGCGTCAGCGACGGCGTGCTCGCCCTGTCCGGCAGCCTGCGCTCGGACGTCATCGTGCTCAACTCGGCCACGTTCGAATCGCGCGGCGGGGTCATCAACGGTGGCTACAGCCTGGCCAACACCACCGGTACCACCGCCATCGAATTGGGCAAGGGGCTGACCGTCACCGGCCAGGCCAGCTTGAAGGGCAACCTGCTGTTGCTGCCGGAAGCGGCTGGCTACAGCGTCGGCAGCAGCGAAAGGATCGTCAAGGCCGGCGCGCTGCAAGGCAGCTTCGACCGCGTGCAGTACGCCAACAACTTCTTCTGGACCGCCTCGCTCGCCTACGACCCCACCACCGTCACCGCCACGCTGACCCGCAATGCCTCCGCTGCCAGCGCGCAGGCGGCCGGTGCGCCGCAGTCGGTGGTCAACGGTGCCACCCAGGCCGATACGCTGGTCAAGGTGCTGGACACGCGTGTGGCCGCCGGCGATACCGATAACCTGGGTGGCCTGATCAGCGCCACCGGCGCGCTGCTGGCGGCCAATGATGCGCAGGTAGCCGCATCGCTGCCGACCCTGGCCGGTCAGGTGCACGGCATCGAGCGCACGCTGGGCTTCCAGTCCGCGCTCAACGATGCGCGCGTGGCGGCCGATCGCCTGCCCTATCTGGCCGACACCAGGTCGCTGACCACCTGGATGCAGGGCAGCTATCTGGACGGCGAGTTGGGCGGCAAGGGGTTCGACTCGGCCGATTACACCCAGCAGGCCACCACCGTCGGCGTGGATCTGCCGATGGGCAGCGCCGGCACCATCGTGGGTGCGGCGCTCAGTTCGGGTCAGGATCGTGCGCATATCGACGCATCGGCCAGCCGCCTGCGCTCGGACCGCTATGCGATGACCGCGTACCTGTATCAGCCGATCGGCCAGGCATATGTGTCCGGGATCGGTTCGTACGGCATGAGCAACGTGGACACCGAACGCACGGTGCAGGCCGGCAGCATCGGCGAGCGCCTGCAGGATCGCCGCCACGACACCAACTGGTCGCTACGCGCCGAAGTCGGCCTGATGCCGCAGGCTGGGCTGTCGCCGTTCATCGCCGCAGGCGTGGTCAGCCAGACCCAGGATGCCTTCAGCGAGGCATCGGCCACCGGCCTGGGGTTGAGCGCCAACAGCGATACGCTGCGCGCCGGCTACGGCGAGGTGGGCGTACGCGGCCATCTGGTGCGCGGCAAGTGGGGCTTCGATGGCTTGATCGCTTACCGTTCGCTGCTCGGCAACCCGAACTCTGATTTCACCGCGTGGTTCACCGGCCTGCCGGAAGCGCGCTTCAACGTGGCCGGCGAGCCGGTGTCCAAGCAGTCGGCGCGTGCCTCGGTCGGCGTGCGTTACCAGCTCAACGATGCCTTCTCCATCTACGGCAACGTGGGCGCCGAGCGCGGTCGTTCGGATGCCAACAGCATCAATGCCAATGTCGGTCTGCGCTGGCAGTTCTAAGCGCCGGCCGCAACCCGCGGTGCAGCGGCAAGGCTACGTGGCTGGCGTGCAAAATCGGTACGCGCTACGCCCGGGGTGCGGTTGCCGAGGCAGCCGACCCGCACCTGGCGGTGCAGTCGTTGCGATGGGCGTGCCTGCGCTGGTGTCGAAAAAAAGCCCCGGCAATGCCGGGGCTTTCTGGTTTGCGGTGCATCAGAAGTTCCAGCCCCAGGTGACCTGGCCGCCGTATGCGGTCTGGCCATCGCCGTTGAGTCCTTGCAACGACAGCGCCATGCGGCTGTTGGGCGAGGTGATCAGGCTCACGCCCAGTTCGCCGACCACCGCGTTCTTCGCCAGCGTGACGCTCTGCACCGAGAACTGCGAACCGGTGCCGATGAAACCGGCCGACCGCTGCACGGCGCGGTCGCCGAACGCATGGCGCCACCCGACCGAGGCATACACCCCGGCGGCCGGACCCAACTGCCAGCGCCCGCGTAGACCCACCGTGCTGGTGGTGTACTCGTCCTTGGCACTGTCGACCAACAGCCCGGCAATCCCGCCACGCTCGTTGAAACCATCGGTCTTCAGATGCGTGTAGTCCGCCGCGACGAAGGGGCTGTACACCGCATTGCCGGTGCGCAGGTTCCATGCCGCTTCCATCGATACGGTGATGGCCTTCGCGTCGTAATCGCTGGTCAGCCGCTCTTCGAGCACATCGGGCAGCATCACCCGGCGGCTGCTGTCCACGCTGTAGTCCGCGTAATCGACCGACGCCTGCAGAGCGAACGCGGACCAATCGGCCTGGCCGTAGATGCCGGCATGGGTGCCATCGATATCGGAACGATCGAGGGACTCGCGCGAGCGGGTTTCGATGTCCTGGTTACCGACCGCGATACCGACCACACTGCGCTCGCCGATGCGCCGCTCCGCACCAGCCATGATGCCGTTGTCCTCGCGTCGCACCGAGGCGGCGTTGGCATCGCCATCGACACGGTTGGGCAGGCTACGGCCGGTGATCCAGACCGTGGTGTCACCCACGCGCGCATCCTGACTGTCGCCACGCAGGTGATTGCCGACCCCGCTCTGCAGGAAGCGGCTATCCAGCAAGGCGGTCGCCGTGCTGGCATGGCTTTCGCCCGACAACGAGGCAAACGCCGTGCTGATCGCCTGCGGGTCATCGGGCAGACGCACCACCGCCTGGTAGACCGGGCTGGTGGTTGGCAAGCCATCCACGGCCGCTGCGGCAGCCTGCTGGTTCGGCGCGGTGACCGCATCGACCATGGCCTCGGTGTTGCGGCCGAACGACACCGACAGCGCGGTGGCGCTGGCGCTGACATTCGGTGAAACGAAGGCATAGTCGGAGACGACACTGCCGAACTGCCCGGTGAGCCCGCCAGTGGCGTTGATGACCGGAATCTCGGTAAACAACGGCAGATCCGTCGCACGCACCAGTTGCAGGGTGCTGCCCGGCGCCAGCGTGGCCGCACCGCCCACACTGATGGGTGTGACCGCGCCGCCTGCGCCCGGCGTGACCTGCAAGGTGGACCCGCTGCCGAGCGTGGCATCGCCGCCGACGCTGATGGTGCCGACGCCGCCACCGATCGCCACGGTACCGCCCGAGCTCAGGCCGCCGACGCTGCCGCTGCCGGTGAGCGTGCCGCCCGGGCCCACCGTGACCGGCCCGCCCAACGCGGCACCCGGATTGGCCGGGTTGCCCACGCTCAGGGTGCCCGCAGCAACTGTGATCGGCCCGGTGAAGCCGCCGCTGTTTGCGGTGACCAGCAAGGTGCCCACGCCATCCTTGAGCAGGCTGCCGCTGCCCGACAGGATTCCCGCGTAGGTGCCATTGCTGGCTTGCTGGAACACCAGCGCGCTGTTGTTGGCAATGTTGCCCTGCAGGCTGTCGGTATCGCCGATCACTGTACCGGCGTTGATCGTGGTGCCACCGAGATAGGCGTTGACACCATCCAGCGTCAACGCACCCGCACCGTTCTTGATTACCGTACCGCTACCGGTGATGTTGCCGGCGAACGTGCCATCGCCGGCCTGGTCGAACACCAGTGTCGCGTTGTCGACGATGTTGCCCTGCAGGCTGGTGGTGGTGCCGATCAGGCTGCCGCTGGCGATGGTGGTGCCACCGCTATAGGTATTGGGTGCCACCAGCGTCAACGCCCCTGCCCCCTGCTTGACCACGCTGCCCGTGCCACTGACTGCACCGGCGAAGACACCATCGCTGGCCTGGTCGAACACCAGCGTGGCGTTGTCCACGATGTTGCCCTGCAGGCTGGTAGTGGTGCCGATCAAGCTGCCGGCGCTGATCACGGTGCCGCCGGTGTAGGTGTTGGGCCCGAGCAGTTGCAGCGCGCCGGTGCCGGCCTTCTGCAATGAGCCGGTGCCGCTGAGCGTGCCGGCATAGACGCCGCCGGTGTCCTGGTTGAACACCAGTGCCGCGTTGTTGGCGATATCGCCCTGCAGGCTGGTGGTGTCGCCGATCAAGGTGCCGGCCGTGATCGTGGTGCCGCCGGTGTACCCGTTTGCACCGTTGAGCAACAACGCGCCGGCGCCATCCTTGATGACGCTGCCGGTGCCGGTGACCGAACCGGTGAACACGCCATCGGCCAGCTGGTTGAATGCCAGTGTCGCGTTATCGGCGATGGCCCCCTGCAGGCTGGCGCTGTCGCCAACCAGCGTGCCGGCATTGACCGTGGTGCCACCGGCATAGCTATTGCTGCCGTCCAGTGTCAGCGTGCCGGTGTTGGTCTTGATCAGCGCGCCGCTGCCACTGATATCACCGGCAAGCGTGAGGTCTGCCGGGTTGTCGACACTCAGCGCAGCGCCCAGGGTGAGCGCATTGCCCACTGCTGCGGCAACAGGGTTGGTCAGCACCGCATCGCCGACCACCGCCAAGGTGCCGGTGCCTAGTGCGTTGTTGCTGCCGATCGACAACGTGCCATCGCTCAGCACGGTCCCGCCGGTATAGCTGTTGTTGCCACTGAGCGTGAGCGTGGACCCGCCGGCCTTGATCATGCCGCCGGCACCGCTGATCGCGCCGGTCAGGGCGAGATCGTTGCTGCCAGGCAGCGTGACCGCACCGTCGAGCACCACCGCGTTGCCCACTGCCAATGCCTGATTAGTATCGAGGCTGGTGCCGGCTGCCGCGGTCAAGGTGCCGGTTCCCAATGCCTGCGCATCGCCCAGCACCAGCGTGCCGCCGCCAAGCGCGGTGCCGCCGGTGTAGGTATTGGCGGCGCCCAGCACCAGCGTACCGGTGTCGAGTTTCTGCAGCGTGCCTGTCCCGCCGATGCCGACGTCGATGGTGCCGGTGACGCCAGGGTCGACACGGATGATGGTGGTCGCCGCATTGGCGCTCAGCGCACCGGCGCCGGCATCGCTCAGCACATAGCCGTCGCTGATGAACTGCATGCCGGTGATGCCTTGCGTGCCCTGCACGCCCACGTTGGCGGCGGTGCCGGCGAACACGGCAAAACTGTTCTGCCAGTCGCTGTTGCTCAGCCCATCGATCGAGGTCCAGTTGGTGGAGCCGGCGGCCCACACGCCAGCCCCACCATCGATGCTGCCATTGGCGATGGTCTGCGCACCATCCCAGAACTGCACATTGCTGCCGGGCGACACCAGCACCACGTTGACCTGCTGGGCCAGCGCGGTCTGCAGCGTCAGCTGGGCCGGGTCCACGTTGCCGGGCAGCGTGCCAACGCCCAGCCCGTTGTCGGTCAACCCACCGGTGTAGTCGATCAGGCGATACACGCCGGTGCCGAACCCGCCGATGTCGGTGATGTTGAGCGTGCCGTCCAGGGTGAGATCGCCATTGACGGCCAACACGCCGGTCTGGCTGGGGACGCCCAGGAACGCGTCGAGCGTGGCGTTTGGAGCCAGGCTCAGGCTGCCGGTGGTGAGCACTGCGCCACTGCTCACCACCAGGCGGCCGCCATCACTCACCGTGACCGCCGCATCGACCACACCGCTGCCACTCAGGCTGCCCCCGCTGCCCACGGTCAGGCCGCCGGCACTGGCCAGCGTGCCATCCACATCCAGCGTGCCGGCGGTGACCTGGGTGGTGCCGCCGAGCGCGCTGGTGCCGGTGAGCTGCAAGGTGCCGGTGCCGACCTTGTCCAGATTGCCTGCATCGCTCAGGCTGCCGGCAAAAGTACTGCCGACGTTGTTGGCGCCAAGCTGCAGCGTCGTACCGCCCGACACCGCGACAGTGCCCTGCCCGGTCACCGCGCCCAAGGCCGTATCGCTGCCGAGCGACAGCCCGGCACCCGCGGCGATGTCCACGGCGCTGGTGTTGCCCAACGCGCCCGGGGCGGCAGTGGCGAGCACGCCGGCCTGCACCGAGACCGGGCCGGTGAACGTATTGACGCCAGACAGGGTCAGGGTGCCCAGCCCCGTCTTGGTCACGGCACCCGCGCCACTCAGCACCCCGGTCAAGGCCAGATCGTCCGCGCTGGCAATGGTCAGGTCGGCGCCCAGACTGACGCTGTTGCCCAATGCCAACGCAATCGCATTGCTCAAGGTGGCATTGCCCAGCACCGACAGGCTGCCGACGCCAAGCGCGGTGTTGCTGCCCACCGCCAGGGTGCCTGCGTTCAACACGCTGCCGCCGACGTAGCTGTTGGCACCATCGAGCGTGAGCGTGGAAGTGCCGTTCTTGATCAGGCTGCCCGCACCGCTGATCGGGCCGGACAGGCTCAGGTCGTTGCTGCCGACCAGGGTGAGCGCACCCGTGAGCGCCACCGCATTGCCGAGCGCCAATGCCTGGCTGCTATCGAGGCTGGTACCGGTTGCGGCGGTCAACGCGCCGCTGCCAAGTGCCTGCGCGTCGCCCAGCACCAGGGTGCCTCCGCTGAGTGCGGTGCCGCCGGTGTAGCTGTTGGCCGCATCGAGCACCAGTGTGCCGGTGTCGAGTTTTTCCACGCCACCGCTGCCGGAGATCGCCACATCGATGGTGGCGGTTGCACCTGGATCCACCCGGATCGCGGTCAACGGGGCGGTCACCGCCAGCCCACCCGCGCCGGCGTCGGTCAACTGATAGCCATCGGTGACGAACTGCAGGCCGCCGATGTCCTGCGTGCCCGCCACGCCCACCGCGCCGGCGCTGCCGGCAAAGACCGCGAAATCGCCTTGCCAGGTGCTGTTGGCAGTGCCGTCCTGGGTGGTCCAGTTGGTCGCTGCCCCCCACGTGGCTGCACCGCCATCGACAGTGCCGTTGGCCGTGGTCTGCACCCCATCCCAGAACTGCACGATGCTGCCCGGCGCCGTCACCACCAGGTTCAGTTGCTGGCCGATGGCGGTCTGCAGCGCGAGCTGGCTGAGATCCACGCTGCCCGGAAACAGGCCGATCGCCAGGCCGTTGTCGGTGAGCAGGCCGGTGTAGTCGATCAGGCGATACACGCCCGTGCCGAACCCACCGAGGTCGGTGATGTTGAGCGTGCCGTCCAGGGTGAGGTCGCCGTTGACCGCGAGCAGCCGCGTAGTGCTCGGCGCTGCCAGTGCGACGTCCAAAAACGCACCCGGTGCCAGGGTCAGGCCACCCACGCTGAGCGAGGAGCCACTGCTCAATGCCAGCCGGCCGCCGTCGGCGATGGTCACGTTGCTGGCCACGTTGCCGGTGGTGCCGGTGCCGGTCAGGCTGCCGCCCAGCGCCACGTTCAACGCGCTGGTATCCAGGCTGCCGATCACATCCAGGGTGCCGCCGCTGACCTGGGTGGCACCACCAATCGCGCTGCTGCCGAGCAGGCGCACCGTGCCCGCGCCAACCTTGTCCAGACTGCCGCCGCCGCCCAGGCTGCCGGCAAAATCGCCGCTCCCCAACTGCAGCGTGCCGCCGGCATCGGTAGTGACGCTGCCGGCACCGCTGAGCGCGCTGATCAGGCCACCGGTGCCGAGATTCAGCACCGCCCCTGCAGCGACATCGACATTGCTGGCGTTGCCGAGCGACGCGGCCGTGCTGGCCACCAGCGTGCCGGCCTGGATCGCCAGCGGGCCGGTGTAGCTGTTGCTGCCATTCAAGGTCAGGGTGCCGGCGCCGGTCTTGATCAAGTCGCCGGTCCCGCTGAGGGCGCCGCTGATCAGCATGTCCGCACCGTTGTCCACGGTGAGTGCTGCGCCAAGCGCGATGTCGTTGCCCAATGCCACTGCAATCGCATTGCTCAGCGCCGCATTGCCGACGACCGACAGGCTGCCGGTGCCGAGTGCACCGTTGGCGCCGACCGCGATGGTACCGGCCGTCAACGTGGTGCCACCGCTATAGCTGTTGCCCGCGTTGAGCGACACCGTGGTGGCGCCATTCTTGATCAGGCTGCCGGTGCCGGTGATGGCACCGTTCAAGCCCAGATCGTTGCTGCCGACCAGCGTGAGCTGATCGTTCAACTGCAGCGTATTGCCCAGCGTCAATGCGGCGGTGGCATCCAGTTCGGCAGCACCGCCGACCAGCAGCGTACCCACGCCCAAGGCAGTGTCGTTGCCGAGCACCAGACGCCCGGCATCGAGCGCAACACCGCCGCTGAAGGTATTGGCATTGGCCAAGGTCAGCGTGGCAGCACCTTGCTTGTCGAGGCTGCCGATCCCGCTGACGACGCCGTTGAGCGTGATGTCCTGCGTGCCTGGCAGCGTGAGGGCGCCATTCAAGGCAAGCGCATTGCCCAGTGTCACCGCAGTGCCGGCATCCAGCGTGGTGCCGTCCGCGGCGCTGAGCGTGCCCAGCCCCAGCGCGGTGTCGCTGCCGACCACCACTGCGCCGCCCTGCAGCTGCAGGCCGCCGGCCCAGGTATTGCTGCCGTTGAGGGTGAGCGTTTGCGCGCCGTTCTTGATCAGGCTGCCGGCGCCGTCGACCACGCCATCGAGCGTGAGGTCCTGGCCATCGATACCGAGTTGACCGGTGAGGTTGACCGCGTTCTGCAAGGTCACTGCAGTGCTGGCAGTGAACTGCGTGCCATCGGCAGCCGTGAGCGCGCCGGTGCCCAGTGCAGTATCGCTGCCGACCACCAGGGTGCCGGTGTCGACCAGGGTACCGCCGGTGTAGAGATTGTTGCCGGTGAGCGTCAGCACACCGGCACCCTGCTTGATCAGGCTGCCCGCGCCACTGATGATGCCGGTGACGCCCAGATCGGTATTGCCGGTGAGCGAGAGCGCACCGTTCAGGGCGACGTCGTTGCCGATCGTGGTCGCGACGGTAGCCTGCAGCTGCGTGCCATCGGCAGCGGTCAGCACACCGGTGCCCAGTGCTGCGCCGTTGCCGATCAGCAAGGCGCCTGCATTGAGATCCACGCCACCGGCAAAGCTGTTGGGTCCAGCCAGCGTCAGTGCAGCGGCGCCGTCCTTGATGACGCCACCCACGCCGCTGACCGCGCCGGTGAGGGCGAGATCCTGGCTGCCGCCGAGTTGCAGATCCGCTTCCAGCGCGACGTTATTGGCGAGCACGCGTGCGGCGGTGCTGTCGAGCAGCCCGCCGCCGACGGTCAGGGTGCCAAGCCCCAAGGCCGTGTCACTGCCCAGGACCAGGCTGCCTGCGCTCAGCCGCGTCCCCCCGGTATAGCTGTTGTTGCCGGCCAGGGTCAGGCTGGCGGGACCCAGCTTGTCCAGGCTGCCCACACCGGTGATGGCGCCACTGAGTGTGAGCGCGTTGCTGCCCCCCACATCGACCAGGCCCGCCAATGCAATGGCATTGGCCAGCGTGCTGACGGTTGCAGTGTCCAGGGTGGTGCCAGCCGCCGCGTTGAGCGCGCCGACACCGAGCGCGGTGTCGCTGCCCACCGTCAACTTGCCCGCGCTGAGCGTGGTGCCGCCGCTGTACAGATTGTTGCC
Source organism: Xanthomonas sp. BRIP62415 (assembly GCF_003993515.1). Taxonomy (NCBI): domain Bacteria; kingdom Pseudomonadati; phylum Pseudomonadota; class Gammaproteobacteria; order Lysobacterales; family Lysobacteraceae; genus Xanthomonas; species Xanthomonas sp. BRIP62415. The sequence goes on from NZ_QEZH01000013.1 coordinate 193,452, forward strand.
GCTCAGCGTGAGATCGCCGCTGCCGGATTTGACCAGGCTTCCGGTCCCGCTGACCGCGCCGCTCAGCGTCAGTGCCTGCGCCCCGCTGAGTGTCAACGCACCCGGGGTCAACGCGATCGCGTTGCTCAGCGAGGTGGCCGCCGTGTTTTGCAGGGCCGCATTGCCGGTGACGTTCAAGGCACCCGTGCCCAGTGCGGTGCCGCTGGCCACCTGCAAGGTGCCGGCATTGAGGTTGGTACCACCGGTATAGGTATTCAGGCCGCCCAGGGTCAGGGTGCCGGTGCCAAGCTTGGTCAACGCACCGGTGCCGCCGATGGCGCCGGTCAGATTCACGGCATTGCCGCTGCTGCCCACGCCCAAGGTGCCGGTGAGTGCAATCGTGTTGCCCAGGGTTGCCGCTGCGGTGGCATCCAGCTCGCCGCCGCTTGCGGTCAATGTGCCGGTGCCCAGTGCCGCGTTCGCGCCTACCACCAGGCGCCCGGTATTCAAGCTGGTGCCGCCGGTGTAGGCGTTGTTGCCGCTCAGCGTGAGGTCGCCCGCGCCGCTCTTGATCAGGCTGCCGCCACCGTTGACGGCACCGCTCAACGTCAGCGCCTGCGCGCCGGTCCAGTTCAACGGCCCGCCCAGGCTGATGCCGTTGGCCACCGTCAATGGCGCACTGCTGCTGAGGTTGGACGCGCCAGTGACATTCAAGGCACCGGTGCCCAGTGCCGAAGCAGTACCCAGTTGCAAGGTGCCCGATGCCAGCGTGGTGCCGCCAGTGAAGGTGTTGGTACCGCCGAGCGCGAGTGTGCCGGTGCCGGTCTTGTTGATACCACCGGCACCGGCAAGCGTGCCGGTCAACGTGAGTGCGTTGCCGCTGGCGCCCACGCCCAGCGTATTGGTCAGTGCAAAATTGTTGGCCAGGGTCAGCGGAGTGCTGGTCTCCAGCTGTCCACCGGCGGCGGTCACCGTGCCCGCTCCGAGCGCGGTATTGGTTTCGATCAGCAGCGTCCCGGCACCCAGCGTCGTGCCCCCGGCATAGGTGTTGTTGCCGCCAAGGGTCAGCGTGCCGGTGCCGATCTTGTTCAGCGCTCCGGCGCCACTGACGCCACCGCCTAGCCGCAGATTGCTGGCACCGCCGATGCCGATGACGTTGTTGAGCACGAACGCGTTCGGCAGGTTGACGGCCGCACTCGCAAGTACGCTGCCGGCAGATGCGTTGACGGTGCCTGTTCCCAACGCGCTGTTGGTGCCCACGGTCAGTGACCCGCCGAGCAGGTTGACGCCGCCGCTGAAGGTATTGGCGCCGGTCAGGCCCAGCGCACCGGTACCGGTCTTGGTCAGCGCACCGGTGCCGTTGATGGGGCTGGCCACGGTCAACGCATTGGCGCCCTGCAAGGTCAGACCACCGGTGCCCAACGTGATGCCGGCGGTCGGCGACAGGCTCAGCCCGCCGGCTGTTGCCTCCAGCGCACCGCCGTTGGCGCTGATGGCAGTCCCCAGCTGCGCGGGATTGGCGAACTGCAATACGCCGCCATTGAGCGCGCTGCTGCCGAAGTTGCTTGCGCCTCCCACCGACCAGGTGCCGCTGTTGACGCGCAGGCTGCCGAAATTGACGTACTGCGCCGTGCTGAGCGTTCCTACGCCGGTGCTGCCGCTGCCGGTTCCGCTGGCCGAATTCTGCAGGATCAGCGTATTGGTGCCGCCTGCACCGCCATCCACCACACCGGTCTGCGCAAAGCTCAGCAAGCCGCCTGGTCCAAGCAATTCGAGCGCCAGCCCGCCGCCGCTGTTGACGCTGCCACCGGTCACCGCAGTGAAGGTATTGGTGCTGCCTGCCCCCAACGACACGCTGCCGTTGATGGTGCCGGAATTGACGAAGCTGTTACCGGTAGCCGAGCTCTGGAAGCCCACGCGCCCGTTGATGGTGCCGGTGTTGACCGCATTGACGGTACCGCCGCCGCTGACCGCAATCACCGGCGTATCCGCACTCAGGACCGACAGGTTCAACAACGCACGGCTATCGATCAGGCCGGCGTTGTTGATCTGCACGACGCCATTGCTGGCCGAGGTGATGCCGAGCGCCATACCGTCGAGATTGAGCAGGTTGGCCCCAAGCACGCCGCCGGTGCCGTAAATCGCGCCGCCAGCGAGATTGTTGGCGGTCACCGCGGTGGAACTGGCATTGCCCATGGTGACGCCGGTGCTCAGCACCGACAACAGGCCAAGCACGGATGGATCGATCGTGCCGCTGTTGTTGAGGGTGGAATTGGTGCCGCTGAGCGCAACGGCGGTGCCGCCAAGCAAGCCGGCGGTCATTTGCGTGCCTGCCGCCACGTTGACGGTCAGGTTGTTGGTGCCGCTTGTGAAGCTATTGCTGGTGATTGGCAGCCCGGTGCAGGTGACGGTTGCGCCCGCTGCAGGAACCGCAGGCGTGCATGCTCCCCAGGCCAGCATCGGTGCGGCCACTCCCACCGCCAGGACGACAAGGTTCGACACACTGCGGCGGGTTGCCCCGGACTTGCGCCGCCGCCGCACTAGTTCGTGCGTCACGACCCAATTGCCAATTGCTGCGTTCCAGACCAGCGCAAATGCACGATTCATTGTTATTCCCCCTGTATCGCCGTGCAGAGACTCACGCACACACACACGCGCTCTCCAACAGCAGAAAGTTGATTTACTGTCGAGTCGGTTTAAAGCAATTAAAGCTGCGCCCGCTTTTATCGTCTTGCGGATGAGTGCGTTTAATACCACTCCCTGCGAGCAATAGTGGGAGATTAATAAGAAAATCGCCATGCTTGAAACTGTGCTGAATATCACTAACCACAACACTGCCCACGACGCACGTCGAAATTGTCGATTGGTTTGCTCGTGCCCGCCAACGCTCTCCAGCCGCCTCATGCAACGGTCACCGCACGTCTGGCTGGTTGCATCTCGCTAAAAAACAGGCATTTTCTCGCATAAGGAGCGAGCCATGCCTGGAAGAGTCCGAATACCTGACGGTGATTTGATGCGGCCACCCAGCTGCTGGCGAACCGGACCATTTGATTGAAGATCGCGCACTTGATGCTGCGCTGCAGGAGCACTTTCCGGCATCGGCTATCACACTCTGCCGGTGAATGAGTCCGCTTTCATCATTAAGACCACCGCCAACCGTCGACGCCGATCAGCGATTACGGTATTTGTGTGCAGGCGCTCCGCCGGTCCGGTTTATGGTCGTGTTCGATAGTGCGGACGGAGTTTATTGAAGCGAGCCGGATTACTTCAACGGCGTGACACCGGATGATCGTCACCTGTCGATGACCTCGGTTTGTTTCTAGTAGCCATGCGGTGTGTGATGTTCAACACGGAATCTGACGACATGACGCTTGCTTTGGACCCCAAACGGCAGGAACAGCACTTCGACTGGTCAGGCGTGCCGATCGACCTGGGCGGCATGGAGCCGCTCGATCAGATCGCGCGCCTGCTCTGCCATGCACTGGTTGCGCCCGCGGCTGCATTGACCATCGTCGAAGGTGGTCGCGTGCGCGTGCTGGCGGCGCGCGGCATCAGTACCGAGCATGTCGAGCAAGCCATCGAACTGTGCCGGCATGCGTCTGCCGCGGCCAACGGGGTGAGGGAACTGATCGAACCTGCCGCACTTGCGCCGATCCAGTTGGGCGACGCTGCCTTTCCGGGCCTGCCGGCACGGTTTATCGCGTGCGTCCCGGTGGGTGCGCCGCAGACCGGCGTGTCCGGCACCTTGTGCGTGATCGACACGCGTGAGCGTCTCCTGGCCAGCCAGGAACACCAGCAGCTGTTGATGTTCGCCAACGTGGCAGCGGCGCAGCTGGAGCTGCAGTTCGGTGCCGGGCGGCGCGAACCGCATAGCGGCTTGCTCAATGCACGCCAACTGCAGTCGGATCTGGATGCCCTCGCCTTCGGCAGCCACTGCGTGCCCACCATTGCCGCCTTCATCGAGGTCTATGACACCCAGGCGGCCAATGAAGCGCGTCAGGCGCTGGGCATGCAGCCACTGGAGGAACTGGTGCGCCACGCCAGCTATGTGCTGACGCGCGCATTGCGCGGCAAGGCCACCGTCTATCACGTGGCACCGATGCGTTTTGCGTTCTTCCTGTTGAATTCCGCGCCCGACGAGATGGAGGACCTGTTGCTCGATCTGCGCGACATGTTGCATGCACCGATGGATGCGGCCGGCATCCCGATGTCGTTGACCTTTCATGCGGGCGTGGTGCGCTTTGCACCGCAGCAGCCGGACACCAATGATGTCATGCGCAAGGGGCTGGTGGCGCTGGGCGATGCGATCAGCAACCACGCCATCGTGTGCTGGTACAGCGCCTCCCACGACGATGCGATCCAACGCTCGTACCGGCTGGCGCTGGACGCCGAAAAGGCCCTGGAAGCCGGTGATTTCCGCCTGGTCTTCCAGCCCCGGATCAATCTCGAGGACCTGTCGGTGACCGGCTTCGAGGCACTGCTGCGCTGGCGGCATGCCAGCCTGGGCCCGATCGGCCCGGACGAATTCATCCCGCTGTTCGAAAAGACCGCCCTGATGTGCACCGTCACCAACTGGGTGATCGAGCACGCGTTGGTGCAATTGGCCAGCTGGCGCGCGCAGGGGCTGGATTTTTCCATGTCGATCAATCTGTCCTCGCGCGATTTCGGCAACCTCAATCTTGCCGCAGACCTCATCCACCGCTGCCGGGAACTGGCCATTCCCACCCAGCGGATCGAGCTGGAAATCACCGAGGGCCGCTGGCTGCGCAGCAATGTGGAGGCGGTGCCGCGACTGCGCACCCTGCGCGACGCCGGCGTCAGTGTGGCCATCGACGACTTCGGCACCGGCTACAGCAACTTCGGTTACCTCACCGAGCTGCCGGTCAACGTCCTCAAGCTCGATCGCTCGTTGGTGACCGGCATCGCCACCAAGGCCGGCATGCAGATGCGCGCCGAGGCGGTGGTACGCCTGGCCAGTGCGCTGGGATATCGCACCGTGGCAGAAGGCATCGAACACGCCGACGAAATTGCACTGCTGCGCAGTTGGGGATGCGACGAAGCACAGGGGTATCTGCTGGCCCGGCCGATGGAGGCGGAGCTGGTCGCCGCGTATGTGGCAAACGCGGTGGCCGAGCAGCGCTTGCCGTGATGCGATCTGTTCGATGCGCGCCATGTGCGCGCATCCGCAGTGATCGATGCGCGCAGTACCGCCCTCGCCTCTTGCAGTGAGACACGTGGCAACGCAGCGCGCATGCTGCGTTGCCACGCGGCGATCAACTCAGATCGTGCAGGTCCTTGCCCAGCGGCGGACCAAGCGTCCAGTCGGAAAAACGCACCTTCAGCCCGGCACGCTCCGGCGTGCAGCACATCGGCCCGACCTGATATGCCTCGGCAACGGGAAACGGGCAAAGCCTCACCAGCGGCCAGGTCTTTCCGTCGGCCGATACCTGCAGACGCAGGACGCCGTCGGCAACGGTGGCGCGGATCCAGAAATCCTTGGGGTCGCCCTCGTAGGGGCCGGTCGCCCAATCGGAGACCGGGTTGGTCAACACGCTGCTGAGCATCGCACGGCCATCGCTGAGCTCGATGCCCGCCTTGACCCAATGCTGCTCGTCCACGCGCACCATGATGCCGGCCTGATCGTAGAGCGACTCGTATTGCGCGCGCACCCGCAGCTGTGCAGTGAAGCGCGCCGCGGCGGTGAGGCCGAGAAAATGCCCGCTATCGCGGGTAAACCCGTAATGCGTCTTGCGCCAGAAATCGGTGGCCTTGTCGGTGACCACATCCAGTGTGCCGCCGTCGATAGCGACGGTGCGTGGCCGATTGAGCCAGCTGCCATCCTGCCACTGCGTGTGCTGTGCCATCGTGTTCTCCGTGTTGGGTTGCCTGGCAAGCACGCCGCCGCTGATGGCCATTCCCATCGCGCCGCCCAGCAGGCGTCTGCGTGCACTGTCTATCGCATCGTGGGTCATCCAGTGTCTTCCATGCATTTGACGAACTGCATAGTCTAGCCGCGCAGTGGGTCAACGCGCATGCGCTTGCGCAGCGGTGCAGATGCTGACGTCGCCGTAGCGACAGCTCCGATGCGCGTTGCCGGCCCGTGCTGTCAGTGATGTGCGAGCGCGTAGTCCAACGCCGCGCAGATGGCCGCCACCTGCGCGGCATTGCACTGCGCAGGTGTCGCGCGTGGGCTGTCGGGATACACCTCGGTGGTGGTGCGATACCGTGCGCCGGTGACGCCTGCGCACAAACCCAGACGCCGCACCGGGTAATTGATGACGCCATGCGCGACCACCGCTGCGCCGATGATCTGGCCGTTTGCATCGGCAGGTGCGATATGGGTGACCTCGGCGACGGCGGCAATGATTGCCTGCTGAAACTGCGGTTGCGGATCTTCGCTGTCGCCCACCAGGTAGAAGCCATCGGGAATGCTGCCAGGCACGAAGTCGACGCCGTCACGTGCGGCCAGGGCCGGGCGAAATTCGCTTTCGTCGCTGTCGGTGGTTTCGTGCAGGTCGATGTGCACCAGCGCCTGCCCGGCCACTGCGGCGACCAGCTGCATCAATGCCGCCGACTCGGCGGCCGGGCTGTCCGGGCGAAACGCACGATTGGGGTCGATGGCATTGGCATTCCAGCGCTGGACCCGCTCGTAGCCCCACGGATTGACACAGGGCGCCACCAGCAGATTGAGCTTGCCTGCGTAGGCTGCGGCACGGTGCTGCAGGAATTGCAGCGCACCTTGCACGCCGCTGGTTTCGTAGCCATGCACGCCACCGGTCACCAGCGCCCACGGCAACGCGGCGTCCCAGCCGGCGCTGCGCAGCGCAATCAGCGGATAGTGCTCGGACGCCGCCTGGATCGTTCTATAAGGCACGCGCTCGAGGCTGGCATCCAGCGCATCGATCACCTGCACCACATCCGTCGCATGACTGCGCTGACGCCGCTGGCGTGCCCGCCATGCGGCGCGCTCTGCATCGCCCCAGGGTTGCCTTGCGGTGCCGATCGGATACGCCATGCGGTCTGTCATTCCAGGTGCCGTCCATTGAAAAGACGGCCAGGGTAAGCGCTTCACGCTGGGTGGTCCATTCGGCGGCTGGCGCGATGCCCATGGCTCGCAAGGCTGAGTCCGGTTGCAGGCTGGCGCCGCTGAAAATTCTGCAGCGGATGCAAATCCTGCATTCGCTTGGGAAAACACAGCAGGCAATTGCGAAATATTTCCCTGCAATCGATAGCGTGCGCAAGACAATCAGTGAAAAAACTTCCGACACCCTGGTGATGCATTGCACATCAACATCTGCGTGATGTCTCGATCAACTCATGCAAGGCGAAAGTCGTCGAAGACCCTGCGCAGCTGCAATCGATTGTTCACGCCTTTCTGGCGGCCTAGCGGCCACGCCCGCAAAACGACGCAGGCCCCGCACGTCGCGTGCAGGGCCTGCGGTCCCGCTGCAGCAAGAACGGCGCGCCGGATGCGCGCCGCACTCTTGCCTAGACGGCCTCTTCCTGAGGTTTGGCCTGCTTGGAACGCCCCCCCTTGCTGCCGATCCGCGACATGTGATCGCGATCGCGGCTCACGGCCTGACCGCCCTTGCGGCCCGCTTCGCGTGCTTCGTCGCTGGTGAATTCGTGCGCATTGCCACTGGCATGCGCTGCCTTGCCGCCACTGCTCGCCAACACGCGGCGCTTTTCAGGATCCAATGCGGCAAAACCGCGCCGGCTACGCGTACTGCTTTGTCCGTCTTCCACTGTGCCTCCTCTCGATGCGTCGATCACGCCACTGGTAGGGGGGGTAACGCAACTATCGTGCCAACACGCAAAGCCAGGCGAGACGGTGCACGGCCGCACGTTGCAGGAAAAAACAGCTGCGCTCGCTGTGCAAATCTTGCACTCCCGGTGATGGCTGGCCGACGCGTCGCAGGCCAGATGTGGATAGCGCTACCAGTGCCCCGGCGCGCGCGCCTGATCGCGCCGATGCTGCCCGGCACCATCTCGGCATGCAGCATCGGCAGAGCATCGATGTCCTCGCTCGCCCAAGGAACCAGCGAGCCGGAATCAACGCCAGGGCGCGGCGACGTCAGGCCGGCAGCGCGGGAACGGTGCGCCCGGCAGCCAGCAATGCGGCCACATGCCGCGCGATGCTCAGGCAACAGGTCAGGCCTGGCGACTCGATGCCGAACAGGTTCACCAGACCGGCGATGCCGTGCATGGACGGACCATCGATACGGAAGTCGACCGCCGCCTCGCCTGGTGCGCTGATCTTCGGGCGGACGCCGCAATAGCCGGGCTGCAACGCGCCGTCCGGCAGGCCAGGCCAGTAACGCCGGATCGCTGCGGCAAACCGCGCGGCATGGCCTGGCGCGCAGTGATAGTCGGGCTGCGCGACCCACTCCACGTCGGGGCCGAAGCGCGCACGCCCGTGCAGATCCAGCGTGAGATGCACACCCAGGCCACCGGGTTCGGGCATGGGGTAGATCAACTGCTGGAATGGCGAGCGCCCTGCCAGCGTGAAGTAACTGCCCTTGGCGAAATAGCCGCGCACCTGTGCATGCGCTGGCAAGCCATCGATCCGCGCGGCCAGCGGCGGTGCACCATGACCTGCCGCGTTCACCAGCCAGGCACAGGTCAGCCGCGCCGATGGCTGACCTGCGACGGTCACGCGCAGCCCTTGCGCAAGCGGCTCGACCTGGTCGACGTGTGCACGCAGCGCCACGGTGGCGCCATGCGCTTCGGCATCGCCCTGCAACGCCAGCATCAGCGCATGGCTGTCGATGATGCCGGTGGTGGTGGACTCCAGCGCCGCGACGCAGCGCAGGGCCGGCTCGCGCGCCTGCATGTGTGCCGCGTCGAGCGGCAGCAACCCGTGCGCGCCGCCGGCAATGGCGCTGCGGTGCAGCCGATCAAGCTGCTCGCGCTGGCCGTGGTCGCAGGCGATGATCAATTTGCCGCAGCGCCGATGCGGCACGTGGCGCTGCTGGCAGTACGCGTACAACAGTGCATTGCCGCTGATGCATAACTGCGCCTTCAACGAACCGGCCGGATAGTAGAGCCCGGCATGGATCACCTCGCTATTGCGTGCGCTGGTCCCGGTGCCGATGGCGGCTTCGGATTCCAGCACCAACACCTCGTGCCCCCGCATCGCCAGCTCGCGCGCAATTGCCAGCCCCACCACTCCGGCACCTATCACGATGCACTCGACGTCTTGCATGGCCGTTCTCACACGAGGGTCGATCAGTCTACCCGCCTACTAGAACGCACAGAGTTGTTGTGATCGCCATCACTTTTTTCTCACAAACCAACCCTATATTCGGCTCGACACATGACGTAAATCACGTTACTCGACGCTACAGACGTTTCCCGCATTTGCGGTGTGCATTCTTCCCCCACCCGAGCGCGCGCTGTCGCGTCCGGTTCGAAGCTGCAATCACCGAAGGAGTTTGAATGGACGCAACGCGTTCGGTCCTGCTTGCCTCCAATTACGAGGCATGGCCAGAGGCCTTCAATGGGCAGGCGTATGCGTTGCTCAACGTGGTCCGCAGCCTGGAACACGCGCAGTTGCTGTGTCCACCCGCGGCCGAGTACACCCGCGGACGCGGCGTCAATCCCGGCGTGTCGTATCTGCTCAACGAACTCACACACCGTGGCGTCTCTGCGCTGCAACGGCTGAGCGGGCGGCCTGCGCTGTCCAACGCACAGCCCCGGGTGGTCGAACAGGACCATGACCTGTTCTTCTACGTGTGCCAGTTCCCCAGGGAATTGGGCACGCTGGCCCGCATCAAGGGATGGCGCGAGCGCTGCCGTACCCGCGTGGTGTATCTGCTGGAAACCTGGCCGGAATTGCTGGACTCGCAGAAGGCCGAGCTGAAACTGCTGGACCAGTTCGACCATGTCTTCGTGCTCAACGCCAGTTGCGTCGATGCGCTGCGCCGCTACACCAGCACCCCGGTGTCGTTTCTGGCCAGCGCCTGCGACACACTGCTGGCGACGCCATTGCCGCGGCCGCCACAGCGCTGCATCGATGTGGTCAGCATCGGTCGGCGCATGCCGCAGGTGCATGCGCGCTTGCTGGCACATGCACAGGCCAACCCCGATTTCTTCTATCTGCACGATGTGCTGCGCGGCGGCGCGGTGCAGGACTGGGCGGCACATCGGCTGCAGTCGGCCGCCATGATCAAGCGCGCCAAGTTCTTCATGGCGCACGACTTCGTGGTCGACACCCAGGGATTCTTCAAGGGTGTGAAAAAACAGGCGCTGGCAACACGCTATTTCGAAGGTGCCGCCGGCGGCGCGGTGATCCTCGGCTCCGCGCAGGCATGTCCGGAATTTGCCCAGTACTTCGATTGGGAAGACGCCGTGATCGAGCTGCCGGCCGATGGCGCGGAGATCGGCCCGTTCCTGCGCGATCTGGAGCAGCAGACCGAGCGCCTGGAGCGTGCCCGTCTGCACAACGCCGTGCAGTGCCTGCGACGGCACGACTGGGCACACCGGTGGGCGCAGATCCTGCAGACGCTGCAGTTGCCGCCCCCGCCGCTGATGGCCGAGCGCCTTGCCATGCTCGACAACCTGGCCACGATGGCCGAACAGGCCGCCTGCCCGCCGGCGATCGCGCTGAGCATGACCGCCTAGCGCCTTATCGCACTGCGCCGCGACCAGCGGCGCCTCAGTTCAAGGATCAGCAATGAAAGCAGTCATTCTGGCAGGCGGCCTGGGAACGCGCATTTCCGAGGAAACCGCCATCCGCCCCAAGCCGATGGTGGAGATCGGCGGCAAGCCGATCCTCTGGCACATCATGAAGATCTACGCGCACCACGGCATCCAGGATTTCATCGTCTGCCTGGGCTACCGCGGTGAGGTGATCAAGGATTTCTTCATGAATTACCACATGCGCGAATCCGACGTCACCTGCGACCTCGGCAGCAACACCACCACCTTGCACAACACCCGCGCCGAGCCCTGGCGCGTGACGCTGGTCGATACCGGCGCACAGACCATGACCGGCGGCCGGTTGCGCCGCGTGCGCGAACATCTGCGCGAGGAGGCGGCGTTCTGCATGACCTATGGCGATGGCGTGGCCGATGTGGACATCACTGCCGCCATCGCGCTGCACCAGCGCGAAGGCCGCATGGCCACGGTCACCGCCGTGCAACCGCCCGGCCGCTTTGGCGCCCTGCGGGTGGAAGGCGAGCAGGTCACCGGATTCCGCGAGAAGCCGCTGGATGGCGATGGCCTGATCAACGGCGGCTTCTTCGTGCTCGATCCGCGCGTGATCGACGTGATCGAGGGCGATGCCACCGTGTGGGAGAACAGCCCGCTGGAAACGCTGGTCGATCGCGACGAGCTGAGCGTGTATCGCCACGACGGCTTCTGGCAACCGATGGACACGCTACGCGACCGCAATCATCTCGAAACCCTCTGGTCGTCCAATCGCGCGCCCTGGCGCGTGTGGGAGTAACAATATGCGTATTCTGATCACCGGCAACATGGGCTACATCGGCCCGGTCGTGGCCGCGCATTTGCGTCAGCGCTATCCGCAGGCCTGGTTGGTGGGGCTGGATCGCGGCTGGTTCGCGCACTGCCTGTCCGACCCACGCCGCCTGCCGGAAGTGGTGCTGGACCAGCAATGGTTCGGCGACGTGCGCGATCTCACTGTGCAGCAGTTGCAGGGCTTCGACGCGGTGGTGCACCTGGCGGCGATCTCCAACGATGCGATGGGCAAGCGTTTCGAGCTGGTCACCGATGCGATCAACTGCCGCGCCAGCGTGGCGGTGGCGCAGGCGGCCGCGCAGGCCGGCGTGGGGCACTTCGTGTTCGCCTCCAGCTGCAGCGTGTATGGCGCCGCCGCCGATGGCACGCCACGGTCGGAAACCAGCGCCATCGCACCGCTGACGGCGTATGCGCATTCCAAGATCGATACCGAGCGCGCGCTCGCACAGCTGGACACCGACATGGTGATCACCTGCCTGCGCTTTGCCACCGCCTGCGGTGCCTCGCCGCGTCTGCGGCTGGATCTGGTGCTCAACGATTTCGTCGCCAGCGCAGTGGCCAACGGCACCGTGGAGGTGTTGTCCGATGGCTCGCCCTGGCGGCCGTTGATCCATGTGCGCGACATGGCGCGCGCCATCGACTGGGCAGTGAGCCGTACACCCGCGGCCGGCGGGCAGTTCCTGTTCGTCAATGCCGGGTCGGAGCGCTGGAACGTGCAGATCCGCGATCTGGCCCATGCAGTCGGCGTGGCGATTCCCAGTGCGCACGTTGCAATCTCCACCAGCGCGCCGACCGACAACCGCTCCTATCGCGTGGACTTCTCCCTGTTCGAACGCCTGGCGCCGGAACATCAACCGCAGGAAACCCTGCGTTCGACCATCACCGAGCTGCGCGACGACCTGCAGCGCGCCGGGTTCAACGATGGCGACTTTCGCCAGCGTTCGGACTTCATTCGTCTGCGCATCCTGCAGCAGCTGGTCGACACAGGCGCCCTGGCACCGGATCTGAGGGTGGCGGCATGATCTTCCACTCCACCCCGCTGGCAGGCGCGTTCGTGATCGAGCCGCAGCAGCGTGGCGATGAACGCGGCTGGTTCGCACGCGTGTTCTGCACCCAGGAGATGGCGCAGGCCGGCCTGGTCGATCAGTTCGTGCAGGTCAACAACTCGTTCAATGCGCAGGCCGGCACCCTGCGCGGCATGCATTACCAACTGCCGCCCGCCGCCGAGGTCAAGATCGTGCGCTGCATCCGTGGTGCACTATGGGATGCGATCGTGGACCTGCGCCCGGATTCACGCACGTATCTGCAGTGGTACGGCATTGAACTGACTGCCGACAATCGCCTGGCCCTCTACGTGCCGCGCGGCTTTGCGCATGGCTTCATCACCCTGCAACCGCAGACCGAGGCGTTGTATTTCGCCAGTGCGATGTACACGCCGCAGGCCGAGCGCGGCTTGCGCTGGAACGATCCGCGCCTGGGCGTGCAGTGGCCGCTCGAACCACAGCTGGTGTCCGACAAGGATGCCGCCTGGCCGGACTTCAACGAACACCAACACGGCATCCCCACCCTTGCCGGACTCACTCAGCGGGAGCGCGCATGAACATCGATCGTCTATTGCAGGCGCGTGCTGTCGAAGGCCGCCCATTGCGTGTCGGCCTGTACGGCGCCGGCTTCATGGCACGCGGCATCGTCAACCAGATCGCGCACTCGGTGCCGGGCATGCAGGTGTCGGCGATCTGCAACCGCAGCGTGGACAAGGCACTGGAGGCCTACCGCCAGGCCGGCCAACACGCGCGCGTGGTGGATGGCGCCGGCGAGTTGAAGCGCCAGATCGCTGCCGGCATTCCTGCGGTGACCGACGACCCCGCACTGCTCTACGAATGCGATGGGCTGGATTGCCTGATCGATGCCACCGGGGCCATCGACTACGGCGCGCGCATCAGCCTGGGCGCCATCGCCCATGGCCGCCACATGGTCACGATGAATGCCGAACTCGACGGCACCGTCGGCCCGCTGCTCAAGCGCAAGGCCGACGCGGCCGGGGTGATCTTCAGCGCCTGCGATGGCGACCAGCCCGGCGTGCAGATGAACCTGTACCGGTTCGTACGCTCGATCGGTCTGACGCCGCTGCTGTGCGGCAACATCAAGGGCCTGCAGGACCCGTATCGCACACCGGCGACACAGGCCGGTTTCGCCGCGAAATGGGGCCAGGACCCGCATATGGTCACCAGTTTTGCCGACGGCACCAAGATCAGCTTCGAGCAGGCGATCGTGGCCAATGGCACCGGCATGTCGATCCTGCAGCGCGGCATGACCGGCCATGAGCATCGCGCACATGTCGACGAACTGACCCGGCGCTACGACATCGAGGCCCTGCGTGCGGTGGGCGGGGCGGTGGATTACGTGGTCGGCGCCCTGCCCTCGCCCGGCGTGTTCGTGCTGGCCAGCCACGACGATGCCAGGCAGCAGCATTACCTCAATCTCTACAAGCTCGGCGAAGGCCCGCTGTACAGCTTCTACACGCCGTACCACCTGTGCCACTTCGAGGTGCCGCTGTCGGTGGCGCGGGTGGTGCTGCTGGGCGATGCAGTGCTGCAACCCCTGGGCGCGCCGCTGGTGGAAGTGATTGCCACCGCCAAGCGCGACCTGGCCATCGGCGAAACCATCGACGGGCTCGGCGGCTACATGAGCTACGGCCAGTGTGAGCGCGCCGACGTCACCGCAAACGCAAGGCTGCTGCCGATGGGCGTGGCCGAAGGCTGTGTGCTCCGCCATGCGGTGCCCAAGGACCAGGTGCTGACCTACGACGACGTGCAGTTGCCGGCCAATCGCCTGATCGATCGCCTGCGTGCCGAGCAGGCCAGCGTCTTCGCCGACGCTGCGGAACTGGCTGCCTGAGCGCGCAGACAGCGGCCTGCGGCCGCGTGCCGATGCCGCAGCCGATGGCCGTGCTGCCTGCCCGTCCCACCATCGGCGTGCTGCAGGCCGGGCGTGCGCTGGCCGCCACGATGGTGGTGCTCAGCCACAGCGTACTGCCCACCACGCACCTGGTGCAGCCGTTACCGGAATGGCTGGCCGCGGCGCTGGCGCACGGCTACCTGGGCGTGGATTTCTTCTTCGTGCTGTCGGGTTTCATCATCTACTACGTCAACCATGCCGGTGCGGGCACGCCGGGCTGGAGCCGCGATTACGCCGGCAGCCGTCTCAGCCGCATCTATCTGCCGTACTGGCCGGTGGGGATCGCGCTGGCGCTGGCCTATACGCTGCGGCCCAGCCTGGATGATGGCGACACCGGCTGGTCATGGCTTGCCACGCTGACCCTGCTGCCGGTCGGCGGTCAGTCTGCATTGGGCGTGGCGTGGACGCTGGGCTACGAGCTGGTGTTCTACGCACTGGCGTGGCTGTTCTTCCGCAGCGGGCATCCGCTGCGCTGCGCGCTGCTCTGGGCGGGCCTGACGCTGCTGCATGCCGCCGTTGGCGCGCCGTTCGCGCAGCCGGTGGAGCTGTCCTGGCGGGCGTTGCTGCTGCATCCCATCACGCTGGAATTCGTGTTCGGCATGCTGGCGGCACGCGCGGTCTTGAGCGCTGCACCGTGGATGGTGTGGGTCAGCCATGCAGTTGCGGTGGTCGCGTCCGCGTGCTTCGTGCTCGATGGCATGCAACGCGTGCATTCGCCGCTGTTCGGCCTGGCGATCGCCGGCGCAGTGGTCGGCCTAGTGCGCGCGGAGTGGCGTGGCTGGCTACGTATCGGCCCGGTGCTGCTGTTGCTCGGCAATGCGTCGTATGCGATCTACCTGGTGCACATGCCGCTGATGTCGCTGGTGGCACGCACCACGCGGCGGATGGGGCCGCTGGCCACCTGGCCGGTGAACCTGCTGCTCAGCGTGGGCGCCGCACTGCTGCTCGGCGTGCTCTATCACCTGTGCTACGAGCGCATCGCGTTGCGGCATGCGCGCCGCCTTCTGCGTTGAAGCGTCACGATGCCGCCGCGCGTGGATTGGCGCGCGCGGCGGTCCGCAGATCGCGCTCAGCCCACTGCCTGCTCCAGCAACTTGCCGACGCGATCGTCGCACTGCGCTGCCGCCTCGGATAAGGCAGCGCCCACCAGCAGCAGGGTCGGCAAACCGGGCAGCATTGCCGCAGCGGTAATCCCCAGCTCGCCCAGCGTGGTGAGCCGGCGTTGCTGCTCGGGCCGGGTGGCGGCCTGCACGATGGCCGCCGGCGTGCTGGCCGGCAGATGCACCAGCAAGGCGCTGGCCAAGGCCTCGGCACGCCGCAGGCCCATGTAGATGCCCAGCGTCGTGCCGCTGGCGGCCAGTGCGCCCCAGTTCGGTTCGCCGTGATCGTGCGTATGCGCGGTGACGAACGTGATGCCATGGCAATGGCTGCGATGGGTCAGCGACACCTCCAGCGCGGATGCCGCGGCGAATGCGGCGCTGACGCCGTTGATGATCTGCACGCCCACACCGGCGCGGCGCAGGAAGCTGATCTCCTCGCCGGCGCGCCCGAACAGCAGCGCATCGCCGCCTTTGACGCGCACCACGCGCAAGCCCTGCAAGGCGTAGCGCCGCATCAGCCGGCAGATGAAGTCCTGTGGCGTCGAGCGGCAACCACCACGCTTGCCGACCCGGATCACCCGCGCCTGTGACGCGAGGTCGACGATCTGCGGGTTGGCCAGATCGTCCAGCAACACCACTTGCGCGGCCGCCAGCGCCTTGACCGCCTTGACGGTGAGCAGGTCCAGATCGCCGGGGCCGGCGGACAACAACACCACATCACGTACGCAGGAAGGAAGGACTGACATGAGAAGGTCTCGCAGGATGTGAGGTCAGGAAGGCCGCTCAGGCGTGCCGTGGTTGCCGGCACAGCCGGGTGAGTTGCGGGACACAGGAGCCGCAGACCGTGCCGCAGCCAAGGCGTTGCTTGAGCTGGGGCAGATCGGCACCGTCGTCGATGGCGGCATGGATCGCAGCAGTCGAGACCTGCATGCAGCTGCAGACGATCGGGTCGCTGGGTGCGCCCTGTGTCTGCGCAAACACCGCCAGCCGCGGACCACGCCACGGCAAGCCTGCCAATGCGGTGCGCAGTAATGCCTGGTTGGCCTCGCTGGGCTGCGCCGCGGTGAGCAGCAGGCCGTCGATATGGCTGTGGCCATCCTGCATGCGCCAGCCCACGCGACGCATCAGCCCGCGGCGCAGGTCGCGGTACTCCAGCACGTCGGCGCCGGCCGGCAGCTGCAGTGCCGCAACCAGACGGTCGAGCCAGCCGGCATCCGGGGCGCGCTCGCAGGCCGCATGCAAAACCGCCCAGTGCCCGCCGGCCCCGGCCAGCGGCTCGGCATGCAGCCGCAGCGATGCATAGCCGCAATCGCGCAACAGCGGCTGCAGCGCCTGTTGCAGGGCCAGCGCATCGCCGCGCCGCGCCGCCAGCAGATGCCAGCCGAACACCGCCTTCTCCACCCGCACCGCCGCATGCTTGAGCTCGGGCTGCTGCGAGCGCGCGTCCACCGCCGGGCTGCTGACTTCGTTGATGCCGCCGCTGGACAGGTGCTGCCCGCTCCAATGCATCGCGGCGAACACGGCGCCCGAGCGCAGCTCGTCGGAGAGTTCCAGCGGCAGCACCAGCGCACCGCGCTTGCTGGCGATCTGCACCAGCTCGCCAGCGACCAGGCCGCGTCGCGTCGCATCGTCCGGATGCATGCGCAAGGCCGGTTCGGGGCTATGCGCAAACGCCGCCGGTACGCGTCCGCTGCGCGACATGCCATGCCATTGATCGCGCAGCCGTCCGGTCAGCAGCCGCATCGGGAAACGTGCCGAGGTCGGCTCGGCCACCTTGCGATACGGCGTGGCGTGGAAGCGCGCGCGCCCGTTGCCGGTGGCGAACACGCCGTCGGCATAGCGCTGTGCCTGCCCGTGTGCGGCGCCGGCAGGGAATGGCCACTGCTGCGGCCCGCCATCCAGCATCGGGTAGTCCAGCCCGCCGATATCCAGGTCACGGCCCACCGTCAACGCGCGATGCTCGTCGAAGATCTGCGCGGCGCTGTCGAACCCGAACAGGCCTGTGCCGCTCGCTGGTGCAAGACGCGCCTCGAGCCGGCGCGCCACTTCACTGGCGATCCACCAGTCCGCGCGCGCCTGGCCCGGCGCGTCCACCGCCTTGCGCACGCGGGTGATGCGACGCTCGGAGTTGGTCACGCTGCCGTCCTTCTCGCCCCAGCTGGTGGCCGGCAACAGCACGTCGGCATATGGCACGGTGTCGGTGCCGGAGAACGCGTCCTGCACGATCACCAGCTCGGCCTGTTCCAGTGCGGCGCGAATGCCATCCACCTCCGGCATCGAGTGCACGGGGTTGGTGCACACGATCCACACCGCCTTCAGGCTGCCGGCACGCAGGCGCTCGAACAACTGCACGGCGGGTGTGCCGGCCGTGGCACTCAGCCGGCCGGCCGGCAGATGCCACAGGCGTTCCAGTTCCGCACGGTCCTCGGCATTGCCGATCTCGCGATGCGCCGCCAGCATCGTCGCCATGCCGCCGACCTCGCGCCCACCCATCGCATTGGGCTGGCCGGTCAGCGAAAACGGGCCTGCACCCGGCTTGCCGATCTGCCCGGTCGCCAGATGCAGGTTGATCAGCGCCAGGTTCTTGTCGGTGCCCTGCGCGGACTGATTCAGGCCCATGCAGTACAGCGACAAGGCCGCCGGGCTGCGCCCGAACCACTCGGCCGCCTGCACCAGGTCCTCATGCGAGATACCGCAGATCTCGGCGCTCATGCGCGGGGTGTATTCGCGCAGCAGGTGCTTGAGGGCGTCGAAGTCCTCGGTGTGCGCGGCAACAAAACGCGCATCCACCAGACCCTCCCAGATCAGGTGATGCAGCATGCCGTTGAACAGCGCAACGTCGGTTCCGGGCTCGATTGCCAGGTGCAGGTCGGCCATGGCCGCGGTGTCGGTGCGACGCGGGTCGATCACGATCCAGCGAATCCCGGGATTGCGCGCGCGTGCATCTTCCAGGCGGCGAAACAGCACCGGATGCGCATACGCCATGTTGCTGCCGGCAAACAGCACGGTCTGCGCCAGCTCCAGATCCTCGTAGCAGGTCGGCGGGCCGTCGGCGCCCAGCGCCAGCTTGTAGGCGGTGACCGCGCTGGACATGCACAGGCGCGAGTTGGTGTCGATGTTGTTGGTGCCCAGCAGCCCCTTGGCGAGCTTGTTGAAGACGTAATAGTCCTCGGTCAACAACTGGCCCGAGAGATAGAACGCCACCGCATCCGGGCCATGCTGCTCGATGATCGCCGCCAGCTTGCCGGTGACGTGGTCGAGCGCCTGATCCCAGCTGACCGTCGCCCGCGGCGCCTGCCGATGACGACGCAGTTCGGGCGCGAGTACCCGCCCCTGGGTGCTGGCGACGGTCTGCGGCAAGGCCAGGCCCTTGCTGCACAAGCGGCCATGATTGGCCGGATGCAGCGGGTCGCCTTCGATCCCGACGATGCGTTCGCCAGTGGCATCGTGCTCGCTGTGGATCAGCACCCCGCAGCCCACGCCGCAGTAGCAGCAGGTCGAGCGCGTGATGCGATGCATCGGCGCGGGCGTCTGCAGCGGCACCGCCTCACCGGTCAAGGGTCGCTGCTGGCCGTCGCTCATGCGGCCGGCTCGGCGACGGCATCCGGCAACGATACCGGCTGCAACACGATCCACACCGCATCGGCCTCCACTTTGACCGGGTAGCGCGGCGCGCAGCCCACATCCGGTGCACAGGCCTGGCCGCTCTGCAGGGCGATCGCCCAGCCGTGCAACGGGCAGGTCACCGTTTCGCCAGCCACGATGCCCTGCGACAACGGCCCGCCCTTGTGCGGGCAGCGGTCGCGCAACGCAAACACCTGGTCGCTGGCGGTGCGGAACAGGGCGATCGGCGCAATGCCGTCGACTTCGAGCACGCGCGCGCCCAATGCAGGCAGGTCCTGCAGCGCGCACACGCGGATCCACGGGGTCTGCTGCATGTTCATTCCTCCACCGTCGCGACCGGCGCGGCGATGCGTAGCGGTTGGTACTCCTGCCGACGTTCGCCGGCGATACGCGCCTTCCACGGGTCGACCAGGCCTTCCAGCGAATACAGCAGGCGCTCGTACAACGCACGCCGGTTGGCCGCGTCGTCCACCACCTGTGCGCGGATGTAATCCAGCCCCACCCGTGCGATGTAGTGCACGGTGCGATCCAGGTAATACGCCTGCTCGCGATACAGCTGCAAAAACGCACCGGTGTATTCGCGCACGTCCTCGGCGGTGCTCACCTTGACCAGGAAGCGGGCCACCTCGGTCTTGATGCCGCCATTGCCACCGACATGCAGCTCCCACCCCGAGTCCACAGCGATGATGCCGACATCCTTGATGCCGGATTCGGCGCAGTTGCGCGGGCAGCCGGATACCGCCAGCTTCACCTTGTGCGGGCTCCACATATTGGCCAGCATGGTTTCCAGGTCGATGCCCATCTGCGTGCTGTTCTGGGTGCCGAAACGGCAGAATTCGCTGCCCACGCAGGTCTTCACGGTGCGGATCGACTTGCCGTAGGCGTGGCCGGAAGGCATGCCCAGATCGCGCCACACATCCACCAGGTCTTCCTTCCGGACCCCAAGCAGATCGATGCGCTGGCCACCGGTCACCTTGACCATCGGCACGGCGTACTTGTCGGCGACATCGGCAATGCGGCGCAGCTCGCCGGCATTGGTCACCCCGCCCTTCATCTGCGGAATCACCGAGAAGGTGCCGTCCTTCTGGATGTTGGCGTGCGCACGCTCGTTGATGAAGCGCGACTGCGGATCGTCGATGGCCTCGTGCGGCCAGCTCGACAACATGTAGTAGTTGATCGCCGGCCGGCAGGTCGCGCAACCATTGGGCGTGCGCCATTCCATGAAGGCGTAGGCCTGCGCATGGGTCAGCAACCTGTGCTCGCGAATGGCGCGACGCACCTCGCCATGGCTCAGATCGGTGCAGGCGCAGACGGCCTTGGTTTTCGGCGTTTCCTGGAAGTTGGAACCCAGGCAGTTCATCAGGATCTGCTCGACCAGCCCCGTGCACGAGCCGCAGGAACTGGCCGCCTTGGTGTGCTTCTTCACCTCATCGACGGTGAACAGCCCCTGCTCGCTGATGGCCTTGACAATCGTGCCCTTGCACACGCCGTTGCAGCCGCAGACCTCGTCGCTGTCGGCCATCGCACTGGCGCGGTCCTGCCCGCCGGTGCCGGCATCTCCGAGTGCGCTCTCGCCGAAGATCAACTGGTCGCGCTGCGCCTGGATCGGCGTGCCGTCCTTGAGCAGCTTGAAGTACCAGCCGCCATCGCTGGTGTCGCCGTACAGGCAGGCGCCGACCAGCACATCGTCGCGGATCACCAGCTTCTTGTAGACCCCGCCGGCCGGATCGGACAGCACGATCTCCTCGCAGCCATCGCCGCCCATGAAATCGCCGGCCGAAAACAGGTCGATCCCGGTGACCTTGAGCTTGGTCGAGGCCACCGAACCGCGGTAGATGCCGATGCCGAACTGCGCCAGGTGGTTCGCGCACACCTTGGCCTGCTCGAACAACGGTGCCACCAGGCCATACGCGATGCCACGGTGGTTTGCGCACTCGCCCACCGCATACACGCGCGGATCGAAGCTCTGCAGACTGTCGTTGACCACGATGCCGCGCGAGCAATGGATGCCGGCTTCCTCGGCCAGGCGCGTATTCGGGCGGATGCCCGCCGCCATCACCACCAGGTCGGCCGGGATCTCGCTGCCATCGGCAAACTTCACCCCGACCACCTCGCCCTGCGCATTGCCCAGCAAGGCACTGGTTGCGGTACTCAGCTTGAACTCTAGCCCGCGCGCGCGCAGCGCCTGCTGCAGCAGGTTGCCGGCCACCGGGTCGAGCTGGCGCTCCAGCAACCACCCGGCCAGATGCACCACGGTCACGTCCATCCCGCGCAGCTTCAAGCCATTGGCCGCTTCCAGGCCGAGCAGGCCGCCACCGATCACCACCGCATGCTGCTTGCTGCGCGCGGTCTCGATCATCGTGCGCGTGTCCTGGATATCGCGGTAGCCGATCACACCGTTCAAATCGTTGCCGGGGATCGGCAACACGAACGGCACCGAACCGGTGGCGATCAACAAGCGGTCGTAGTCGGCCTCGGTGCCATCGGCGGCGATCACGCGGCGACGCACCCGATCGATGCGCGTGACTTCCTTGTTCAAATGCAAGCGGATGCCGTTGTCCCGATACCACTGCAATGGATTGAGCACGATGTCGTCGAACTCCTGCTCGCCGGCCAGCACCGGCGACAGCAGGATGCGGTTGTAGTTGGGGTGCGGCTCGGCCCCGAACACGGTGATCTGGTACATGCCCGGCATCAGCTTGAGCAGTTCCTCCACGGTACGGATGCCGGCCATGCCATTGCCGATGACGACGAGTCTGGGTTGCTTCATTGCCTGGATTCCTGTCGACATGTCAGACCCGCGCCGCGCCGGCGCTGGACCATTCGCTACGCCACTGTGTCTTGACCCCGGCCAGCAGCGCCCAACCACCGAGTGCGAACGCAGCGAACACCCACATGCCGATCGCGTAGCTGCCGGTGTGCTGCTTGAGCACGCCCAGGCCCGCAGCCAGCGCAAACCCGCCGATGCCGCCGGCCATGCCGATCAAGCCGGTCATCACGCCGATGTCCTGCGCAAACCGCTGCGGCACCAGCTGAAACACCGCGCCATTGCCGGCGCCCAGGCACAACAAGGTCAGCACGAACAAGGCCAGCGTCACCATCGCACCGCCCGCACCGACACCTGCGATGCCCACCAGCGCAGCCACCAGGAGATAGACGGTGAGCAAGGCACGCGTGCCGCCAACGCGGTCCGCAATCACGCCGCCCAACGGGCGCATCACCGACCCCGCCAGCACGCAGGCAGCGGTCGCCCAGCCCGCAGTGCGCGCATCGAAGCCGAACTGGTCGTGGAAGTAGCCCGGCAACGCGCTGGCAAACCCGGAGAAACCGCCAAAGGTCACCGAATAGAAAAACATGAAGCGCCAGGCATCGCGGTTGCCCACCAGCACGCGGCCGTAGTCGGACCAGCGCTTGCGTGCGACCGGTGCCGGCGCCTCCTTCGCAATCAAGACAAAGACGATCAGCGTCAGCAGCAACGGGATGCATGCCAGTCCGAATACATTCTGGTAACCGAACGCCAACGCCAGCATCGGTGCGAACAACGCCGCCAGCACCGTGCCGGAATTGCCCGCACCGGCAATGCCCATCGCCGTGCCCTGATGCTCGGGCGGATACCAGCGCGAGGCCAGCGGCAGCGCAACCGCGAACGAGGCACCGGCAATGCCGAGCAACACGCCCAGCAGCAACACCTGCCCCATGCTGTGCACGCCGAACTGCCAGGCACCAAACAACGACGCGATCACCGCAAGCTGTGCGGCAACGCCGGCACGCTTGGCACCGATACGATCGGCCAGCATGCCCAGCGCCAGCCGCAGCACGGCGCCGCACAGGATCGGCACCGCCACCATCAGGGCGCGCTGCTGCGTATCCAGTCCCAGCGATTGCGCAATCGGCACCTGCAGCGGACCGAGCAGATACCACACCATGAAGCTCAGGTCGAAATACAGGAAGGATGCGAACAAGGTGGGCGTGTGCCCGGATCGCCAGAACGAGCGCTGCATAGAGACCTCTTCGAATGCGATGGCCAAAAAAAACGGCGCCCCTCCGGTAAAACCGGAAGGACGCCGTTGTCCTGGATGCGTGCGGATCGCCGTTGATCCGCTGCATCGTGTGTGTGTTGTTGCAGGTACGCCGTTGCACCTGCACGTGAGTGCCAAGCAATCAACGTGCCAACTTGCGCACCCGGGCATCATGCCGTTGCAAGTCACTGGAAAATGGTAGCTTTCTTGCAATGCCTGCAGTTCGCCAACGATCTGTCGAGGAACGGATGCAGCGTGCCGTTCCCGGCTTTCGTGCGCCGATGCACCAATAGCGTGCGTCGGTTGGTGCGCGCCCTGCCCCATCGCATGGCTAAGAGCGCCGAATACATCTGGTGCACTACAAGGGCGAGTTGTCCTTATTGGATGCAGTCAAATTTTAGGTCGAAGCTTGGCTAGTCGAGGGCGCGATGCCCTCGCCGCCTGCGGGACATGCCGTGAATCCATCCGTGGACGCTCGGTGGCGGCCTCCATGCCGCCACACGGTCCCGCAACCGGCGAGGGCACCGCACCAGGAAGTGATCGGCTGCCCTTTCTTAGAGCCTTTATTCAACTTGCGCCGGGCAGATGAGAAGTTTGTGGGGTGCGTATCGAAGACCTGTCTGCCGCCCGGCCTGCGCTGGGAAGTCGATCTAACGCACCGGGATCCGAACAACGCACCTCATGCCCTGCTTGCAACCACACACCGACCATCTCCACAGGTCCTTGCCCGCTCACCGTCGCGGGACCTTGAGCGGCATGGATGCCGCGCCAGAGCCTACAGGGACGTACTTGCGGCGTGTCCTGCGATGGTGGGCGGGCAAGGGCCCTGCAACCAAGCGGCAGACCACATGCTTCGCGCCGCTGCCGCTGCCGCTGCCGTTGTAATTTTTGCCGCTGCTTCCGCTTCCACTCGATCCAGTGCATCCAGCCAACTGCAGCCTGGCTGACCGCATGACCCTCTTGTCAGCCACGCTCAGCGCGAATCGAACAACCGATTGCTGCGGTGATCGCCCTCCGGCACGGCCACGCCGATGCGTGCGGCCGCGCGCCGATAATTGTCCAGTCGATGGATGTCGCGCAGCCGCGCGATGTCGTCTTCCTGGATGTCATGCCAGCCCCAGCGTTGAAACTGGGTCAGGAACCACTCGCCGTCCGATAGCCATGGCATGTTGACCGCGCCATCGCGGTGAAAGGCCAGCGCCGTCCCATCGTTCGCAGATGCCTTCGCATCAGCATCGGCATCCAGGCAGGCCGCCAGATGCGCAGCCGACACACCGATATGCTGCGGCTCGGCCAGCCACTGCGCACATTGCGCGCGATTGGCCGGGTCCGCATCCAGCCAGCGGCAGGCCTCCAGCACGCAGGCGGTCAAGCGTTCGGTCAACTCGGGTTGCAGCGCCGCGAATTCGCGCCGGCAGGCCAGCACTTTTTCCGGATGGCCGGCCCACAGCTCGCCACTGCGGATCACGCGTCGACCGCTGCCCTGCGCCTGCGCAACCGCCGCCCATGGCTCACCGGAGCAATAGCCATCGACCAGGCCACTGGCCAAGGCGTCCGGCATCTGCGGCGGCGGGATGCTGAGCACCTCCACTTCGCGCATCGGGTCCACGCCGCATGCGGCCAGCCAGTAGTACAGCCATAACGCATGCGTGCCGGTGGGGAAGGTCTGCGCGAACACGGCGCGGCGCCCCAGGCTGGCCAGCGCCTGTGGCAAGGTCTGCCCATCGGCCAAGGCCTGTGCGAGCGCAGGTGCCAGCGTGATCGCCTGGCCGTTGTGGTTGAGCGTCAGCAACAGCGCCATCGGGCACTGCGGCCCGGCAATGCCCAGGTCGATCGCATAGACCAGGCTGGCCAGGGTGTGCGCGGCATCGACCTCGCCCGCCAGCAGACGGTCGCGTACGCCGGCCCAGGACGCCTGCCGTTGCAAGTGCAACTGCAGCCCATGCACATGATCCAGGCCCAGTCGTTGCGCCGCGACCAGGGGCGCGCAATCGATCAGCGGCATGTAGGCCACGCGCAGTACGGGGAGGTCGGCTTGGCTCATGTGGTCATCCCAGCAACTCGGCCATGGCCACGATGCGTCGCGCCACTTCGGCCAGTTTGACGCCCTGCTTCATCGCCTGCTGGCGCAGCGCCGCGTAGGCGTCGGCCTCGCTCAGGCCGCGTTTTTCCATCAACAGGCCCTTGGCGCGATCGATCAGCTTGCGGTCCTGCAGCGCCTGCTGCACATCGTCCAGGCGCTTGCGCATGCTGCTTTCCTGCGCAAACCGCGCAAGCGCCACCTGCACGATCGGCGCCAACCGCGCCGGCGCCAGGCCATCGACCACATAGGCAGTGACGCCGGCACCGACGGCCGCATGGATCAAGGCATCGTCGCCATCGCCGGAAAACATCACCACCGGGCGCGGCGCGTGGGCATGCAGCATCGACAGTTGCTCCAGGGTGTCGCGCGAGGGCGAGTCGACATCGATCACCACCACGTCCGGCTGCTGACTCTGTACCGCATGCAGCAAGGCACCGACCGATGCCACATCGTCGAGCACCGTGTAGCCGGCGCGCGTCAATGCCTGACGCAGTTCGCCGATCGGCTTTTCGGTATCGTTGACCAGCAGGACACGCATTGGCGGCAGCGAGGCGTGGACGTGGCCTGATGGTGCCATGCAACATGCCGTCGATGCGAGCCATCCTTTCGGAGTACGTCTGATGCCGTTGTTCCCGTTGTTCGCAAACCTGCAGGCGCGCGCCGTGCTGGTCATCGGCGGTGGCGAGGTCGCCACGCGCAAGGTGCTGGCGCTGCTCAAGGCCGGCGCGCACGTTCGTCTGTACGCGCATGCGCTCTCGCCCGAACTGGCAGAGCTGATGCAGGCCGGCCGTTTCGAACAATTGGGCGGCCAGTTCGATCCGGCCTGGATCGATGACGTGTGGCTGGTGGTCGCCGCCACCGACGATGGCGCGTTGAATCAACGTGTCGCCGCTGCCGCCGGTGCGCGTCAGCGCCTGGTCAACGTGGTGGACGATGCGGAGCTGTCGACCTATCAGGTGCCGGCCATCGTGGACCGCGATCCGCTGGTCATCGCCATTTCCTCCGCCGGTGCCGCACCGATGCTGGCACGCCGCCTGCGCGAACGGCTCGAGCGCGAACTGGATGTCTCGGTCGGTCGCTTTGCCGGCCTGTTTGCGCGTCACCGCGAGCGCATCCGCAGCCAGTTCCCCGACATGAATCGGCGCCGGCGCTGGTTCGACCGCGTCATCGACGGCAACGTGCCGCTGCTGCTGCAGGCCGGCAACGACGACGCGGCCGAAAGCGCCTTCATCGCCGCACTGGACGACGCCGGCGCGGTGCCGGCACGTGGCAGCGTGCAACTGGTCGGCACCGGCCCCGGCGATCCCGGCCTGCTTACCCTCAAGGCGCTGCGCGCGATGAATCTGGCCGACGTCCTGCTGATCGGCGACGACATCCCCGAGGCAGTGCTGGAACTGGCAAGGCGCGATGCCTCACGCCGCGGCTTGCCGCACGATGCCGCGGCACAGCACGACGTCTTGCTGGAACTGGCCACCGAAGGCCTGCACGTGGTCGCGTTGCGCAGCGGCACCGGTTACAGCGATACCGATGCTGCCGCAATCGATGCCGCGCTGCAGGCGCGTGGCCTGGCGTGCGAGCGTGTGCCCGGCATTGCTGCGCGGCTTGAAGCCGGCGCATGAGCGGTGTGCGCGTGTAGCCACCGCCTCAGGTTTTCGGAAAGCGCTTGCGCGCACTGTCGCGCACATCGATATCGAAGGTCACCTGCAACGCCGTCTGTTCGGCGTGGCCAGCACCGGCGTCGAAGCTGAAGCGCAGCCCCTCGCGGCTGGGCAGTTGCCGTGCATGGTCTTCCAGCGCATCGCGCGGCACCGACAACTGCCAATGGTCGGTGGCGCAGTTGCAGGCTGCATGACCGCCGGTCAGGCTCACGCTGTGGCGCACCAGGCGCGCGCCCTGCCCGCTCGGCAAGCGGCTCAGGTTCTCGACCGTGCGCCCGGCAAGCAACGCGGCCAGTTCGGCTTCGTCGATGCGAAAGCGCAGCTGCTGACCTTCAATCTGGATTTTCATGCGTGAGCTGACTCCACTGCTCGGGCGTATTGCAATTGACGAACGCGGCGCGTTGGCTGGCGGTGACAGCCACGCGATGGCAGTGCAATGCGGCCTGCAAGGCGCGCAGCGAGCGCGACGGCCCGGCGCCGGCCATCAGCGCAGCGAGTGCCTCACGCACAGCGGCATCCAGGTGCAGCCGCATCGGCAACATCTGGTCTTCGAAGGCAACGCAGCGCTGATGTGGTGGGGCCAGCAGCGGCTCCAGCAATGCCCTGGACAGCAGTGGCATGTCGACCGGTACCACCACCAGCGTCACTGCATCGGCCAGTCGACTGATGACGCTGGCCAGGCCGCCAAGCGGCCCCAGGTCCGGCTGCACGTCGGCAATCCCGGCATAGCCCGGGCGATCGCCGCTGATCACCACATCGCGCGCGCCGGCATCACGCAGCAAGGTCTGCATGTGCTCCAGCAACGGACGGCCGTGCCACTGCAGCAGCGCCTTGTCCTGCCCCATCCGCGAGGACCGGCCACCGGCCAGCACCACACCCGTCCAGGCAGGCGTGGCGCTCATGCCGCCCGCCCGCCGGCACCACATCGCGCCACGTGCCGGCGCACGCTCATGGCACAAGCGCCGGTGCGGCCGGCTGCAGATGGCCCAGCCCGAACACCTGCCCCGTCGTCGCGGGCGCGGCGCCCGCGTCCTGCGGTTCCAGCACTGCCCACACATTGGCCTGCAGCAACGGCGCCACGCGGAACGACTCCTGCTGTGGCAGGATCTGCACGCAGAGCACGCCGGCAGCGCTGCAGCTCAAGCGTGCGCGCAGGTGCTGCCGCCAGAGTGGCCGTGCCTGCATCGGCGTCTCCAGCGCAACCTGCAAGCCGCGCTCGACCGGCATGCCAAGCAAGCCGCGCAACGCCGGCTCGACAAAAAAACGCAGCCCGGCGGCGCTGGCCATTGGATTGCCCGGCAGGCCGACATACAGCACGCCGTCCTCGAAGCGCGCCAGCAACACCGGCTTGCCCGGCCGCACTGCAACCTTGTGGAACAGCATCGCCGCGCCATGCCGTGCCAAGGCATCCGGCACGAAATCGTAGCGACCGCGCGACACCGCGCCCGTGCTCAGAATCACATCGGCGCCCGCATTGCGCGCCTGCGCAAGCGCCGGATCGAAGCCGGCAGCGTCATCGCCCACCTGTCCATGCCACACGACTTCGGCACCGGCTGCACGCAGCTGGCTGAGCAGATAGCTGCTGGTGCCATCGCGGATCTGACCAGGCTGCAGCAGCTGCGCCGGATCGCCGACCAGCTCGCGGCCGGTCGCAATCAGGGCCACACGCGGACGCCGCACCACCTGCACATGCGCACACCCCAGCGCGGCCAACAGCATCAGGTGGGCGGCGCGCAGCACGGTGCCGGCTGCGATCACGCGATCGTGCAAGGCCACATCTTCTCCGCGTCGCCGAATGTGCTGGCCGGCGCGAAGATCGGTGCGCAGACGGATGCGGCTGGGCCGTGGGCCATCATGCGCCAGCACGTCCACCTGCTCGATCGGCACCACTGCATCGGCACCCGCGGGCAAGCCGGCACCGGTCATGATTTCCCAAGCGTGGCCAGACGCGATGCCACCGGCATCTTCACCTGCGGCAACGCTGCCGCCGATGACGTGTTCGCTGCCGGCGGTTGCACCGCGGCCGGCAGTGGGCAACGCAAATCCATCCATCGCACTGTTGTCGAACACCGGCAGCTCGGCCGGACTCGACAAGGCCTGCGCAAGCACCCGTCCCTCGGCATCGGCACTGTCCACCCACTCGCCGGCAAGCACGGCGATCTGCTGATGGACAATCGCAAGTGCGTCGGCGTAGCTGATCATGAGCAAGGCACGGTCGAGCGATGGATGACCTGGCTAGGATACCGGCCCCCGGGCGCGGCCGGTACAGGCATGGCGGTTGCGGCATCGCTGCGTCCTGCTGCACGCACAAGCCTGTCTGGCCGATGGCGCGCGTCGCTTGAAGCCGCTAGAACGCCATGCCCACATGGCACCTCGCACTATTGCACGCCGTTCCCCACGGTAGCCGTTCCGCATGCAACCCGTCGACCTTGTGGGCTGGCTCGCCAGTACCATCCTGATTGCCACCTTGATCCGCCAGATCTACAAGCAATGGCGCTCGGACGCAGCGCACGGCGTGTCGCGCTGGCTGTTCATCGGCCAGATCAGCGCCTCGGTGCTGTTCATCCTCTACAGCTACCTGGTCGGCAATGCAGTGTTTATCGTCAGCAACGTACTGATCCTGCTGACCGCCCTCACCGGGCATGTGCTGCACCGGATCAAGCAGCGTCGGATGGAGCGTCGCCATGCAAGCGGCACCGGCTAACCCTGCCGCATTATTCAGCGCGTTTCTTCGCCCGCTTGCGCGGCTTGGGGGGTGCGGTTGACGTGCTGGTGGCGGGCGGCGTTGGCGTCTTCTTCGTCCCGGTCTTGGGCGCCGTCTTCGCGGTTGGCTTGCGCACCGCAGCTGCCTTCGCGACGGGCCGTCTACGCGGCTTGGACACAGCCTTGGCCTGCGGTGCCTGCCCGGCTACCACGTCCGGCACACGCACGCTGATCCATGTCGGCGCGTGATCGCTGGCTTTTTCCAATGCACGAACCCACTTGTCCACGCCGGCGTCCTGCAGTCCGGGCGCCAGGGTGCGATTGAGCAGCAAGTGATCGATGCGCAGGCCGCGATCACGCGCAAAATGCTGGCGAAAATAGTCCCAGAAGGTATAGATCGGCGTCTGGCCGTGGACGGCAAGCAGGCTGTCGGTCCAGCCCTGGTCGAGCAGGGCCCGGTACGCCTGGCGGCTCTCCGGCTGCAGCAATGCATCCTTGCGCCAGCCTTTGGGATCATAGATGTCGGCATCGGTCGGCACCACGTTGAAGTCGCCGATCAGTGCGACCGGGTGTGGCAGGTCCACCAGCGTCCTGGCATGCCGGATCAGGCGTTGAAACCATGCCAGCTTGTAGTCGAACTTCGGCCCGGGCTGCGGATTGCCGTTGGGTAGATACAGGCAGGCCACCACGACCCCGTGAATTGCCGCTTCGAGATAACGGCTCTGCGTATCGCCACGGTCCCATGGCAACCCCCGACGGATTTCCACCGGATCGGCGCCACGCGCCAGCAATGCCACGCCGTTCCACGACTTCTCGCCCTGCCAGATCACGCCGTACCCGGCATCACGGATCGCCTGTTCCGGAAAGGCGTCCTGCGTGGCTTTCAGTTCCTGCAAGCCAACGATGTCCGGTTGCTCGCGCTGCAACCAGTCCAGCAAATGCGGCAGCCGGCTAGTGATGCCATTGACGTTGAAGGTCGCGATCTTGCGGGTGGTGGCGGACATGGGCGAACGGCCAGATGAGCGTAATGGAACAGCATTGCCGGCCTGGCATTAAGCAGATGCTCAAGCGGAGTGAAGCTCCGCCGTGCTGGCATAGATACCCACGCCTTGCAGACGATCAGCCTGTGTCGCCGGTCTTGACCGACACACTCGAAACCTTGACCGCCCGTTGCAGCGGCAACCGGGCGGTCAGTCACTTGCCGGCAATGCGCACAGGCCTCAGCGTCCAGCACCCTTGGTGCCGGCCTGCAGGGCCTTGGCTGCCGCCAGATGGTCGGCGACATGGCTACGCGTGGTCTGCAGATGCGTCAGCACCTGCGGCGTTTTGGCAGCGGGAATCAGCTGCTTGTCCAGCGCTGACAATGCATCGGTGTGGTCCTTGACCATCGCCGTGACGTAGGCGGCCTCGAATGCCTTGGCGTCGAGCTTCTGCAGCGTCGCCAGTTCGGTCTTGCCCTTGCTCATCTGCGCCTTGGCACTGGCAGCAGACACATCCGGCGACCATTTGGCCAGCTTCTGATTGTTCTCGGTGTGCTCCTTGACCATCTGCATCGCATAGTCGCGCACGCCGCCTCGCACCTGCTTCTGCAACGCGAGATTGGCCGCGTTGATCTCGCTGGTATTGATGGCGCTCAAGGTGCCCAGCGCCTCGCGCTCCTTCGCGTTCGGCATGCTGTTGGCCCCCTGTTGCTGGGGGGCGGCCGGCATGTCGGCCTGCGTTGCAGTCTGCGCGTGCGCAGCGACGGTGACGCCCAAATACAGGGCCAGCGCTGCAAACATCGGGTGACGTGCTTTCATGAGAATCTCCACGCTAGAGGATGTGCCTCCATGCTGGCCCTCCCCGCGTGACCCGATCGTCGAACCGGTGTCGACGATCGGAGAAAAAACCTTGCTGCACCGCACCGCACTTCACCTCGAGTGAAGGTCACGAAGTTCTTCGGCGCCATTGGGTGCAGTGCAGTGCGGTGCGCCAATGGATCCCGTGGCGATCGCGTATGGCTCGGATCATCGGACTGCGTGCAATCCTCGGCAGCCCGACACCCGCGTTGCGATCGAACGCAGGACGCACACGCGCCGCAGGCTCGAGTCTCCATCGGTTCCGCGTGGCGGCCTGACGGTGTGCCGGCAGCAATTGCATGCCGATACGGCGCCCGCCAGGCTGAACCGGCGCAGGCACCGCTGCGGGCAAGCCGGCGCTACAACTATGCCGCGCCGGCTTGCTGCCGGTCGATGCTGGAGATGCGCGGATCGGGCGTAGGCCAACCTAGCTCACCGCAACGCCCACGCATCGAGGAGCGCGGGCTCAGGCGCCGGGATCCGCAGGTCCAAGCTGATTGGCCGCCAGGATGTCGTCGATCCGCTTGACGATTTGCGCCGCCTGCTCCTGCGAGCCCGCGGCAGCGGTGATCTTCTCTGCACGTGCGTGGAAGACATCCCAGAAGTCGTCCGGATGCTGGCGACGCATATCAGGCAATGCATCGGCAAGTTGTTTCAGTTGCGCGTCGATATCAGGTGTCATTGAGGGTCTCCTTGTACGACCACGCTACCGCCGTGCTGGTGAGCCTGATGCCAACATGGCAATCCCGTGCATCGCATGCCCTGCGTTTGCGCGACAATGGCGCCATGAGCAGCCACGACATCTCCCCTGCAAACGCCCGCCTGCGCGCCCTGCAAGGTGCCTTGCTGGTCGATATCCGGCAGCTGCACGAGCGTGCCGGCGGCCAGGCCGAAGGCGCGTTGGCCATTGCGCAACGCGATCTGGAAACCGCACCCGCACAGCACCTGTCGGAGCAGGCGCGCGAGATCGTGCTGATCTGCCAGAGTGGCAAGCGCTCGGCACACACGGCGGAGATCCTGCGCGCGAAGGGCTATACGCAAGTGTCTTCGGTGCTCGGTGGCACCACCGCATGGACGAGCGCCGGCCTCCCCCTGGTGCGCCCGACCCTGCCGCCCGACGAGCAGGATTTTCTCGAGCGGTATTCGCGCCATCTGCGCCTGCCGCAGGTCGGTCTTGAAGGACAGCAGCGCCTGGCGCGTTCGCGCGTGTTGCTCGTCGGTGCAGGCGGGCTCGGCTCGCCTGCGGCGTTCTATCTCGCCGCCGCCGGCGTCGGCCAGCTGCGGATCGTCGATGACGATGTCGTGGACCGCAGCAATCTGCAACGCCAGATCCTGCATGTCGAGGACAGCGTCGGCATTGCCAAGGTCAGCTCGGCCGCGCAGCGCATTGCCGCGCTCAATCCACGCGTGCAGGTCCAAGCGCGGCAGGCGCGCGTGACTGCCGACAATGTCGACGCCTTGCTCGAGGACGTGGATGTCGTGGTCGACGGAGCCGATAATTTTCCTGCGCGTTATTTGCTCAACGACGCCTGCGTCAAACTCGGCAAGCCGCTGGTCTACGGCGCGGTACAGCAGTTCGAAGGGCAACTGAGCGTGTTCGATGCCGGCCGCAAGCGCGGCCAGGCACCGTGCTATCGCTGCCTGTTTCCCGAGCCACCGCCAGCCGAATTCGCGCCCAGCTGCGCCGAAGCCGGCGTGCTGGGCGTGCTGCCCGGCGTGATCGGCCTGCTGCAGGCCACCGAGGCGATCAAGCTGCTGCTCGGTATCGGCGACACACTCACCGGACGCTTGCTCAGCTTCGATGCGCTGGCGATGCGGTTCCGCGAGATCCGCCTGCCGCCCGATCCGCAGTGCCCGGTCTGCGCACCTGGCGTCGCATTCGCCGGTTATGCCGATTACGCCGCGTTCTGCGGCAGCGCAATCGGCTGAGGGCGGCGACCGAACGGACATCGGCGGCGTTGGTTGCCGCCGATCCCCGCGCGCCGGCTTGCTGGGTAGACAGGCGATGTCTTCCGCTGCGTGTCGTCGCTCCCTCAGCGTCGCCGACACCATGTGACGCACCGTTGGCGGATGCGTGCGAATGGCACGAAAGCAACGGCATGGACCAAAAACCGGGGCACCTGCCGCACCGTGCAGCGGCCGCGCCCGCTGGCGTCAGGCACGGTATTTCCTGCTGGCGGCGCCTGGTTCACCAAGGGATCACAGCGCGTAGGGAATCACCCGCACGATCTCGCCCGCCTCGAAGCGCCGCGCCTGTTCCGGCAATACGATCAGGGCATTGCTGTCGGCCGCGCCACGCAACAGATGCGATGCATCGCCGCGGTGCGGCAATGCGCTCAGACGTCCGTCTTCGCCGCACTCCAGGCGCCCGCGCAGGAACTCCAGGCGCTCGTGGCGTTTTTCCCACGGGCTTGCCAGCGCCGCATGCCAGGACGGACGCGGCTCGCTACGTCCCTGCAGGCCATCCAGCAACGGCACGCCGTAGGCGATCAACGTCGCCAGCACCGAGACGGGGTTGCCCGGCAGGCCCAGCACCAGGCAGCGCCCAATCTGGCCCAGCACCGCCGGCATGCCCGGGCGCATGCGCACGCGCCAGAAGTGGATGCGGCCCAGTTCGCCGATCAGTTGCGGCAGATAATCCTTCTCTCCCGCCGAGACGCCGCCGCAGGTGATCACCACGTCGAAGGCCGCAGCCGCATCTTCCAGCATCGTGCGGATACGTTGCGGATCGTCGGGCAGGGTCGGCCAGGCGGTCGGCGCATAGCCCAGTGCCCGCAGCTGCGCCATCAGCATGTCGCGGTTGCTGTTGTAGATCTGTCCCGGCCCCAACGGCATGCCCGGCTCCACCAGCTCATCGCCGGTGGCCAGCACCGCAATGGTCGGCCGCGGCGCCACTGCAAGCCGCGACAGGCCCAGCGCAGCCGCCAGTCCGATCCGGGCTGGCGTCAACACCTGCCCGCTCTGTATCACCAGGTCGCCCGCGCGCACGTCGCTACCGGCCTGGCGTACCGCCGCACCCAAGGCAGGCGCCGTGCGGAAGCGCACCACGCCATCGCGCTCCTGCGCATCTTCCTTCGGGATCACGGTATCGGCGCCATCGGGCAGCGGCGCACCGGTGGTGATGCGCAGGCACTGGCCCGCGCTCAGCGTGCCGGTCCAGCGCTCGCCGGCGAATTGTTCACCGACCAGTTGCAATGACGCATCGCCAGCAGCGACATCGGCATGCCGCAACGCAAAACCATCCATCGCGCTGTTGGCGAAGGGCGGCAATGCAAGCGGCGCAATCAGATCGGCAGCGCAGATGCGCCCATCGGCACGCGAGGTGGCGATGTTTTCGTCAGGCGGACGGCTGTTGGCTGCGACGGCCTGCAGGATCTGCAATGCCTGCGCATAGGGAATGCGGGAGGGATAGTCGGTCATGGCGCGCAGGATACCAGTGCGACACGACGGCCCGGAGCGCCCGGCACCGCGCGTGCAGGTGCCGCAAGCAGGTCAATGCCACTACCCCCGGTGTGGTACGCGCCGCATCGCCATGGCAAGAAGGGTCCGGCACTCACTCCACCTGACGATCGCGCGCCACGCGTGGCTGGTGCCTGCCGCCCTGCCGGCACCCGCACATGCCCTAAGTGCCCTGCTTACTTGCCCTTGACGTGCTTCATCAACCGTCTTTTGCGCGCCACCTGCCGTTCGGTGAGCGTGTTCTTCTTGCCCTCGTACGGATTGGCACCCTCGCGGAAGATGAAACGCACCGGCGTGCCGACCAGCTTGAAGCGCTTGCGGAAGAAGTTTTCCAGATAGCGCTTGTAGGACTCCGGCAGCACCTTCAGGCGCGTGCCATGCACGATGAAGGTCGGCGGATTTGCGCCACCCGGATGCACGTAACGCAGCTTGGAAACATGGCCACGGATGCTCGGCGGCGGATTGGTCTCGTAGGCGATTTCTAGCGCCTGGTTGACTTCGCTGGTGCTGAACTCGTGCGTGGCCGACGCGTGTGCGCGATGGATCGCCTGGAACAACTCGCGCATGCCCGAGCCGTGCAGCGCGGAAATCCGCACCGCCTCGGCCCAGCTGACGAAGCCCAGCTTGCGCGACAGCAGGTCTTCGGCCTGCGCACGCTGGTAGTCGCTCTGCCCGTCCCATTTGTTGATCGCCACCACCAGGGCACGACCGGCATCAAGGATCGCCCCCAGGATGGTCGCGTCCTGATCGGTGACGCCTTCGCCGGCATCGAGCATCAGCACCGCGACCTGGCATTGCTCGATCGCCTGCAGCGTCTTGAACGCGCTGAATTTCTCCACCGCCTCCTCGACCTTGCCGCGGCGACGCAGGCCGGCCGTGTCGATCAAGCGGTACTGGCGCCCGTCGCGGTCCATGTCCACGGCGATCGAATCGCGCGTGGTGCCCGGCACTTCCGAGGCGATCATGCGCTCCTCGCCGAGCAGGCGATTGACCAGCGTCGACTTGCCTACGTTCGGGCGGCCGACAAAGGCGACGCGTACACGTGCCGGGTCGGTGTCCAGCAACTCGCCGGCACCTTCCTCGGGCAGGCGTGCGCCGACTTCCTCGAGCAACTCGTCGATGCCCTGCCGATGCGCGGCAGACAGCGCCACCACGTCGGAGAAGCCGTAGCGCGCGAATTCCGAACGCACGGTCTCCTCGTCGGTGCCGTCGATCTTGTTGATGACCAGCACGGTCGGCCGCGCCAGCTTGCGCAGCCAGGCCAGGATCTCGTCATCCAGCGAGGAGGCACCTTCGCGGCCGTCGACCACGAACAGCACCAGATCGGCTTCACCGGCCGCGGCACGTGCCTGGCGTGCGGTGGCGCCGGCCAGGCCTTCCTCGTCGCCGGCGATACCGCCGGTATCGACGACGATGAACGGGCGCTCCTCGTCGAGACGGCAGACCCCGTAGTTACGGTCGCGGGTGACGCCGGGCTGGTCGTGGACCAGCGCGTCACGGGTGCGCGTCAGCGCATTGAAGATGGTGGACTTGCCGACATTGGGCCGTCCGACCAGGGCGACCAGGGGCAGCATCGCGAAGTCCTTATTGTGCCAACCGGAAGGCGGTGATATCGCCATCGGTGTTTTGTACCAACAGAATGCCATCCACGACGATCGGCTGCGCCAGCAGCGTGTCGCGTCCAGCGCGAGCGCGCGCGGCCAGTGCACCGTCGCTGAGTTTCAGCCAGTGCAGATAGCCCTTGTAATCGCCGACCACGGCGTAATCGCCCTGGATGGCCACACCGGTCAGGGAGCGACGCGCCAGCGCGGCCTGCGACCACATCGCCGCACCGCTGCTCTTGTCCAGGCCCCACACCGAGCCGGCGTTGTCGGACACGACCACCACCGCGGACGACACGCCGACGCCACCGGCGCCGCCGTGATCGCGCGTCCACAGCGGACGACCGCTCGGGCCTTCCAGTGCGAGGGTTTCGTTCTTGAAGCTGGTCGCATACAGCGTGGTGCCGTCGAGCACCGGCGCGCCGTCCACATCGGACATGCGCTCCAGCTCGGTGCGGCCTTCCGGCACCCCAATTGCCTGTTCCCACAACGGGCGGCCGTCCTGCAACGCCAGGGCGCTCAAGGTGCCGCTATCGTTGCCGACGAACAGCACACCCGGGCCGGTCACGATCGGTGCATTGCCGCGCACCGACAGGGTCGGGCCTTCTTCGGCATGGAACCAGCGACGCTCGCCGGTGGCTGCGTCGAAGGCAGTGACGCGACCATCGTTGCTGCGCACCAGCACCAGGTTCTGTGCAATGGCCGGTGCAGCGATGACTTCGTTCGGCACCTTGGCACGCCACTTTTCGGTGCCATCGGCCTGGTTCAACGCAATCACGTCGCCAGACAGCGTCCCGATCACCACCAGGCCATCGCCGACGCCGGGGCCACCGGACAGGCGCTGCTTGAACTTGCGATCGTTGCGCTCTTCCTTCTTGGGCTTGTATTCCCACACGCGCTTGCCGGTCTGCAGGTCCAGTGCCTGCACGCCGCCGGTGATCGCCGAGGCGTACACCTTGCCATCGGCCACCGCCGGACGCTGACGCACGCCGATATGGCCTTCGCCCTTGCCCACGCCGGTGGACCAGATCTTGTCGACCTTGACCGACGGCTCGAACTTGACCAGCTCGGCAGGTTCCTGCGCCTTCTTGGCGGCAGCGTCCTTCCCGGCAAACCAGCCCTTGACGGTGCCGCAACCGGCCAGCGACACGCCCATCAGGGCGATCAATGCAATGCGCTTGTACATATCAACCTGCTTCATCAAATCGGCTCCGCCGGATCGGGCACCTTGCCGCCCACATCCATCAGCTTGGTTTCCAGCAAACGGCGCTGCGGCGAGGCCACGTCCACCGTGGTCAGGGCCTTGGCGTAGAGCGCACGCGCTTGATCCGGCTTGCCCTGCACCACCAGCGCATCGGCGCGGATCTCCAGGCTGGTGTGATCCTGCGCATCGGCCAGCAGCTTGATCGCTTCGTCCGGCTTGCCGCTTTCGGTCAGCACGCGCGCCAGGCGCTGCTGCACGATCTGCTTGAGCTCGCCTTCGGCGGGCACGTCGCGCAAGGTCTTGATCGCCTCGGCATGCTTGCCGGCATCCACCTGGGCCTTGGCCAGACGCAATGCAGCCAGCTCGGCGTAGATTCCACCCTTGCCGTCATCGAGCGCCACGATGTCCTTGGCCGCCTTGTCCAGGTCCTTGCCCTGGATGGACTTCACCACCGCCTCGTAACGGGTATTGGCTTCCACCGATTGAGTGGCGGTGTGCTTCTGCCACCACTGCCAGCCCAGGATCAGGGCCAGGCCCAGTACGACGCCGCCAATCAGCCCTGCGCCATTCTTTCTCAACCAGGAACGAACGCGTTCGCCTTGTTCGTGTTCGTCCAGCAGATCGTCGATCGCCATGCGTACTCTCGCTC
Source organism: Xanthomonas sp. BRIP62415 (assembly GCF_003993515.1). Classification (NCBI taxonomy): domain Bacteria; kingdom Pseudomonadati; phylum Pseudomonadota; class Gammaproteobacteria; order Lysobacterales; family Lysobacteraceae; genus Xanthomonas; species Xanthomonas sp. BRIP62415. The sequence goes on from NZ_QEZH01000013.1 coordinate 231,808, forward strand.
CGTCATCCCGGAGGCGCGGAACATCAATAGGGAAAAATGAAAAACCGCAGTCCGCTTCACTCGGAAGCAGGTACCACGGAGCCGTCGGAGGATACCGCAAAACGGGCGACGTTAGCGCGCTGGAACGGTCTCACGTCGACGATACTGCCGCCTTGCTGAACCTCTACCGCCGACGCGTTGCCCAGCACGACCCGGCCCACCTGCCCGGGCGAATAACTGCGACGCTCGCCGGCACGCACCAGTGCTTTTTCGACCGCGCTGCCATCGGGCGCCAGAATCTGCACCCAGCTGTCGCCACTGAAGCTCAACGACAGACTGCCGCCAGTGGCGGACGCCGCTGCAGGCGTCTCGACCTCGGGCGTGGCGCGCGGCACTGGCGTCATCGAGGCGATGTACGGGGCCGGCTGCTCGCGCGGCGCGCCGGCCGGCTGTGTTGCAGCGTTGGCCGGTGTACCGGCCCTGGGCGTTTCGGGCATGCTGTCCAGCGACACCGTGCTGGGCACCGTGCCATCCAGGTGCGAACGGGTCGCATACCACACCGGCACCGCGAACACCCCGGTGATCACCACATACATCGCCTTGCGCGCCGTGCTTTCCAGGATGCGCCGCGCCCGCGGCGTATGCGTATGACTGACCAGCTTGACCGGCTCGATCGGCGCAATGGTGGCCTGCTTCAGCAATGGCTCCAGGTCCACATGTAGCAGGCGCGCATAGCTGCGCAACTGACCACGCACAAAGACCGGCGCGCCCAGGCGCTGCCATTCCTCCTGCTCCAGCGAGCGCACCACATGCGCCGGCATGCGCAGCTTGCCGGCGACTTCGTCCACGCTCAGACCTGCCGCTTCGCGCGCATCGCGCAAATGCTGTCCGCAGCCCTTTTCTTGCTCGAAAGGGTTCGGATTGGAATCACTGATCACAATGCATTGGCCCCGGAGTTGGCGGTCGCTGCGTCAGGAAATTCCCTGACCAACCGCTGTTGGTAACGGCTGGCAGCTACCTTGTCGCCCAGCCCTTGCTCAATCTGAATGGCGAGTTGTAACACGGAAGCGGTTGCCGGTGCAGCCGCAAGCCGTCGTTCGATAAAGGCGCGCGCTTCGAAATAATTGCGACGTGTCGCTTCCGAACGCGCCATCGACTCGAGTGCGTACGGATTGACTGGATCCAGTTCCAGCGCTTTCCGCAAGTCACTGGCTGCACGTTCCGGCTGCCCCGCCTTGAGCGCGCAACCGCCTGCATTGCCCAATGCAGAGGCGGGCGATGCGTAGTTTCTGTCGGTCAGGGCGCGATCGAACCAGAGCAAGGCTTCGGCCGGCGAGCCGTTCGCGCACAACCATGCGCCGTAATTGTTCAAGACATCGCCACGCTGGGGTGCAAGTTCCGCAGCCCGGCGGTAGGAGGCACCGGAGCCGGAAACATCGCCCTTGGCACCCTGAATCAGCGCGAGCAACCCAATGGCATCCACCGATTGGGGATCTTTCTTCAAGGCTGCACGGACCTGTTCCTCGGCAGCGGCATAGTCGCCTATCTGCAGCCGGTTATTGGCCAGACCGAGCTTCTCCTGCACCGCCAGACGATTCTTGGTTGCGTTGCTGTCGCGGAACGAGTGCACCTGCGCGACCTCCTCGACCGTCTGGACCGAGCCCGCCTTTGCATTGCGACCACCGCAGCCGACCACGCTCAGCGCGATCGCCGCGGCCGCCATGACGGCAAGATCACGCTGCCGCATCTCGACCGGCCTGCCCTTCCAGGGAACGCAGGAAATCCGCCTGCCGACGGGTACGGTCCATGACCTGCCCCTTGAGCTGCCCACAGGCGGCGTCGATGTCGTCACCGCGGGTACGGCGCACCATCGTCAGTACTTGCGCATCGAGCAGGATCTTCTGGAAGGCGCGGATCTCGGTCTCGCCCGAGCGCTCATAACGCGTGCCCGGGAATGGATTGAACGGGATCAGATTGACCTTGCCGGCGTCCTTGGACTGCACCGCATTGTCGAACTGCCGCATCAACCGGGCCAGCTGGCGCGCATGCTCGGGCTGGTCGTTGATGCCCTTCATCAAGGTGTACTCGAAGGTGACCGAATCGCGCTTCTTGTTGCCGCGCAGATAGCGCGCGCACGACTCCATCAGCTCGGCGATCGGGTACTTCTTGTTCAACGGCACCAGGCTTTCGCGCAGCGTGTCGTTGGCGGCATGCAAGGAGACCGCCAGCGAGACATCGCTTTCGGTCGAGAGCCGGTCGATCATCGGCACCAGGCCCGAGGTCGACAGCGTCACCCGCTTGCTGGCCAGGCCGTAGCCCAGGTCGTCGCGCATCACGCTCATCGCGCGCACGACGTTGTCGAAATTCATCAACGGCTCGCCCATACCCATCATCACCACATTGGTGAGGCGGCGCTGCTGGTGCGGCACGTTGCCCAGATGGCGCGCCGCCACCCACACCTGCCCGACGATCTCGGCAGTGGTGAGGTTGCGGTTGAAGCCCTGGGTGGCGGTCGAACAGAAGGTGCAGTTCAGGCCGCAGCCGACCTGGGACGACACGCACAGCGTGCCGCGGCCCTTGTCGGGGATGTAGACGGTTTCGATCGCGTTCTTGCCGTCGGTGCCCATGGCCAGCAGCCATTTGTGGGTCCCATCGGTGGACGGCTTGTCGAACACGACATTCGGGACGAGGACCTCGGCATGCTGGTGCAACTTCGCACGCAGCGCCTTGCCGAGGTCCGTCATCTGGTCGAAATCGGTGACGTAGCGATGGTGGATCCACTTCATCACCTGATGGGCACGGTAGCGCGCTTCGCCGAGCGTGTCGGCGAAGAAGCGCTCCAGTCCCTCGCGGTCGAGGTCGAGCAGGTTCTGCTTGCGCAGTTCCGGGGCACGGACGGGGACGTCCTGCAGCACGGAGGGGATCACGACCTCATTCACGATTCGACTCTCTCGGCCTCAGCGCGAGACCACTTCGGTGGCGGCAAAGAAATACGCGACTTCGTTGGCAGCGTTCTCGACCGAATCCGAGCCGTGGGCGGCGTTGGCATCGATCGAGTCGGCGAAGTCGGCGCGGATGGTACCCGGCGCGGCGTCCTTGGGATTGGTCGCGCCCAGCAGGTCACGGTGTGCGGCAACGGCGTTCTCGCCTTCCAGCGCCTGGATCATCACCGGGCCGGAGATCATGAACTCGACCAGCGCGTTGAAGAACGGACGCTCGCGGTGCACGGCATAGAAGCCTTCGGCTTCGCGACGCGACAGCTGCTTGTACTTGGATGCCACGATTTTCAGGCCGGCCTTTTCGAAACGGCTGTAGATTTCGCCGATGACGTTCTTGGCAACGGCGTCGGGCTTGATGATGGACAGGGTGCGCTCCAGCGCCATGGGAAGATCTCCGTTGGGCGGGCCACTGAAGGCCCGAGATTATCATGAAAAAAACCCGCGTCAAAACGCGGGCTTAGGCTTCTTTGCGATGGTCAATTCTATCTCTTCGTCGCTGCGTTTGCACACCGCCCCCTGAATCGTGCTGCGCTGCCGCATGACCGGCGCGGCGGCCAGCCCGTAGACTAAAACAATCGTTTGATTGAGTTTCCTCCCGCGCATGCCCAAGCCCGCCCACTTCTCCACCAAGGACCGCATCCTCGGCGCGGCCGAGGAGCTGTTCGCCCAGCATGGCTTCGCCGGGACCTCGCTGCGCCAGCTGACCACCCAGGCCGACGTCAATATCGCCGCGGTCAACTACCACTTCGGCTCCAAGGAAAACCTGGTCAACGAGGTGTTTCGCCGCCGCATGGACGAGATGACCGCCGCGCGCCTGCAGCAACTGGAGGCGGCCAGGAAGTCGCAGCCAGGCGAGCTCACCGCGGTGCTCGCGGCCTTCGTCGAGCCGGCCCTGGCGATGGCCCAGGACCGCCAGAGCGGTGGCGCCTTCGTGCGCGTGATTGCGCGCGCCTACGCCGAAAAGAACGACAACCTGCGCAAGTTCCTGTCCGACCACTACGGGCATGTGCTGCGCGAATTCGGCAAGGCCATCGCTGCCTGCGTGCCGGGCCTGAGCAAGGAGGAGCTTTACTGGCGCCTGGATTTCCTCGCCGGTGCGCTCACCTATGCCATGGCCGATTTCGGCCTCATCAAGCGGCCGGCCGGCGTCAGCGAGGCCGACCACCGCGCGCGCGCCGCGCGCGAACTGATCCGTTTTGCAGAACCGGGTTTCCGTACCCATTCCACACCGTAGTCGCTCACACCAAAGGCTCATCGCTATGTCCAATCCGTTGCTAGTCCGTCGTGCTGCCGTGCTCGGTGCCGGCGTCATGGGCGCGCAGATCGCCGCGCATCTCACCAACGCCGGTGTCGACACCGTGCTGTTCGACCTGCCTGCCAAGGAGGGTCCTGCCGACGGCATCGTGCTCAAGGCCATCGCCAACCTCGGCAAGCTCAGCCCTGCCCCGCTCGCCAGCAAGGCGCTGGCCGAGGCGATCACCCCGGCCAATTACGAGAGCGGCCTGGAGCAGTTGCGCGATTGCGACCTGATCATCGAGGCCATCGCCGAGCGCATGGACTGGAAGCAGGACCTGTACAAGAAGATCGCCCCGTTCGTGGCCGAGCACGCCGTGCTGGCCTCCAATACCTCGGGCCTGGGCATCAACAAGCTCTCCGACGTGCTGCCCGAGCAGTTGCGTCACCGCTTCTGCGGCGTGCACTTCTTCAATCCGCCGCGCTACATGCACCTGGCCGAACTGATTCCCGCAAAGGGCACCGATAAGGCCGTGCTGGAAGGCCTGGAGAGCTTCCTGGTCACCACGCTGGGCAAGGGCGTGGTGTATGCGAAGGACACCCCGAACTTCATCGGCAACCGCATCGGCGTGTTCTCGATCCTGTCCACCATCCACCACACCGCCGAGTTCGGTCTGGGCTTCGACGAAGTCGACGCGCTGACCGGCCCGCTGGTCGGGCGCCCGAAGTCGGCGACCTACCGCACCTCGGACGTGGTCGGCCTGGACACCATGGCGCACGTGATCAAGACCATGGGCGACACCCTGCCCGACGATCCGTGGCATCAATATTTCAAATCGCCCAAGTGGCTGGATGCGCTGATCGGCAAGGGCGCGCTCGGTCAGAAGGTGGGCGCCGGCATCTTCCGCAAGGTCGGCAAGGACATTGTGGTGCTGGACCTGCAGAAGCAGGATTACAGGACCGCCGACCGCAGCGCCGCGCCGGAAGTGGTCGAGATCCTCAAGATCAAGAACCCGGCCGAGAAGTTCGCCAAATTGCGCGAGAGCCAGCACCCGCAGGCGCAGTTCCTGTGGGCCACGTTCCGCGACCTGTTCCACTACAGCGCCTACCACCTGGCCGATATTGCCGAGACCGCGCGCGACGTGGACCTGGCGATCCGCTGGGGCTACGGCTGGTCGCTCGGCCCGTTCGAGACCTGGCAAGCTGCCGGCTGGAAGCAGGTGGCGCAGTGGATTGCCGAAGACATCTCCAACGGCAAGAGCATGAGCAGCGCACCGCTGCCGAACTGGGTGTTCGACGGCCGCGACGGCGTGCATGCAGCCGAGGGCTCGTACAGCCCGGCACGCGATGCCAAGCTGCCGCGTTCGGCGTTGCCGGTATACAAGCGCCAGCGCTTCCCCGACCCGTTGCTGGGCGAGCAGTTCTCGCCGGGCGAGACGGTGTTCGAAAACGACGGCGTGCGCATGTGGCACGACGGTGACGACATCGCCGTGGTCAGCTTCAAAACCAAGATGAACACCGTCTCCGACCACGTGCTCAATGGTCTGCAGGAGGTCGTCGGCCGCGCCGAGAAGGACTTCGCCGGGCTGGTGATCTGGCAGCAGAAGGAGCCCTTCTCCGCCGGCGCCGATCTGGCCGGTGCGCTGGGTCTGCTGCAGGCTGGTAAGGTCGATGCGTTCGAAGCGCTGGTCGCCAACTTCCAGGCCACCAGCCAGCGCATCAAGTATGCGCAGGTGCCAGTGATTTCGGCGGTGCGCGGGCTGGCGCTGGGTGGCGGCTGCGAGTTCCAGATGCATAGCGCCAAGACCGTGGCCTCGCTGGAAAGCTACATCGGCCTGGTCGAAGCCGGCGTCGGCCTGCTGCCGGCCGGCGGCGGGCTGAAGGAAATCGCCGCGCGCGCCTCGGTGGCGGCAGGTCCGGGCGGCGACGTGTTCGCCGAGCTGAAGAAGACCTTCGAAACCATCGCGATGGCCAAGGTCTCCAATTCGGCGGTCAATGCCAAGGAGCTGGGCCTGCTGCGCGCCACCGACAAGGTGGTGTTCAACGGCTTCGAGGCCTTGCACATCGCCAAGGCCGAAGCGCGCGCACTGGCCGAGGGCGGCTACCGCGCTCCGCTGCCGGCACGCCGCATCCAGGTCGCCGGCGACGTCGGCATCGCCACCTTCAAGATGCTGCTGGTCAACATGCTGGAAGGCCGTTTCATCAGCGAATACGACTATGAAATCGCCACCCGCATCGCCACGGTGATGTGCGGCGGCGAGGTCGATCGCGGCGCGCTGGTCGACGAAGAATGGCTGCTCAAGCTGGAGCGCAAGCACTTCGTCGAACTGGCCCAGCAGGAAAAGACCCAGGCGCGGATTGGGCACATGCTCAAGACGGGCAAGCCACTCAGGAACTGAGAATCGGGAGTGGGGAATCGGGAATGGGTAAAAGCCCAACCGACTCCCCGCTTCTCCCCACTATTCTGCCGGGTAATGAAAATGGCGAACTCAGGCGAATCCGCACTTGCGATTCCCGACTCCCCATTCTCGATTCCCGGCTATCGGAGATAGCCATGAGCAAGCAGATTCAAGAAGCCTACATCGTCGCCGCCACGCGTACGCCGGTGGGCAAGGCGCCCAAGGGCGTGTTCCGCAATACCCGTCCCGACGACATGCTGGCGCACGTCTTGCGCGCAGTGGTGGCGCAGGCGCCGGGCATCGATCTGTCGCGGATCGACGATGCCATCATCGGCTGCGCGATGCCCGAGGGCGAGCAAGGCATGAACGTGGCGCGCATCGGCGTGCTGCTCGCCGGCCTGCCCAACAGCGTGGCCGGCCAGACCATCAATCGTTTCTGTTCGTCCGGCATCCAGGCCGTGGCGATGGCCGCCGACCAGATCCGTCTGGGCAATGCCGACCTGATGCTGGCCGGCGGTACCGAGTCGATGTCGATGGTGCCGATGATGGGCAACAAGGTCGCCATGTCGCCGAACGTCTTTGCCGACGACCACGTCGCGATCGCCTACGGCATGGGCATCACCGCCGAGAAAGTGGCCGAGGAATGGAAGGTCTCGCGCGAGGATCAGGATGCATTCGCGCTCGCTTCGCACCAGAAGGCGATTGCCGCCATTGCCGCCGGCGAATTCCGCGACGAAATCACTCCGTACGAAATCCTCTCGCACCAGCCCGACCTGGCCGGCAATGTCATCGCGCTGCGCAAGCGGCTGGTCGACACCGATGAAGGCCCGCGTCCGGACAGCTCGCTCGAAGGCCTGGCCAAGCTGCGCCCGGTGTTCCGCAACGGCCAGTTCGGTGGCAGCGTCACCGCCGGCAACTCCTCGCAGATGAGCGACGGCGCCGGTGCGGTGCTGCTGGCCTCCGAGCAGGCGATCAAGGATTACGGGCTGACCCCGCTGGCGCGCTTTGTCAGCTTCTCGGTGGCCGGCGTGCGTCCGGAAGTGATGGGGATCGGCCCGATCGCGGCGATTCCCAAGGCGCTCAAGCAGGCCGGCCTGACCAAGGACCAGATCGACTGGATCGAGCTCAACGAAGCCTTCGCCGCCCAGGCGTTGGCGGTGATCCGCGACAGCGAACTGGATCCGTCCAAGGTCAACCCGCTCGGCGGCGCCATCGCTCTGGGCCACCCGCTGGGCGCCACCGGTGCGATCCGTGCCGCCACCCTGGTGCACGGCCTGCGCCGTCGTCAGCAGAAGTACGGCATGGTCACCATGTGCATCGGCACCGGCATGGGCGCGGCGGGCATCATCGAAGCGCTGTAAGTCATGTACTGCGGGATCGGCCGCCGGGCCGATCTCGCAGTGCCGACCAAGCTGTCGATCAATCAGGGCGTGCGCAAGCACGCCTTTTTTATGCACCAGTGCAAACGGTCGTCAGCGAATGCCAGCGACATCATGCATCCGTCGGCGCGCCCGACAGGCACGCGGCCAGGCGTCGCGTCTGAGCATGGGCTCCTAATCGCACGTTGACCGTCGCCCCGCGGCGCCAACACATGCCAGCCATTCAATCGTCGGCGTGTATCTACGCTCGCAACGTCGCCGCATCCCGGCCTTGGCTTCACTCCCGCGATTACACGGCAGAGCTGCGCCTAACGCGTCACTAGCCACTGACCGGTACGCGCACCGGCAAACACCAGCGCCAGTCCGGCCACCAGCGTGATGGCCAGATACACGCCGATCATCGCGGACCGATCCGTGCGTGCAAGCACCAGGCATTCCATCATCAGCGACGAGAACGTGGTCAGCCCGCCGATCACGCCGACGATCAGCAAGGCCCGCAGCGGCCAGCTCGACGGGCCGCGCGCATCCAGCCAGACCAGCAGCACGCCGGCGACGAAGGAGCCGAGCAGATTCACCGTCAACGTGCCCCACGGAAATCCGTTGCCGAAGCGCTGCAGCAACGAGGCACCAATGGCAAAGCGCAGGCCGGAACCCAGCGCACCGCCGGTCATCGCCAACAGCAATTGCTGCCACCACACCGGTGCGTTCATGCGCGCACTCGGCAGGCGGCCGAAGGGGTTTTCAACGAAGTGTCGTGCATGGTCAGCAGCATCCAGTTCCTGAGCGAGAAAAGATGCCGGGGCACAGACCTGCCGCCCCGGCGGGGGTGGGCAGGCATCATCAGCGCGCAAGGTGCGTGCGGTTCAAGGAGGAATGCCATCTCCTGCACGGCCGATTATGCCGTGGGCTTGCCGACCTTGTCAGCCCGTGCCTGTTCGCGCGCGGCGCGCAGACGGTCGAGCTTTTCCTTGAGCTTGATCTCCAGTCCGCGCGGCACCGGGTTGTAGTAGACCCGCTCGCCCATCGCATCCGGAAAGCCGGTCTGGTCCAGCGCGATCCCGCCTTCGGCATCGTGGTCGTACTGATAGTCCTGCCCGTAGCCGAGCGTCTTCATCAGCCTGGTCGGCGCATTGCGCAGGTGCAGCGGCACCTCCTGCGTGCCGGTGGCGCGCACCTCGGCCTTGGCCTGGTTGAAGGCGGCATAGCCGGCATTGGACTTGGCGGTGCTGGCCAGATACAGCACCAGCTGCGCGAACGCCAGTTCGCCTTCGGGGCTGCCCAGACGCTCGTAGATGTCCCAGGCTTCCAGCGCCATGCTCTGCGCGCGCGGATCGGCCAGGCCGATGTCCTCGATCGCCATGCGGGTCAGCCGGCGTGCCAGGTATGCCGGGTCGCATCCGCCGTCGAGCATGCGCGTGAGCCAGTACAGCGCGGCATCGGGATTGGAACTGCGCACCGATTTGTGCAGCGCCGAGATCTGGTCGTAGAACTGCTCGCCGTTCTTGTCGAACCGACGCGTGCGGTCGGCCAGCACCTGCAGCAGCGTCTGCGGGGTGATCTGGCCACCCTCGCCGCCTGCCAGTTCCGCGGCAATCTCCAGCAGGGTCAACGCGCGGCGCACGTCGCCGTCGGCGGCGCTGGCAATTTCCAGCAGCGAGGCATCGCTGACCTGGAGCGTTTCCTGCCCCAGCCCGCGCTCTGGATCATGCAGGGCACGTTGCAAGGCCTCGACGATGTCCTGCGGCGAAACGCCTTCCAGCACGTGCACGCGACAGCGCGACAACAATGCCGAATTCAATTCGAACGAGGGATTTTCGGTCGTCGCACCGACGAACAGGATCGTGCCGCGCTCGATATGCGGCAGGAATGCATCCTGCTGCGCCTTGTTGAAGCGGTGCACCTCATCGACGAACAACACCGTGCGGCGTCCGCTGGCGAAACGCTGCGCTGCCTCGGCCAGGACCTGCCGCACCTCCGGCAAACCCGACAACACCGCCGAGATCGCCTTGAATTCGGCATCGGCGTAATGCGCCAGCAGCAGCGCCAGGGTGGTCTTGCCGCAGCCGGGCGGGCCCCACAGGATCATCGAATGCACGCGGCCGGATTCCACCGCGCGTCGCAATGCGCTGTCGGGCGCGAGCAGTCGCTTCTGCCCGACCATCTCGTCGAGGGTGCGCGGACGCATGCGCTCGGCCAGCGGGCGCAAATGCTCGCCGTCTACGCTGAGCAGATCGGCTTCGGGAGTGATGGGGAGCTTGGTTCGTGCCACGCGGCATTGTATCGCGTCAGCCAACGACCTTCTGCGAACACGGCCGTTGGCTGCACGACAACTGCAAGCAACGGCTTACTGCGCGTCGCCGACCACGTCCACGCCCTTGCCCGGCGCATAGCGGAAGGTGTCGGCCGCGAATGCCGGATTGCGCTTCCAGCCGCTGAAGCTGATCGCGGTGCGCTGGCCGACCGCGTCCACCACTTCCATCCTGGCCAGGCCATCCTTGCCGAACCCCAGCGAGGCCATCTGGAAGCTGGCCTCGGTGTCGACCTTGGGCGTCAGCGACAGCCACTGCAGTCCGTCACGTGGCGCCGCCTCTTCGCTGACGTCGTACTGCTTGTCCAGGCGCGCCGGGTCGATCAACGCGACCAGGGGGCTGTTCTGTTCTTCGCTGCCCTGCGCGCGCACGGTCACCTGCTCCAGATCCGGGTCGAACACCCAGACCTTCTTGCCGTCGGCCACGATCAACTGCCGGTAGGGCTTGGCGTACTCCCAACGGAACTGGCGCGGCGCCGACAATGCCACCCGCCCGCTCGCGCGCTCCTTGACCCGACCATTGGCATCGGAAACCTGCTGGCTGAACTGCCCGTCCAGGCCTTTGAGGCCGCGCGTGAACGTATCCAGCTCCTGGCGCGCGCCGGCGAACGCGGTGCCGGCGAACAGAGCGGTGGCGAGGACGGCATAACGGAGCTGGCGATGCATCGCAGTTTCCAGAAAGGGAATGCGGGAATTCTGATACTTCGTAGATGAATGGGCGAGCGCTATCGCGTGATGCGTTCAGATCGCGGCGGCGGCCGGTCAGTCCATTCCCTGTGCGGTCTGCACCCTGGCCAGATCGCCATACACGATCTGGCCGCGAAAACCGCGCCGTACCTGCTGGTAGAGCTCGCGAAACGCGCGGTAATCCTGCGGCTGACACAGCGCCTGCGGCCCACGCACTGCAGCGCGCTGCAACCGGTGCACCGCCGTCACCGTCTGGCCCTGGCGCGTCCACTCGACCGCATACTCGCCAGCGGCATTGCGAAAGCGGCTGCTGCGCGGGATCGCGATGATCGGCACCGTCGCCGGAAAGCTCACCACATAGGTCTCTTCGCGCACGCTGTCGTTGCAGTAGAACGGGGTCAGGTTGTCTTCGGCCGAGGTGGTCGTGTAGATGCCGCGGGTGGATTCGGCGCCGGGCATATCCGGCAAGGTCATGCCGCCGACCACCGAAAAATCCACTGCATCGTCGGCCTGGAACGCGTAGCGATAGTTGAACGGCGCATCCAGGTCCAGCGGGTCGCCCTGAATCAGCAGATCGCCGGTGCCATCGAAGCCGGACTGCGCAATGATCGACTCCTCGATGCGATTGCGGTTCTGCGCATTGAGCTGCACGAACATCGCCCGCAGCCCCACCTCGCCGGTCTGCCCGCTGTCGAGCGTGGTCAGGCCGTGCAACCCACCCTCGGGGGTAAAGCGGTACTCGGTACGCGCGACATAGCGATTGACCTTGCGGTCGTTGGGCGGGGTATGCGTGACCTTTCCGTCCAGCGTATGCACCACCGGCGCGCCGAGATCGCCGGCCGGCAACTGGCCGAAGCGCGCATAGGGATTGGTCGAATCCACATACAGGTCGAACGCCGGGATGTAGGTGATGGCGTGGTTGAAGCGGCCAAGCACCGGAATCGGCGGCAGTGTCGGCCCGCCTTCGGCACCGATCAGCACCGGCGTGCTGGCGATGCCCTTGGCCGCCAGCAAGGCTTCCAGGATCACGGTGTGGTCCTTGCAGTCGCCATAGTGGTTGGCCAGGATGCTGTCGGCGCCATTGGGCTCCAGCCCGCCGTTGCCCAGGTACACCGCCACGTAGCGGATATTGCGCGCCACCCACGCGTACAACGCGGCGGCCTGCGCGCGCGGCGCGTCGATACCGCGGGTCACTTCGTCGGCCAGCGCCTGGATCGCCGGCGTCACTGCGGCGGCGCGGCCGCCCTTGACGTGATAGGCCAGGCCCATCTGCGACCAGCTGTCGAAGGTGCTGGCCATCAGGGTGGGGCTGAATTCCCAGGTCGCCGCACTCCAGTTCTGGTTCTTCATCGGCGCGGTGCGCTGATAGCGCCACTCCCAGCGCGCCTGGTCGCCGCGCACCACCGGCCTGGTCCCGCCCTGCAGCCCGCGCACCGACAAATGCATCGGCAATGCCTTCGGCGCCACCAGGGTGACCACCGCATCGTCGTATTGCGCGAACACGCTGAAGGTCTCCCACAGGCTGAAGTACCCGGGGAAGTACGGCGTGTTCTGCGCCCGCCGCACGCGGTAGACGATGCGCGCACCCGGCGCCAGATTCGGGAACACCACCACCTTGACCTTGCGGTCGGCATACATCGCCGCCGCAGCACTGGAATAGCTTTCCTGGGTGTAGATCTTGTCGGGCGCCACGTCCTGGCGCAGTCCTTCGGCGGTGACGGTATAGGCCTGCAGCACCTCCAGGGTCTCCATCTTCTCGCTGTAGCTCAGCCGCACCTGGCTGAACTGCTCCACCGCCGATTTGGTCTTCAGCAGGATCTCGTACTCGTCGGTTTCCACGCTGCTGGCGTCGGCACGCACTTCGTAGTCGGCGCGGTAGCGCACGAAGCTGTAGTTGGTGTCGGCCTGCGCGCGCGCCGCAGCGGCAGCAGGCGCAGGCTGTTGCTGGGCCTGGGCCAGCAACGGCAATGGGATCAGCAGCAGGAGCAGCAAGACGGAACGACGCAGCATGGGCCTTGAATCGCGGCGGGCCGGAGCGGCCCTCGTGCAACAGGGTAGCCGGTGCACGCCGCAGCGTCAGGCACCGGCCTCCAAGATCACCGCATCCCTGCGCGCGGGCATGCACAGGCAGCCCGGATCAGCGCGGATCAGCGCGGAATCCCGCTGCCACCGGCAGGCGGATTCCACCGCGTTGCCGGCCGCCGGTTACTTGGGCGGCGGCGGCGCCAGCACGGTGCGGTCGCCATTGTGCTCGGGTTGGCTGACCACGCCGGCCGCTTCCATCGCTTCGATCAGGCGTGCGGCGCGGTTGTAGCCGATCTTCAAGCGCCGCTGCACGCCGGAGATCGAGGCGCGCCGGGTTTCGGTGACGATACGCAAGGCTTCGTCGTACAAGGGGTCGGACTCGTCGCCGCCACCACCGCTGCTCTCGGGCAAGCCGGTCGCACCGACTACGGTGCCATCGCCCATGGTCTGCACTTCGTCCAGCACGCCGTCGACATACGACACCGGCCCGCTGGCCTTGAGGTGCTCGACCACCCGATGCACTTCCTCGTCGCTGACGAAGGCGCCATGCACGCGGTCCGGCAGCGCCGTGCCCGGCGGCAGGTACAGCATGTCGCCGTTGCCCAGCAGCGCTTCGGCGCCGGACTGATCCAGGATGGTGCGCGAGTCGATCTTGGAGCTGACCTGGAACGCCACGCGGGTTGGGATATTGGCCTTGATCAGGCCGGTGATCACGTCCACCGACGGCCGCTGCGTGGCCAGGATCAGATGGATGCCGGCCGCACGCGCCTTTTGTGCCAGGCGCGCGATCAGCTCCTCGACCTTCTTGCCGACGATCATCATCATGTCGGCGAATTCGTCGATGAAGATCACGATGAACGGCAGCGTTTCCAATGGCCGCGGCGCTTCGCCCAGTTCGGGGTTGGGCTTGAACAGCGGGTCCATCATCGGCTGGCCGGCGTCGATGGCGTCCTTGATCTTCTTGTTGAAGCCGGCCAGGTTGCGCACGCCCACCGCGCTCATCAGCTTGTAGCGGCGCTCCATCTCGGCCACGCACCAGCGCAGGCCGTTGGCGGCCTCCTTCATGTCGGTGACCACCGGCGCCAGCAGATGCGGGATGCCCTGGTAGACGCTCAGTTCCAGCATCTTCGGGTCGATCATCAGCATCCGCAGTTCCTTGTGCGAAGCCTTGAACAGCAGGCTCAGCACCATCGCGTTGACCGCCACCGACTTGCCCGAGCCGGTGGTACCGGCCACCAGCAAATGCGGCATGCGCGCCAGGTCGGCGACGGTCGGGCGTCCGGCGATGTCCTTGCCCAGGGCAAGCGTCAGCGGGCTGGCCGACTTGTCGTATTCCTTGGAGCGCAGCAGTTCGGACAGGAAGATCATCTCGCGGCTGACATTGGGGATCTCCAGGCCGATCACCGACTTGCCCGGGATCACATCCACCACGCGCACCGACTTGACCGACAGCCCGCGCGCGATGTCCTTGTCCAGCGAGCTGATCTGGCTGACCTTGATGCCCGGCGCCGGCTCGATCTCGAAACGGGTGATCACCGGGCCCGGATAGGCCCCGACCACCTGCGCCTCGATGCGGAAGTCCTTGAGCTTGAACTCGATCTGCCGCGACAACGTCTCCAGCGTCTCTTCCGAATAGCCCTTGGCCTGCGGCTTGGGGTCGTCCAGCAGCGCGAGCGGCGGCAGGTCGGAACCGTCGGTGCTGACGCCCTGGAACATCGGGATCTGGGTATCGCGCTTGGCGCGCTCGCTCTTTTCCACCACCGGTGCCGGCGGCGGCTCGATCTTGACCGGCTCGCGCTTGGCCTGCTTGACCGCATCGACCTTGCGCACTTCCTCGCGCTCTTCGCGCATCACGCGGGTCTGCTGCCACTCGCTGGCCTGGTGGGTCTTGCGTTGCATCAACGGCCCCAGCGCCAGCACCCAGGTGCCGATACGCTCCATCACCGCAAACCACGACAGGCCGGTGGCCAGGGTGATCGACACCAGCAGCAGCACCAGCACGAACAGGTTGGCACCCAGCGCCCCGAACCCGGCGCTCAGCGAATTGCTGACCAAGCGCCCGAGGATCCCGCCGGCCCCGGCCACATCGCCGTTGAACAGGCGCAGATGCAGGAAGCCGGTCGAGGCGATCAAGAACCCGACCATGCCGACCAGCCGCAATGCCGGCCCCAGATCGGCTTCGGCCTGCCCTTCCTTGTCCATGCCGAACAAGGCGATCCAGGCCACCGCGCCCAGCACCACCGGCAGCAGAAAGGCCACATAACCGAACAGCTGCAGCAGTACGTCGGCCGTCCAGGCGCCGACGCGGCCGCCCATGTTGTGCACCGGCGCGACCACGCTGCCGGTCTGCGACCAGCCGGGATCGGCGCTCGAATAGGTGAACAGGCTGGCTAGCAGATACAGCAGCAGCGGCGCCACCGCGATCAATGCCAGATCGCGCCAGAGCTTTTGCCGACGCGGATTGTCCGCCACCGCTGTCTTGCGCGAGGACGTCTTGCCCTCAGCGGGCTTGCTGCGTTCGGGAACCTGCTTTGCCACCTGTAGCCAGACCTTAGAAAAATGCTGTTAGTGGTTGATAATAAACGACCGAGGCCGCGGTTTCAGCTGTTGTATGAGCGTCGCCTGCCCGGGCACGCGCCGGTCAACAAAAAACGCCGCACGAGGCGGCGTCGATTACGCGTACGGGGTGGACCATGCCATCTGCGGTTCAAGCAGTTCCATCGCGCCGCCTTGATTCACCGGGTGGGGACCGCCACTCTATGCCGCCACAGGGGCGCGAATTCACTCGCCTGCCCTGCCAATTCCTAGATCGCGAGTATACATGAGCGCCTCTTCTGCCAGTCCCGCCAAGCATTCCCGCCTGCTGATCCTGGGCTCCGGCCCGGCCGGCTGGACCGCCGCGGTCTACGCCGCCCGCGCCAACCTCAAGCCGGTGGTGATCACCGGCTTGCAGCAAGGCGGCCAGCTGATGACCACCACCGAAGTCGACAACTGGCCGGGCGACCCCCACGGCCTGATGGGCCCGGACCTGATGAGCCGCATGCAGGCCCATGCCGAGCGCTTCGAGACCGAGGTGATCTTCGACCACATCCACACCGCCGACCTGTCGCAGCGCCCGTTCCGGCTGATCGGTGACGGTGCCGAGTACACCTGCGACGCACTGATCATCTCCACCGGTGCCACCGCCAAGTACCTGGGCATCCCCAGCGAGGAAGCCTTCAAGGGCCGCGGTGTGTCTGCCTGCGCCACCTGCGACGGGTTCTTCTACAAGGACCAGGACGTGGTGGTGGTCGGCGGCGGCAACACGGCAGTCGAGGAAGCGCTGTACCTGTCCAACATCGCCCGCAAGGTCTACCTGGTCCACCGCCGCGACACCCTGCGCGCCGAAAAGATCATGCAGGACAAGCTGTTCGCCAAGGTCGCCGCCGGCAAGATCGAGACCGTCTGGCACCACGCCATCGACGAAGTGCTGGGCAACGATGCCGGTGTCACCGGCGTACGGGTCAAGTCCACCCTCGACGGCAGCACCCGCGAGATCGTCGCGCACGGCTTCTTCGTCGCCATCGGCCATCACCCCAACACCCAGCTGTTCGACGGCCAGCTGGCGATGAACAACGGCTACCTGGAAATCCGCTCCGGCCTCAACGGCGCGGCGACCGAGACCTCGGTGGCCGGCGTGTTCGCTGCCGGCGACGTTGCCGACCAGCACTACCGCCAGGCGATCACCTCGGCCGGTTTCGGCTGCATGGCCGCACTGGATGCCGAGCGCTATCTCGACAAGAGCGCCTGAGGTGGCCGCTGACCGCCGGCCGCGCCGTGCGGGAAGCGCCGATGCCGGCGGGCCGGGCGCATGAGCGTCACCGCCCGCTGGTGCCGCCGGCTGGACGAGCTCCCGGCCGGTGCCTGGGACGCGCTGCACGACGGCGCGCACCCATTCATTTCCTATGCCTTCCTGGAGGGCCTTGAACGGGAGGGCTGCCTGCGCCCGGACTGGGGCTGGAATCCGCTGCACCTGACGCTGTGGGACGGCGACACGCTGGTCGCTGCGGCGCCGGGGTACCTGAAGAACAACTCGCACGGCGAGTTCGTGTTCGACCACGCCTGGGCGCATGCGTATGCGCGTTATGGGCAGGAGTACTTCCCCAAGTGGCTGTGCGGGGTGCCCTACTCGCCGGTGACCGGCCCGCGCCTGCTGGGGGCACCGCGATGGCGCCCGCAGTTGCTCGCGGCGATGCGCGAGCTGGTGGAGCGCAGCGGGCTGTCGTCGGCGCATGTGAACTTCTACCCGGCCGACGAAGATGCGGCCTTCGATAGCGACTGGCTAGAGCGCAACGACCTGCAGTACCACTGGCATAACGCCAGCAGCTGGAGCGATTTCGAAACCTTCCTGGCCGCGATGGACCACAAACGGCGCAAGAACATCCGCCAGGAGCGCGCCAAGGTGCAGCGGGCCGGTGTGCAGCTGCGCGTGGTCCATGGCGATGAAGCCAGCGCTGCCGACCTGGAAGCGATGTATGGCTTCTATCTCAAGACCTTCAACGAATACGGCAACTCGCCTGCGCTGACGCAGGAATTCCTGCGTCATCTGGCCCGGCACCTGCCGCGCCAGCTGGTGATGTTTCTGGCCGAGCTGGACGGGCGCCCGATCGCCGGCGCGCTGTGCCTGCGCGGGCGCGACACGCTGTACGGGCGCTACTGGGGCGGCGAAGCCCTTCCGGGACTGCATTTCGAAACCTGCTACTACCAGGGCATCGACTACTGTCTGCGCGAGGGCCTGGCGCGCTTCGAGCCCGGCGCGCAGGGCGAGCACAAGATCGCACGCGGATTTCTGCCAACGCTTGTCCGCAGCCGTCACTGGATTGCCGACCCCGGCTTTCGCGAGCCGCTGGCGCACTGGTGCGCCGACGAACGCCAGGCGGTCGCCCGGCACGCACGCGAGCTGTCCGAGCACAGCCCGTTCCGCGATTGAACCCGCGCGGCAGCCAGGCCGGCTGCACCCGCCCTGATCGCAGGCTGGCCTCTTGCAGGCGACGCGCGACGCGCCCCGTCCAGGGACAGTCGTCAGCCCGGTAAGAACTGCACGCCCGGCAGCGCGGGCTCGTGCGCGCATGCCGCGGCGCGTATCGAGGACGCAGTGCAGCGTGCCGGGGACTGCGTGCCCCGGGTGCGCCATGGACGACAGGCTCTACACTGCGCGCATGTCCCGCACCCTTCCCTACCTGCTTGCGGCAGACCCGGCCGCGCCCTTCCCGCCGGCCGAACAGGCGTTGCGCGAGCCGGACGGCCTGCTTGCCATCGGCGGCGACCTGTCGCCGCAACGCCTGCTCAAGGCCTATGCCGGTGGCGTATTCCCCTGGTTCTCGGACGGCCAGCCGATCCTGTGGTGGAGCCCGGACCCGCGCACGGCGTTTCGTACCGATGGCGTACGCTTGTCCTCGCGCTTCCGGCGCCAGTTGCACAGCAGCCGCTGGATGCTGCGCGCCGATACCGCCTTCGCACAGGTGATCGCGGCCTGCGCATCGATTCCGCGCGCCGGCCAGGACGGCACCTGGATCACCACCACGATGCAGCAGGCCTACCTCGAACTGCATCGGCTGGGCCATGCGCATTCGCTGGAAGTGTTCGATGGCCCACGCCTGGTCGGCGGTATCTACGGAGTGGCGATCGGCCAGATGTTCTTCGGCGAGAGCATGTTCAGTGCCGTCAGCGGGGGCTCCAAGGTGGCGCTGGCGGCGCTGGCCGCGCATCTGCACGCCTGCGGTTGGCCATTGCTCGATGCGCAGGTGGAAAATCCGCACCTGATGCGCCTGGGCGCGCAGCGCCTGCCACGTGCAGATTTCCTGCAGCAGGTACGGCTGCAGGTCGGCCAGACTGCGCTGCCGGGCAGCTGGTCCGAACGCTACGGCGAGCGGCCTGCCAGCGCGCTTGCTGAAGTCCGCTTAACATAAAATTTGCACCGCGGGGAGATGGAGCGTAAAATGCTGTCCCTTACGGCCCTCCCGGGCCAGCCGTGATTGCACAGGATTACATGTCGAAAGACGACTCCATTGAATTCGAAGGCAGCGTCAGCGAGACGCTCCCCAACACCACGTTCCGGGTCAAGCTGGAAAACGGGCATGAAATCATCGCCCACATCTCCGGCCGCATGCGCAAGAACTACATCCGCATCCTGACCGGCGACCGGGTCAAAGTTGAGATGACTCCGTACGACCTGACCAAGGGTCGTATTACCTACCGCATGAAGTAAGCGGTTCTGGTGTGAGACGCGAGGCGGCCAATGGCCGCTTTTTGTCGTGGCCGGAATCTGGGCACTTGGCAGGCATGGCTGGCCGATGTCGTCGGCTTGCCCTGCATTCGCTGGTGTCATTGGCGTTTGTGCCCAGCCGATCCATTGCCTCGATTCCGAAGCGTGCGGTTGTCGCTGGTGGTTTGCGCTCCTCCGCGATTGCCGCGGCTGTGTGTCCCTCCCGCTGCGCGTCTCCAGGGACATAAAAAAACCGCTCCTTCGAGCGGTTTTTTCACTTCAGGACTGCAAGGAGATCAGTCGACCGTCGCCGGCAGCAGACGCTCCGGTTCCGGGTGCGCCTCCACCACCAGCTCGCCGTCCTTGACGTCGATATTGACCCGACCGCCTTCCACCAGCTTGCCGAACAACAGCTCGTCGGCCAGCGGGCGCTTGATCTTCTCCTGGATCACCCGCGACATCGGGCGCGCACCCATCAGTGGATCGAAGCCGTGCTGGGCCAGCCAGTCGCGCGCAGTCGGCGTGGCCGACAACGACACGTGCTTTTCCTGCAACAGCATTTCCAGCTCGATGATGAACTTGTCCACCACGCGCAGGATGTGGTCAAAGCCCAGTGGCTGGAACTGCACGATCGCATCCAGGCGGTTGCGGAACTCGGGCGTGAACCCGCGACGGATCGATTCCATCGCATCGGTGGAGTGATCCTGCTTGGTGAAGCCGATCGACCGCCGCGACGCCTGGGTGGCGCCGGCATTGGTCGTCATCACCAGGATCACGTTCTTGAAGTTCGCCTCGCGCCCGTTGGTGTCGGTGAGGATGCCGCGATCCATGACCTGCAACAGGATGTTGAAGATGTCCGGATGCGCCTTCTCCACCTCGTCCAGCAGCAGCACGCAGTGCGGCGTCTTGACGATCTTCTCGGTCAGCAGGCCACCCTGGTCGAAGCCGACATAGCCCGGAGGCGCGCCGATCAGACGGCTGATCGAATGCGCTTCCATGTATTCGGACATGTCGAAGCGCACCAGCTCGATCCCCAATTGCAGCGCGAGCTGCTTGGTGACCTCGGTCTTGCCGACACCGGTGGGACCGGCAAACAGGAAGTTGCCGATCGGCTTTTCCGGATTGGCCAGGCCCGAGCGCGCGAGCTTGATCGAGCCGGCCAGCGTCTCGATCGCCGGGTTCTGGCCGAAGATCACCATCTTCAGATTGCGCTCCAGATGCTGCAGCACGTCCTTGTCGGTCGCGCTGACCTGCTTGGCCGGAATCCGCGCCATCTTGGCGACGATGGTCTCGATCTCCTCGATATCGATCAGTTCCTTGCGCTTACCCTCGGGCAGCAGGCGCTGGCGCGCACCGGCTTCGTCGATCACATCGATCGCCTTGTCCGGCAGCAGGCGGTCGCCGATATGCTTGACCGACAGGTCCACGGCGGCCTGCAGCGCATCGTCGGCATAGGTCACGCCGTGGTGCGCTTCGTACTTGGGCTTGAGGCCCTGCAGGATTTCGAAGGTCTCGCCCACGGTCGGCTCGACGATGTCGATCTTCTGGAAGCGACGCGCCAGCGCACGGTCCTTTTCGAAGATGCCGCGGTACTCCTGGAACGTGGTCGAGCCGATGCAGCGCAGCTCGCCCGACGACAGCGCAGGCTTGATCAGATTGGAGGCATCCATCGTGCCGCCCGACGCCGAACCGGCACCGATGATGGTGTGGATCTCGTCGATGAACAGCACCGCATTGGGCACCTTCTTCAGCGCCGCCAGCACGCCCTTGAGGCGCTTCTCGAAGTCGCCGCGGTACTTGGTGCCAGCCACCAGCGCGCCCAGGTCCAGCGAGAAGATCACCGCGTCGGCCAGCACTTCCGGCACGTCGTTGTCGACGATGCGCTTGGCCAGCCCTTCGGCGATGGCGGTCTTGCCGACACCGGCCTCGCCCACGTACAGCGGGTTGTTCTTGCGGCGGCGGCACAGCACCTGGATGGTGCGCTCGATTTCGTCGCCACGGCCGACCAGCGGGTCGATCTTGCCGTTGCGGGCTTGCTCGTTGAGATTGGTGGCGAACTCGGCCAGCGCATCGCCCTTGGCCTCGCCCTCCCCGCCCTCGCTCTTGGGCTCGCCATCGGAGGTGGACGGCTGCTCGCCGTCCTCACCCAGCTTGGCGATGCCATGCGAGAGGTAGTTGACGATATCCAGACGGGTGATGTCCTGCTGATTCAGGAAATACACCGCGTGCGAATCCTTCTCGCCGAAGATTGCCACCAGCACATTGGCGCCGGTGACTTCCTTCTTGCCCGAGGATTGCACGTGATAGACCGCACGCTGCAGCACGCGCTGGAAGCCCAGCGTGGGCTGGGTGTCGCGGCCATCGTCTTCGGCCAGGCGCGAGACCGAGGCCTCGATCGCCTGCTCCAGATCATTGTGCAGACGCACCTGGTCAGCGCCGCAGGCCTTGAGGACGGCCTGGGCGGACGGGTTGTCCAGCAGCGAGAGCAGCAGGTGCTCGACGGTCATGAACTCGTGACGCGCCTCGCGTGCTCGCTTGTAGCACTGGCCGATGGTTTGCTCTAGGTCTTTGCTGAACATTGGTAACTCCGAACGGCTGTTGCCAACAATATGCGGCTTTTGTTGGGATTTACCACAACCCTATCGGATAGGCATGTTCAGACGGCGTTAGCATGTGATTGCAGCCACAGTGTTGCGCTGCTGGAATGATCCAATCGACCCGTCAGGCCTGTTCCATCGTGCACAGCAGCGGATGCTGGTTCATGCGCGAGAATTCGTTGACCTGCGCGACCTTGGACTCGGCGACTTCGCGGCTGTAGACCCCGCAAACGCCACGTCCGCGGGTATGGACATGCAGCATGACCTGCGTGGCCCGCTCCAGATCGAGGTTGAAAAACTGCTGCAACACCGTCACCACGAAGTCCATCGGGGTGTAGTCGTCGTTCAGCAGAAGCACCTGATAACGCGGCGGTGGCGCCACTTCAGGCTTGCTGGCTTCGACCGTGAGGCCGTGATCGTGTTCGTGTGAGGTCTTACGAGGCATCCGGGCATTATACGGTTCATCGCCGCACGCATTGGACGATTTACGCCGCGCCCCGCACAATTTGTCTCCGATTCCATGGCTGGCCCTTGATGACCGATTCCCTGACCGCGCCCTTGCTGGCGCCGTCGTTCACTGCCGACTTGTCCAGCTCCGTGCGCGAAGCAGGGTCCAAAGGCCGTTTAGGCCGGCTTAACGCCCGGACCCTCGCCGGCAAGGCGAGCAACCCTTCGATCGAGCAGGACCTGCAACGATGAGCGCCTCCGGACAACGCTGGCATCCGGATGTCACCGTGGCCACCGTGGTGGTACGCGACGGGCGCTTTTTGCAGGTCGAAGAGCACATCGGTGACCGGCTGCTGTTGAACCAGCCTGCCGGACACCTGGAACCGGACGAAAGCCTGCTCGACGCGGCGGTGCGCGAGACCCTGGAAGAGACCGGCTGGGATGTGCGCCCGACCCACTTCATCGGCACCTACCAATGGGTCGCCCCGAGTGGCCAGTGCTTCCTGCGATTTGCGTTTGTCGCCGAGGCCCTGACCCACCATCCCGAGCGCAGCCTGGACACCGGCGTGGTGCGCGCCTTGTGGATGACGCCGGAAGAATTGCGCAGCGCCACCGAGCGGATGCGCAGCCCGTTGGTGTGGGAGGTGGTGGCCGATTACCTGGCCGGCCAGCGCCATCCGTTGGCATTGGTGCGGCACGTCGCATGAGTACGCCGCGCATCGTGGTCGGGGTCTCCGGCGGCGTGGATTCGTCGGTGGCGGCCTGGCGGCTGGCCCAGCAAGGCGAGTCGCTCGCCGGACTGTTCATGCAGAACTGGGCCGACGATGGCAGCGGCGATTGCCGCGCCGAGGACGACCGCCGCGATGCGGTGGCGGTGTGCGGGGTGCTGGGCATTGCGTTCCATTTCCGCGATTTTTCCGGCGAATACTGGAGCGGCGTGTTCGAGCACTTCCTGGCCGAATACGCGGCCGGGCGCACGCCCAACCCCGATGTGCTGTGCAACCGCGAGGTCAAGTTCAAGCATTTCCTGGATGCGGCCCAGGCGCTGGGCGCCGAGCGCATCGCCACCGGCCACTACGCCCGGGTGGCGCACAGCGGCGGGCGCTGGCGCCTGCTGCGCGGCGCCGACCGCGGCAAGGACCAGAGTTATTTCCTGCATCAGCTGGGACAGACCCAGCTGGCCGCGACGCTGTTTCCGATCGGCGACCTGGAAAAAAGCACGCTGCGCCGGATCGCCCAGGATGCCGGCCTGCCGACGCATGCCAAGAAGGATTCCACCGGCATCTGCTTCATCGGCGAGCGCGATTTCCGCGAGTTCCTGGGCCGTTACCTGCCCGCGCGCACCGGCGTGATCCGCGACCCGCAGGGGCAACGCATCGCCGAGCATCCGGGGGTGTTCTATTTCACCCTGGGGCAGCGCGAAGGCCTGAACATCGGCGGCGTGCGTGGACGCGCCGCCGCGCCGTGGTACGTGGTCGGCAAGGATGTGGCGAGCAATGTGCTGTATGTGGACCAGGACCGCGACAGCCCGCTGCTGCAATCGCGCTGGTTGCAGTCCGAGCAGGCCCATTGGGTCACCGGCGCGCCGCCGGCGCGCAGCTTCGCTTGCACCGCACAGACCCGTTACCGGCAGCCCGACGAGCCGTGCACGGTGCAGGTGCAGGACGATGGCAGCGTGCAGGTGCGTTTCGAGCGGCCGCAGCGGGCGGTAACGCCCGGGCAGTCGCTGGTGTTGTACGACGGCGAGGAATGCCTGGGCGGCGCGGTCATTGCCGCCACCGATGCGCCGCTGGAACGCCAATTGGCGGGATCTTCTTTTTCACCTGAGGTAGTGGCTTGATGAGTTCTTCCATGGATCACCGCGTACTGGCGCTTGCCGGTGTCGCCCAGGCCTTGCAACAGGTGCGGCGGATCGCCGAAACCGGGCACTCGGAGGCTGCGACGGTGCGTACCGCCATGGACAGCGTGTTCCGGGTGGATGCGGCCTCGCCGGAGGCCGTGTACGGCTCGCCGGCGGACCTGGCACCGGGCCTGCGGCTGCTGCATAACTATTTCCACAATCAGGGCCAGGACGAGGTCCTGCCGCGGCTGGCGTTGGCGGTGCTGCAGCTGGAGCGCCGCTTCGTGCGCGACACCACCACCGTCGCCACGGTCTCCAAGGGCATCGAGGCGGCCGCGCGTCAGGCACAGAGCCTGGGCGACAGCGGCCATCCGGACGTATTGAATTCGCTCGGCGGGCTGTATGCGCAGACCATCAGCCACCTGCGCCCCAAGGTCATGGTGCAGGGTAATCCGCATTACCTGGGCCAGGCCGGCGTGGTCGCGGAAATCCGCGCGTTGCTGCTGGCCGCTGTCCGCTCGGCGGTGTTGTGGCGGCAGATGGGTGGCAGCCTGTGGGATTTCCTGTTCGCCAAGCGCGCAATGATCGAGGCGGTGGACCGCGCGCTGCGCTAAGCACCTGACAATTCGGGTTGCCACATGCGCCAGCGGTCGCTGGCGCGTGTCAACATCGGTTGAACGGGCGAGACGATGTGGCGATCGTCGCTAAAGACACAGGGGGGACGGCCGATACAGCAACCGTGACTCTGCCGAGAACGCCCATGTATTCACGTCCACTTATCCGTCTGGCCGCCCCTTTGGCCCTGACCTTGCTGTTTCCCTTCGCTGTCGGATTCGACTGGCCCGCTTCGGTGCGCTGGGCGATCCTGGCGACCATGACGCTCAGCTGGCTCGGTTTCGCTGCCTGGGTGACCTACTCCCAGTTCCGGCGTAATCCGGACCAGACCCGCATCCTGCGCGAGCAGGACCAGCTGCTCAACGAACTGCGTACGTTCGTCAGCAACGAAGTCGACGGTTCGCGCTCGGAAGTCGAGCGTGCCCGCGAACTGATCCGCCAGGCCGTGTCCGGTCTTGGTGGCAGCTTCGAAGCGATGAATCGCAAGTCGCGGCAGCAAAGCCAGGCATTGGCCCGCATCGTCGACCGTGCCGGTGACGACGGCAGCGCCGGTGTCGACGTCGCCCGCTTTGCCCAGCACGCCAGCTCCCGGATGGAGCAGCTGGTGGAAGCGCTGGAACAGGTGAGCGGCCAAAGTACCAACACGGTGCACCACATCGATGAGATGGCCCAGCACCTGGATGGCATCTTCGCGCTGCTGGAAGACGTCAAGTCGATCGCCGACCAGACCAACCTGCTGGCCCTGAACGCCGCCATCGAAGCAGCACGTGCCGGTGAAGCCGGTCGCGGCTTCGCGGTGGTCGCCGACGAGGTGCGCAATCTGTCCGAGCGTTCCACCACCTTCAACGAACAGATCCGCAAGCTGGCACACAGCTCCAAGGAATCGATCGCCAAGGTCCGTGAAACGGTCTCGCAGCTGGCCTCGCGTCACATGGATCGCTCCCGCGAAGCCCGGCATGAATCGGCGGCGATGCTGGAGAATGTCGCGCAGATCAACGCCTCGTTGGGCGACGGCATGCGCGAAATCTCCGAATGCGCGCGTTCCATCGACGGTAGCGTGGCCGAAGCGGTGCGTGCCCTGCAGTTCGAGGACATCGCCACGCAGACGCTGAGCGGTATCCATACCCACCTGGATCGTCTCACCGCGATCAACCGTGAAGCGGTGGCGCTGCAGGAACTTCTGCATCGTAACGGCGGCGTGTACGACAGCGATCTGGTCGCCGCGCTGCAGAAGGTGTCCACCCGCCTGCGCGATATGCGTGTGGAGTGGGAGCGCCCGCCGCACAAGCCGGTGGCGCAGCAAGGCATGGGTGCCGGTACGGTCGAACTGTTCTAAGACCGCTACCACGCACTGCCTGATTCCGACATTCCCCGGCCTTCCGGGGATTTGTCGTTCCGCAACAACCTGGTATTCCGCTCATGACGCTACTTGCCCCGCCCACCGATGCATCCACCGCCGTGCTCGAATCAGCCGCGCTGGCGGCTGCACATGCCCAGCGTATCGCGCAAAGCGACGCTGCCCGGCCTGCGCTGCGCAGCGTGCGCATGCCGGCCGCGCTGGAACGGCTGGAGCATGCCGCCCGTGCGGAAGTGCAGGCAATGCAGAACCCTCGCCGCAGTTGCAGCGAAGAAGACCTGCTGTTTGCGACCGTGGCCTGGGATCTGGGTCTGGATGGCGCCGCTGTCGGCGTGTCTGGAGCCTGACATCTGTGCAACGGCGGGGCGTGCCTCGGCAGGCGCCCCGCCGGTTGTTTCCACTGCCCGACCTGTGGCGCTGGTACGCCAGCCGTGCCACCATGCGTGGCTCCGAGCATGGGCGACCATTCGATTGCAGCACCAGGGTGACCTCTCCCCTGCCCGTCTGCTCGACGACCTCTAAGAATCCCACGAAACAATGTACCGCTTCGCTCGGCTGATCTACGGCCTGGCTGCAAGGCGCTTGCCCGCTCCCGGTCGCGAGACACGCCGCGAATCCATCGCTCCAGGCTCGTATGCGGTATCCATGCCGCAGGTTTCGAGGTAGTCAGCGGGCTGCACCGAGACGCCCCTGCTGCTCGCAGCTGCCGCATGTGCCTTCGGTAGTTTGGCGCGTGATAGCTCAGGTGTAGAGCGCCTGGCGCTGTGGCTTGGCTGCAGAGCCCTTGTCTGCCCATCATTGCGGGACACGCCATGACTCCGTTCCTGAAGTCGCTTCAGCGACATTCATGCCGCACAAGGTCCCCGCGATGGTAAGCGGGCTGCACCGGCACGACGCAGCTCCTGCTCTGAATTGCAGCGTGTGCCTTTCCGGTAGTCCGGTAGGTGAGGTTTAGAGCGTCTAGCTTTGCAGCTTGGCTGCAGGGTCCTTGCCCGCCTACCATCGCGGGACACGCCGTGAATCCGTCCATGGAGGCTCTGGCGCGGCATCCATGCCGCTCAAGGTCCCGCGACGGTAGGCGGACAAGGACCAGTCGGGATGGTCGGTGTGCATGGCTGCAAGCAGGGCACAAGGTTGCTTTTTGTATAGCCGGGGGTTGGGCCATCTTCCCAACGAAAGCCGAGCAGCGGGCAAGCTTTTAAAGTAACCGCTTGGTGTGGCGTCCTCACCGGTTGCGGAACCCATGGCGTCATGGATGCCGCCAAGGAGCCTCCGCGGACGGATTCACGGCGTGTCCCGCAAGGGACGAAGGCATTGCGCCCTCGACTCATCGAGCTTTTGACTTGCGTATGTGGACCGACAGACGAGTGAACAGCCGGACGACGCCAGGCGCTGCGACAGGTTGCGTCAGCCGGCGATGACCAGGCGTGCACCGAGGCGCATGCCGGCTTCGGCCTCGCGCAGCCACTGCGCCATGTCGCGCGGCGACAGCGGCCGCGAATAGAAGTAGCCCTGAATTTCGTCGCAGCCCTGCTGGCGCAGCAGTGCATCTTCCTGCACCGTCTCCACCCCTTCGGCCACCACCTGCATGCCGAGCGCATGGCCCAGATGCACGATGGCCTGGGTCACTTCGGCGGTGTTGGCGTCGTCGAGCATCCCCTGGACAAAGCTGCGGTCGATCTTCAGGCGCTGCACCGGAAAGCGGTTGAGGTAATGCAGGTTGGAGAAGCCGGTACCGAAGTCGTCCACCGCCAACAGCACGCCATTCTGTTCGAACAGCTCGAAACAGCGGCGCAGCGCATCCGAATCGCGGATCAATGCCGATTCGGTCAATTCCAGTTCCAGACGCGAGGGCGACCAGCCGTTGTCGCGGCAGATTTCCAGCACGCGCTCGGCAAAGCCGCGCTCGCGCAGCTGCACCGCGGACACATTGACGGCGATGCGGCTGAAATTGAGCCCGGCGCGATCCCAGACCACGGCCTGGCGGCAGGCTTCGCCGATCACCCATTCGCCCAGGCGCACGATCTCGCCGCACTCCTCGGCAATGGGAATGAACTCGACCGGGCTGCACTGGCCATGGCCGGGGCGATTCCAGCGCATCAACGCTTCGATCGCGGGCGAGGATTCGCCCACCGTGTTGACCAGCGGCTGGTAGACCAGGGTGAACTCTTCGCGCTCCAGCGCGCCTTGCAGCGCGTGTTCCAGCTCCAGGCGGCGCTGCGCGCGCATCAGCACATCCTGGCTGTAGTAATGGAAGGTGTTACGGCCCGATTCCTTGGCTGCGTACATCGCCGCATCGGCGGCGCGCAACAGGCTGTCGAAATCCGACAGGCCTTCGCCCTGCAGCGCGATGCCGATGCTGGCACCGAGCTTGAGGGTGACGTGGTCCTTGCGCAGCGGCTCGCCAAGGGCGCTGATCAACTTGCGCGCGACGTGGCCGGCGTCTTCCGGTTCGGAGAGATCGCGCAGCAGCACGATGAATTCGTCGTCGCTGAAGCGGCCGAACAGGTCGCTGTTGCGCAGATGCTGATGCAGGCGCGCAGAGGCCAGCTTGAGCAGGTTGTCGCCGGTGGCGTGACCGAACGAATCGTTGATGCTCTTGAAGCCATCCAGGTCGATCAGCAGCATTGCCAGTACCTGGCCACGCTCGTGCGCCTCGCGAATCGCGTTCTCCGCCTGCTCGCGCAGCAGGAAGCGGTTGGGCAGACCGGTCAGGCGATCGTAGTGGGCCAGCAGCTCGATGCGCTCGTTGGCCTCGCGTTCGCGGGTGACGTCACGGAACAAGGCGACGAAACGTGGCGGCAGGCCTTCGCGGCGGTCCAGCTCGATCAGCACCTGTACCCAGATCCGCTGGCCGGAATTGCGGTAGAAACACAGTTCCAGCTGTTCGGGCAGGCCACCGTCGGAGATACGCAGCAGCGCCGCCTCGAAGGCGTCGCGCGAATCCTGCGTGTACAGCGACAGCGCCTGCTCCAGGGTGATGTTTTCCTTGCGCAGGCCGTGGATGCGGTAGCACTCCTCGGTCCATTGCATGCGCCGGGTGTCGACCTCGATCTCGCAGCCGCCGATCTTGCCCAGCGCAGACACGCGGTTGAGCAGCTCGGTGCGCCAGCGGATCAATGCATCGGTCTGGCGCTGCTCGGTGACGTTCTGCAACTGGCCCAGCAGGCGCACCATGGCGCCATTGCCGTCGAACACCGGCTGCGCCCAGACCCGCAGGTGATGCGGATTGATGCTGGCAGGCCCGTTGATCTCCAGCTCGAAATGCACCGGCACGCCTTCGTGCTTGATCTTGCGCCAGGCACTGCGCAGATGTGCAACCGATGGCCGCCCCAGCAGACGCAGGATGTCGCGGATGCCCTGCAGGCGCAGTTCGGTCATGCCGAGCTGCTGCAGGAAATCCGGCGACACCCACAGCGCGTCCTTGAGCGTGTCCCAGCTCCAGCTGCCCATGCTGGCGATGCGCTGGGCCTCTTCGAGCTGGGCCTGCTGCTCGCGCAGCTGCTGCTCGAGCAATTTCTGGTGGTGCACGTCGGTATGCGTGCCGACCATGCGCAACGGGCGGCCGTCGGCAGTCCGCGAGACCACCCGGCCGCGGTCGAGGATCCAGCGCCATTGGCCGTCGTGCTGGCGCAGGCGGAATTCGGCCGTATAGGTATCGGTGCGCCCGTCCAGGTGCGCCTGCACGGCAGCACTGACCTGCGCGTGGTCGTCCGGATGGATCAGCCCGGACAACGCGGTGAGATTGTTCGGTAGCGGCTGCTCGGAGTAACCGAGCATGCGGGTCCAGCGCTCGGAGCGGTAGACCACATCGGCCGGAATATCCCAGTCCCACAGTCCGTGATCGGCGCTGTCCAGGCCCATTTCCCAGCGGCTGGTGCCGTCGGCGCCCATCGGCTCGGGAATGCTCAGGGTGAAGGCCATGACCTGGCCATGCTCGTCGCAGACCGCGCGGAGCCAGCCTTCCAGGCGCCCGCCGCCGGCCCCCGGCAGCACGCAGGCGGTCATGCCGCCGCTGCTGGCCACCTGGGCGCGACTGCTTTCCAGGACTTCCACGTAGGCGCCAAGGGTGGCCGGCAATCCCAGCGATTGCGCAACACGGTTGGCCGCCAGAGGCTGACCATGCGCATCCAACAACACCACCGCCGAGGTCAGCGGGTGCTGCAGCATGCTTGCAATGACGCCTGAGTCCACTCTGGAACACTCCGAAGAATCGACCCCTGCCTTCGGAGTCGCAATGGATAACGGCCGTTTCCTGGATTAGTTGAGGCGCGTGTTTCGGGCGCGACCGAACCGGGCCGAGTTGCGGCTAAGATGGTTGCATCGCCAGCACCAAAGGTCGTCCGCGGACCCATGCCCCATCCTGTCGCCGCGCCCGCGTTTTCGTCCGCTCCCGTGTCCCGTCTTCGCCTCGCCGAGCGCCTGCAGCAAGGTCTGTGGACCTTGACCGGGCTGTATTTGCTGGTCGGCGTGATCTGGCTGCTGCTGGGCAACCGGCTGCTGCACCTGGCCGGCGCCACCATGCCGGAGCGCTGGTCGGACGCGAGCTTTCTGCTGCTGTCCAGCGTGGTGATCCATCTGGTGCTGCGCCGCTTCGTGGCGCTGATCGTGGAAGAGCACGCACAACTGGCGCAGTCGGAGGCAGTGCTGCAGGCCAAGTTCCTGGCCTTGCCCAGCCCGGCCCTGGTCTACGACCTGGCCACGCTGCGCATCCTGGATGCCAACCCGGCGGCGCTGGAGTTCTTCGGCTGGGAACGCGACGAATTTCTGCAGCAGACGCTGCAGGCGATCTGGCCCAACGCCGATGGCGCGCGCCTGGAGGAAATCATCACCCAGATCCGCGCCAAGGGCGATGCCACCTGCACCTTGCACGAGGATCTGCTGACCCGCAGCGGCTCGCGCCATGTCGAGATCCGCAGCAACCAGCTGCATCTGGCCAGCGGCCCCGCCCGCCTGGTGGTCACCGTGGACCGTAGCGAAGAACGCCAGGCGCAGCATTTGCGCGACGAGGCGCTGCAGCGGCTGGAAGAAGCGCAAGGCATCGCGCGGCTGGGCTCGTGGCAGCTGGATTGCGCGACCGGGTTGGGACGCTACTCGCCGGCGGTGTATCGCCTGCTCGGCCGCAGCGTGCCGATGCATCGGCGCGACCACCGGCTGGAAGAACTGTTGACCGCATCGGACACCGCCACCCAGACGCGGATCGAACGCATGATCGAGGACATGTGCACCGGCGGCGAAGTGCAGATCGATGTGCTGCTACCGCTGACCGGCGGCGATTCGCAGCCGCGCACCGTCCATCTGCGCGCCGAAAGCGTGGCCAGCCCGAACGGCACCCGGCATATCCATGGCACGCTGCAGGACGTCAGCGAACGCGAGCAATCGCGCCGGTTGCTGCGCGAGCGCGAGGAGCAGTTCCGCGAGCTGGTCAGGGTGCTGCCGGATGGCGTGCTGATCCTGGCCGACGAGCACGTGATGTATGCCAATGCCGCCGGGTCGGTGCAGTTCGGTTTCCAGGGCGAAACCATCCTGGGCGAACCGCTGCAGACCCTGGTGAGCGACAGCGACCTGCCGGTGGTGCGCGAGTACCTGCGCGCGGGCAGCGATCGCAACGAGCCGGTGTCCAGCGCACGGGCGATGCGCCGTCGCGATGGCAGCACCTTCTATGCCGGGCTGTCGGCCGGTGACATCCGCTATGGCGGACGCAGCTGCAAGTTGCTGGTGGTGCGCGACCTGAGCGAACCCGAACGCATGCGCGATGCGCTGGCCGAGAGCAATGCCGAGCTGCAGGCGATGGCCAAGCGCCTGTTTTCGCTGCAGGAGGACGAACGCCGCGCGATCTCGCGCGACCTGCATGACGACATCGGCCAGGCCATCACCGCGATGAAGCTGTCCGCTCATGCCGCACTGGACGAACCGGACCCGGACGCGCGCCGCGAGGACCTGCTGGAAGTGGTGTCGCTGGCCGACAGCACCGTGACCAAGCTGCGCAACCTGTCGATGCTGTTGCGTCCGCCGCAGCTGGATGCGCTGGGTCTGGAAGCGGCCTTGCGCTGGCAGGCCTCGATGTTGTTTCGCGCATCGCCGGTGCGCTTGGAGCTGGACATCCAGGCACTGGACGTGCGGCCGGGCAACGAGATCGAGCAAGCGTGTTTCCGGATTGCGCAGGAAAGCCTGACCAATGCGCTGCGGCACGCCTGCGCGGGCGAAGTGCGCATGCGCCTGCACTCGATCGACAGCGAGAGCTTTCGCCTGGAAGTCAGCGATGACGGCGATGGCTTCGAACCGGAAGGCCCGCGCGGGCTCGGGCTGATCGTGATGCGTGAGCGTGCGCAAACCGTCGGCGGTGCGCTCGCGATAGAATCAGCCCCCGGAGCAGGCACGCGCGTGACGTTGCGCCTGCCCTATCACCCGGTCGGCGAGTCCGTCCACGACGATGGTGGACGTTAAGTCATGTGGAGCCCCGTAATCCCGCCCGGCCTGGAAATCATCAAGCCCACCCGCCTGGGCGCGGGCAATCCCGAACTGCTGCATCTGGTGGACGCTGCCGCCTCCGGCGGTCCGCCGTTGATGGTGTTCCATATCGATATCGACCACTTCGCCTCGATCAACGAGAACATGAGTGCCGAGGTCGGCGATCAGGCGCTGACGCTGGTCGCGCGCCGGCTGCAGGACTTCCTCGGTGCGCGTGGCAAGTTGTGGCGCCACGGCAGCGATGAGATGGTGGTGGTGGCGGTGCGGCGCGAAGACACCCCGCTGCCGGAAGATTTTGCCGAAGAGATCCGCCAGCAGCTGGAGCTGCCGTTGTCGGTGCTGCCGTACACCTTGTTCATGACCGGCAAGGTCGGCATCAGCCTGTGCCCGGAACACTCCACCTCGCTGTCGATCCTGCTCGACTACGCCGAGGAAGCCAGCTACCAGGCCGCACGCGAAGGCGGCAATACGGTGCGGCTGTATACCCGCAACTCGACCACCAACGCGCATAGCGAAAGCATCATCGCGCGCCAGATCGTCGATGCGATCCCGCATGGCGAACTGCGCCTGCGCTACCAGCCGCTGGTGAGCGCGCGCGATGGCCGCATCGTCGGCATGGAGGCGCTGCTGCGCTGGCAATCGCCCACCCTGGGCATGCTGGTGCCGGAACGCTTCATGCGCACCGCCGAGCGCCTGGGCGTGATCGTGCAGATCGGCGAATGGGTGCTGCAGAACGCGGTGCGTCAGGCGCGGCTCTGGCGCGACCAGGGCTTCGACGATTTCAGCATCGCGGTGAACGTGTCCACGCTGCAGTTGCTGCGGCCGGGCTTCTTCAACGAAGTGATGGCGATGCTGCAGACCGCCGGCGTGCCGGCGCAGTTCGTGACGCTGGAGATCAACGAAAGCGCGTTGACCAACAACGTCAACTTCGTCCACGAGACGATGGCCAACCTGCGCAACGAAGGCATCAGCCTGAGCCTGGACAACTTCGGTACCGGCGATTCCAGCCTGAGTGCGCTGGTGCGCTATCCGGTGGACCGGCTGAAGATCGACCGCAGCTTCATCAAGAGCGCGCCGGCCGGCAGCCGCGAGGCGGCGATCGCGCGCGCGATCATCGCGATGGGTCATCAGCTCGGCATGACGGTGATCGCCAATGGCGTGGAATCGCAGGCGCAACTGGGCTTTTTGCGTCGCAACGATTGCGACATCTTCCAGGGCTATCTGTTCGGCGAACCGATGTCGGCCGAGTCGGCCGGCATGGCGCTACGCCGCCGCTATCTGCGCCCGGAATCGTTCGCCGAAAGCCGCCCCGACCGCACGCTGCTGCTGCTGGACGACGAAGAAAACGTGTTGCGCTCGCTGGTGCGGCTGTTCCGCCGCGACGGTTACCGCATCCTGGCCGCCGGCAACGTGCGCGATGCCTTCGACCTGCTCGCCACCAACGACGTGCAGGTGATCCTGTCGGACCAGCGCATGAGCGACATGAGCGGCACCGAGTTCCTGGGCCGGGTCAAGATGCTCTACCCCGACACCGTGCGCCTGGTGCTGTCCGGCTATACCGACCTTGCCACCGTCACCGAAGCGATCAACCGCGGCGCGATCTACCGCTTCCTGACCAAGCCCTGGAACGACGACGAGCTGCGCGAGCACATTCGCCAGGCCTTCCGGACGCACGATGAGCTGCGTAACGGCCGGGAATAGGGAATCGGGAGTGGGGAATCGGTAAGGCAGTGCACTGGCCCTGCGTGTTCCCGAGATTTTCAATTTGCGCGTCAAGCGCAAATCACAAGCAAACCCCGCTCTACCGATTCCCGATTCCCCACTCCCGATTCCCGGCGCGCAGCGCTACCGCGGCTGCCGCACCGGCAATACGATCCTGAAACTGGCCCCCTGCCCCGGGACGCTTTCGACATCGATGCGGCCGTGGTGCTTGTTGATGATGCCGTAGGAAATCGACAGGCCCAGGCCGGTGCCGCTGCCGACCGGCTTGGTGGTGAAGAACGGGTCGAAGATGCGTTGCAGCAGGTCCGGGGCGATCCCGGCGCCGCTGTCCTGGAACTGGATCCAGACGTTTTCGGCCTCGTCGCGGCCGGTGGTGACGGTGATCGTGCCGCGCTCGACAATCGCCTGGCCGGCGTTGAGCAGCATGTTCATGTAGACCTGGTTGAGCTCGGACGGCAGGCATTCCACCAATGGCAGCTCGGCGTAGTTGCGCTCCAGCGTCACCTTGTATTTGAGCTCGTTCCAGATGATGTTGATCGTGGATTCGAGTCCGGCATGCAGGTCGACCATCTTCCACGACTCGGAACGGTCCGAATACGAGAAGTCCTTGAGGTCGCGCACGATGCGGGTGACCCGCTCGATGCCTTCGCGCGACTCGGCCATCAACTGCGGCAGGTCGCGGCTGATGAAGTCGATGTCGGCGCGATTGCGAATCTCGTCGATCTCCGGGATCAACGCCTTCGGATCCGGCGCCTGCAGCGCGCGCTCGTAGGCTTCGATCAGCGTGAACAGGCTGCGCAGGTATTCCTGCAGGCTGCCCAGATTGGAGTGCACGTAACCGATCGGGTTGTTGATTTCGTGCGCCACGCCGGCGGCCAACTGGCCGATGGAGGCCATCTTCTCCGATTGCAGCAGCTTGTCCTGGGCACCGTTCAGACGCAGATAGGCCTGGCGCAGTTCGGCGTGGCGCTGCTGCAGCTCGCGCTCGTAATCCTGCTGGCCTTCGATGTTGTGGAACAGCGCCAGAAAGTGCCCAACGCCCTGTTCTTCGTTGTAGTACAGATGCGCAATGACCACACGATCGGCGACCGGCAGGCTGCCGGTCCAGCTGCCCTTGCTGCGCGCCTGATTCAGCGCATCCGAGGGCAGCACCTGCGAGATCCGCTCGCCGAGATTGCGGTCGTCGGCGGGATCTTCCCTGCACAGGCTCTGGCGTGCGATGGCGTTGGCCAGGATCAGCTGCCCGTCTGCGCGGAACAGCAACACGCCCTCAAGCATCTGGTCGCCGAAAGCGCGCAGCATGGCCGAGGACGGTAATAAGGCTTGATTGAGAAAAAACTTGGCAGTCACGGGACAGGGCGGCGTAGAGGACGCTTCAATATACGCCGAACCGCCCAGGCCCCGTATTGCGCGGCGCCACGCTCCTGCACACCGGGCCCGTCAAGGCTGCACCACCACGCCGCCGGCGCGGCCTGTGCGTGCGCTCGGGCACGCTGCGGCGCGTCAGGCCACGGCCAGCGAACGACCGCCGCGCAGCACGCTCGACTGGCCCTTGGCATCGTAGGACGGCGCACTCTCGGTGCGGCCCAGATGACGCAACGCCCAGTTCACCTCGCGACGCCGGCGTGCCAGCAGCGCGCCGTTGGCGCGGTTGGCTTCGGCCAGTTCGCGCAGCCGCTCTTCTTCGCCCTGGGGCATTGCCGCTTCCAGCGCGCGCAGCGCCGACAGCTTGTCCTGCGTGTGCCGCATCAACCCATCGATGTCGTTCTCGAGTAATGCCTGGCGTTCGCCGGCCAGCGCATCGCTGAGACGTTGCAGGAACTCGTTCACATTCATCCTTTGGGTCGGGAATTAACCCGCCAGTTGCTGATTCAGATCCATCATGCGGCTGGCGATGGCATCCGGATTGATGGAATAGCTGCCGTTCTGCAACGCATCCTTCACAGCCTGGACGCGACCGGTGTCGATCGCCGAGGACTGCGACAGCGTGCGCTGCAAGTTCTGCAGGTTGGTCGCCTCACCGGTCAGCTTGACGCTGTCGGTTGGCGGCAATGCGGCGATCGGGGACGCGCGGTCTTCACCGGCCGAAGCGATCTTGCTGCTCGTGGCCGCGGTGCGAAGGGTGGCAGCGGTCGGTAGATTGCCTTCGATTTTCTGTGTCATGTCAGGAACTCCTCTACAGGTCGTAGGGGATAACGGCATGCCAAAAAAAAACTTTATAGCGAATTTCTATCTGGAGACCAAAACGGTCCCGCTCGCTTCGACAATCCCCTGCACCACCCGGCGCGACGAGGAATTTTCCACCGACACCCGCTCGTTCTCACCGGCATCGGACAGCGCGCGACCACTCATGCGCACCTCCAGACCGCCGTTGCGCGACACCAGCGGGACCGTGTCGCCGCGCCGGACCAGCCGTTGCGTCACCAGATCGTTGGCCGAGAGCAGCGAACCGGCCGGCAGGATGCGCCGGGCGCTCTTGCCCACCGCAGCCACCGGATCGGCCAGCACCGCGCCGACGATGCGTGCGGCGTCACGCTTCTCGATACTGATATCGGCCAGCGAAATGACTTCTCCAGCGCTGATGCCGCGGCGCAGCACCAACACGTCCTGATTGCGGCGCACCTTCAGCGGCACGAACAGGCGCCAGCCAGCCGGCTGCGGACAGGCCACTTCCACCGTATTGGTGCCGGTCGGCTGCGCCTGCAGCGCAATCGGGCAGGCCGGCATGCGCAAGCCCGGATCGAGCGTGGCCTCGGCCTCGGCATCCGGGCCAACGGTGGCCAGTGCCGCAGCGCGGATGGAATCGACAGACTGATAGCTCTGGGCCCAGGCCGGAGCGGCAGCCAACAAGATGACAAGCAGGAGCAGGCGCATGGGACCAGATCCGGAGGAAGACGGAAGAGGCAGTGCAAGTGGCGTGCCTGTTTTTTGAATCGGGAATCGGGAATGGGGAATCGGTCGGGGGCTGAGCCTTGATCGGTCTTCGCTGCTGATGTGCGATTTCCTTAGTGAACACCGTAGGTACGTCACACCGCGGCCCTTCGCCTCGGGCTTGCTGCAAAAAGCCCTCCGCTTTTGCGATTCCCCATTCCCGACTCCCGATTCCCGACAGCGCCCCACGCCAAGCTGAAACCGCTCAAGTTTTCCGAGGGCGCTGTCGATATCTGCCCCATGACCCACGATCTGCTCAACCGCATCGACCAGCGCACGCGTCTGGCTGGCCACAACCGACTGGCCCTGCTGCTGTTCCGGCTGGGCGGGCGCCAGCTTTTTGGCGTGAATGTCTTCAAGGTGCAGGAAGTGCTGCGCCGCCCGGAGTTGTTCCAGGTGCCCGGCCTGCCGACCGAGTTCGCCGGCGTGGCCGACGTGCGCGGGCGCTCGGTGCCGGTGCTGGACCTGGGCCTGGCGATCGGCCACCCGGAGCGCGATGCGCACTCGGAGAACGGCCCCGGCTACTTGGTGGTGGCCGAATTCAACCGCTCGGTCCAGGGCTTTCTGGTCAGCGGCGTGGAGCGCATCGTCAATATCGCGGTGGAAGATATCCATCCGCCGCCGGAGCTGGGCGCCGAAGCCACTTATTTGACGGCGGTGACGCGGTTCCAGGGCGAGCTGATCCAGGTCATCGACGTGGAGAGCGTGCTGGCCGACATCGCCAAGGTCAGCAAGGACGTGCAGCTGGATCCTTCGCTGCAGCTGGTCGCCTATGACCGGCAGTTCCAGGTGCTGGTGGTGGACGACTCGCGCGTGGCGCGTCAGCAGATCCGCAGCGTGCTCGACCAGCTCGGCGTGGCGGCGACCTTGTTGTCCGACGGTCGCCAGGCGCTGGACCACCTCTTGCAGGTGGCAGCATCAGGCGAGAATCCGGCCGACCGCTATGCGATGGTCATCTCCGACATCGAGATGCCGGCCATGGACGGCTACACGCTGACGACGGAAATCCGGCGCACGCCGGGGTTGCAGGGCCTGTACGTGCTGCTGCACACCTCCTTGTCGGGCGTGTTCAACAACGCCATGGTCGAACAGGTCGGCGCCAATGCCTTTGTGGCCAAATACAGCGCGCACGAACTGGCCGATTACGTGCTGGCCCGCCTGAAAGTGGTCGCCGAAGCGGCCTGAGCAGGCCACAAAGCGGCTGCCGGGTCGGAGCCGACAATAGCGATGAGCGCCGCGCTGCAAAGGTGCGGCGTCATGGAAGATCGCGCGGTTGGGGTCGGTGGGTCGACACCTGTTGAAGTGACACCCCCGACTTGAAGTGACGCCCCGACGCCGGGCAGCGCTCAGGGTCATGCGGGGCCTTCCGGCCTGGCGCACCTGAGTGAGCCAACGCTGCGACTTACACAGGTCCACCCTGTATCCCGGACGGCCAAGTTGCCGTTCGTCGGCGGCGCCGATAAGTCTCCAAGTTCCCCGACCCGCACCACCCCGATTGGCACAAACATTGCTTTCTCCCTGGCAACACTTCGCGGGAGAGCACCGTGTCCAATTCCATCTCGTCCTTTCTAGGCATCCACGGCGATGCCCTGCCGCTGCGCGAGCAGCGCATGAAGCTCATTGCCAGCAACCTGAGCAATGTGGACACCCCTGGCTACAAAGCCAAGGACATGGACTTCGAGGCCGCGCTGAAATCGGCCGAAGGCGTGCGCGACGGCACCCTGCTGCAGACCACCGACGCCAAGCATTTCGAGATCGGCAGCAGCGGCGGGCTCAACCCGTTCCAGATCACCCGCGAATCCGATCAGCCCAGCCTGGACGGCAATACCGTCGATCCCGATGCCGAACGTGCTGCCTACGGCCGCGCCGCGCTGGAATACCGCGCCTCGCTGAGCTTCCTCGAATCCAAGGTGCGCTCCATGCTCACCGCGATCACCGGCCAATAAGTCATGAGCAATCTTCCCATCTTCGATGTGGCCGGCTCGGCGCTGCACGCGCAGTCGGTCCGCCTGAGCACCATCGCCTCCAACCTGGCCAATGCGGACTCGGTCGCCGGCTCGGCCGAGGCGACCTACAAGCCGATCGAGCCGATCTTCCAGGCCCAGCAAAGTCGCCAGGACCCCAGCCTGACCTCGGTGAACGTCAAGGAGATCACCACCACCAACGCGCCGCCGATCCGTCGCTACGAGCCCGGCCATCCGCTGGCCGATGCCGACGGCTACGTGTTCTCGCCCGACGTGGATCCGGTCTCGCAGATGGTCAACATGATCTCGGCCTCGCGCAACTACCAGGCCGGCGTGGAAATGCTCAACACCGCCAAGGAACTGGCGCTCGCCACCCTGACCATGGGTCGCTGACCCGCCTAGCTGACCCTTCCCTTACGGACCTTTTCACATGAGCACGATCGGTAGTGACCTCTACACCAGCCTCGGGCTGACCTCCAGCAGCGCCACAGCGACCAAGAAGAAGGAGGAATCGCTCGGCCAGGCCGACTTCCTCAAGTTGATGACCGAGCAGCTGCAGCACCAGGACCCGCTCAAACCGATGGAAAACAGCGCGTTTCTGGGCCAGTTGGCGCAGTTCTCCACCGTGCAGGGCATTGGTGACCTCAATACCAAGGTCAGCAGCTTCTCCGCAGCACAGAGCAGCGATCAGGTGCTGAAGGGCGCCTCGCTGGTCGGGCACAACGTGCTGGTGCCCTCCGCGCAACTGGCCATCGATGCCACCAACTCGGCCAAGGGCGTGGTTGCGGCAACCTCGGCCGGCACCGTCAATTTCGAAATCACCGATGCCAACGG
Organism: Xanthomonas sp. BRIP62415; assembly: GCF_003993515.1. Taxonomy (NCBI): domain Bacteria; kingdom Pseudomonadati; phylum Pseudomonadota; class Gammaproteobacteria; order Lysobacterales; family Lysobacteraceae; genus Xanthomonas; species Xanthomonas sp. BRIP62415. The sequence continues at coordinate 271,839 of NZ_QEZH01000013.1, forward strand.
CGCGTTCGTCAAGCAGCTCAGCGTGCCGGCCAGCGCCGCCGGCGAGGTGTCGTTCGCCTGGGACGGCACCGATGCCAACGGCAACCGCATGGCCGCCGGCAAGTACGGCGTGACCGCCACCCAGACCGACACCGCCGGTGCCAAAAGCAAGTTGTCCACCTATGTCGACGCACCGGTGGACAGCGTCACGATCGGCTCGGACGGCCTGTATCTCAACCTGACCGGGCTAGGCACTTCCCCGCTCGCCAACGTGCTCCGCGTCAGCTGAGCCGGCAACCGACACTCAAAGGACCTCATCCATGGCTTTCAATACCTCGTTGTCCGGCATCAACGCAGCCAATGCCGATCTGAACGTCACCTCCAACAACATCGCCAACGTCAACACGACCGGGTTCAAGGAATCGCGCGCCGAGTTTGCCGACATGTTCCAGAGCACCAGCTACGGCCTGTCGCGCAATGCGGTGGGTTCGGGCGTGCGCGTCAGCAATGTGGCGCAGCAGTTCTCGCAGGGCAACATCGATCCGACCGGGCGCAGCCTGGATCTGGCGGTCTCCGGCGAAGGCTTTTTCACCGTGTCCTCCAACGGCGCCAAGATGTATACCCGTGCCGGCAACTTCCAGACCGATGCCAACGGCTATGTGATCAATCCACAGGGCGCGCGCCTGCAGGTCTTCGCCCCCAACCCGAGCGGCAACGGCTTCGACGTCGGTCGCCTGTCGGACCTGCAGCTGCTGACCACCGACAGCCCGCCCAAGTCGACCTCCACGGTCAACCTGGCCTTCACCCTGCCCGGCAACGCCACCGCGCCGGTGGTGACCCCGTTCAGCCCGGCCGACGACAAGACCTACAGCCACTCCACCGGCGGCATCAACGTCTACGATTCGCTGGGCGTCAGCCATGTGCAGACCTCCTACTTCGTCAAGACCGCCAACCCGAACGAATGGCAGGTGCACAACTACGTGGACGGTGCCGCGGTCGGCGCGCCGACCACGCTGCAGTTCTCCGATACCGGCGCACTGACCACCCCGGCCAACGGCATCATCACGATGGACCCGTTCACCCCGAGCACCGGCGCCGGCGTGCTGAGCATGCAGCTCAACGTCAGCGGCTCGACCCAGTACGGCGAGGCCTTCGCGCTGCGCGACACCCGCCAGGACGGCTATGCCAGCGGCAAGCTCAACGAGATCAGCATCGACACCAGTGGTGTGGTGTTCGCCCGTTATTCCAACGGTGCCGACAAGCCGCTGGGCCAGGTCGCGCTGAGCAGCTTCGTCAATCCGCAGGGCCTGCAGTCGCAGGGCAACAACATGTGGGCCGAAAGCTACACCTCCGGCGCCGCCCGCACCGGCGCACCGGACACCTCGGACCTGGGCCAGATCGAATCCGGCTCGCTGGAATCCTCCACGGTGGACCTGACCGAGCAGCTGGTGAACATGATCGTGGCCCAGCGCAACTTCCAGGCCAACTCGCAGATGATCTCGACCCAGGATCAGGTCACCCAGACGATCATCAATATCCGTTAACGGCTGGGAATGGGGATTGGGGAATAGGGAATCGTAAGAGCTGGCATTGCGTGTATCGGATGCCCGCCTTGCCCCCCTTCTTCCAGTCTCCAGCAATCCCGCCTTTGCGATTCTCCATTCCCGATTCCCGATTCCCGGTGCCTCATGGACAAAGCTCTCTACGTTGCGATGACCGGCGCCCGCGCCTCCCTGCAGGCGCAGGGCACCGTGTCGCACAATCTCGCCAACGTCGATACGGTGGGGTTCAAGGCTGCGCTGGCCAACACCGAGGCGTTCAAGATCCAGGGCAAGGGTTATCCGTCGCGGATCGATGCGCTGCATGTGGACCAGGGCTTCGACCGCAGCCAGGGCCACCAGAAGGTCACCGGCAACCCGCTGGACGTGTCGCTGCAGCAGGACCGCTGGCTGGCGGTGCAGTCGCCCGACGGCAGCGAGGCCTACACCCGCAACGGCGAGCTGGCGCTCACTGCCAATGGCCAGCTGGTCACCGCCAATGGCCATGCGGTGCTGGATGAAGGCGGCAATCCGATGACGATCCCGCCGCACCAGGCGATGGAGATCGGCAGCGACGGCAGCATCTCGATCATTCCGCAGGGCGAAGGCCCGCAGACCATGGCCATCGTCGGCAAGATGAAGGTGGTCGACGCCCCCGCCGACCGTTTGACGCGGCGCCCGGACGGGCTGATGCGCAACACCAGCACCGACCCGGCGCAGGCGTTTGCGGTGGCCACCGGCAAGACCATCAACAGCGGCATGCTGGAGGGCAGCAACGTGGATGCCGCCGGCGCACTGGTGGAGATGATCCAGCTGCAGCGCCAGTTCGAAATGCAGGTCAAGATCATCAAAAATGGCGACGACAACGCGCAGTCGGCCAATTCGCTGCTGCGGGTCAGCGGCTAAGCGCCACTGACGCCCACTGCCGCAGCGCCGGTCGGTTTGCCGCGCTGCCGAGCACCTGGATGGCGACCGCCCGGGTTCGCTGCAGAGCGGCTGGTTTGTGACTTGGCTGCAGGGCCCTTGCCCGCCCTCCCTCGCAGGACACGCCGCAAGTACGTCTGTGTAGGCTCTTACCCGGCATCCATGCCGCGTAAGGTCCTGCGACGGTGGGCGGGCAAGGACCTGTCGAGATGGTCGGCGTGCGTGGTGCAAACAATGCCTGACGTGGATTGCTTGGATAACGGCGCGTCCAATGATTTTCTCAATGCAAGCCGAGCAATGGACAAGCTTTAAGAAAGCAACCTTCAAACTCTCTAGTGCGGTGGCCTCGCCGATTGCGGGACCGTGTGGCGGCATGGATGCCGCCACCGAGCCTACATGGACGTACTTGCGGCGTGTCCCGCGAGCGGTGAGGCCACCGCGCGCTCGACCAACCAGCCTGTTGACTGCGTCGCAATGCCAGCCGGCAAATCCCGAGAACCCTTCCGCACGCAGCGGCAAGGGTTCACACGTCGTCGAACACATCGCTGACCGGCGACCGATCTTCCGCGCCTGATCTGCCGCGCAGGTTTCCACCGCTTCGGCCTAGCCGCTGCCTGTCCGCCGCCAGCCCTGCCCCGCGCAGGCCGTCGCGCCCGCTTCGCGTGATCCAGTGCACAGCCGGCAAAAATCCGGCGCGGGTTTGGCACGGCACGTGCATATACCCACCCGTACCCGGAACACATCCCCGGGTCTAACGAGGAATCGGGTCATGAATCAGGCTTTGTGGGTCGCCAAAACCGGACTGGATGCGCAGCAGACGCGCATGTCGGTCATTTCCAACAACCTGGCCAATACCAATACCACCGGCTTCAAGCGCGATCGTGCGGCGTTCGAAGACCTGTTGTATCAACAGGTGCGTGCGCCGGGCGGCTCCACCTCCGCGCAGACGCAGCTGCCGACCGGCCTGCAGCTGGGTACCGGCGTGCGGGTGGTCTCCACCTTCAAGGGCTTCGACCAGGGCAGCCAGCAGCAGACCGGCCGCGCGCTCGACGTGATGGTCAACGGCCGCGGCTTCTTCGAAGTGCAGATGCCTGACGGCACCTCGGCCTATACCCGCGACGGCACCTTCCAGATCAATGCGCAGGGCGAGCTGGTCACCAACAGCGGCTACCCGCTGCAGCCGGGCATCCAGATCCCCGAAGGCGCGCAGTCGCTGACCATCGGCAACGACGGCACCATCAGCGTGACGCTGGCCGGCCAGGCCGCCGCGCAGGAAATCGGTGCGTTGACGCTGACAGACTTCATCAATCCCTCGGGCCTGCAGTCCAAGGGCGAGAACCTGTTCGTCGAAACCACCGCCTCCGGCCCCGCGCAGAACGGCACCCCTGGCCTCAACGGCCTGGGCAACACCGTGCAGGGCGCGCTGGAAGGCAGCAACGTCAATACGGTGGAAGAGCTGGTGAGCATGATCGAGACCCAGCGCGCCTATGAAATGAATGCCAAGGCGATCTCCACCACCGACTCGATGCTCGGTTACTTGAACAACAACGTCTGATCGGCCCACCGGTCGCTGCCCTCTCAGGAATCCACGCCATGTCACGCCTGCCTTCCCTTTCCTCCCTGTGCCTCGCCATCGCCTGCAGCGCGCTGCTGGGCGGCTGCGTGGCGGCCGGCGATGTGCGGCCGTTCGCCGAACTGGCGCCGATCGTGCCGGTGGTCGCGCCGGTGGCGCAGCCCACCGCCGGGGCGATCTATGCCGCCGGCCCGAGCCTGAATCTGTACGGTGACCGCCGCGCCCGCGATGTCGGCGATCTGCTGACGGTGAACCTGGTGGAAAGCACCACCGCCTCGTCCACCGCCAACACCAGCGTCAGCAAGGCCGACACCGTGGACATGAGCACGCCCACGCTGCTCGGCGTTCCGCTCACCGTCAACGGCACCGATGTGTTGCGCAACTCCACCAGCGGCGACCGCACGTTTGCCGGCAAGGGCAACACCGCGCAGAGCAACCGCATGCAGGGCAGCGTGACCGTCACCGTGATGCAGCGCCTGCCCAACGGCAATCTGGTGATCCAGGGGCAGAAGAACCTGCGCCTGACCCAGGGCGACGAACTGGTACAGGTACAGGGCATCGTGCGCGCCGCCGACATCGGCCCGGACAACACCGTGCCTTCGAGCAAGGTGGCCGACGCCCGCATCGCCTACGGCGGCCGCGGCGCGATCGCGCAGTCCAACGCGATGGGCTGGCTGAGCCGCTTCTTCAATTCCCGTCTGTCGCCCTACTGAGCCTGCGACCATGAATCTGTCTTCCCTGCCCTTCCGTCTGCTGGCTGCCGCTGTGGCGGTCTGTGCGATCGCCGCGCCGGCCTCGGCCGAGCGCATCAAGGATCTTGCCCAGGTCGGCGGCGTGCGCGGCAACGCGCTGGTCGGTTACGGCCTGGTGGTCGGCCTGGACGGCAGCGGCGACCGCACCAGCCAGGCGCCCTTCACCGTGCAGAGCCTGAAGAACCTGCTCGGCGAGCTGGGCGTCAATGTTCCGGCAAACGTCAATCCGCAGCTGAAGAACGTCGCGGCCGTGGCCATCCATGCCGAACTGCCGCCGTTCGCCAAGCCCGGCCAGCCGATCGATATCACCGTGTCCTCGATCGCCAACGCGGTGTCGCTGCGTGGCGGCTCGCTGCTGATGGCACCGCTGAAAGGCGCCGACGGCCAGGTCTACGCGATGGCGCAGGGCAACCTGGTGGTCGGTGGCTTCGGCGCGCAGGGCAAGGACGGCTCGCGGGTGTCGGTCAACATTCCCAGCGTCGGTCGCATCCCCAACGGCGCCACCGTCGAACGCGCCTTGCCGGATGTGTTTGCCGGCAGCGGCGAGATCACCCTCAACCTGCACCAGAACGATTTCACCACCGTCTCGCGCATGGTCGCGGCGATCGACAGCAGCTTCGGTGCCGGGACCGCACGTGCGGTGGACGGCGTGACCGTGGCAGTGCGCTCGCCGACCGATCCCGGCGCGCGTATCGGCCTGCTGGCGCGGCTGGAAAATGTCGAACTCTCTCCGGGCGACGCGCCGGCCAAGGTGGTGGTCAACGCACGCACCGGCACGGTGGTGATCGGCCAGCTGGTGCGGGTGATGCCGGCGGCGATCGCGCATGGCTCGCTCACCGTGACCATCAGCGAGAACACCAATGTCAGCCAGCCGGGCGCCTTCAGCGGCGGCCGCACCGCGGTGACCCCGCAATCGACGATCACGGCCACCTCCGAAGGCAGCCGCATGTTCAAGTTCGAAGGCGGCACCACGCTCGATCAGATCGTACGCGCGGTCAACGAAGTGGGCGCCGCTCCCGGCGACCTGGTGGCCATCCTGGAAGCGCTCAAGCAAGCCGGTGCGCTCACGGCGGAGCTGGAGGTGATCTGACATGCGTATCGCAGCCTCGCCCATTGATCTCAACCCGAGCACCAAGGCCGATCCCGCCAAGATCGACAAGGTCTCACGTCAGCTCGAAGGACAGTTCGCGCAGATGCTGGTCAAGAGCATGCGCGATGCGAGCTCCGGCGACCCGATGTTTCCGGGCGAAAACCAGATGTTCCGCGAGATGTACGACCAGCAGATGGCCAAGTCGCTGACCGACGGCAAGGGGCTGGGCCTGTCGGCGATGATCTCCAAGCAGCTGAGCGGCGACACCGGTGGCCCGGCGTTGAATACCTCGCTCAGCACCGCCGATGCCGCCAAGGCCTATGCGCTGGTGGCCGGCAAGCGCGACGCCTCGTTGCCGCTGCCGGCCCGTGATGGGGCTGCGGGCAGCGTCGGTGCAGGCATCGGCAGCGCGGCAGGCATCGGCGCAGGCGGCCTGGGCGGCATCGGCATGAGCCAGGTGCTGGATCTGATCGCCGGGCGTACCGGCAGCAGCGAAGCCGGCAGCGACGATGCGGCCGCACTGAGCTGGCCCTCGGCCAACGATCGCTGGGCCGACGTGGCCGCCAGCGACGCCGCCGATGCCAACGCCGCGGTCAATGCGAGCGCGGCGAGCAGCGCCGCTGCCAGCCTGGGCGAGCGCACCCCGGAAGGCTTCGTGGCCAAGATCTGGACGCATGCGCAGAAGGCCGCGCGCGAACTAGGCGTGGATCCGCGTGCACTGGTGGCGCAGGCAGCGCTGGAAACCGGCTGGGGCCGGCGCGGTATCGGCAATGCCGGCAGCTCCAACAACCTGTTCGGCATCAAGGCCACCGGCTGGAGCGGCGACAAGGTCACCACCGGCACCCACGAATACGTCAATGGCGTCAAAACCACCGAAACCGCCGACTTCCGTGCCTACGGCTCGGCCGAGGAAAGCTTTGCCGACTACGTGCGGCTGCTGAAGAACAACAGTCGTTACCAGCCCGCGCTGCAGGCCGGCACCGATATCAAGGGTTTTGCACGCGGCTTGCAACAGGCTGGATACGCCACCGATCCGGGCTACGCAGCCAAGATCGCGGCGATCGCCAACGGTCCGACCATCGACCGTGCGGTAGCCGCGATCGGCAACGCGGCGGCCGACCTGTCCAACCGCTATGCCAGCACCGCCGAGCCTGCCGGGCTCGGCACCATCCGTCGTTGAGGTAAACGCCCATGTCCATCATGTCCACCGGGACCAGTGCGCTGATCGCCTTCCAACGGGCGTTGTCGACCGTTAGCCATAACGTCGCCAACATCAATACCGAAGGCTACAGCCGCCAACGTGTGGAATTTGCAACGCGCACGCCTACCGACATGGGCTACGCGTTCGTGGGCAATGGCGCCAAGATCACCGACGTCAGCCGGGTGGCCGACCAGCTGGCCACCTCGCGCCTGCTCGACAGCGGCGGCGAGCTCTCGCGGCTGCAGCAGCTGTCCTCGCTGTCCAACCGCGTCGACAGCCTGTACTCCAACACCGCCACCAATGTGGCCGGGCTGTGGTCGAACTTCTTCGATTCCACCAGCGCAGTGTCGTCTAATGCCTCGTCCACGGCCGAGCGGCAGAGCATGCTCGACAGCGGCAACTCGCTGGCCACGCGTTTCAAGCAGCTCAACGGGCAGATGGACAGCCTCAGCAACGAGGTCAACAGCGGCCTGACCTCCTCGGTGGACGAAGTCAATCGCCTGACCCAGCAGATCGCCAAGATCAACGGCACCATCGGCAGCAGCATCGACAGCGCCTCGCCCGACATGCTCGACCAGCGCGATGCGCTGGTGTCCAAGCTGGTCGGCTACACCGGCGGCACCGCGGTGATGCAGGACGGCGGCTTCATGAACGTTTTCACCGCCGGCGGCCAGGCCCTGGTGGTGGGAACCACCTCGTCCAAGCTGACCACCGTCGCCGACCCGTATCAGCCGACCAAGCTGCAGGTGGCGATGCAGACCCAGGGCCAGAATGTCAGCCTCAGCACCAGCTCGCTGGGCGGGCAGATCGGCGGCCTGCTGGAGTTCCGGACCAGCGTGCTGGAACCGACCCAGGCCGAACTCGGTCGCCTGGCCGTGGGCATGGCCAGCACCTTCAACGCCGGTCACGCGCAAGGCATGGACCTGTACGGCGCGATGGGCGGCAACTTCTTCAACATCGGCACGCCCACCACTGCCGCCAATCCCAGCAATACCGGCAGCGCGTCGCTGAGCGCCAGCTTCAGCAACATGTCGGCGGTGGATGGGCAGAACGTCACGCTCAGCTTCGACGGCAGTGCATGGAAGGCCACCAATGCCAGCACCGGGTCGGCGGTGCCGATCAGCGGCGCCGGCACACCGGCCAATCCGCTGGTGCTCAACGGCGTCAGCCTGGTGGTGGGCGGCACGCCGGCCAACGGCGACAAGTTCCTGCTGCAGCCCACCGCAGGGTTGGCCGGCAGCCTGTCGGTGGCCATCACCGACCCTTCGCGGATTGCCGCGGCCACCCCGGTCAAGGCGACCGCCACGCTCGCCAACCTGGGCACCGGCAAGATCAGCGACGTCAAGGTCACCAACGCGCAGAACCCGGCGCTGCTGACCCCGGCCTCGGTGGAGTTCATCGACGCCAACCAGTACACCATCGATGGCAGCGGCCCGTTCGCCTACACCGCCGGCCAGACCATCAGCGCCAATGGCTGGAGCTTTGCGCTGGACGGCGCGCCCAAGGCCGGCGACACCTTCGGGGTCGGCCCCACCGGCGCCGGTTCCAGCGACAACGGCAACGTCAAGCTGCTGGCCAAGATCGACGACGCCAAGGCGCTCAGCGGCGGCACGGTCACGCTCAACGGCGCGCTGTCGGGCCTGACCACTTCGGTCGGCTCGGCTGCGCGCGCGGCCAGCTACGCCTCGGATGCGCAGAAGGTCATCAACGACCAGGCGCAGGCCAGCCGCGATTCGATTTCCGGCGTCAACCTCGATGAGGAAGCCGCCAACATGCTGAAGCTGCAGCAGGCCTACCAGGCCGCCGCACAGATGATTTCCACCGCCGACACCATCTTCCAAGCCATCCTGGGCGCCGTACGCTGATGACCGACCGTATCTCCACCAGCATGATGTACAGCCAGTCGGTGTCGTCGATGACGGCCAAGCAGTCCCGGCTGAGCCAGATCCAGGCCCAGCTCGCCAGCGGGCAGCGCCTGGTCACCGCCAAGGACGACCCGGTCGCCGCCGGCACCGCGGTCGGCCTGGATCGCGCGCTGGCGGCGATCACGCGCTTTGGCGAGAACGCCAACAACGTGCAGAACCGGCTCGGCCTGCAGGAAAACGCCCTGTCGCAGGCCGGCGACAAAATGGCGCGCGTCACCGAATTGGCGGTGCAGGCCAACAATTCCTCGCTCAGCCCCGACGACCGCAAGGCGATCGCCTCGGAACTGACCGCGCTGCGCGACAGCATGGTCAGCCTGGCCAACAGCACCGACGGCACCGGGCGCTATCTGTTCGGCGGCAGCGCCGATGGCAGCGCACCGTTCATCAAGAGCAATGGCGGCGTCACCTACAACGGCGACCAGACCCAGAAACAGGTCGAGGTGGCGCCGGACACCTTTGTCAGCGACACCCTGCCCGGCAGCGAAATCTTCATGCGTATCCGCACCGGCGACGGCACCGTGGATGCGCACCCCGACAACGCCAATACCGGCACCGGCCTGCTGCTGGATTTCAGCCGTGATGCCAGCACCGGCAGCTGGAACGGCGGCAGCTACAGCGTGCAGTTCACCGCCGCAGACACCTACGAGGTGCGCGACAGCACCAATACGGTGGTCGGGACCGGCACCTACAAGGATGGCGAAGACATCAACGCGGCCGGCGTGCGCATGCGCATCAGCGGTGCACCGGCGGTGGGCGACAGTTTCCAGATCGGCGCCTCCACCACCAAGGACGTGTTCTCCACCATCGACGACCTGATCGGCGCGCTCAATTCCGACACCCAGACCCCGCCGCAGAAGGCGGCGATGATCAACACGCTGCAGTCGTCGATGCGCGACATCGCACAGGCCTCGTCGAAGATGATCGATGCGCGCGCCTCCGGCGGCGCGCAGCTGTCGGCGATCGATAACGCCAACTCGCTGCTCGAATCCAACGAGGTCACCCTCAAGACCACCCTGTCGTCGATCCGCGACCTGGATTTCGCCTCGGCGCTCGGGCAATACGAACTGGAGAAGGCCTCGTTGCAGGCCGCCCAAACGATTTTTCAGCAGATGCAGTCGTCGTCGTTGTTTAACCTGATCCGCTGATTTTCCGCAGAAAGCCCACATTTTCTGCACGCCTGCGCGCGCGCACCTGCGCAGGCCGACGGAGTTTATTCGTCAAAAGTTATACCAACGCTAAAGATCGACGGGGTGCTGCCGAATAAACCAAACCCCTTGCTACACAACGCTTCCGTATTTCGTCCTGCAGCAGAAAGACAGCAAAAAAACACTGGATTTCGCTAAAGGTTCCCGACGCAACGCCGTTATTCATCTCAGCAGCGGCAACGGCCAACTTGATGGCCCCCCTGCGGAGGCTCCGGGCAAGTCCCCCTTGCCGGAAAAATCGCTTAGGAGAAATCAAAATGGCACAGGTAATCAATACCAACGTAATGTCGCTGAACGCTCAGCGTAACCTCAACACCAGCAGCGCGAGCATGTCGACGAGCATCCAGCGTCTGTCCTCGGGTCTGCGCATCAACAGCGCCAAGGACGACGCCGCAGGTCTGGCGATCTCCGAGCGTTTCACCACGCAGATCCGCGGCCTGGACGTTGCCTCGCGCAACGCCAACGACGGTATCTCGCTGGCCCAGACCGCTGAAGGCGCGATGGTCGAAATCGGCAGCAACCTGCAGCGTATCCGCGAGCTGTCGGTGCAGTCGTCCAACGCCACCAACTCGCCGACCGACCGTGACGCGCTGAACTCCGAAGTCAAGCAGCTCACCGCCGAAATCGACCGCGTCGCCAACCAGACCAACTTCAACGGCACCAAGCTGTTGAACGGCGACTTCTCCGGCGCGCTGTTCCAGGTCGGCGCCGACGCCGGCCAGACCATCGGCATCAACAGCATCGTCGACGCCAACGTCGATTCGCTGGGCAAGGCCAACTTCGCTGCCGCCGTTTCCGGCGCTGGCGTGACCGGCACCTCCACCGCATCGGGCTCGATCAGCGGCATGAGCCTGTCGTTCAAGGACGCCAGCGGTGCAGCCAAGAGCGTCACCATCGCGGACGTCAAGGTCGGCGTCGGCGAGAGCGCTGCCGACGTCAACAAGAAGGTGGCTGCCGCGATCAACGACAAGCTCGACCAGACCGGCATGTACGCCTCGATCAAGACCGACGGTACGGTGCAGATCGAATCGCTGAAGGCTGGCCAGGACTTCACCTCGCTGACCGCCGGTACCTCCAGCGCCGCAGGCATCACCGTCGGCGCCGGCATCACCACCGCCTCGGCCGCTTCCGGCTCCACCGCTTCGACCCTGAGCACCCTGGACATCTCCACGTTCTCCGGCGCGCAGAAGGCCCTGGAAATCGTCGACAAGGCGCTGACCGCGGTCAACTCCTCGCGCGCCGACATGGGTGCGGTGCAGAACCGCTTCACCTCCACCATCGCCAACCTGAGCGCAACCTCGGAAAACCTGTCGGCCTCGCGTAGCCGTATCCGCGACACCGACTACGCCAAGGAAACCGCCGAGCTGACCCGCACGCAGATCCTGCAGCAGGCCGGTACCGCGATGCTGGCCCAGGCCAAGTCGGTTCCGCAGAACGTGCTGAGCCTGCTGCAGTAATCGGCAGCGCGTCGCAGCAAGTCCAAAGCCCCTCTCCGGAGGGGCTTTTTTGTGGTCGCAGATATTTACAGCCGCAGGGATTCGACACGATCGCGCAGCACGGGTTTCTGGCGCGGGTTTCTTGACGCATCGCCGGCATGGAAATTGCATCACCCAACCTCGTGAGCGAGACGGGCTCGCCGCCGCTAAAGTCCTCGCCGAGGCGGCCGATACCCGTCTCGTAATCCCATGCGTCCATCCTTGCTTGGACGCCCAGACGAGGAATGCAACATGGCATCGGTGATCAGCACTTCCGGCTCCGGTCTGGACATCCCCACCGTGGTGTCCACCCTGGTTTCCCGGCAGAAAGACCCGGAGCAGGCGCGCATCAACAAGGCCGGAGCCGCTGCGACGACGCAGCTGTCGGCGATCAGCCAGATCAAGAGCAGCATGACCACGCTCAAGTCTGCGCTGGACAAGGTCATCAGCAGCGCCGACACCAATGCCTACAAGGCAACGGTGCCCACCGATGCCGGCTTCACCGCCACCACCACCAGCTCGGCCGCGCCGGGCAACTATTCGGTGGAAGTGGTCTCGCTGGCCAGCGCGCAGAAGCTCGCCTCTGGCGCGTTCGTCGCCGATGCCACTGTCGGCAGCGGCACGCTGACGATCGGGTATGGCGACAAGAAGATCACCGTTGACATCAGCGGCACCGACAAGCTCACCGACATCGCTGCGGCCATCAACAAGGCGGCCGGCGGTAAGGGCGTCAACGCCAGCGTGGTGACCGCCAACGACGGCCAGCACCTGGTGTTCAACGCGGTCGACTCCGGGACCAAGGGCGCGCTGACCGTCAGTGCCAGCGACCCGAGCCTGAGCAGCCTCACCTACGGCCCCGGCGTCAGCGGCGGCCTGACCCAGTCCGTGGCCGCAACCGACGCGCTGGTGCGCGTGGACGGCTTCGAACGCACCTCCAGCTCCAACACCGTCACCGACATCGTGCCGGGCGTGGTGCTCAACCTCACCAAGGCCGCCGAAGGCACCAAGGTCACGTTGGGCGTTGCGGCCGACACCAGCAGCCTCAAGGCCAATCTGACTGCGTACGCCGCCGCCTACAACACCGCCAACACCTTGCTGGCCAAGAGCAGCGCCTACGACGCCACCACCAAGACGGCCGCGGCACTCACCGGCGATTCGCTGGTGCGCGGCCTGCAGCAGCAGCTGCGCGGCCAGGTCAGCGGCAACCTCATCGAACTCAAGGGGCTCGGCCTGACCATCGACAAGGATGGCGTGATGAGCTTCGATGGCGGCAAGTTCGATACCGCCATCGCCGAGGACGGTGGTGCCGCCGCCGAGGTGTTCGGCAAGGACAGCAAGTTCGGCGCGGCCATGACCAAGCTGCTCGACAGCAACGTCAACGCCAACGACGGCACCCTGACCATGCGCTCGGACAGCCTGAACAAGCAGATTAAGGGCTACGAGTCTGACCTGGACGACCTCGACGCGCGCATGACCAAGCTCAGCGATCGCTATACCGCCCAGTTCACCGCGATGGAAACCATGATCAGCAAGCTGCAGAGCAGCACCAGTTCGCTCAGCAGCCTGCTGACAGGCTGATTTTCGTGATCACGATCCTCAAGTCCCGCAATGGTCTTGCCGATACAAGAAGGGCCTATCGTGATATCGGCCTTGCCTTCCGGCAGGAGCGTCGTCGCCCGAGCGCAGCGCTCCGGGACCCGCGAAGGTCAGCCCATTGAGGAGTCATCCATGTACGGTTCCAATCGTCAGTATGCCGAGCAATACCGCAAGGTCGGCGTGTCCACCAGCGTGACCGAAGCCGACCCGCACAAGCTGGTGTCGCTGCTGTTCGCCGGCGCCTGCCAGCGCATCCGCCTGGCCCAGGCCTGCCTGGCGCAGGGCGACCAGGCGCGCAAGGGCAAGGCCATCGGCGAAGCCTGCGCGATCGTCGGTCACTTGAACGGCTCGCTCGATCACGAAGCCGGTGGCGAGATCGCTGGTAACCTGTCGGCGCTCTACGACTACGTGATGCAGCGGCTGACTGCCGCCAACCTGCACAACGACGAAACCGCGTTGACCGAAGCGCTGGAGTTGCTCAGCGAAATCGACTCGGCGTGGAATTCCATCCCCCTCGATCAACGCGGCCTTTCTGCCGTTTCGTGAGCCAGACCATGCATAGCGCGCAGAGCCTTCAAGCCGAAATCGCCGACATCCGCCTGGCCATGGCGCAGGAGGAATTCGAGGTGATGCCGTTCATGCTGGACACCCACGATCTGCACCTGCGCGAGTACGCGCAGCAGGCGGACCTGAACCAGGACCGCGACGCACTGCAGGCGCTGCAGGCCATGCAGCAGGATCTGATGCGGATCATGCTCGAGCGCCGACGCAAGTTGCTGGACCTGATCCGCGCGCAGCGTACGTCCTCCTCGGCCAGCCGCGCCTACGCCCGGGTCGGGCGGATCTGATGCCCGCGCTCGGCACACTCGCGCCATCGGCCGATGCCGCGCTGTTCGCCGACACGCTCAGCTGCGAAGTGCGTCTGCCGGCCGGCTTCCGCGCCGGCAGCGATGCCGGCCCGCACGGCGCTGCGGAAACCCTGCTGCGCAGCCTGGGCCAGGTGGAAGACCTGCGCAGCGAAGACACCAGCGAAGACCGTGGCGAGCTGCCGCTGCTGGTGCAGCGCATGGACGCCAAGCTCGACCTGATGCTGGCCCTGATCGGCCGTCTGGTGCAGCAGGGCGACAGCGGACTGATCCAGGGGAACGTGCAGTGGTCGGTGCGCGGAATCCGCCTGAGCTGCGCAAGCAGCCATCCGCCGGGCACGTTGGGGAGTGTTTGCCTGCAACCGTCCGACTGGCTTCCTGAACTGGTACAGCTTCCTGCCGAGGTCCTGGCAAGCGCAAGTGATGGTCACGACCATTGGCTTTGGCTGCGGTTTGCGCCGCTTTCGCCAGGCTTGCAGGAGGCGCTGGAACGTCATCTGTTCCGTCTGCATCGCCGTCAGATCGCCGACGCCCGCCGCCAGCGCTGATACCACCTGTTGGCGCGGGGCGCCGGGTCGGCTAAGGTGCCCTTTACTGAAAAAGGTCTCTTCTGCGCCGTGCGAGTCATCATCGTCGACGATCACACCCTTGTCCGTGCCGGCTTGTCCAGGCTGCTGCAAACCTTCGCCGGCATCGATGTCGTGGGTGAGGCCAGCAACGCACAGCAAGCCCTGGACATGACATCCCTGCACCGGCCTGATCTGGTGTTGATGGATCTGTCCCTGCCCGGCCGCAGCGGCCTGGATGCCATGACCGATGTGTTGCGCGCTGCGCCGCGTACGCACGTGGTGATGATGTCGATGCACGACGACCCGGTGCACGTGCGCGATGCGCTGGATCGCGGCGCGGTCGGCTTCGTGGTCAAGGATGCCGCGCCGCTGGAGCTGGAGCTGGCACTGCGTGCAGCGGCGGCCGGCCAGGTGTTCCTGAGCCCGCAGATTTCGTCCAAGATGATCGCGCCGATGCTGGGCCGCGAAAAACCGGTCGGCATTGCCGCCTTGTCGCCGCGCCAGCGCGAGATCCTGCGCGAGATCGGCCGCGGCCAGAGCAACAAGGAAATCGCCGCCGACCTCGGCATCAGCGTCAAGACGGTGGAGACCCACCGCGCGCGCATGATGGAATCGCTCGGTTGCCGGCGTGCCAACGATCTGGTGTTGCTGGCGGCCAAGCATCACAACGAACTGGTCTGAGGACCGGCCGCCGGGCGATGACCGGAGGCGGCCGCCAGCGACCAAAACAGTGACGGGATTCCGGCGAGCACGCTTGAGTCCGTCTTGTACGTCAGGGAATTCCCCACGCGCTATCAGGAAAATCACGAATTGCCTCACGCGATTCCCTGATTAGAAACCCGTCGCCTTGTCCTGCAAGATGCGTTCCATCGCTGCCACGTGCGGCGCCTTCCGGAAGCGCTTCGATGAAGACGACCATTTCCGCCCAGCTTGGCCAGCAACTGCACCTGACCCCGCAGTTGCTGCAGTCGATCCGTCTGTTGCAGTTGGACGGCATGCAGTTGGAACTGGAAATCCGTCGCGCGCTGGAAACCAATCCACTGCTGGAGCTGGAAGAGCTGGCCGACAGCGACGCCGTCGCGAGCAGCGACGATGGCGCCTCCGACGTCGCCGCCTTCGACGAACTGCCGGAAAGCACGATGTGGGACGTGCCGAGCAGCAGCTGGAACGATGGCGACGACGACCGCATGCAGCGCGTGGCAGCCGGCGAATCCACCGACCCGCACGTGCGCATCCTGCGCGAGCTGGCACTGGACCTGGACGAGGCCGCATTGGGAGCCGCCGCGTTCTGGCTGGAGCAGACCGACGACGCCGGCTACCTGACCGAAGCCCTGGCGACGCTGCAGCAGCTCGGCGCGACCCGTCTTGGTATGACCGTGCAGGCAGTGGAAGCGGTCCGTCAGCGCCTGCTGCACGGCGACCCGGCCGGCCTGGCCGCCTGCGACCTGCGCGAGTGCCTGCAGGCCCAGCTGAGCGCCCTGCCCGGCCGTGTGCCGGCGCGTCATCTGGCTGCGCGCATCCTTGCCGGCGACCTGGACCTGCTGGCCAGCCACGACTATCCGCTGCTGGCGCGCGCGCACGATGCCGAAGTGGACGATGCACGCGAGGCGGTCCGGCTGATCCTGTCGCTGCAACCGCGCCCCGGCGATGACCTGCTGCAGGAAAGCAACGCCAGCGTGATTCCGGACGTGCTCGCCTGGCATGCCGACGGCAGCTGGCGGGTGGCATTGAACCCGGCCACCACCCATCGGGTGAGCATCAATCCCGTGCATGAGCGTGCACTGGCCGAGGCCGGCGACGCCGCCCAGCCGCTGCGCGACATGCTGCAGGAAGCGCGCTGGCTGACCCGCGGGCTGTCGATGCGCTACGAGACCCTGCTGCGTGCCACGCGCGCCATCGTCGAACGCCAGGCCACGTTCCTGGTGCGCGGTGAGGAAGCGATGGCACCGCTGACGCTGAAGGAAATCGCCGATGAGATCGGCATGCACGAATCGACGATTTCGCGCATTACCACCGGCAAATACATCCAGACCCCGCGCGGCACCTTCGAGCTCAAGCACTTCTTTGCGGTGCGTCTGGAAGGCGCCAGCGTTTCCGGCCAGGCGGTCAAGGCGATGGTGCGCCGACTGATCGAAAGCGAGCCGGCCGGCCGGCCGCTGGCCGACGAAGCCATCGCCGGGCTGTTGTCGCGCCAGGGCGTTAACATTGCCCGTCGCACTGTGGCCAAGTACCGCGAACAACTCGACATCGCCCCGGCACGCGAGCGCCGCCGCACCAACAAACCGCCGCTTGCCCGGGCAGGATAAGGATTACTATGAGCAAACTCACCGTGCTGCTGGTCGACGACCACGAGGGCTTCATCAACGCTGCGATGCGTCATTTTCGCAAAGTGGAGTGGCTCGATATCGTGGGCAGTGCCGCCAATGGACTGGAAGCGATCGAGCGCTCTGAGTCGCTGCGCCCCAATGTCGTGCTGATGGACCTGGCCATGCCGGAGATGGGCGGGCTGCAGGCAACGCGTCTGATCAAGACGCAGGACGATCCGCCGTATATTGTCATCGCGAGCCACTTCGACGATGCAGAGCATCGTGAACACGCTCTTCGCGCGGGTGCTGACAATTTTGTTAGCAAGCTGTCCTATATCCAGGAAGTCATGCCAATCCTGGAGGGCCTGACGGTAAGGAGCCAGGAATGAGTGAGTCCCGCATTCTGTTGATCGACAGCGATGCCGTGCGCGCCGAGCGCACCGTCTCGTTGCTCGAGTTCATGGACTTCAATCCACGCTGGGTCACCGACGGCGCCGACATCAATCCTGGCCGCCATCGCCATGACGAGTGGATGGCGGTGATGGTGGGCTCGGCGCAGGATGCCGCACAGGCCGACAAGTTCTTCGACTGGCTGGCCGATGCCAAGCTGCCGCCACCGGTGTTGCTGATGGAAGGCAGCCCGAGCGCGTTTGCGCAGGCCCACGGCCTGCACGAAGCCAATGTCTGGACGCTGGACACGCCGCTGCGCCATACACAGCTGGAAGCCTTGCTGCGCCGTGCCAGCCTCAAGCGCCTGGATGCCGAGCACCAGGCCGGCGTGCAGCAGGACACCGGCCCGACCGGCAACAGCGAGGCGGTGACCCGCTTGCGCCGCCTGATCGACCAGGTGGCCGCCTTCGACACCACGGTGCTGGTGCTGGGCGAATCGGGGACCGGCAAGGAGGTCGTGGCACGCGCCATCCACCAGCATTCGCCACGGCGCGACGGACCGTTCGTGGCGATCAACTGCGGTGCGATCCCGCCGGACCTGCTGGAAAGCGAGCTGTTCGGCCACGAAAAAGGCGCCTTCACCGGCGCGCTGAGCACCCGCAAGGGCCGCTTCGAGATGGCCGAGGGCGGCACCCTGCTGCTGGACGAGATCGGCGACATGAGCCTGCCGATGCAGGTCAAGCTGCTGCGCGTGCTGCAGGAGCGCAGCTTCGAGCGCGTCGGCGGGGGCCAGACCATCCGTTGCAACGTACGCGTGATCGCCGCGACCCACCGTAACCTGGAAACCCGCATCAGCGACGGCCAGTTCCGCGAGGACCTGTTCTATCGGCTCAACGTGTTCCCGATCGAGATGCCGGCGCTGCGCGAACGCGTCGACGACCTGGCCATGCTGGTGCAGACCATCGCCGGGCAACTGGCACGCACCGGACGCGGCGAAGTGCGCTTTGCCGACGAGGCCCTGCAGGCGCTGCGCAGCTACGACTGGCCGGGCAACGTACGCGAGCTGACCAATCTGGTCGAGCGCCTGGCGGTGCTGCATCCAGGCGGTTTGGTACGCGTGCAGGACTTGCCGGCACGCTACCGCGGTGATTTTGCCTCGGCCGTTGCGGTCGAGCCCGTGCCGGAGCCGGCACTGGTTGCCGCCCCCGTCGAAGCCGTCGCGCTGCCGGGCAATGTCGTGACCCTGCAGCCTGCGACCGCCGATGCCGAGCCGGCGACCAGTTCCAGCCTGCCTGACGATGGCATCGACCTGCGGGGCCACATGGCCAACATCGAGCTGGCGCTGATCAATGAGGCGCTGGAACGCACCCAGGGCGTGGTGGCGCATGCAGCGCAGCTGCTCGGCCTGCGCCGCACCACGCTGGTGGAAAAGCTGCGCAAGTACGGCATCGATCGCGAGCAGACCGAGCTGGCGAACTGAGCGGGGCGCATTCCTGGCCCCGCTTGCTGGCACGGCACTTGCTTCAGCAGGATCACACCGTCCGCAGCCGTCGGCTGCGGCGCAATCCCGACATTCACCAGCACCTGCCGAGGCATTGATGCCCATCCCCGTCACCAGCCCGCTGCTGCCGCCGCTGGAAGAATTTCTGCCCTACCTGGAGCAGATCTGGGACAGCCGCATTGTCAGCAATGGGGGTGACATGCATCGCGCCTTCGAACGCGCGTTGTGCGAGTACCTGGGCGTGCCGCACCTGGCCCTGCTGACCAACGGTACCACCGCGTTGATCACCGCCCTGCAGGCGCTGCGCATCACCGGGGAGGTGATCACCACGCCCTACTCGTTCGTGGCCACTGCGCATTCGCTGTTGTGGAAAGGCATCACGCCGGTGTTCGTGGATATCGACCCGGTGACGCTCAACATGGATCCGTCCAAGATCGAGGCGGCCATCACCCCCCAGACCACCGCCATCATGCCGGTGCACTGCTACGGCACTGCCTGCGACACCACCGCCATCACCCGCATCGCCGACATCTACAACCTCAAGGTGATCTACGACGCGGCGCATGCGTTCGGGGTGCGCGACGAGGGTGGCTCGATCCTGCGCCACGGCGACCTGAGCGCGTTGAGCTTCCACGCCACCAAGGTATTCAATACCTTCGAAGGTGGCGCCATCGTCTGCCCCGACGAACGCACCTATCAGCGCATCGGGCATCTGAAGAATTTCGGCTTCGTCGATGAAACAACGGTGGTGGCACCCGGCATCAACGGCAAGATGAATGAGATCAGCGCGGCCTTCGGCCTGCTGCAGCTCAAGCACATCGACCATGCCATTGCCCAGCGCAGCGCCATCGACGCGCAGTATCGGCAGCGCCTGAGCGATATCCGCGGCGTGCGCTGCGTGGCGCGGCCAGATCATGCCAGTGCCAACTACGCGTACTTTCCGATCCTGGTGCAGGACGACTACCCGTTGTCGCGCGATGCGCTGTATCAGTTGATGCGCGAGCACGGCATCCTGGTACGGCGCTATTTCTATCCGTTGATCAGCGATTTTCCGATGTATCGCGCCCTGCCCTCCTCGGCGCCGGCACGGCTGCCGGTCGCGCGCTCGGTGGCCGCACAGGTACTGTGCCTGCCGATCTTTCCTGGCCTGACCCGCGACCAGGTCGATACCATTGCCGATCTGATCGCCAGGCAACAGGCGACATGACGGCAACCCGCTCCACGCTTTTTTCAGACTCCCGCATCTTCAACAGGCAACCAGGCGAGATCGCATGACCCAGGCAACGTTTATCGAGAACTTCATCGCCGCCACCGACTTCCAGGAGCCGGTTGAGGTCACCGCCGACACCGTGCTGCTCGAACTCCCGGAATGGGATTCGCTGGCCGCACTGGGCGTGATCGTGATGTTCGACATGGAGTACGGCAAGACCATCACCGGCGAGGACCTGACCGCCGCCGTCACCGTCGGCGATCTCTACAAACTGACCGAGGCGTAAGCAGCATGCCGACCTCCACGCTGCACAACGTCCGCTTCGCCGGCATGGCGACCTGCGTGCCGAAGCGGGTCGTGTCCAATCTCACCGATTGCCGGCCGCAGATCCGCTCCGAGCGCGAGCGGCTGGTGCGCAACATCGGCATCGAGACGCGCCGCATGGCGTCGGAGTGGCAGTGCTTTTCCGACATGGCCTTCGATGCGACGCAGGTGCTGCTGGAAAAGCTGCAGTGGAAGCGCGAAGAGGTCGATGCGTTGATCGTGGTGACCCAGTCGCCGGATTATCCGATCCCGGCCACCGCGATCATCCTGCAGGACCGGCTGGGGCTGTCGCACGCCACGGTTGCCTTCGACGTCAACCTGGGCTGCTCGGCCTACCCGTTCGGCATCAACCTGCTCGGCTCGATGATCGCCGCCGGCGGCGTCAAGAAGGGCCTGCTGCTGGTCGGTGACCGCAGCGCCACGCTGGAAGACCCGATCTTCTCCGATTCCGGCACCGCCACCGCGCTGGAATTCAGCGCCGACGCGCCGCCGATGCATTTCGACCTCAACAGCGATGGGAGCGGCTACAGGGCGATCATCCTGCCGGTGGGCGGCCACCGCGAACCGGTCGGCATCCAGCACTTGGTGCCGTACCGCGACGAGGCGGATGGTGCCTGGAAGCGTGGCGTGGACCTGATCCTGGACGGCGTGGCAGTGCTGAGCTTCTCTACCCAGCGCATCCCGCCGGCAGTGCAGAAGCTGCTTGAGTATGCGGGCGTGTCCAAGGAGGAGATCGACTATTTCGTGTTCCACCAGGCCAACCGCATGATCAATGAGACCATCCGCAAAAAGCTCGGCCTGCCGGTGGAAAAGGTGCCCTCGACGTTGCGCGACTTCGGCAATACCAGCGGCGCCTCGCTGCCGGTGACCATGACCGCACGCATCAACAAGGACCTGGAATCAGGGCGCAAGCGCGTGCTGCTATGCGGCTTCGGCATCGGGCTGTCGTGGGGCACCTGCCTGCTCGACATCGAAGGGGCCACTTTTCCAGATCTCATCGAATCGTGAGCATTGCTCCCGACCCCTTCGCGCTTGCCGGCAAACGCATCCTCGTCACCGGCGCTTCCTCGGGTATCGGCCGCCAGATCGCGATTTCCTGCGCCGAGCTGGGTGCCCAGCTGGTGATCAACGGACGTGACCGTGTGCGGTTGACGTCGACCCTGGAGGCGTTGCCAGGCGACGGCCACATGGCAATCGCGGCAGACCTGGACCGGCAGGAGGACATCGACCGTTTGGTCGCCGAGGTCGGCGTGTTGGACGGGATGGCACATGCGGCCGGGATCTCCCGGCTGGTGCCGCTGCGCCTGGTCAACCGGGCGCATCTGGACACCATCTTCTCCAGCAACACGTTCGCACCGATGCTGCTGACACGCGGCCTGCTGGCAAAGAAGCGCATCGCCGCAAACGGCTCGCTGGTGTTCGTCGCTTCGGTCGCTTCGCACATCGGGCCAATGGCGAGCAGCGCTTACGCGGCCAGCAAGAGTGCCCTGCTCGGCATGGTGAGATCGCTGGCGCAGGAAGTTGCCAAGAACGGAATCCGTGCCAACTGTATCGCCCCGGGCTACGTGCGCACACCGCTGCTGGACGGCCTGCAGGGCAGCGGCGGCAACATGGAAGGGCTGTTCGAACTGACACCGCTGGGTATGGGCGAGCCGGAGGATGTCGCTTACGCCGCCACGTTCCTGCTGGCCGATGCGAGCCGCTGGATCACGCGTACCTATTTCGTGGTGGACGGCGGCCTCACGGTGCCGATGGATATCTACGCATGACTACACCGGCACGCACTGCGTTCTCGCTCGAGGGCAAGACGATCCTGGTGACGGGAGCGTCGTCGGGGCTCGGCCGGCAGATCGCCATTGCCTGCGCACAGCGAGGCGCCCGCATCATCCTGGCCGGCCGCGACACGGACCGCCTCGCGCAGACCCAGGCGCAGTTGCAGGGCACGGGCCATGTCGGCGTGCTCGGCGACCTGACCAGCGCCGCCGACCGCGAGGCGCTGGTTGTCTCGGCAGGCGCGGCGGTGCATGGCGTGGTGCACTGCGCGGGCATGCAGAAGCATTGCCCGATCCGGCAGCTGACCGAGGCGGCGATGACCGAGATGTACACGGTCAATTTCCTCGCTCCGGTAATGCTGACGCAGCGCCTGCTGCAGGCAAACGCCATCGCCCCGCAGGGCTCGATCGTGTTCATGCTGTCCACTGCCGCGCACCTTGGCACGCGCGGCGTGGGGCCGTATTCGGCGATGAAGGCCGGCCTGATCGGCATCATCAAGTGCCTGGCGCTCGAACAGGCAAAGCGCAGGATCCGGGTCAACGGCATTTCCCCCTCGGCCGTGGCCACGCCGATGTGGGGCGTCGCCCAGCTCGAGGCGCAGAAGGCGCGGCATCCGCTGGGCCTGGGCGAGCCGCAGGACGTCGCCAACGCCGCGATCTACCTGCTGGCCGACGCCAGCCGCTGGGTCACCGGGACCAGTCTGGTCATGGACGGCGGCTCGATCCTATGACCCATCCGGTCTTGATCATCGGTGCCGGCGGATGGGGTCGCGAGGTCTTGGCGCAGATGCAGGGCGATCCGGCGTGTGGAACGCAGTGGCGTCCGGTGGGCTTTCTCGACACGCGCCCGCAGATGCTGGACGGTCAAGGCTGCGATCTGGCCATCGTCGGTAGCCCGCTCGCGTACCAGCCGCGGGACGAAGAGCGCTTCGTCTGCGCGATCGGTGATCCGCATGCGCGCCAGCGCTATGCGCAGCCGCTGCTGGCGCAAGGCGCGCAATTCATTCCGGTCCTCACCGGTGCATTCCTGAGCCCGCGCGTGCGCATCGGCCAGGGCTGCTTCCTGTGCCATCGCGTACAGCTCAGCCCCGACGTGTGGCTGGGCGACTTCGCCAATGTGCATGCCAACACCATGCTTGGGCACGACGTCCATGTCGGTGACTACGCGCAGATCGGTGCGATGACCTTCATCGGCGGCGGCGCGCGGATCGGTGAGCGTGCCATCGTGCACCCGCACGCCACCATCCTGCCCGGCATCCACATTGGCGTCGGCGCCGTGGTCGGTGCCGGCGCGGTCGTGGTCAAGGACGTGCCGGCCGGCGCCAGCGTGTTCGGCAACCCGGCCCGGATCATCTACCACAAGGATTCCTGAGGAAGCCGCGCCGATGCGATCGCGAATGCACCCCAGCTACTACCTGTCGACGGAGATCTTCGCCCGCGAACAGCGCAAGATCTTTCGCAAGGCCTGGCTGTTTGCCGGGCTGAAGACGCTGCTGCCCGACAACAACTGCTTCATCACCCGCAGGCTCGCTGGGATTCCGGTGCTGATCCAGAACTTCCAGGGCCGCCTGCGCGCGTTCGAGAACATCTGCCTGCACCGCAGCGCGCTGCTACAGACCACTGCGGTGGGAAAGCGCCCGTTGGTCTGTCCCTACCATGCATGGAAGTACGACGCAGACGGTCGGGTTGAGAACATCCCCGAGTGCGCGGCTGTGTATGGCTTCGACGAGGAAGAAAGACGCGGCCTGAAATTGCGGGAGTTCGCCCTGCGCGAGGTGGGCAACCTGCTGTTCGTCAACCTCGATCCCGACCCGATGCCGATCGAGGAACAGTTTTCGGCAGACTTCATCGCCTTGCTGGAAAGCAGTTCCAATGCCTATGACACCGAGGTCATGGTGACCACGTGGCGTGGCCGGTACAACTGGAAACTCGCTTACGAAAATCTTCGCGATGCCAATCACCCGCGCTTCGTCCACCCCAAGACACTGGCCAAGAGCGTCAGCTTCACTCCCGAGGTAAACGAGGAACAAGCCAGGGAGTCCATGGAAGCGTTGCAAGACAGCTCGCCCGCTGCCTTGAGGCACGAGATGCGCCGCTTCAGTTTCGGCGGCCCGGAAGCCGCCATCCCCAACCTTCAGCATTTCGGCTGGCACGAGAAAGTGGAACGCTGGGGCAAGCAGGACGCCTACTTCAACTGGCTTGCCTTCCCGAACCTGCATATCGCCAGTGCTAACGGCGGCTATTCCTTCACCCTGGAACACCACATTCCCGTCGCGCCGGACCAGACCGACCTGGAAATCTACTGGTTTAGCGCACGCAGGAAACAGCCTTACGGTTCCTCCAGCCAAGTGCTACTGGCACAGATGCACGGCAGCAAGGTGGTGGTAGGCGAAGACGTGGACATCATGGAGCGGGTGCAGGCGGCCTTGCACACAGACGCTCCGCTACCTACCCAGGGAGCCTATGAATCCATGAATCGCCTGGTCGAACGCTGGTACACGACGCTGATGGAGACCGAACATGAAATCTAGGTGGATCATCGGCAGCAGCGACTACCTCGACCTGGCCTTTCATGCCTGGAAGCAGACGCGGCAGGGCGAGACGGTCATCAGGGTCGACGTGCCACAAGACGCGGGACACGAGTTCGATCTTGGCGTGCTGGATGGGCTGAATCCGACCGAAGGGGCCATGTTTGTGGCTTTCGACGAACGCTTCGGCAACTTCAAGCGCATGGAATTGATGCAGGCAGCAATGGAACGTGGCTTCAAGCTGGAGCCCTTCATCCACCCCTGCGCAGCCATCGGCGCTGACACGGTCATCGGACTCAACGCATTCGTGGGTGCCCATGCCGTCGTCGGGCACGGGTGCAGGATCGACTACAACACCGTCATCCATGCCGGCGCGCACCTCGGACCGGCATGCCGCGTCAAATCGTCATGCTGGATAGAGAACGGTGTGCACGTCGGCGCGGGCGTCGAGATCGGCGGCAACAGCATCCTGCGGACTGGCGCCATCGTGCGCGGTGGCGTCAAGGTGGGACGAAGCTGCGAACTTGGCTGGCCGCGCGTCTACTGCGAGGACGTACCTGCCAAGACCTATTTCGACGCCGGCTACGACGCCCCTATTCACACCTACGAGAGATGACGTTCATGAGCTCAAGAAATGAGCAGCTTCGCCAACAGATTCTCCGAATTGCGGAGCAGGAGCGCCCCGTACTCGAAGATGTCATCGCGCGCCTGCCCGCGATTGCCGGCCGCCCTGCATTCCTCATCGCTCCCGAGTCCTATGCTGGCGTGGTGCATGGCCCCAGCGTCGTTGCCGACCTGCGCCATGTGGTTGCCGCGATTGATGACCAAAGCATCCACCTGGACCGCATTCACGGCGCACCGCGCTGGAGTAGTCAGGAGTTCCTTGCCAAGGCAGGGCAGTACGCCGATGCGATCGCTATCGATTTCTCTTGCAGCCCGCGCGGTCGGGCGTTTGCAAATGACCTCTGTACCAGCGCGGGCATTGAGCAACTGAGCATTGCGCCTTGCCTGGATCCGCTGATCCCACGCTTCGAGCAACGCCCCCTCTTTCTGCTCCATCCGCGCTCGGGCATTGGCGAGATTTATGGCCCAAAGATCGTCCAGCGCTCCAGCCATGTCATTGCCGCCGTCGATGACCAGCCAAGCGACAGCGACACCGTTCATGGCGTGCCGCGTTGGAGCTCGCGCCAGTTCATTGAACAAACGGCCCAGCATCCCCAGGCATTGGCCATCGATTTTTCCTACAGCCCTGGAGAATCGGGCCTTGCCCGCAAGCTCTGCGAACAAGCAGGCATTGAACGGGTGGATGCCTGCCTGGCCGTTGCGCACTGTGGGCTGCCCGCCGTATACGAGCCTGCCCGGGTATACCGTCAGCGGACGCTTGCGCGCCTGGACGAATTCCTGCGTCTTGCCGATCGACTGGACGACGATCTCAGCGTCTTTACGCTCTACAGCAACCTGTTGTTCCGCCTGACCTACAACTCCAGCCTCCTGTTGGATTGCTGGGCGACGCCGATCAACGAGTACTTTTCAACATACGCCGATAGCAGCACATTCCAGCTGGGTCGGCGTGAACATTTCTGCGATGGCGGTGCCTTCCAGGGCCCCATCGTGCACAAATTTCTAGAAGCATCCCGCCATCATTATGAAAGCATCACCGCCTTTGAACCCGATAGCATCAACTTCCAGAAATTGGAGGGCATCGCCAGCGCCCTCCCCCTTCCCCCGCACAACTTCAGGGCCATAAAAAAAGCCATCTCCAACGAACATACGACGCTGCGCTTCGAGCAGACCGGCACCGTTTCCAGCCATGTATCGCCAAATGGCGGAATCTCCGTGGCTACGACACGCCTGGACGACGAGCTGGAAAAGCTGACGCTACTGAAGTTGGACATCGAAGGGTTCGAGGCCAGGGCACTGGAAGGCGCATCTCACCTCATCCGTACCCAGCGCCCCCGCATGGCCATTTGTGTATACCACTACGCCCAGGATCTGCTGGATATCGTGGAGCAACTGGACAAACTGGTCGATGGCTATCACTTCCGTCTACGCCAGCACTCTCCCGGCCACTACTACGACCTCGTTTTGTATGCATCGCCCGTGGCCGGTGCCGCACCGCCGCCCTGGGCAGAGTAAGCCCGGGGAAATTCACGACTTGAGAGATGGAGCGATGACTGACGCCCGCAACGCGGGGGGCTTAAAAAATCGTCGCGATGTGCGCGGCCCGCTTTGTCCGACGATGACCGCCTACGCCGCATCCGTCAGGCGCCCAGCGCCATGTCGCCGACTCGATCGTGACATGGCGCTGGATAATCGCAATCGCAATCTCAATCGGCGCGATGCTGCTCGACGAAGAACAACAGCATCTCCGAATTCAATGACACTGATAAGACCAGCAAAGTACATAAGGAAGCCCTGTCATGGCGTTAGCAGTCGGCTCGATCGAGCGAGCCACGATCAAATATCCAGGACTGAATCTGCGCAGCACCAAGTTGATCGGCTGGGGGGCAGGACAGTTTTTCCGTGATTTCTATCCAGCCATCGCCCAGCAGTTGAACTTGCAGTACACCATCTGCCCGCGGCCGGAGAATCAGGGCACAACTGTCCATGGCCTGCCGGTCAGACCACCTTCGGCACTGGAGGAGGAATCGGTCGATGATGTGCTGATCGTCATCTTCTCCAATCACGCCGCAGAGGTGATGAATCAGATTGCAAAGGCACATGGCCGTTTCCGCACGGTACGTGCCGTCGAATACGGCCAGGGCAGCGTTGCACTGTTGCAGGAATTGCAGGATTTCTCGCGCCTGTTGCCCGAGCTGCAACTGTCGCGACAACTGACCAAGCCGGATACCGGCATCTTCGTGCAGGGGCTAGCGTTCGACTTTACGCCCCTGGTGCTGGCCTGGAATCGTCTGCGTTTCCCTTGGGCGTACCAGTGCATGGTGACCTGGGACCACCAACCAAGTGCGCTACTGGACCGCTGCAGGCCCTGGCTGGATAAGCTGATTTTGGTGCCTCAGCCGGACAACCTGGGCCTGCACTACCGCAATGCGGTGCTGCGTTCCGCACGTCTGGGCGTGGAGCATCTGGCCGAGCAAGGCATCGCGTTTGCGGTGCGTTGCCGTAGCGACAACGTGCTGACCGGCTCAACGCACGACGCCATCAATGTCCATTTCAGAGGCAAACGCAATCAAGGAAAAATCGCAATTTCTTTGGGAGCGGGGTTTCGAAACATCCCGTTCCTTTTCACCGAGAAAGCCATGCTTGGCAGGACGCAGGACATGCTGGCTTTGTGGTCGATGCCAGAGGATCCGCGACCGGCGAATTATGCGGACGACGAGTTTTCTCCAATGAACGAACTTGCACCCGATCGGCATTTTCAACAGCTGAGCCAATACGCCTTCGAATCGTCGTTGTGGAAGAGCTACGCACGCCAGCTCGGATTTCAGGCCGAGACCCTGGTCGACAGCTACCGTTTTGCAAAGTCCCGTCTGCTGGCATTGGAGCCACAGATGAGCTGGACGTCATTGAAGCTCGTGTCGTTGTTCAATGTAGCGCGCGACAACAGCTACGGTTTCTCGACGGACTTGTGGAACCGGCTGTTCACTGACACCGATGCGGTACTTGAGGCTGCCGAGGCAGTCAGCCGGCTGGAGCTCAACTCCACCGATTTTTGGCAAGGCAGAGTTGGCTGAGCCGCCCTCGCCACTCAACGCCATCGGTTGCCAGGAGGCTTCTATGACTTACGCCATCATCATCCCCGCGCGACGCGACTCTTCGCGCCTGCCCGGAAAACCGTTGATCGAACTGGGCGGTGTGCCCATGATCGTGCGCACCTATCAGCAATGCGCCAAGGCGGCGCCGGCCGGGCAGATTCTGGTCGCCACCGACTGCGATGTGATTCAACGTACCTGCGAGCAGGCCGGCATCCGCACCTTGCTGACCTCCAGTGCCTGCCTGACCGGCACCGATCGCGTTGCCGAAGTTGCACAACAGCTCGACGTGGACACCTACATCAATGTGCAGGGTGACGATCCGCTATTCAATCCACAAGACCTACGCCTGCTGATAGACGCTGCGACAGCAGCGCCGAGTGATGTGATCAACGGTTACTGCCCGGTCGCCAACATCGACGAGTTCCGTAATCCGAGCGTGCCCAAAGTGGTCGTTCGCCCGGATGGGCGTTTGCTGTACATGTCGCGCGCGGCAATCCCGGTCACCAAGCAAGGCGAGTTCCGGCACGCCTGGCGGCAGGTCTGCGCCTATGCGTTTCCCAGGCAGGCATTGCAGGCGTTTGCATCGGTGTCTTGCAAGACGCCCCTGGAAGAAATCGAGGATATCGAGATCCTGCGCTTTCTCGAACTGGGCTTCGAAGTGCGGATGGTGCAGATGAGCAACCAGTCGATCGCGGTGGATACGCCGGCTGATGTAGTGCGGGTGGAAGCGGCACTGCGCATGATGCAGCTCGGCGAGCAGAACGCGCCATGAGCCAGGATGAGACGTCCGACACGCAGCCCGGCATGCATTCGCCCATCTGCGGCACATCCGATCTCAGAAACCAGGCGCATGCCCAGGCGTATTCCCCACGTCGCTTCTTCGACCAGTTACTGAAGACCGACGCGCCGGTGGTGCTGGACGTGGGTGCGCATCGCGGCGAGTCGATCCAGCACTTCAAGTCGATCTATCCGGATTGCCAGATGTATTCGTTCGAGCCAGATCCGCAGAATTTTGCCGAGCTGGAAAAAGTGGCTGCACAGTTCGGCACGACCACCATGTGCGTTGCATTGGGCGAGAAGGAAGAAGTCGGTCATTATTACCGGCAGAGCATCTCGCACCTGGGCGGGTTGCTGCCGATCAACGCGGAGTCCACCGACTCGCTCGGCTATGCGCGGCAGGCGACGAACGAGGAAATTGTGGTCAGCAAGACCACCCTCGACGATGCCTGCGTCTTGCTGGGGATCGCCCAGGTACATATTCTCAAGATCGATGTGCAGGGGTTCGAGCGACAGGTGCTGGAGGGTGCAACTGCGATCCTGCAGCACACCGACTGCGCAGTGATCGAAATCGGCCTTTACGATTTCTACGGCAAGACCAACAGCTTCGTCGAGGTGGTCAACCTGATGCAGGCGGCCGGCTTTTCGTTGTGGGACATCGCCAAACTGTCGAAGAACCCAAAGAGCTTGCGTACCGATTGGATCGAGGTGGTGTATCGCAAAGACTCAGCACAACCGCGAGATCGTCCTCAGCCATAAGGGCGACTGCGTGCCGCTGCCGGTCAGGTTGCCACCGCACCACCGACGGCACGCTTATTGCATGACCGGCTAGGTTGAACCCCACCCAGGTGCGCTATCTACTGGCGCACGAAGGGGCGCTCCGCCCTCCCCCGTTCCGCGCCTTGGATCCACCTGTGACTGTTCAAGCCAATCGATCGCCGATGACGCCCAACGCCCTGGTCAGCATCGTCATGCCGGCCTACAAGCCGCGCTATGTCGCGCAGGCGCTGGACAGCGTGCTGGCGCAGACCTACCCAGCGTTGGAGCTGGTGATCTGCGACGACAATGGCGATGGCGCGATTGAGGCTGTGCTGGCGCCGCGCCTGGCGAGCGCTCCCTTCCCGATCCGCTACCACCGCAATCCGGCGCGACTGGGCGAACTCGGCAGCACCATCAAGGGCATTGGCCTGGCGCAAGGCGAGTACGTCAAGTTCCTGCATGACGACGATGTGCTGCAGCCGGACTGCATTGCGCAATTGGTGTCGGCGATGGAGCGCAACCCCGGCACCGCGCTGGCGTCCTCGCGCCGGCTGCGGATCGACGATGACGGTGCGCCGTTGCCCGACATCCTGGCCACCAGCTTTCCGTTCGGCGAGGACGTGCTGATCGACGGGCCGGAGCTGGTGTCGTTCCTGGCCGACCATGCCATCAACTTCATCGGCGAGCCGAGTTGCGTGCTTGCACGGCGCGCCGACCTGGCGGCGCTGGGTGGCGAGCTGATGATGTTGAATGGCAAGGCCATCCACTGGGTCGGCGACCTGGCGATCTACGTCAAGCTGCTGCGTCACGGTAACCTGGCCTTGCTGTCTAGCGCGCTCACGCATTTTCGCGTGTCCAGCGCGCAGTTCAGTCAGGCCGGCCGCGATCAGGTCGGGGTCGGCGACCAGGGCCACGAAGATCTGCGCCAGGGCATCCGCCAGTTGGGCTGGCGGCGCGAGAGCGGCGACAACCGCCAGGTGCGCGTCGCCCCGCTCAGCCCGCACAAGGCACGCGTGTTCAAGTCGGTGGACCTGGTCAATGCGTTGATGCAGAGCGCGGGGTTGGCCGAGCGCGTGTCGCCGTCCACCTGGTTGGGTGTGCGGCATCCGGGCATGGTCCAGCGCGCCTTGATCGATGCGCGCCTGCAGGCGCATGCGGGCGGCCCGCGGATCGCAGTGATGCTGATCGACGACACTGGCGATGCGGCAGCGGTGGCCGCAACCCAGGCCAGCCTGGCGGCGGTGGCGTGCTATCCGAATCAGCAGACCTGGGTGCTCAGCAGCTCCCCGCAGCAAGCCGCCGAGCACGGCGAGCGCGGTGTGCTGGTCGGCCCGGACGGGTTGGTGTCCACACTCAACCGGACCATCGCCGCACAACAGTCCATCGACTGGGTACTGCTGGTCGAGGCCGGCAGCCTGTTCACCGCCAGCGGCCTGCTGGTCGTGGCGCTGGAGATGCTTGCGCTGCCGGACACGTGTCAGGCCATCTACGCCGATGAAGTGGTCGCGTTGGACGACGGCCAGCTGGGGCTGGCGATGCGGCCGGCGCTGTATCTGGACATGCTGTTGAGCGCGCCGTCGACGATGTCGCGGCACTGGCTGTTCCGGCACCCCACGCTGGTTGCCGATGGCGGTTTTCCGGCTGGAACGGGCGACGCCTTCGAACTGGATTACCAGCTGGGGCTGGTCGAACGCTACGGCCTGGCCTGCGTCCAGCACATTGCCGAACCCTTGCTGGTGGCATCGGCCAGCACGCTGCATGGCGACGAAGACCAGCAGCGCGCCATCAGCCGCCATCTTGCCGCGCGCGGATACGTGGACGCGGTGGTGGACAGCAACGGCCCCGGCCGGCACGCGGTGGATTACCGCCACGCACAGCAGCCGCTGGTCAGCATTCTGGTGCTGGTGGATGGACGCCTGCCGCAGCTGCAACGCTGCCTGGAAAGCATGCTCGCCAACACCGGCTACCCGCATTACGAGCTGCTGTTGCTGGATCGCGGCGACAGCGCCGAGCCGGCGCTGCGCGACTGGCTGGCGGGCATCGACAACCTTGGCCTGCAGCAGATCCGCGTGCTGCACTTCGACGGTGCGCCCTCGCGCGAGGCGGCCTGCAATGCCGCGGCCGGGCAGGCGCGCGGGGAGCTGCTGTTGTGGCTGGCAGCGGGCGCCGCGGCGATCAAGGCCGATTGGCTGGCGCAGTTGCTCAACCACGCGCTGCGCCCGGAGGTCGGCGCGGTGGCCGGCAAACTGCTGCGCGGTGACGGCACCGTGCATCATGCCGGCTTGCTGCTGGGCCTGGGGGCACCGGCAGCACGCGCGTTCGAAGGTGCCGCGTTCGACGACTCCGGCTATCTGCAACGCCTGCAGCTGGATCAGAACTACAGCGCGCTCAGTGGCGAATGCCTAATGCTGCCGCGCCAGCTGTTTCTGGACGCCGGCGGCTTTGCGCAGGAGCCGGCGCTGGCGCAATGGAGCGATGTCGATCTGTGCCTGCGCCTGCAGCAGGCCGGCTATTTCAATGTCTACGCCGCGCGCGCGCAGCTGCTGATCGATCCTCCCGACACAACGCCCGCCACCGCACTCGACGAAGAAGCGATGTATGCGCGCTGGCTGCCGGTGATGGCCAACGACCCGGCCTACAACCCGGGCTTCTCGCTGGATCCCGGCGCCGGCTTCCAGCTGGCCGACCCGCGCGCCAGTTGGCGGCCATTGCAGTCGTGGCGACCGCTGCCGACGATGATCGCGCTGCCCGCCGATGTCGAAGGCTGTGGCCACTATCGGGTGATCCAGCCGCTGCGCGCTCTGCGCGAGGCCGGCATGGTCGAAGGCGTGCTGTTCAACGGCTATCTGGAGATCAGCGAGCTGGCGCGTCAGGATCCCGACGTGGTGATCCTGCAACGCCAGGTCGGCGAGCCGCGACTGGAAGCGATGCGGCGGATGCAGGCGCTGTCGCGCGCATTCAAGGTTTATGAGCTGGACGACTATCTGCCCAACCTGCCCCTGAAGAATGCGCATCGCGAGCACATTCCCAAGGACATTCTCAAGACAGTGCGGCGTGGGTTGGGCATGGTGGACCGCTTCGTGGTGTCCACCCAGGCGATGGCCGAGGCATTCGCCGGCTTGCACAGCGACATCCGCGTGGCCGAAAACCGGCTGCCGCCACATTGGTGGGAACACCTGCCCGCGCGGTCCGGCCGTAAGGAACGCCAGGGCGGCAAGCCGCGCATCGGCTGGGCCGGCGGCGCCAGCCACACCGGCGACCTGGAACTGATCGCCGATGTGGTGCGCGAGCTGGCCGACGAGGTCGAATGGGTATTCATGGGGATGTACCCGTTCGCACTGCGCCAGCACATCCATCAGTTCCAGCCCGGCGTGCCGATCGACCACTACCCGGCCGCACTGGCGGCGCTGGATCTGGACCTGGCGCTGGCGCCGGTGGAACAAAACCTGTTCAACGAGTGCAAGAGCAATCTGCGCCTGCTGGAGTACGGCGCCTGCGGCTACCCGGTCATCGCCAGCGACGTGCGCTGCTACCAGGGCAGCCTGCCGGTGACCCTGGTGAAGAACCGCTACCGCGACTGGATCGGCGCGATCCGTGACCATCTTGCCGACCCGGCCGCTTCGGCAGCAAAAGGCGCGGCATTGCGTGACGCGGTGCGCCGCGACTGGATGTTGCGTGGCAGCAACCTGGATACCTGGCGGACGGCCTGGTTGCCCGACTAGCGCGGGCACGCCGCCTCAGCGTTCTCCCGCTTGCGGTAGAACGGATGCCTGGCTGCGTGTGAGCTGTCGGTTGCACTGCAACTGGTCGCCTGCCGGCTCCCTTCCCCCGCTTGCGGGGGAAGGTGCCCAAAGGGCGGATGGGGGCGTGCGACCACACTCCAGCGCCGCGCGCTGCCGTACCTGCAGCCGGGTGGCAATTGGCGGTGTTGCCCTCATCCGGCGCTGCGCGCCACCTTCTCCCGCCCGCGGGAGAAGGGAAAGCATTGGCTGCGCGTGAGGGAAAGCATTGGCTGCGCGTGATTTGTCGGCGCACTGCAGCTGACCACCATCGGCTCCCTTCACCCGCGTGCGGGGGAAGGTGCCCGAAGGGCGGATGGGGGCCGGAATCGCTGCGACGCGATCACCACAGACACCTCGGGAACGCCCCGCGCCGGAATCCCGGCGCAGTTTCGGCACGACGCTTGCATTGGTGTGGATGCCTCCCTGGCTGACCGCACCCATGAGCGACTCCGTTACCTCCATCCTCTCGCAGATCCGCAGCTACCAGACGCAGATGGGCCAAGGCCCGATGGGCGCGGTGGGCGATGCGGCGCGCGGCAACCAGATCCAGGGGCTGGCCGGCACGCAGGGAACGACGGCCACCCAGGCGCCGAGCTTCAGCGAGACCTTGCGCGGCGCCATCGGCGGCGTGAACGAGGCTCAGCAGAAGTCCGGTGCGTTGGCCAAGGCCTTCGAAATGGGCGACCCCAGTGCCGATCTGGCACGGGTCATGGTCGCCTCCCAGCAGTCCCAGGTGGCCTTCCGCGCCACCGTGGAAGTCCGCAACCGTCTCGTCCAGGCTTATCAGGACGTCATGAACATGCCGCTGTAAGGGTTGACGACACATGGCACTCGCGATCACCAAAGAAAACATGAACCAAAACGCCGAAAAGGCGGGGCAATGGTTCGACCGTGTCCGCAGCCTGCAGATCACCCGCAAGCTGACCATGATGGCGATGATCGCTGTGGCGGTGGCGGCCGGTCTGGCGGTGTTCTTCTGGTCGCAGAAACCCGGTTACCAGTCGCTGTACACCGGCCTGGACGACAAGGGCAATGCCGAGGCGGCCGACCTGCTGCGCACCGCGCAGATCCCGTTCAAGATCGACCAGGACACCGGCGCCATCTCGGTGCCGCAGGACCGTCTGTACGACGCCCGCCTGAAGCTGGCCGGCTCCGGCCTGACCGGCAAGGAAACCGGCGGCGGCTTCGAGCTGATGGAAAAGGACCCGGGCTTCGGCGTCAGCCAGTTCGTCGAAAACGCCCGCTACCAGCACGCCCTGGAAACCGAGTTGTCGCGCACCATCGGCACCCTGCGCCCGGTGCGCGAAGCCCGCGTGCACCTGGCCATTCCCAAGCCCAGCGCCTTCACCCGCCAGCGTGACGTGGCCAGCGCCTCGGTGGTGCTGGAGCTGCGCGGCGGCCAGGGCCTGGAACGCAACCAGGTCGACGCCATCGTCAACCTGGTCGCCTCCAGCATCCCGGACATGACCCCCGAGCGCGTCACCGTGGTCGACCAGAGCGGCCGCATGCTCTCCATCGCCGATCCCAACAGCGACGCCGCCCAGCACGCCGCCCAGTTCGAACAGGTGCGTCGCCAGGAAAGCTCCTACAACCAGCGTATCCGCGAGCTGCTCGAGCCGATGACCGGCCCGGGCCGGGTCAACCCGGAAGTCAGCGTGGACATGGACTTCTCGGTGGTCGAGGAAGCCCGCGAGCTCTACAACGGCGAGCCGGCCAAGCTGCGCAGCGAGCAGGTCAGCGACACCAGCACCAGCGCCACCGGCCCGCAGGGCCCGCCGGGCGCCACCAGCAACAGCCCCGGCCAGCCGCCGGCGCCAGCCGCAAACGCCACTGCCGGCGCACCGGGCACCCCGGCCGCTGCCAATGGCCAGGCCGCCGCAGCGGCCGCGCCGACCGAAAGTTCCAAGAGCGCCACCCGCAATTACGAATTGGACCGGACCTTGCAACACACCCGCCAGCCGGCCGGCCGCATCAAGCGGGTGTCGGTGGCGGTGCTGCTGGACAACGTCCCGCGCCCCGGTGCCAAGGGCAAGATGGTCGAGCAGCCGCTGACGGCCGCCGAGCTGACCCGCATCGAGGGCCTGGTCAAGCAGGCGGTGGGCTTCGACGCGGCCCGTGGCGACACGGTGTCGGTGATGAACGCCCCGTTCGTGCGCGAAGCGGTGGCCGGCGAGGAAGGTCCGAAGTGGTGGGAAGACCCGCGCGTGCAGAACGGTCTGCGCCTGCTGGTCGGTGCGGTGGTGGTGCTGGCGCTGCTGTTCGGCGTGGTGCGCCCCACCCTGCGCCAGCTCACCGGCGTGACCGCGATCAAGGAAAAGCAGGCCAAGGGCGGCAACGATGGCACTCCGCAGAGCGCCGACGTGCGGATGGTCGACGATGACGACCTGATGCCGCGCCTGGAAGAGGACACCGCCCAGCTCGGTCAGGACCGCAAGACCCCGATCGCGCTGCCGGACGCCTACGAAGAACGCATGCGCCTCGCACGCGAAGCAGTCAAAGCCGATTCAAAACGTGTCGCACAAGTCGTGAAGGGATGGGTCGCCAGTGAAGCCTGATACACCACCGATGACCGGCGTACAGCGCGCCGCCGTGCTGCTGCTGTCGCTCGGGGAAAGCGACGCCGCCGAAGTGCTCAAGCACATGGACCCCAAGGAGGTGCAGAAGATCGGCATCGCCATGGCCACCATGACCGGCATCTCGCGCGACCAGGTCGAGAAGGTCATGGACGAGTTCAACGGCGAACTGGCCGGCAAGACCTCGCTGGGCGTGGGCGCCGACGACTACATCCGCAACGTGCTGATCCAGGCGCTGGGCGCCGACAAGGCCGGTGGCCTGATCGACCGCATCCTGCTCGGCCGCAACACCACCGGCCTGGACACCCTGAAGTGGATGGACCCGCGCGCGGTGGCCGACCTGGTGCGCAACGAGCACCCGCAGATCATCGCCATCGTCATGGCGCATCTGGACAGCGACCAGGCCGCCGAGGCCCTGAAGCTGCTGCCCGAGCGCACCCGCGCCGACGTGCTGCTGCGCATCGCCACCCTGGACGGCATCCCGCCCAATGCGCTGAGCGAGCTCAACGACATCATGGAGCGCCAGTTTTCCGGCAACCAGAACCTCAAGTCGTCCAACGTGGGCGGCATCAAGGTGGCCGCCAACATCCTCAACTTCCTGGACACCGGCGCCGACCAGGGCGTGCTGGGCGAGATCGGCAAGATCGACGCCGACCTGGCCGGCAAGATCCAGGACCTGATGTTCGTGTTCGACAACCTGGTGGACCTGGACGACCGCGGCCTGCAGACGCTGCTGCGCGAAGTCTCCGGCGAGCGCCTGGGGCTGGCCCTGCGCGGCGCCGACGTCAAGGTGCGCGAGAAGATCACCCGCAACATGTCCCAGCGCGCGGCCGAGATCCTGCTCGAGGACATGGAAGCGCGCGGCCCGGTGCGCCTGGCCGACGTGGAAGCGGCGCAGAAGGAAATCCTCACCATCGTCCGCCGCCTGGCTGACGAAGGCGCCATCAGCCTGGGCGGCGCCGGTGCGGAGGCGATGGTATGAGCGACATCGTCACCCGCTGGCTGGCCCCCGACCTGCACCTGGAGCCGGCCCCGCCGGAGCCGGAATTCGACGAACCGGCGGTATACGAGCCGGTGCTGCGTCCGCCGACCCTGGAAGAGATCCAGGCCATCGAAGACGCCGCCCAGCAGGAAGGCTTTGCGCGCGGGCATGCCGACGGCTTTGCCCAGGGCCAGTCGGAGGTGCGCCGCCTGACCGCGCAGATCGACGGCATCCTGGACAACTTCACCCGCCCGCTGGCGCGGCTGGAGAACGAAGTGGTCGGCGCGCTCGGCGAGCTGGCCGTGCGCATCGCCGGTTCGCTGGTCGGGCGTGCCTATCAGGCCGACCCGCAGTTGCTGGCCGAGCTGGTGCACGAGGCCATCGACGCAGTCGGCGGGGCCGGCCGCGAAGTGGAAGTGCGCCTGCACCCGGACGACATCACCGCGCTGCTGCCGCATCTGGCGCCCAGCAGCACCACCCGCGTGGCCCCGGACCTGAGCCTGAGCCGCGGCGACCTGCGCGTGCACGCCGAAAGCGTGCGCGTGGACGGAACACTGGACGCGCGCCTGCGGGCCGCGCTGGAGACGGTCATGCGCAAATCCGGAGCGGGCCTGTGAGCGACCTGTTGGGCACCACCCCGGCCCCGGCCGACTGGCTGGACGCGCGCAACCTGCGCCTGGCCACCCGCCTGGGCGGCCTCGGGCTGGAACCCACGGCCGGGCGCACCCTGATCCGCGAAGGCATTCTGCGTCGCGCGGTCGGCCTGACCCTGGAAGCCACCGGCTGCGAGGCGCCGATGGGCGCCACCTGCAAGGTCGAGGTCGACGGCGGCTGGGTCGATGCCGAAGTGGTCGGCTTTGCCGGCGAACGCACCTACCTGATGCCCAGCGCCGAACTGCATGGCCTGCTGCCGAACGCCCGCGTGGTGCCCTCGCGGCGCCGCGGCGGCGTGGAAGTGGGCGAAGGCCTGCTCGGCCGCGTCATCGACAGCGATGGCACCCCGCTGGACGGCAAGGGCCCGATCCGCGGCGAAGGCAGCGTCAGCATGGCCGGCGTGTCGATCAACCCGCTGGCACGCGAGCCGATCACCACGTCGCTGGATGTCGGCGTACGCGCGATCAACGCACTGCTGCCGATCGGCCGTGGCCAGCGTGTCGGCCTGTTCGCCGGCTCTGGTGTCGGTAAATCGACACTGCTCGGCATGATGACCCGCTTCACCTCGGCCGACGTGATCGTGGTCGGGCTGATCGGCGAACGTGGCCGCGAAGTGCGCGACTTCGTCGAAACCACCCTGGGCGAAGAAGGCCTGCGCCGCGCCGTGGTCGTGGCCGCCCCGGCCGACCGCCCGCCGTTGGCGCGCCTGCATGGCGCCTACCGCGCCACCGCCATCGCCGAATGGTTCCGCGACCAGGGCCTGAACGTGCTGCTGCTGATGGACTCGCTGACCCGTTTCGCCCAGGCGCAGCGCGAGATCGGCCTGTCGGTCGGCGAGCCGCCGACCACCCGCGGCTACCCGCCGTCGGTGTTCGCCAAATTGCCGGCACTGGTCGAACGGGCCGGCAACGGCGCCAAGGGGCGCGGCTCGATCACCGCCTTCTACACCGTGCTGACCGAAGGCGACGATCCGCAGGACCCGATCGCCGACGCCGCGCGCGCCATTCTCGACGGCCACATCCTGCTCTCGCGCCGGGTTGCCGACAGCGGCCTGTACCCGGCCATCGACGTCGAATCCTCGGTCAGCCGTGTGGTGCAGGACATCGCCGACGACACCTGGCGCCTGCGCATCCGCAAGCTCAAGCGGCTGCTGTCGGCCTACACCGCCAACCGCGACCTGATCGCCATTGGCGCCTACCAGCGCGGCAGCGATCCGGCCACCGACGAAGCATTGGCGCGCTGGCCGGAGATCGTCGAATTCCTCGGCCAGGACGTCCACCGGGCCGCCGACCTGCCCGACAGCCTGTCCGCGTTGCAGCGGCTGGTCGAACCCGAGAACTAATCCATGATGCAATCCAAACGGATCGACCCGCTGCTGCGCCGCGCCCAGGAACAGGAAGACAAGGTGGCGCGCGACCTGGCCGAGCGTCAGCGCGCCCTGGACACCCACCAGTCGCGCCTGGAAGAGCTGCGCCGCTACGCCGAGGAATACGCCAACAGCCACATGGCCGGCACCAGCGCCGCTGCACTGAGCAACCGCCGCGCCTTCCTGGACCGGCTCGACAGCGCGGTGCTGCAGCAGGCACAGACGGTGGAAAACAACCGCAACAAGGTGGAAGCCGAGCGCACCCGGCTGCTGCTGGCCAGCCGCGAGAAGCAGGTGCTGGAACAGCTGGCCGCCAGCTACCGCGCGCAGGAGAACAAGGTGATCGAACGCCGCGACCAGCGTGAGATGGACGACCTCGGCGCGCGTCGTTCGCGCCTGGCCCGCAGCGAAGATACCCACGGAGAATCCGCATGAACCCCTTGTCCGCCTTTGCAGCCGGCCTCGGCGCCCTCGCTAGCACCGGCAGGAAATCCAGCTACAGCGATCCCTCGTCCGAGCCGGACGCCGGCCAGGACCAGTTCGCGCGCATGCTCAACCCGGCCAACACGCCGAACCAGGCCCCGCCGCAGGCGCCCGAGCGCGTGCCGGCCAAGCAGGCCGCGCCCAAGCCCAGCCAGCCCGACAGGCAGCGCAGCGACGACGACCACGGCGACGATGCGCCCGGCGATGCCACCGCACGCCCGCGCGCGCAGGACGGCGATGCCAAGGCCGCCAAGGCCGGCGCCAAGGAACCGGCTGCCGCCGATGGCAGCAGCGCCGCCGCCTCCGCCAAGACCGGCAAGCCCACAACCAACGACGAAGACGCACCAGCCGACGCAGCCACCGCCACCGACACCGGCTGGCCACCGCCGGGCCTGGGCGGCTTCGGTATGGGCCTGCTGACGCAGGCACTGCCCGGTGGCGATGTACTCGCCGCCGCGGCCGCGGCACTGGCTGCCGGGGTGACCGCTGCCGCCGGCACCACGCCGACCGCAACCGCGCTGCCGACCGACGCGGCCGCCCCCGCTGCACCCTCGACCGCCGGCACCGCCCTGCCCGCGTTGGGCGCGCTGGCACCGGCTGCCGCCGCCGGGGCCAAGCCCACGTCCGTCACCGCCTTGAGCGGCGACGCCCAGGCGGCTGCGCTGATGAGCATGGCGACCAAGGCGCTGGACCCGGGCACCGACGACAGCGCCGGCCCGGCCGCGCCGGACGCCCCGGCGTTCGTGCTGCCAACCACCACCACCGCGACCGCGCTCGGCCGCCTGCAGGAGCCGGCGCCGGTGTTCAGCGCCTCGCCCACCCCGACCCCGGACATGGGCAGCGACAGCTTCGACGACGCCATCGGCGCGCGCATGAGCTGGCTGGCCGACCAGAAGATCGGCCATGCGCATATCAAGGTGACCCCGAACGAGATGGGTCCGGTCGAGGTGCGGCTGCACCTGGACGGCGACAAGGTCAATGCCAGCTTCAGCTCCGCCAATGCCGACGTGCGCCAGGCGCTGGAGCAGAGCCTGCCGCGCCTGCGCGAAATGCTCGGGCAGAACGGCTTCCAGCTCGGCCAGGCCGATGTCGGCCAGCAACAGCAGAGCCAGTCCGGCAACCGCAACGGTGGCGGCAGCGACGGCAACGGCCTCAGCCTGGACGACAGCCCGCCCGTCGGAATTCCGTCGGTGGTGCTGCGCCAGCGTGGATTGCTGGACGCCTACGCCTGAGCCCGCGCGCCGGGAACGTCCCGGCGCGGCCGAAAACCGCATGTCGGCACATGCCGGCACCGCCCACCCACCCTCGCAGCGCAAGGCTTGCGGGGGTTTTGTCGTTGAACCCGCACGTGCGCCAGGAAACCGTCGCGTCATTGGCATGCCAATTGCA
The DNA here is from genome assembly GCF_003993515.1 of Xanthomonas sp. BRIP62415. NCBI lineage: Bacteria > Pseudomonadati > Pseudomonadota > Gammaproteobacteria > Lysobacterales > Lysobacteraceae > Xanthomonas > Xanthomonas sp. BRIP62415. Next base: position 313,044 of record NZ_QEZH01000013.1, read on the forward strand.
TCCATTGGATGAGCATTCCCCTGGAGCAGACTGTGGCAGCCGCTGAAAAACCCAAGAAGACCGAAGACAAAGACGACAAGGGCGACAAGAAGAAGGGCGGCAAGAAACTTCTGCTGATCGCCGTCGGGGTCGTGGTGCTGGCCGCGGCCGGCGGCGGCGCCTGGTTCTTCTTCGGCCACAAGGGCGAGGAGAAAGGCGGCAAGCACGACGCGCCCAAGGTGGCCGAGGTGCCCAAGCCCGCGCAGTACTTCCCGATGGACCCGGCGATCGTGGTCAACCTGGCCGACCCCGGCGACGGCCCGCAGTACCTGCAGGTCGAAGTGCAGCTGGTCACCCGCGATCCGGAAGACCTCAAGCTGATCACCGAAAACGCCCCGGCCATCCGCGCGCATCTGCTGATGCTGCTGTCGCAGGTCAAGGCCGCCGATGTGGCCGACCTGGTCGGCAAGCAGAAGCTGCAGAAGGCGGCCCTGGCCGAAGCGCAGAAGGTCATGACCGGCGAGACCGGCAAGAAGTGCGTCGAAGAACTGCTGTTCACCAGTTTCGTCACCCAGTAAGGCCTGCCCCATGAGCGTCAGCGATCTGCTTTCCCAGGACGAAATCGATGCCCTGCTGCATGGCGTGGATTCGGGTGCGGTCAACACCGAGCCGGAGCCGCTGCCCGGCGAGGCGCGCCAGTACGACCTGTCCAGCCAGGACCGCATCATCCGTGGCCGCATGCCGACCCTGGAGATGGTCAACGAGCGCTTCGCGCGGCTGTGGCGCATCGGCCTGTTCAACCTGATCCGGCGCTCTGCCGACCTGTCGGTGCGCGGCATCGACCTGGTCAAGTTCAACGAGTACATGCACTCGCTGTATGTGCCCACCAACCTCAACCTGATCCGCTTCAAGCCGCTGCGCGGCACCGGCCTGATCGTGTTCGAACCCACGCTGGTGTTCACCGTGGTGGACAACTTCTTCGGCGGCGACGGCCGTTACCACACCCGTATCGAAGGCCGTGAATTCACCGCCACCGAGATGCGCGTGGTGCAGCTGATGCTCAAGCAGACCTTCGCCGACCTGAAGGAAGCCTGGGCGCCGGTGATGGAAGTGGACTTCGAGTACATCAACTCGGAGATCAACCCGCATTTCGCCAACATCGTCACCCCGCGCGAGTATGTGGTGGTGTGCCGCTTCCATGTCGAACTGGAAGGCGGCGGCGGCGAGATCCACATCACCCTGCCGTATTCGATGCTGGAGCCGATCCGCGAACTGCTCGATGCCGGCATCCAGAGCGACCGCAACGACCGCGACGACTCCTGGAACGTGATGCTGCGCGAGCAGCTGGACACCGCCGAGGTGACCCTGTCCAGCGTGCTGGCCAGCAAGCGCATGAGCCTGCGCCAGCTCACCGGCCTGAAGGTCGGCGACATCCTGCCGATCGACCTGCCCGCACAGGTGCCGCTGTGCGTGGAAGACATCCCGTTGTTCACCGGCGAATTCGGCGTGTCCAATGGCAACAACGCCGTCAAGATCACCGCCGTACGCCCGCCCGGCGTGCAAGCCCCACGCGCCGTTCCCTCCCAGGACTCCAGCAAATGATCAACTCCGACACCCTCGACGCCGCGCCCGCCACCTTCGACAGCCTGCAGGCCGAGCACGACAACAATGCCACCGACCTCAACCTGGACGTCATCCTGGACGTGCCGGTGACGCTGTCGCTGGAAGTGGGCCGCGCGCGCATCCCGATCCGCAACCTGCTGCAGCTCAACCAGGGCTCGGTGGTGGAGCTGGAGCGCGGCGCGGGCGAACCGCTGGACGTGTACGTCAACGGCACCCTGATCGCGCATGGCGAAGTAGTGGTCATCAACGACCGCTTCGGCATCCGCCTGACCGACGTGGTCAGCCCCAGCGAACGGATCCGGAGGCTGCGGTGATCGGCCTGCTGGCCGCTGCCGCGCCGGTCGCGGCCAAGGCCACCCAGGTCGGCGCGCAGGCGCCGTCCTCGCCCAGCCTGTTTGGCGCGGTCTTTGCATTGCTGCTGGTGCTCGCGCTGATCGTCGGCCTGGGCTGGTTGCTCAAGCGCATGCCCGGCAGCGGTTTCCGCAATACCGAGGGCCTGCGCGTGGTGACCAGCCTGGCGGTGGGTGCCAAGGAACGCGTGGTGGTGGTGGAGGTCAACGGCCAGCAATTGCTGCTGGGCGTCACCGCCGGCGGCATCAACACCTTGCACACCCTGTCCGAACCGCTGCCGCCCGCGCCCGCCCCCACCCTGCCCAACTTCAAGCAACTTCCCAATTTCGCCCAGCTGCTGGCACAGAAGCTGCGCAAGGACCCGTGACATGTTGAGTCGTTGGAATCGCTGGGGGCGCAGCCTCCGCCTGGTGCTGATCCTGCTGGTGATGAGCTGCCCGCTGCTGGCCGCGGCCACGCCTGCCGCATTGCCGGCCATGGCCCAGGCCGCCGCTCCCGCCGCAGCGCCGGCGGCCGCTCCGGCCGGCGCCAATCAGCTGCCATCGTTGCCCAATGTCAGCGTCGGCCGCATCGGCGACCAGCCGGTGAGCCTGCCGCTGCAGACCCTGCTGCTGATGACGGCAATCACCCTGCTGCCGTCGATGCTGCTGGTGCTGACCGCCTTCACCCGCATCACCATCGTGCTCGGCCTGCTGCGCCAGGCACTGGGCACCGGCCAGACCCCGTCCAATCAGGTGCTGCTGGGGCTGTCGATGTTCCTGACCGCGCTGGTGATGATGCCGGTGTGGCAGAAGATGTGGGGCGCCGGGCTGTCGCCGTACCTCAACAACCAGATCGATTTCCAGACTGCCTGGACGCTGACCACCCAGCCGCTGCGCGCCTTCATGCTGGCGCAGATCCGCGAGACCGACCTGATGACCTTCGCCGGCATGGCCGGCGACGGCAAGTACGCCGGCCCGGACGCGGTGCCGTTCCCGGTGCTGGTGGCCTCGTTCGTGACCAGCGAGCTGAAGACCGCGTTCGAGATCGGCTTTCTGATCTTCATTCCGTTCGTGATCATCGATCTGGTGGTCGCCAGCGTGCTGATGTCGATGGGCATGATGATGCTGTCACCGATGCTGATCTCGGCACCGTTCAAGATCCTGCTGTTCATCCTGGTGGACGGTTGGGTGCTGGTGGTCGGCACATTGGCGGCGAGCTTCAACGCGTCGTAGCCGCGCGGTCTGCATGCGCGCCGCCCCGCCGGCGTGTCTACCCGGTTTGCCGGCGTCGCCCAAGGCCGAGCAGCAAACGCCGACGCTACCGCAGAGCAAACAACGACCGCGATAGCCAGTGCAGCCAACAGCGGCCGAAGCGCACAGCTGAGCAATGCGCCAGCCGAACCACCCAACACGCGTGGCTTCGCCTCGCACCCTCACTCCAACCCCTCTCCCGCTGGAGAGGGGCGAGCTTCTGCAGACCGCACCTTCGTCAGCCCATACCCGTCGCACAGCTCAAATCTCCTCCCGATTCCCGATTCCCGATTCCCGATTCCCTATTCCCGATTCCCGATTCCCCAATCCCATTCCCTTTGGCACCCCACTTGCATCACCACACCCATGAGCCCTGAAATCGCCCTGACCGAATTGCGTGGTGGCCTGGTCACCGTCCTGTGGATTGCCGGACCGATGTTGCTGGCGGTGCTGGTCGTCGGTGTCGTGATCGGTGTGGTGCAGGCCGCCACCCAGTTGAACGAACCGACCATCGCCTTCGTGGCCAAGGCGGTCGCGCTGACGGCCACCTTGTTCGCCACCGGCAGCATGCTGCTGGGGCATCTGGTGGAGTTCACCATTGCGCTGTTCCAGCGCATTCCGCATCTGATCGGCTAGCGGACCAGCGCGGATGGATGCTGCCACCCAGATGGTGATCGACGGCCAGCGCGCGTTCGCGATGGTCGGGGCGATCATGTGGACGATGCTGCGCACCGGTGCGTTGCTGACCGCGATGCCGTTGATCGGCACGCGCGCGGTGCCGGGACGGGTACGGGTGATGCTGGCCGGCACCTTGTCGATGGTGCTGGCGCCGCTGCTGCCGCCGGTGCCGGACTGGGACGGATTCACCGCGCAGGCGGTGCTCAGCGTCGCCCGTGAGCTGGCGGTAGGCGCCAGCATGGGCTTCATGCTCAAGCTGATCTTCGAGGCCGGCGCGATGGCCGGCGAGCTGGTGTCGCAGTCCACCGGCCTGTCGTTCGCGCAGATGTCCGACCCGCTGCGCGGGGTGACCTCCGGGGTGATCGCGCAGTGGTTCTACCTGGGATTCGGCTTGCTGTTCTTCGCGGCCAACGGCCATCTTGCGGTGATCGCGCTGCTGGTGGACAGCTACAAGGCCCTGCCGATCGGCACCGCCATCCCCGACGCCGCCGCATTCGCGGAAGTGGCGCCCACCCTGTTTCTGCAGATCCTGCGCGGCGGGCTCACCCTGGCATTGCCGATGATGGTGGCGATGCTGGCGGTCAACCTGGCCTTCGGTGCGCTGGCCAAGGCCGCGCCGGCGTTGAATCCGATGCAGCTGGGCCTGCCGTTGACGGTGTTGCTGGGGCTGTTCCTGCTGTCCAGTTTCGCCAGCGAATTCGCCCCGCCCGTGCAGCGCATGTTCGATACCGCCTTCGACGCCGCCAGGGAACTGACCGCCTAGCGGGCACATCCGTAACTGTGAACTGACTCAAGTTTCGCCCTGGCCAGCCGTCAACGCCACAGGACGATTGATACCGCCAGTCGCCATCACTCACCCCACGCCAACGCCCGCGGGAACCGATGCCCAACGTGTCTGCGCTGTTCGCTCCGATTGCGTCACGAGGCGGCCACTGGTGGGCCCGGGCCTGCGTCTGGATGCTGGGGCTGGCGGTGTGCGGGCACGCCCAGGCACAGACCTACAGCTTCCGCGACTACGCCCAGGCCGATGGCCTGCAGGGCATGACCGTCAACAGCCTGCTCGAAGACCGCCAGGGCGTGGTCTGGGTGGGCACCGAGCTGGCCCTGCACCGCTTCGAGCGCGAGAGCTTCATACCGGTCGGCCAGGAAAGCGGCCTGGATGCGCGCTACATCCGTGCACTGGCGCTGGATGCGGCAGGACGGCTCTGGGTGGCCAGTGCCAACGGCGTGTTCGTCCGCGACGGCGGCGCATTCGTGCAACTCCTGCATGACGGCAAACCGATCCGCGCCGACAGCGGCAACGTGCTGGCCGCCTACGCCGACGGCATGGTGGTGGTCAGCGAGAACGCCTTGCTGCGCCTGTCGCCGGAGCGCACGGGCGGCTGGTCGGTGCGCCCGCTGCCGTTGCAGCTGGCCGATGGCACCTCCCTGCCCGCCGGCAAGGCACTGCTGGCCGATGGCACGGCGCTATGGACCAGCTGCGGACAGCACGTCTGCCGGATCGACGCGAACGGGCGCAGCGAGCTGCTCGGGCAAGCCGACGGTGTGCCGGAGCGGCAGTGGCGGGCGATCTTCCGCGACCACCAGGGCACCGTGTGGCTGCGTGGCGGTGGCCTGGTGCTGGCGCGTGCGCCGGGCGAGCGCGTATTCCGCAGTCATGCGGCACCGGCAGGCACCAGCTTCGACACGCTCTCGGCGGCCACCACCCTGTCCGAAGACGCACAGGGCCGCCTGCTGACGCGTTCCGATCGCGGCCTGGTGCGCTGGGAAGGCGATCACTGGCGTTATTTCGGCCATGACCAGGGGCTGCCGATCAGCCCGATGGTCGGCCCGCTGATGATGCAAAGCACCGGCCAGCTGTGGATCGGCACCCGCGGCCTGGGCGTACAGCGCTGGCTGGGCTACGGCAACATCGAGCACTGGGACGAGCAGCAGGGGCTGGCAGAAGCGCCGACCTGGATGATCCAGCGCCTGCCCAGCGGGGAACTGCTGGTCGGCGGCGATGCCGGCTCCAACATGCTGGATCCGCGCAGCGGCCGCATGCAACCCTGGACGCTGGACGACGGGCAGCCGCTGCTGCAGTCGATCTCCATGGCGCTCTCGCCGGCAGACGGCGCGGCCTGGGTGGCGCGCTCGTCCGGCGCACTGGCGCGGCGCGATCCGCACAGCGGCAGGACCGTCGACGTGCTGCAGCTGGGCCTGCCGATCAACAAGCTGCTGTTCGACGCCACCGGCACCTTGTGGATCACCACGCCGCGCGGCCTGTATCACATGCCGCCGGGCGCGCCGTATCAGGCCACCCGCGATGCGGGCGTGCCGGCCGCGTTCATAGGCGATGTCGATCTCGATCCCCGGGGCCGGCTCTGGGCCAGTACCCGCGAGGGGCTGTACAACCGGCGGGCGGACGGCACCTGGCAACGCGTGCAGGTGCGTGGCGCGCTGCCCAGCCAGGATTTCTTCCTGATCGATTTTGCCCCCGATGGCGAGCTGTGGATCTCGCTGCGCGATACCGGGCTGTGGCATGGCTGCCTGCAGGCCGATGGCGTGCTGGCGCTGCGCGCGGTCGACGACCCGCTGGTGGCGCGGGTGATGCCGTTCATCCTGCGCCACGACCGCAAGGGCCGGCTGTGGCTGGGCAGCAGCCAGGGCCTGGACATGCTGGAAAACGGCCACTGGTCGCGGGCCACGCGCACCGAGGGCCTGTTGTGGGACGACATGTCGGCCAATGCATTCTTCGAGGACGTGGATGGCAGCATCTGGCTCGGCAGCAGTCGCGGCGCCACCCATCTGATCGATCCGTTGCGCGTGTTCGCCGCACCGCCATTGCGCGCGGACATCCTGCGCGTGCGGCGTGGCAACCAGGCGATCACCGCGGGGACACAGGTCGATTGGTCGCAGGTGCCGCTGGATGTGGACATCAGCGCACCCGGCGCCGAAGGCGGCCCGGACCGCATCGGCTTCCGCTACCGGGTGGAGGGCCACCAGGCCCGCTGGACCACGACCTCGCTCAGCCACCTCACCTATCCCCTGTTGCCACCCGGCGCCTACACGCTGGAAGTACAGGCGCTGGACGCCTACCAGCGTAGCGCCAGCCCGGTGGCGCGGCTGCCTTTCGTGCTGCGCCCACCGTGGTGGCGCGGCGCCCCGGCAATGGCCGGCTACGTGCTGCTGGGCATTGCGGCGGTGATTGCGTTGCTGCGCTGGCGCACGCGCAAGCTGCTGCGACGCAAGCGCGAGCTGGAGCAGCTGGTGGCCGAGCGCACCGCCGAGCTGGAGCAGGACAAGCGCGAGCTGGAAGCGGCGCGCGCCGAACTCGCGCTCAAGGCCACCCACGACGAATTGACCGGGCTGCTCAACCGCGCCGGCATCCTGCACGCGCTGCGCGGCATGCTGGCCCATGCCGATACCAGCGCGCAGCCGCTGGCGGTGGCGCTCATCGACCTGGACCACTTCAAGCTGGTCAACGACCTGCATGGCCATCTGGCCGGGGATGCGGTGCTGGCCGAGGTCGGCCGGCGCCTGGATACGCTGGTGCGCGGCGACAACCGCATCGGCCGCTACGGCGGCGAGGAATTGCTGGCGCTGCTGCCGGGGCTCGGTGCCGAGGCCAGCCATCGCCTGCAGGCGCTGCATCGCGGCATCTGCGGCGACTACCCCATCGATGGCGGCGGCTTGCCGGTGACCTGTTCGGTGGGCGTGGCCTGGTTCCAGCCGGGCGAAACCCTGGAACAACTGCTGGCCCGGGCCGACGCCGCGCTCTATCGCGCCAAGCGCAGTGGACGCAACCGCATCGATTACGACCAGGTGGCCTACCACGCGGCGGCCAACGGCTGAACCTGCATTGCCACGCAAGCTGAAAAGCAGTGCCAATGCTGGGATCTGCAAACCGGCCGGGGCACGCAGCGCGCCTTACCGACGCATCGCCGACAACGCCATGTCTGCTGCCCAATGGAGGCCTGGGCGCGGGCAGCACGCAGCCGTTGCGCAACCGGCATCAAGCAATCTGCGTGATGGCGCCTGCAGCGACAGTGCGCGGTTCGGGAACAACAGGCCACTTATATGGCGGTGCCCGCTGCGCAATCACGCCACCATGCCTGCTCACGCATTAAAGAAACACACGTGAACAGCCGCTAGTCGGTTTACTGCGGCCTACGATGGGGGCCGCCCATGGCAAGCGTGAGACACCCGCGCGAAGGGCGCGGAGCACGCAGGTCGACGCGTGGGAGAGTGCAACGCCCGTGGGGTCTGAGTACCGCCAATGCAGGTCGTCACACCGGTGTGCACCGTTGCTGGCGGTGCTGCTGCTGGGATTGCTGTTGCTGGCCGATCTGGCTGCCGCGCAGAGCGCGAGCATTCGTCGCTATGCCCACGACCAGGGCCTGCTCGGGCTTGCCGGCACCTGCCTGCTGCAGACCCGCACCACGCTGTTGTGGGTGTGCACCGAAAGCGGCCTGTATCGCTACAACGGGCGCAGCTTCCAGCAGGTCGAGCTGGATGGCCTGCGCAACGAACCGATTGCCTCGATGAGCGAAGCCGCCGACGGGCGGCTGTGGGTGGCCGGCTTCCAGGCGCTGTTTGTCGGCGACGAGCACGGCTTCCGCAAGCTGGCCCCCGATGAGGCCGAACATCTGCAGGAAGACATGCTGCTGGCCAGTCCCTCCTGGGGCACGGTGCTGGCCAATGGCGGCACGCTGGAGCGGTTGAGCGCACGCGGCAATGGCCGCTGGCATAGCGAACCGTTGCTGGACACCGCCACCCGGGTGCGCGTGCCCGAACTGGCCAAGGTGCTGAGCCTGTCGGCGGAAGGCGACACCTTGTGGGCCGGCTGCGCCAGGCGGCTGTGCGCCATCGATGCGCAGCGCAAGGTGCAGGTCTACGGGCCGGACCAGGGCGTGCCGGAAGATCGCTGGTACAGCGTGTTGCGCGACCATGACGGCGCACTGTGGGTGCGTGGCACCGGCAACCTGCTGTATCGCGCGCCGGGCGCAAGCAGATTCAGTGTGCGGCCGCTGCCATTGCTCGATGGCAGCACCATCGGGCGACAGGCGCCGTTGGTGCTGGACCGCGAAGGGCGCGTGCTGGTCCGCCGCAACGACGGTCTGGCGCGCTGGGAAAACGGCCGCTGGCGCAGCTTCGGTGCCGGCAACGGGCTGCCGCCCGGCAGCAGCGACGCGATCCTGGTGGACCGCGATGGCGATGTCTGGATGACCGTCGATGGCGAAGGCCTGGTGCGCTGGGCCGGCTACGAATGGATCGAGAACTGGGACGCCTCGCAAGGCATGCCGGCCGCCCCCACCTGGTCGATCGCCCGCGACGCGCAGGGGGCGCTGCTGGTCGGCAACGAACACGGTGCCGGCCGCCAGGCCGATCCCGCGGGGCGGTTCGTTCCGGCCTTGCCGGCCTCCGGGATCCAGATCATTGGCATGCAACGCAGTGCCGACGGCAGCCTGTGGACGCTCAATTCGGCAGGTTTCCTGCGCCGCACCTGGCCGGATGGCCGTAGTACCCAGGTCGCCAAGCTGCCGCGTACCGCGCGCCGCCTGCTGATCGACCGGCAGGGGCGGATGTGGATGCTCAGCGCGGGCGGGCTGTTCGTGATCCGGCGCCCGCTGGAAGGCGGCACGATGGAAGCGGTCGCCGACATGCCCACGATCGCCTACACCGACATCCAGCAGACCGCCAACGGCACGCTGTGGGTGTCCACCGCCAACGGCCTGTTCCGCCTGCAGGGCGCGCGCTGGTCCAGGGTCGAGGTGCTGGTCAACGGCGGCACGTCCGACCCGTGGATCAGCAAATTCCACATCAGCGATGGCGGCGAGGTGTGGCTGGCGTTCTATCGGCCCGGTCTCTGGCACGGCATGCTGCTGGGCGACCGGCTGGACCTGCAGGCGATCAGCGACGAAGCGCTGCGCGAGGTCGGCGTCTACCTGATGCGTGGCGACAGCCTCGGCAGGGTCTGGGTGGGACACGCACGCGGCGTGGAGGTCTACGACGGGGAGCGTTGGGCGCATCTGTCGCAGTCGCAGGGCCTGCTGTGGGACGACATCTCCGAAGCGGCCTTCGCCGAGGATCCGGATGGATCGGTCTGGATCGGCACCTCGCGCGGCGTGAGTCATCTGCTGGATCCGGCGCAGCTGTTCGATGCGCGCCAGCCCAGCGTGCGCATCGACAGCGTCAGCCGCGGCGGCGTACCGGTGCAGCAAGGCCAGTTGCTGGGCTGGAGCGACAAGCCGCTGCATATCGAGCTGTCCACGATGGAGGTGTACGACGACCCGAGCCGCCTGACGGTGCGTTACCGCCTGCGCGGCCTGCACGACGCATGGATCCAGAGCGAGGACCTGTCGATCGACCAACCGCCGCTGCCCTCCGGGCATTTCCGCCTGCAGGTGCAGGTCCTGGACCGCTACCGCCGCACGGCCTCGCCGATCGCCGAGCTGGCGTTTGCGGTGGCGCCGCTGTGGTGGCGCAGCCCGCCGGCGATCGCGTTGTATGTGCTGATCGGCAGCGCATTGCTGGCCGGCCTGTGGCGCTGGCGGCATCGCCATCTGGTTGCACGCGAGCGCATGCTCGCCGAACTGGTGGCCGAGCGCACCTACCAGCTGGAACACGAAAAACGCGACCTGGAAAGCGCGCGCGCAGCGCTGGCTCTGAAGGCCAGCCACGATGCCCTGACCGGCCTGCTCAACCGCTCCGGCGTGCTCGACGCCATGGCCGAAGAACTGCAGGCCTGCGCGCACGGCGGCCATCCGCTGGCGGTGGTGCTGATCGATCTGGACCACTTCAAGCTGGTCAACGACCAGCACGGGCACCTGGTCGGCGATGCGGTGCTGGCCAAGGTGGGTGCGCGCCTGACCAGCTGCCTGCGTGACTCGGACAGGGTGGGCCGTTATGGCGGCGAGGAACTGCTGTTGCTGCTGCCGGGCATGTCGCGGCACAGCCAGCACCGGCTGCGCGCCATCCACGAAAAGCTCAGCCTGGCACCGTACGAGGTCGGCACCACCCGGCCGCTGCAGGTGACCTGTTCGGTGGGCGTGGCCTGGTTCCGGAGCGGCGACAACGCCGCCACGCTGCTGGCGCGTGCCGACGAAGCGCTGTACCGCGCCAAGCGGCATGGCCGCAATCGCATCGAACCGGAAGAGCCCGAATCGTCGGTGGCATGAGCATGCGCGTTGCCGCTCGGGCGTAGGTCGGTTCGACACCCACGTACGGATCCTGCTTCCGATACACGGCACCCACGCGTGCAGTGACGCCGACCCGCCTGCCGATCACAGGTGCGGCAGCATCGTCGCCTTGCGCAGAAACTGCATGGCTGACGCGCCACATCACCGCATCGCCTGCCGCCCGCGCCAGGCCGATCAGCGCATGCGCGTTGGATCGCTTCTGGCTGCCCGCAGGCGCTCAAGAACTGGCGCCCGGGGTCGCTACGTGCTTGAGCAAGCGCGTCCTTCGGCGCTGGAAGTGGATGGGTGGTCGGAACCTACAACCCTGGCATGGTGATGCTGTCGCTGGTGGTGGCCGTGCTGGCCTCCTATACCGCGCTGCATCTGGCCGCACGTGTGACGGCCAGTCGTGGCAGCGATGCCGTGGCCTGGCTGATGGGCGGCGCGGTGGCGATGGGCATCGGCATCTGGTCGATGCACTTCGTCGGCATGCTGGCGTTTCGCCTGCCGATTCCGCTGGGCTACGACCTGGCGCTGACCACTTGGTCGATGCTGGCGGCGATTCTGGCCGCAGCCCTGGCGCTGTGGTTGACCTCGCGTGCGAACCTGCCGTGGCCGCGGCTGGGCCTGGGTGCGGTGCTGATGGGGCTGGGCATTGCGTTGATGCACTACATCGGCATGGGCGCGCTGCGCATGTCCCCGGCCATCAGCTACGACCCGCTGCTGTTCGGGCTGTCCATCCTCATCGCCATCGGCGCCTCGGCAGCGGCGTTGTGGATCGCCTTCCGGCTGCGCCACGGCGGCCGCCGCTACAGCCTGCGGCTGATCGCGGCGATGATCATGGGCGTGGCGATCGTGGGCATGCATTACACCGGCATGGCGGCCGCGCGGTTCGCGCCCGGCAGCCTCTGCGGTGCGGCGGCCGGTGCGCACCTGCCGCTGCCCTGGCTGGCGGCCGTGGTGGTGCTGGTCACGCTGGCGCTGCTGGCGCTGGCGTTGGTGATCTCGGTACTGTCGCGGCGGTTCCAGCAACGCACCGACGTGCTCTCCGCGTCGTTGGCGCAGGCCAATGCCGAGCTGGTGCAGGCGGCCCTGTACGACCCGCTCACCCGCCTGCCCAACCGCGTGCTGCTGCACGAGCACGTGCTGCAGGGCATCGACCGCGCCCAGCGCGACGGGCAACGCTTTGCGGTGATGCTGATCAACCTGGATGGATTCAAGGCGATCAACGATGGCTACGGCCACCCGTTCGGCGACCAGTTGCTGGTGGCGGTGGCCGAGCGCATGCGTGCACACCGGCGCGCCCACGGCAGCCTGGCGCGGCTGGGTGCCGACGAGTTCGTGCTGGTATCGGCCATCGCCGACCCCGAGGATGCCGCCGCGATCGCCGCGCATCTGCTGCAGGCACTGGCGGTGCCGTTCCTGGTCGCCAACCAGGAATTACGCCTCAGCAGCAGTGTCGGCATTGCGCTGTATCCGGAGGATGCCGGCAGCGAGCACCAGTTGATGACCCATGCCGATGCGGCGATGCGTCACGCCAAGCAGGCCGGGCGCAATCGTTACAGCTTTTTCGAGCGCTCGATGACCGGCACCACCCGCGAACGCCTGCAGCTGCTGCAGGATCTGCCGCGTGCGCTGGAACTGGGCCAGTTCGTCCTGCATTACCAGCCCAAGTACTGCGCCGACGACGGCCGCCCGATCGGTGCCGAGGCGCTGATCCGCTGGCAGCACCCCGAGCGCGGCCTGGTGCCGCCGGACAGCTTCATCCCGCTGGCCGAGCGCAGCGGCATGATCGGCCCGCTCGGCAGCTGGGTCCTGCAGCAGGCCTGCCGGCAGATGCGTGACTGGCGCGAGGCCGGACATGGGCACTGGCGCGTGGCGGTCAACCTGTCGGCCACGCAACTGGCCTCGCCCAGCCTGCTGGACGAGGTGGCCACCACCCTGGCCGACTACGCGATCCCACCGGCCCAGCTCACCCTGGAAATCACCGAGAGCATGGCCATGCGCGATGCCGAAGCCTGCCTGCGCACGCTCGGCCAGCTCAACACGCTGGGCGTGCGCATCGCCATCGACGACTTCGGCACCGGCTATTCCAACCTGATGTACCTGCGCAAGCTGCCCGCGCACGAACTCAAGATCGACCGCAGCTTCGTGCAGGCCCTGGACAACGGCCCGGAAGACATCGCCATCGTCGCCGCGGTGGTGGCGCTGGCGCACACCATGCGCCTGCAGGTGGTGGCCGAGGGCGTGGAGACCGCCGCCCAGCGCAACACCCTGGAACGGCTGGGCTGCGACCAGCTGCAGGGCTATCTGCTGGGCCGGCCGATGGACGCCGAGCACTTCATCGCGGTGGTGGTCGCCCAACGCGACGGCGCAACTCGCCCGACCGGTTAAGCGAAAGGCGTCAAAACGACCGCCGCCCCGGCATCTGCCATCAATCTCTGACCCGCCAACCAAGCCAAGCACCAGCCTGCACTGGTCCGCCGCCCCCCATTTCATGTCTGCGGCCCTCCCCCGCGCACGCGGCGACCTGCGCGCCTTCCAACTGCAACAGCCGTCGCAGGCGCGCAGGCGGGGCGATCTACCGCGATGGCAGCGCCATCCACAGAGCCCGGCGTGCGCTTGCTCACCACCAGCCACAACACCCCGCCAGCGGCTCCACGCACGGCCGCTGCTCTTCCGATTCCCTAATCCCGATTCCCGATTCCCGGCCACCATCTGGAACGCAGCTTGCATGAGACCAGGCTGATCCCCCACCGGCATCTCCATGTCCGAGTCCGAAGACGGCGGCGAACGCACAGAGCTTCCCACCGAAAAACGCCTGCGCGAAGCCCGCGAGCAGGGCAACATCCCGCAATCGCGCGAGTTGTCCACCGCTGCGGTGTTCGGCGCCGGCGTGTTCGCGCTGATGGCCCTGGCCCGCGGCATCGGCGATGGCGCCAGCGTGTGGATGAAGACCGCGCTCAGCCCGGACCCGAAGATGCGTGAAAACCCGATGGCGCTGTTCGGCCATTTCGGCGACCTGCTGCTGCAACTGCTGTGGGTGATGCTGCCGCTGATCGGCATCTGCCTGGCCGCCGGCCTGGCCGGCCCGTTGCTGATGAGCGGGCTGCGGTTTTCCGGCAAGGCGATCATGCCCGACCTCACCAAGCTCAACCCGGCCAACGGGATCAAGCGCATGTGGGGCAGCAACAGCCTGGCCGAGCTGGTCAAGTCGGTGCTGCGGCTGCTGTTCGTCGGCCTGGCCGCCAGCCTGTGCATCTCTAAGGGCCTGCACGGCCTGCGCTCGCTGGTGAACCAGCCGCTGGAACAGGCCGTGGGCAACGGCCTGGACTTCACCAAGAGCCTGCTGTTCTACACCGCAGGCGCGCTGGTGCTGCTGGCCGCCATCGACGCCCCGTACCAGAAGTGGAACTGGCTGCGGAAGCTCAAGATGACCCGCGAAGAGATCAAGCGCGAGATGAAGGAAAGCGAGGGCAGCCCGGAGGTCAAGGGCCGCATCCGCCAGATGCAGATGCAGATGTCGCAGCGCCAGATGATGGAAGCGGTGCCCAAGGCCGACGTGGTGCTGATGAATCCGACCCACTATGCGGTGGCGCTCAAGTACGAAGGCGGCAAGATGCGCGCCCCGATCGTGGTGGCCAAGGGCGTGGACGAAATGGCCTTCCGCATCCGCGAAGCCTGCGAACAGCACCGGGTGGCGATCGTCACCGCCCCGCCTTTGGCACGCGCCTTGTATAGAGAAGCGCAAATTGGCAAGGAAATTCCCGTGAGACTCTATTCGGTCGTGGCCCAGGTGCTGTCCTACGTCTACCAGCTGCGTGGCTGGAACGGCGGCCCGATGCCGGAATTGCCGTCGCTGGACGTGGATGAGTTCGGCAAGGGAGCCAGCGCATGAGCGCCCAACCCGCCCCGATGAACGCCCGGCGCATCATGGAGTTGCTGCGCAACGGCCTGGGCGCGCCACTGGCCCTGATGGCCATGCTGGCCATGCTGATGGTGCCGCTGGCCGCACCGGTGCTGGATGCCCTGTTCACCTTCAACATCGCCATCTCGCTGATGGTGCTGCTGGCGGTGGTGTACGTGCAGCGCCCGCTGGAATTCACCATTTTCCCGATCGTGCTGTTGATGACCACGATGCTGCGGCTGGCGCTGAATGTGGCCTCCAGCCGCGTGATCCTGATCAACGGCCAGGACGGCCATGCCGCGGCCGGCAAGGTGATCGAGGCGTTCGGCCAGTTCGTCATCGGCGGCAACTACGCCGTGGGCATCGTGGTGTTCGCGATCCTGACCATCATCAACTTCGTGGTCATCACCAAGGGTGCCGGGCGCGTGTCGGAAGTGACCGCCCGCTTCATCCTGGACGCCATGCCCGGCAAGCAGATGGCCATCGACGCCGACCTCAACGCCGGTTTGCTGACGCGCGAGGAAGCCAAGGCCCGCCGCGAGGAAGTCCGCGAGGAAGCCGACTTCTACGGTGCGATGGACGGTGCCAACAAGTTCATCCGCGGCGACGCCATCGCCGCCATCCTGATCCTGTTCATCAACCTGATCGGCGGCATGGCGGTGGGCATGTTCCAGCACGGCATGAGCTTTGTCGATGCCGCCTCCACCTACACCCTGCTGTCGATCGGCGACGGCCTGGTGGCACAGCTGCCGGCCCTGCTGGTGTCGTCCTCGGTGGCCCTGCTGGTGACCCGCGCCTCGCGCGCGCAGGACATGCGCGGCGCCATGATCAGCCAGGTGTTCGGCCAGCACCGCGCCCTCGCGGTGGCCGCGGCCATCCTGGGCCTGGTCGGCCTGGTGCCGGGCATGCCCAACGTCGCGTTTTTGACGCTGGGCCTGATCCTGGGCGTGATCGCCTGGAAAATGTACAAGCGCAGCCTGGTCATCCCGCCGACCGGCGACCCGGCCACCGACCCCAAGGCCGCCGCGGCGGCCACCGCCGCCCAGGCCAGCTCCGAGCTGAGCTGGGACGAGCTGCGCCCGATCGACCCGCTGGGCCTGGAAGTGGGCTACCGGCTGATTCCGCTGGTGGACAAGAACCAGGGCGGCGAACTGATGGCGCGCATCAAGGGCGTGCGCCGCAAGCTCACCCAGGACATCGGCTTCCTGGTGCCGCCGGTGCATATCCGCGACAACCTGGAGCTGTCGGCCAACGCGTATCGGCTGCTGGTGCACGGCGTGCCGGTGGCCACCGCTGAGATCTATCCCGACCGCGAACTGGCGCTGGACCCGGGCGGTGCGCTCGGCCAGCTCGACGGCATTCCCGGCAAGGACCCGGCGTTCGGCCTGGATGCCACCTGGATCCAGCCGCATCAACGCGCCTATGCCGAATCGATGGGCTACACCGTGGTCGACCCGGCCACCGTGGTCGCCACCCATCTGTCGCACCTGATCCGCGAACACGCCCCGGAACTGCTCGGCCACGAGGAAGTGCAGCAGTTGCTGGCGACCCTGGCCAAGACCGCGCCGAAGATGGTCGAGGACCTCACGCCGAAGGCGCTGCCGCTGTCGGTGGTGGTGCGCGTGCTGCAGAACCTGCTGATCGAGCGCATCCCGGTGCGCCAGCTGCGCAAGATCGTCGAAGCGCTGGTCGAACACGCCCCGCACAGCCAGGACCCGACCACGCTCACCGCCGCAGTACGCACCTCGCTGGGCCGCTTCATCGTGCAGGAGATCGCCGGCATGTCGGCCGAGCTGCCGGTCTACACGCTGGCCCCGCAGCTGGAGCGCGTGCTGCAGGAATCCACCCACGGCAACGGCGTGGCGCTGGAACCCGGCCTGGCCGAGCGCCTGCACCAGAGCCTGGCCGACTGCGTCGGCAAGCAGGAAGCCCGCAACGAACCGGCGGTGGTGCTGGTGCCCGGCCAGGTCCGCGCCGCGCTGGCCCGCCTGGTCCGCCACAGCGTGCCGAGCCTGTCGGTACTGGCCTACAGCGAAGTGCCCGAAGACAAGCGCCTGAAGCTGGTCGGCACAATCAGCTAAGGCGTAGGAGCGCACCCGGGCGCGAGGGGCTTTCCCGGGACAGCCCCATCGCGCCCAGGTGCGCTCCTACGACGCGCCGGGTATCCGACGGCACGCTGCAAACCAGAACACCCCTGTAGGAGCGCACCTGGGCGCGAGGGGCTTTCCCAGGACAGCCCCGTCGCGCCCAGGTGCGCTCCTACGACGCGCCGGGTATCCGACGGCACGCCGCAAACCAGGACACTCCTGTAGGAGCGCACCTGGGCGCGACCGGCGTTACCGGAACAGCCCCGTCGCGCCCGGGTGCGCTCCTACGACGCGCCGAGCAATCCGACGGCATGTCGCAAACCAGAACACCCCTGTAGGAGCGCACCTGGGCGCGACGGGCCTTACCGGGACAGCCCCATCGCGCCCGGGTGCGCTCCTACGACGCGCCGGGTAGCCGACGGCATGCCGCAAACCAGGACACCCCTGTAGGAGCGCACCCGGGCGCGACCGGCGTTACCGGGACAGCCCCGTCGCGCCCGGGTGCGCTCCTACGAAATCGTCAGGCCGTTGCGCGTCCGCCACGCCGACCGGCACCGCGTTCAGACCGACCGCCACACCCGGCGTCGGAAAGCCGCCACCGGTCCGGCCATCCAATCGATTGCACGCCGCCGGCCGTGTCGAGACGTTCCGGGCACTGCAGTCCCGGCGCCCGCACCGCCAGCGCATCCGCCCGCACGGGCAATGTCAACACCATGCCGGGCCGGAGAAAAGTCAATCAATCCATTGACTTGAACTCCCCAATCCGGACCAGACGGACAGCCGCCGCCCCACCCCGACCGGCCAGGGTCCCGCGCCGGAACCCTGGCACCGCGTTTTGGCACACCGCATGCATTAGCTCTGGCGAGACCGCAGCCAGCGTCACCGCTGCGGGGCGAGAGCAGCACTTGGAACAACCGAACGGGACAGGCACCTCATGACGCTGGCAACGCACCCACATTCATCGCGCACCCGTCCGGCGTCCGGCGGGTCCCGTTCCTGGAGGCACTTGGCATGAAAATCAAACGCTTCGTTGCCCCGGACATGCGCACCGCATTCCGCATGGTGCGTGAAGAACACGGCCCGGACGCCGTGATCCTGTCCAATCGCCGTACCGCCGAAGGCATCGAGATCGTCGCTGCCAGCAACTACGACGAAGAACTCGTGCAGCGCGCCCTGGAAACCGCCCGCTCCGAGACGCCGGCGGTTGCCGCCGCGCCGATCCCGTCGGCACCTGCCCAGCAGGCCCCGGCCCCGCAAGCCGCGGCCGCGCCGGTCCACGCACCGCTCACGCCGGCCGCCGATGCCGGTACGAGCCAGCGCCAGCGTGTTGCCAGCGCCGCCGAAGACATGATCGCCGCGATGGCGCTGCGCCAGCCGGTCAACGTGCCGCGTCAGGCCCCGGTCGCCGCACCGGTCCGTACCGCCGCCGTCCCCTCGCCCGCCGCCCAGGCCCTGGCCCGCGCCGTTGCGGTGTCCGCCGCGCCGCGCCAGGAGCACGCGTTGTCGGCGGTGCCGGAACAACTGTTTGCCGACTTCCTGACCACCGCCCCGGTGCAGCGCGCCGCCGTGCAGGCCGCCCCGGTGCAGGCGCCGACGCCGATCATGGCCGCCGCCGCGGCCCCTGTGCAGGCCGGCTACGACCAGGACGAAGACGCGCTGGCCGACGACGCCGACTTCGACCTGGACGCGCTGCCGCAGATCCTGCCGCCGGCCGCGTTGCCGCCGTTGGTGGCCGCCCCGCCGGCGCTGGCCGCGGTGCCGGCCGCCGCCGTCCCGGCGCCGCAGAACGACGAAGAACTCAAGCAGTTGCGCGGCGAGCTGGCGCTGATGCGGCAGATGATCGAGCGCGAGATGAACCGCCTCACCGACGAGCGCCTGCGCGGCTCACCGGTGCGTGCGCAGGCCCTGGAGCTGATGGACGACTATGGCTTCGACGCCGGCCTGATCCGCGATGTGGCGCTGCAGATCCCGGCCGATACCGAATTGCACCGCGGCCGCGGGCTGATGCTGGGCCTGCTGTCCAAGCGCCTGCCGGTGGCCCCGGTCGACCCGCTGGAACGCGGCGGCGTGATCGCCCTGGTCGGCCCGACCGGTGCCGGCAAGACCACCACCATCGCCAAGCTGGCGCAGCGCTTCGCTGCCCAGCACGCCCCGCGCGACGTGGCCCTGGTCACCACCGACACCCAGCGCGTCGGCGGCCGCGAGCAGCTGCACAGCTACGGCCGTCAGCTCGGCATCGCCGTGCACGAGGCCGACAGCGCCGAGAGCCTGCTGGAACTGCTCGAGCGCCTGCGCGACTACAAGCTGGTGCTGATCGACACCGCCGGCATGGGCCAGCGCGACCGCGCCCTGGCCGCGCAGCTGAACTGGCTGCGCGCCGCGCACCAGGTCACCTCGCTGCTGGTGCTGCCTGCCAATGCGCACTTTTCCGACCTCGACGAGGTCGTGCGCCGCTTCGCCCACGCCAAGCCCCAGGGCGTGGTGCTGACCAAACTTGACGAGACCGGCCGCTTCGGTAGTGCGCTGTCGGTCGTCGTCGATCACCAAATGCCCATCACCTGGGTGACTGACGGACAGCGGGTCCCCGACGACCTGCACCGCGCCAATGCCGCCAGTCTCGTTCTTCGCCTTGAAGATTTGCGGCGCGCTGCCGATAAGCCCTGTACTCCGGAGCACAACCATGCAGTCGCGTGAATACGCCAAGCTGACCAACGCCTTCCCCCTGTCGGCGACCCGTCCCGAGCCTTTGGGCCCGGTGCGCACCATTGCCGTGACCGGTGGCAAGGGCGGCGTGGGCAAAACCAACATCTCCGCCAACCTGGCCGTGGCGCTGGCCGACATGGGCAAGCGCACCCTGCTGCTGGACGCCGACCTGGGCCTGGCCAATCTGGACGTGGTGCTGGGCCTGTCGCCCAAGTACACCCTGGCCGACCTGATCGCCGGCCGCTGCACGCTGGACGAGGTGATCATCGAAGGCCCCGGCGGCGTGCTGGTGGTCCCGGCCGCCTCCGGTCGCCGCCACATGGCCGAACTGGCCCCGGCCCAGCACATCGGCCTGGTCAACGTGTTCTCCGAACTGGAGCGCGACCTGGACGTGATGGTCATCGACACCGCCGCCGGCATCACCGACAGCGTGCTGACCTTCTGCCAGGCCGCCCAGGACACCGTGGTGGTGGTCTGCGACGAGCCGGCCTCGATCACCGACGCCTACGCGCTGATCAAGGTGCTTTCGCGCGAACGCGGCGTGGACCGCCTGCAGATCATCGCCAACATGGTGCGCGACCCCAACGAAGGCCGCCTGCTGTACGACAAGCTGTCGCGGGTCTGCGAAAAATTCCTCGGCGACGTGTCGCTGAACTACCTCGGCCACGTGCCGCAGGACGACTGGTTGCGCCTGTCGGTACAGCGCCAGCAACCGGTCATCAAGGCCTACCCCGCCAGTCCGTCGGCGCAGGCCATTGCAGAAATCGCTCGCCGTACCTCGCGCTGGCAGGCCCCGACCGTGTCCCGCGGCAACGTCGAATTCTTCGTCGAACGCATCATCCAACGGGGAGTGGCCGCATGAGCACCGCTACCGCAACCACGGCCACCGCGCAGTACCGTGCCGTGCAGCGCAACAACGCCAACGACATCGTCACCCAGCACGCCGACCTGGTGCGCCGCATCGCCCACCATCTGGCCGCGCGCCTGCCGGCGAGCGTGGAAGTGGACGACCTGATCCAGGCCGGCATGATCGGCCTGATCGAAGCCTCGCGCAGTTACGATTCCGAGCAGGGCGCCTCGTTCGAGACCTACGCCTCGATCCGCATCCGCGGCTCGATGATCGACGAGATCCGGCGCGGCGACTGGGTGCCACGCTCGGTGCACCGCCGCGCACGCGATGCCGCCGCGGCCGTGCGCAAGATCGAGCAGCACACCGGCCGCGCCGCCGCCGCCACCGAGGTGGCCGCCGCGATGGAGATGCCGCTGCCGGACTACCTGCGTCTGATGGAAGATGCCGCCCGCGGCCAGGTGCTGAGCCTGGAGTCGCGGATCGAGGATCACGGCGAGCTGGACACCACCGCCAAGGGTGGCCCCAATCCGCAGCAGATGATGGAGCGCGGCGAGTTCGGCCGCGAGCTGGGCAAGGCCATCGGCCAGTTGCCCGAGCGCGAGCAGCTGGTGCTGTCGCTGTACTACGAACAGGAATTGAACCTGAAAGAAATCGGCGCCGTGCTCGGTGTCAGCGAATCGCGCGTGTGCCAGATCCATGGCCAGGCGGTGGTGCGTCTGCGCGGCCGCCTCAAGGTCTTCGAACTGGCCGATGCCGGTGTCGAAATTGACGAATGATTTTTTCGCGTATTTTTTAGTGTTAGGAGCTTGATGTGAACAAGAACATGCGGATTTTGATCGTGGACGACTTCTCGACGATGCGGCGCATCGTCAAGAATCTGTTGGGCGATCTTGGCTTCACCAATACCGCAGAGGCCGAAGACGGCAACAGCGCATTGGCAGCGTTGCGGGCCGGCCCGTTCGATTTCGTGGTCACCGACTGGAACATGCCCGGCATGACCGGCATCGACCTGCTGCGCAACATCCGCGCCGACGCCAAGCTCAAGCACCTGCCGGTGATGATGGTGACCGCCGAAGCCAAGCGCGAGCAGATCATCGAAGCGGCCCAGTGCGGCGTGAACGGCTACATCATCAAGCCGTTCACCGCGCAGACGCTGGAAGAGAAGCTGGGCAAGGTGTTCGAACGTCTGGCGGCGACCGCCTGATGAACGCCACCGTGGACACCAATGCCGAACGCGCCGCGTTGATCGACCGCCTGCAGGGCGCGCTCGATGCACTGGAAAGCGGTGACGAAGCTGCGTGGAAGCGCGAGGTCGACCACCTCGCCGCCCTGCGCACGCGCCCGATGATGCAGGGCCTGAGCCGGCTTGCGCGCGAACTCGGCCAGGCGCTGGGCGAGTTGCCCACCGTGCCCGAGGAAGCCGGCGAGCTGGACGATGCGTGTTCGCGCCTGGACCACGTGGTGGAGATGACCGAGAAGGCCAGCCATCGCACGCTGGATCTGGTCGAGGAATGCCGCGAGCTGGCCAACCAGCTACGCGACGGTGGACTCAATCAGGACCAGGGCGCGCTGATGGACAAGATGCGCCACAACCTGACCGAGCTGTCACTGGCGCAGAGCTACCAGGACCTGAGCGGGCAGATCATCCGTCGCGTGGCCGGCATCGTGCGGCGCGTGCACGAGGGCTTCGGTGCACTCGGCCTGCCGCCGAAGAATCCAGAGCCGAAGAAAGACGACGGCGGTCTTGCCGGTCCTGCAGTCAAGGGCCTGGACCGTCACGCGGTGTCGCAGGACGACGCCGATGACCTGCTGTCCGGATTGGGGCTGTAACCATGAGTGCTGTTCCAGACGATATTGCTGCCGATTTCATCGTCGAGGCCCAGGAAATCCTGGATCGCCTCGGCGAACAGCTGGTGTCGCTGGAACAGGCACCTGACGAAGCCGACCAGCTGAACGCGGTCTTCCGCGGCTTCCACACGCTCAAGGGCGGCGCCGGCTTTCTGGCGATCAAGCCCATGGTCGAGCTCTGCCACGCCGCCGAGGAAACCCTGGGCATGGCGCGCTCCGGCCAGGCGGTGTTGCAGGCGCATCACTTCGATGCCGCGCAGCAGTCGCTGGACTATCTGCAGGCCATGCTGGATGCAATGGGCTCGGGCGAAGCCGTGCCGCATGCACCGGCCTCGCTGATTGCGCAGTTCGATGCCAAGAGCGGCCCGCCGGCGGTCAAGGCCGCGCCCAAGGCCGCCGCCGCAGCGCCCGCACCCGACGACGCACATGGCGCCGCTGCGCCCGGCGCCAAGGCCGCGCCCAAGGCGGCGGCCAAGGGAGCCGACGCCGAGCAGACCGTGCGCGTGGACACCAAGCGCCTGGATGCCATCGTCAACCTGATCGGCGAACTGGTGCTGTCGCGCAATCGCCTCAAGACCCTGCGCACCCGCCTGCGCGACGAGGAACTCGACCGCGCCGTCAGCACGCTGGATATCGCCACCGCGCGCCTGCAGACCGCAGTGATGCGTACCCGCATGCAGCCGGTGAGCAAGGTGTTCTCGCGCTTTCCCAAGGTGGCCCGCGATGTCGCGCGCACCCTGTCCAAGGAAGTGGAGCTGGAACTGATCGGCGCCGAGACGGAACTGGACCGCAACCTGGTCGAGGCCCTGGCCGACCCGCTGGTGCACTTGGTGCGCAATGCGATCGACCACGGCATCGAATCGCCGGCCCTGCGCGAAGCCACCGGCAAGCCGCGCAGCGGCCATGTGCGCCTGTCCGCGCAGCAGGAAGGCGACTACGTCAGCATCGAGATCCAGGACGACGGCGCCGGCATCGATCCCGAGCGCCTGCGCGAAATCGCCCGCAACAAGGGCCTGATCGACGCCGAGGCCGCCGCCCGCCTGAGCACCGACGAGTGCCTGCACCTGATCTTCATGCCGGGCTTTTCGACCAAGGCCGAAGTCACCGACATCTCCGGTCGTGGCGTGGGCATGGACGTGGTGCAATCGCGCATCCGCGAACTCAGCGGGCAGATCCAGATCCAGTCCGAACTGGGCCGCGGCAGCCGCTTCATGATCCGCGTGCCGCTGACGCTGGCGATCCTGCCGACCCTGCTGGTGCAGGCTGGCGAAGCG
Source organism: Xanthomonas sp. BRIP62415 (assembly GCF_003993515.1). Taxonomy (NCBI): domain Bacteria; kingdom Pseudomonadati; phylum Pseudomonadota; class Gammaproteobacteria; order Lysobacterales; family Lysobacteraceae; genus Xanthomonas; species Xanthomonas sp. BRIP62415. The sequence goes on from NZ_QEZH01000013.1 coordinate 336,736, forward strand.
GTCTATGCCTTGCCGCTGGCGCGCGTGGTCGAGGTGCTGCATGCCCCGCAGACCTCGCTGGGCTGGTTCGACGGCCGCGCCGTGCTGGACCGCCGCTCGCACACCTTGCCGCTGATCGACCTGCGCCGCTGGTTGGGCGTACCTGCCGAACAGCCGCCGCTGCTGACCGTGGTGCTGCTGCAGGCCGGCGAAACCCGTTTCGGCCTGGTGGTGGACCAGGTCCGCGGCCGCGAGGAAGTGGTGATCAAGCCCCTGCCCCGCGCATTACGCGGCCTGCCCGGCTACGCCGGCGCCACCCTGATCGGCGATGGCCGCATGGCGCTGATCCTGGATGTGGATGGATTGCGTTCCAGCGATCATTGAAGTTGGGGATTCGGGATTCGGGATTGGGAGAATCGGGAATCGGGAATCGGGATCGTCAAGACGATCCTGGTCTGCCTGATCTAACGACAACGGCCGCGTACTGCGGCCGTTGTCGTTTTTACTACCAGCATGGCTGCCGATCTACGCCGTTACGCGCGCAGGCATGGGCGCGATGGTTTGGCGACGGCCAGGCTGCCGTGGAAGTGAACCTGGAACCGTTATTTACAGCTAATATTTAAGCATCTTAAACCAGCCCGGGTTTTAGAAAAACGGGGGAACATGCGAGCCAGCTGGTGCAAGCATCCCAAGCGCGATATCGTCAACTCCAAAACCCGATGTTTTGTTGATAAACGCGATCGCGGCGACGCGCGTGTCGGCGTTGAAGCCCATGAAGCTACGAACGCCGCCGCCATTTCCATTGCTCCAAGCTATGCTCTGGCCATCCGGGTGGACCTTCCGCCAGCCGATACCCATTCTGGTATCGGTGTTATCGCCGGGCCTATCTGCGGTCAGCATCATTGAAGCCGCCCGCGAGAGGGGACCGCTTTCTTTGTTTGTCCAAAGTGTCATGAATTTCGACAGGTCCTTCACCGTCGAAAAAAGGCCGCCTGCCGGCGCAAGCGCACCAAATTCCCAGGGTTGAGCCGAGTGGAAGTCCGCATCGTAACCCCAAATTTCCCGGTGCTGCATCGCCGTTGATAGAGTAAGCGTAGTCTCGTCCATACGAAGCGGTTCAAGAATGCGAGCTCGCAAGAGGTCAGCATACGTTTTGCCAAGGCGCTGTGACAACGCGTAACCCAATAACGCGTAATCAAAATTCGAGTATTCAAAACTCGACCCCGGTAAGCGCGTGAGATGGACACGACCTAAATCAGCACAAAGATCGCTCTCGGTGTAGCCGGCATAGGGGTTGCCTTGACTGAGGCCGGTGCGACTGGATGGCCGAAGTGGTAGCCCACTCGTATGAGTGGCTAAATCGAGAAGCGTGATTTCATTCCCGTCAAAGGTGGCGGGAGGAGCTGCAATGTACATTGATAGTGGATCGACGAGATTCACTTCACCGCGTTGAACGCAGTCAGCAAGTAATAGTGCCGTGAATATCTTGGTTAGCGAGGCGATCTGAAATATTGACCGATCATTCGGCTGTTGGAGTTTACCTAGTCCAACCGTTCCGTAGTGGAAGGTCTTCAATTCGCCTGCGCGTACCACCCCCAATACGGCCCCGGTGCCCTGCTTTTCCTCGGCTACGCGACGGCGAAGGGCCGAGGACACGCTATCAGCTTCAATTCCGGGTTTGGCAAAGCTACGCATCGGCAGGGCCATGGATAATGCCGCAGCCAAAACAGTGCGGCGTTTAATTGAGGCGACCATTTTCACTCCTCACTCCAACATCAGCGTTTGAGCCATGCAGAGGGTATCACCCTATTCGGACGGATGCTTCCTGTCCGCATACGCGACGTTGTATGGTGTCGCCACCTCGCAATACAGAAATCTCTCGCCGGTTTGGTGATACGGCTAAGCGGCGGGAATCGCTTTAGCTGCTTCGAAACCAGCCTTTCCGCATTTCACCGATCCCGGCCATTCAACAATGGCAGCTATTTGTCGAATAACGGGTCCAAACCTCGGGGTCAGGTTGACTTCCTTAAGTGAATCTGAACCCGTTCTTTTGAAGTGGGCGACGGCCAGGCTGCCGTGGAAGTGAACCTGGAACCGTTATTTAGATCTCGTTATCTCGTTGCGAAACACTCAGCGCGTCATCGACGGACCAGCCTGGCTGACCGCTTGCTGGGACTGCTCCAGCGCCTGCTGCTGTTCGCGCGCCTGGGCCTGAATCTGGTTGATTGCCTGCAGGCGATCGAACGACTGGGTCTCCGGTGTCTGCACGGCGTCCATGGTCGACATATGGGCACGCTGGTGAGCCGGGTCGTTGAGGGCGCCTTGAACGACGAAGACCTTCTCGCCGCCCGCCAGCTGAGCCGTTGGGTTGTTGAGCACCACATGATCCACCCGCGACAACCCTTCTTCTTTTGCCAGCGCAAGCAGGCTGGCTGTCATGCGCTCGCTCGATGCATCCCACTGCCTGCCATGTGCGCTATCGAGCTTTTGCACCCCGCCTCTGATCTGCTGGTATAGCGGGTGATCCGCATGGCCTGGGTCTGACGGAAGAAGGTGAAGTGACGTCCCTTGCGATGGGGATTCACGTGCACGGAGCTCCTGCTCCAGCTCTTGTGCAGAGATCGGCGAGACATGCAGATGCGTGTTCTTGCTGTGCTGGAACAAGCCCGGCGTCGGGGGCTGGGTGCTGCTATCCAGGTAAGGCATCGGGCGCGTATTACTGCCCAGATCAATACCATTGCGCTCGAGTATTTCTTCTTTCAATCCCAGACGTCGCATATCCAGAATCATCGGCTGTTCTGGCTCTCCGGGCTTTTGCTTGTTGTAGTGGCGCTCGTAGATGGCGGCTGTTCCAACTACCCACGGGCCGTAGTGATTGGCGTAGTCGGACTGACCCGTATAGCCGATGCGAGTGCTCTTGGCGTCCTTGTCGAAGAAGTTTGCCCCCATTGCCTCGACGTTGGCAGGAGTGACGGGCATCGTCATATCTGCGTTCAAGGTAAGGTTGGACTTGAGCGCGTAATTGAATTGCGGCATTCCACCAGTTCGATCAATGAAGTCGTGCATACGACCCGGTGCTTCCCGAAAGATATCCTCCAGTGAGGCATCCGGCTTTGCCTGCTTTACCCTGCTGACGGTTGCATTCCAGCCTGCAATTTCTGCGCTTGCTTCATCTACACGGTTGCTTGATAAAACCTTCTCCGCTGCGTCCGAATAATCGTGCGTGGTCTTGGCTATCTGCACCGCAGCGGTTTCGAACGCCTTACGGGAAGCAGCTGCGGTTGGGCTGTACATGGCGTGCTGCAGTTCATGCCCTAGCACAAACGTCATGTCGCCGGAATCAAGCAACTTTCCGCCAGGCCCATTGGAAAGCCTGGACAGCGGTAGCCGGATGGAATGCTCACCTGGCGTGAACGTTCCGCCTGCATTCGGATCAGTCAGCGGCTTTAGACTGAGTACGCGCTGCTTGGCAACCGCATCATTGAATTGGTCAAGCAACACGGGCGATGCGGCAAGTACACCCTGCAAATTGGTGACATGTTCGGGGGCGACGCCTGGTTGGCGCCCAAATTCATCAACAATAGCTTGCGCCTGTGGACTCAATGGCATGACCTTTCCTTGGATTAACGGATGTAGATCCATTCGACGCAGTGGTGCTCCACCCGCTCCTGCGGTGCATCGGCCTCGCCTCGTGGAAACACTTCCACGCGCATGCCTGGGCGGCTGAAGAAGTCACTCATCCATCGCCCGTCTTCCACCATGTTGCGTTGACGTACAAATCCGATGTCTTCCAGTTTCTTGGTAAACGTATCGAAATCGATCTTGCAGATCTCCGTCATGGGCGGTGAAGAACCCGCCTGCGCCGGAACAAAGGTGAACTCGAACCAACGCCCCGCAGTAGGCGTCTGGTCCATGCCAAAGCTGTAACCCCACTCACTGGTAAGCGGAGCACTGGCGCCGTAGCGCTTAGGATCTGACGCAGCACGCGTCACCGACACCCCCATTTTTGACTGCAGGTAGTCAGGTGTCAGATCGTCCAGTCCGTCAATAGCTTGAATCAACGCAAGCATGCGGGTGAGCGCATCCTCTGCCGTTCGTATTGGCCCGCTGGGTTCGCTGCCAGTGGGAGTGACTGCGGATTCGGATGAGGAACGCATGGCAGATGTCTCCGTGACGGTTGCCGGGGCTGGGGTGGCCGCCGTGTGGGCGCATGCGCCCAGGGCGAAGGTGGAGAGCAAGGCGTAGAGGGGGCGCGCGATCATGAAGCGTCCGTTGTGCGCTGGTGTGGCTGTGACGCTAGTGGCATCGGGCGCCGAGGTCAATTGCAAGGCTTCTGGCAGTTGGTCGATGTGACACTTGGTAACTCCAGGCTCATTGCCGAAATCATTCAAAACTCTCAAAGCATCAGGACTGAGTGACATGTCCGCTCCCTGGACTTAACGGATGTAGACCCATTCGACGCATTTGTGCGCTACCAACGCTTGCGGTTCCGCAGCCTCGCCTCGTGGGAAGACCTCTACACGCATCCCTGGGCGGCTAAAGAAATCACTCATCCAGCGGCCGTCCTCGACGATGTTGCGCTCACGCGCAAATCCCATTAGCTCAAGCTGCTGGGTAAAGCGGTCGAAGTCCAGGCCGCAGATCTCGGTCATCAGGGGCGATGCGCCAGCCACATTGCGATCGAAACGGAATTCAAACCAGCGTCCATCGAGTTTGGTTTCATCAACACCAAAGCCGTAGCTCCACTCTTTGGTGAGCCGGCCAAAAGCACGGTATAGGCGTTCATCGTCTTTTACGAATTGAACGACCTGCCCCATTGCCGACTTCAGACGCTCGGGAGTGAAGTCGGAAATGGTCTGGCTGTCTTTGATCAACGCAAGCAGGTGGCCAAGCAAACCCTCCGCAGTGGGCTTGTCAGGCGGCACAGTGGCAGGGCTGGATGAACTCAGGGCGGATGTCTCCGTGACGGTTGCCGGAGCTGCGCCGCCCGCCGCGTGGGCGCAAGCTCCCAGAGCCAGGGTGGCGAGCAAGGCGTAGAGGGGGCGCGCGATCATGAAGCGTCCGGAGTGCGCTGATGTCGCTGCGACGCTAGTGGCATGCGGCACTGAGGTCAATCGCAGGTCTCTGTCACCCGCACCATCATCGCCGCACGCTGCGCGCCTTGGCCGGCACCTCCACCGGCGGTAGCACCTCCATCAACAGCTGCCCTTCGCTGGCGGTGATGCGCAGCTTGGTGCCGATGGCAAAGCCCAGTTGTTCCAGCCATAGGCCGCTGAGGCGGACGTGGGGCACGTGCTGGTCGCCGGCATGGTCGTGGGCGCCGGGGTAATGGGTGTAGCTGACGGTGCATTGGCGCGGGCGGCGGGCGCGGCGGGGGGCGCGTAGCGTGCCGGGGCCTTGCGG